>DASYQX010000001.1:0-23602 GCA_036004985.1 Gemmatimonadales bacterium
GGCCCGTCGGTGTACACCGAGATGACTTCGCCCTCTTTGAGATCGTCGATCCGTTCCAGTTTCAGCGGATCGTCGGCGAAGCGTTTCTTGGCCTCGGCGCGCGACACCTCCTCGCGCACGAACGGGTAATCGGCCTTCACCACCTCGGCCATCTTCGCTTCGATCGCCTGCAGGTCCTCGGGCGTAAACGGCGTCGGGACCTCGAAGTCGTAGTAGAACCCGTCCTCGATCGGCGGCCCGAAGCCGATCTTGGCGTGCGGGAACAGCTGCCGCACCGCCGTCGCCAGCACGTGCGCCGACGAATGCCGCAGCACGTCGAGCGCCTGCGGATCCTTGTCGGTGATGATGGAAACCTTCTGCCCGTCGGGCAGCGGGCGCGACAAGTCCCACACCTGTCCGTCCACCCGTATAGCGAGGGCGGCTTTGGCGAGCCCGGGGCCGATCGCCTTGGCGAGTTCGGCGCCGGTCGAGCCGGCCGGCAGGGCTTTCTGGCTCCCGTCGGGGAGCGTGACGCGAATCTCGGCGGCCATCGGTAGTGGGGCTAGCGGGCCGGAGCCGGCAGAGGCGTGGTCGTGTCGGCGGGCGCCGGGCCCACGGTCGGGAGCTTTGTTCCAGACCGGAAGTAGAGCCCGATGGCGAAGAAGATCACGACGCCGAGGAGCATCCAGCGCACGATGCGACTCGGCGGCAACACGTTTGATTCGTCGGCCATTGGAAGGTATTCTAGCCGCCGCTTCTATATTAAGGAATGCCCGCGCCCCGCTTCGAGCTCGCCCCACAGTACGATCCCCGCGCCGTCGAGCCGAGCCTGTATCGGCGGTGGCTCGAGCGGGGCGCTTTTGCGCCGCGCGCAAGCGGCGAACCCTACATCATCGTCATCCCGCCTCCCAACGTGACCGCTGTGCTGCACGTCGGGCACGGGCTCAACAACATCATTCAGGACGTGCTGATCCGGTTCGAGCGGATGCGCGGGCGCGCAGCGTTGTGGCTCCCCGGCACCGACCACGCCGGCATCGCGACGCAGAACGTGGTGGAAAAGCAGCTCGCCGCCGAGGGCAAGACCCGCTTCGACCTGGGGCGCGAAGCGTTCGTGGAGCGCGTGTGGGCGTTCGTGCGCGAGACGGGCGACACGATCATCGAGCAGCTCAAGATCATCGGCTGCTCCTGCGATTGGAGCCGCACGCGCTTCACCCTCGACGAGGCGTACTCCCGCGCCGTGCGCGAGGTGTTCGTGACGCTGTGGGAGGAACAGCTGATCTACCGCGGCCACCGCGTGATCCACTGGTGCCCGCACTGCCTCACCGCCCTGTCGGACGAAGAGGCCGAGCACCACGACACGAGCGGCAACCTGTACCACATCAAGTATCCACTGGTCGACGGCTCGGGGTTCGTCACGGTGGCGACGACGCGGCCCGAGACAATGCTGGGGGACACAGCGGTGGCCGTGCACCCCGACGACCCCCGCGGCCGGCCGGCCGTGGGGAAGAACCTGCGGCTCCCCATCGCCAACGTGGAGATTCCCGTCATCGCCGACGAGACCGTGGACAGGGCGTTCGGCACGGGATTCGTCAAGGTCACGCCGGCGCATGATGCCAGCGACTTCGAGATTGGGTTACGGCATCGCCTGCCGATGCCCTTGATCATGCGGGAGGACGGAACGCTGGGTGAACCCAGCCGGGTGGATGGCCGGACGGGCCGACGGCCGGAAACTACGACGGCCCGCCCGCCCGACCGCCCGTCCGCCCGTCGAGTGCCACCGGATCTCGAAGGCCTGGATCGCTTCGAGGCTCGCAAGCGCATCGTCAAGCAGCTCGAGCGCGACGGCCTCCTCGCGAAGGTCGAGCAGCATCAGCATTCGGTGCGCCGCTGCTACCGCTGTGAGACCGTCGTCGAGCCACGGCTCTCCGACCAGTGGTTCGTGAAGATGCGACCGCTGGCCGAGCCGGTGCTCGCGGAGTACCGGCGCGGGGCGTTCCGCCTCGTCCCGGAGCGGTGGCGGGCGACGTTCGAGCACTGGATGGAGAACATCCGTGACTGGAACATCTCGCGCCAGCTGTGGTGGGGGCACCGGATTCCCGTGTTCACGTGCAAACACTGCGGGCATCAGTGGGCCGACCGCACCGACCCGACCACGTGCCCGGAATGCGACGGCGGCGGCGGGCCCGTCGAGCAGGACCCCGACGTGCTCGACACCTGGTTCTCCTCGTGGCTCTGGCCGTTCGCGACGCTGGGCTGGCCGCAGCGGACTCCCGATCTCGAGCGCTTCTATCCCGGCCACACCATGGTCACCGCCCCGGAGATCCTCTTCTTCTGGGTAGCCCGGATGCTGATGTCGGGCTACCACTTCATGGACCGGCGCCTACCATTCACGACCGTCTACCTCACGGGGACGGTGCGCGACACGCAGCATCGCAAGATGTCGAAGTCGCTGGGGAACGGGATCGACCCACGCGACGTGGTGCGGCTTTACGGGACGGACGCGCTGCGGTGGACGCTGATCGGCGGCGGCTCGCTCGGCGCCGACGTGATCGTCGACCCGAACGACCTCGAGACTACGTTCGCGCCGGGCCGCAACTTCGCGAACAAGCTGTGGAACATCGGGCGGTTCATCCTGAGCCAGCTGCCGGCGGAGGTGACGCCCATCGACGGCGTGGACCGAACGCAGCTCACCCTGGCCGACCGCTGGATCCTGTCGCGCGCGCAGGCGATGACCCGCGAGGCCACCGCCTCCCTCGAGCAGTTCCGGCTCGACGAGGCGGCCAAGCGGTGCTACGAGTTCGCGTGGAACGAGCTGGCCGACTGGTACGTGGAAGCCGTGAAGCCCCGCCTGGGTACGACGACCGACGCCGGGGCAGCCCCACGAGCAGCGGGCGCCCTCAGGGCTGCTGCGAGGGGGGCTGCCCCGGCGTCGGCCGCCCACGCAGTCCTAGCGTACTGCTTCGACGTCGTGCTCCGCCTGCTGCACCCCGTCGTTCCTTTCATTACTGAGGAGCTGTGGCAAAAGCTGCCCGGCCGCACCGCCGACGAGCTGTTGATCGTGGCGCCGTGGCCGCGGCCCCAGGGGCAGCTGGAGGACGCCGAGGCCGATGTGCACTTCGGGCGGGTAAAGACGGCGATCGAGCTCATCCGCAGCATCCGCGCCGAATACCGCATCCCGCCCAAAACCCGGCTCCGGGCCACGATCGTAGCGCGCGGCGGCGACCGCGCCGCCACGTTCGCCGGCGAGCGCGACACGATCCTGCGCCTCGGCCAGCTCGAGAGCCTGACGATCGACGGCGGGCCCGCCGGCGCCAGCGTGGGGGGGGGCGCCCACGCCGTGTTCGGCGACGGCAGCGAAGTCATCGTCGCACTCGAAGGCGCGATCGACGTGCAGCAGGAATGCAGCCGCCTGTCCCACGAGCTCAGCCGGCTCGACGGCCACCTCGCGGGGCTCGCGGCGAAGCTCACGAACGAGAACTTCGTCTCCCGCGCGCCGGCCGAGGTCGTCGCGCGGGAGCGGGAGAAGGAGAAGGCGTGGCGCGACCAGCGCGCCGTGCTGGCCGGCAAGCTCAAGGCGCTGGGCTGCTCGTAGCCGCGCTCGTCGCGGCCGGGGCCTACGCCTGCGCCAATCAGGGCGACCCGCCGGGCGGGCCGCCCGACACGGCCCCGCCGCGGATCGCCAGTGTGCAGCCCGAATCGGGCACCGTCGTCCCCAACTGGAAGGACGACGCCGTCATCCAGTTCGACGAGGTGATCGACGAGATGGCCGGTGGCAGCGGGGCGGGCGGAGGATTCGGGGGCGGCGGCGGCGGCGGCCTCACCGGTCTGGCGCGCCTGGTGTTGCTCTCGCCGGTCAATGGCGACGTCAAAGTCAGCTGGGGCCGCACCAAGATCCGCGTGAAGCCCAAGGAAGGCTGGAAGCCCGGCCGCGTCTATCGCCTGGAGCTGTTCCCCGGGGTCGTCGACCTGCGCCGCAACAAGCTCGACAGCGGCCGCGTGGTCCTTTTCTCCACCGGCGCCGAGATAGGGCACGCGACGCTCCGCGGCACCGCCCTGCAGTGGGCTGAGCAGCGTGCGCTGCCGAGCGGGCTGATCGAGGCCGTCCCGATCCCCGATTCGGTCGGTTACCGCACCCTCGCCGACTCGGCAGGCCGGTTCCAGCTCGGCGCCCTGCGCCCCGGACGCTACCTGGTGTACGCCACGCTCGACCAGAACAGCAATCGGCAGCGCGACAGGCGCGAAGCGTACGACTCGACGGCTGTCACCGTCGACTCGAGCGCCACCGTCACGCTGTTCACGTTCGTGCACGACACCGCGGGGCCGCGATTGCGCGCCGCCGCCAATCTGGACTCCGTCTCGCTGCGGCTCGAGTTCAGCCAACCGCTCGACCCGGCGGCGCCGCTCGACACGAGCCGGATCCGCGTCCTTCACCTTCCTGACTCGAGCGCGGTGACCGTGACCGCGGTGCTCACCCCGCGCCAGTACGACTCGTTGGCGGCAGCCGAGCGGGCGAAAGCCGACAGCGCCAAGCAGCGCGCGGATACGGCGGGGCGGGACACGGCGCGTGCGGCGGGTGCTCCCGCGGCGGCGGGCGTCCCACGAGCAGCGGGCGCCCTCGGGGCTGCTGCGAGGGGGACGCCCGCCGCTGCGGACACCGCTGAGCTCCGCCGCCTCCTGGCGCAGCGCCCCGCCCCGTTCGACCGGGTCGTGCTGCGGCTGGCGCGGCCCGTCGTTCCCGACACGCGCTACCTGATCCGCGTTCGCGGCGCCCGGAACCTCAACGGGGCCGTCGCCGACGGGCAGGCGGTGCTCACCGTGCCCAAACCCGCAGCGCCACGAGACACGACGCGCGCCGGCCGGCCCGGGCCGCCGAAGCCGCCGTGAACGACCGCCGCCGTGGCCTTCCCGCCGTGGATGCCCTCCTGGCCGAGCCGGGCGTCGCGCCGTTACTCGCCACGCACCCGCGGGGCCTCGTGGTGCGCGCGGTGCGGGAGACGGTCGAGGCAGCCCGCGCCAACGGTGGCACACCGCCCGCCGAGGGGTGGGACGTCGCGGTGCGCGCGGCCGTGACGCGCCTCGTGGCGCCGTCGCTCGCGCCGGTGATCAACGCGACCGGCGTGGTGCTGCACACCAATCTGGGCCGCGCCCCGCTCGCTTCCGCGGCGATTGCGGCGCTGACCCGCGCCGCCGCGGGGTACACGGCGCTGGAGTACGACCTCGGCCGCGGCGCCCGCGGCTCGCGCCATGCCCACTGCCGCGACCTACTCGTCGAGCTGAGCGGCGCAGCCGACGCGCTCGTCGTCAACAACGCCGCGGGCGCCGTGCTGCTGGCGCTGAGCGCGCTGGCGCGCGGCGGCGCGGCCGCCGTCTCGCGCGGCGAGCTGGTGGAGATCGGCGGGTCGTTCCGGATTCCCGACATCATGGCCCGATCGGGCGCGACGCTGGTCGAGGTCGGGACCACGAACCGGACACACCGTAAAGACTATGAGGTGGAGGCTCGCCTACTGCTCAAGGTGCACCGGTCGAACTTTCAAGTCAGCGGCTTCACCGCCGACGTGCCCGCGCGCGAGCTGGCGCAGCTGGCCCACGCGCGCAGCGCACTTTGCCTGTACGACCTGGGAAGCGGGCTGTTGCTCGATCTTTCCCCCTGGGGGTTGAGCGGCGAGCCGACGGTGCGCGATGCCGTCGCCAGTGGCGCCGACCTCGTCGCGTTCAGCGGCGACAAGCTGCTGGGCGGCCCGCAGGCAGGGATTCTCGTCGGGAGCGCGGCCGCGATCGCCGCCTGCCGCGCCGATCCGATCGCGCGCGCCGTGCGCGCCGACAAGCTCACCCTCGCCGCGCTCGAGGCGACGCTCGCTCTGTATCGCGACCCCGAGACCGCGCGCCGAGAGATTCCGGTGCTGCGCATGCTGACGGAAGACCAACAAGACATAAAGCGGCGCGCGGAGGCGTTGAAAAAAGGCGTGGGGGAGCGGGCGGAGATCGTCGCGGGAGAGTCGGAGGTTGGGGGCGGCTCGTTCCCCGGGGCGAAACTCCCCACGTGGCTGGTGGCAATCCGGTACCCGGGACCCGATACCTTGGTGGCAAGGCTGCGAAGCTGGGACCCACCAATCATCGCCCGCATCACCGATGACCGTGTCGTGCTGGACCCCCGTACGATCTTTCCCACCCAGGTCGAGACGGCGGTCGCCGCGCTGACGGCTGACCGCTAATGGCCCAGATGGCCCCCGCCGTGTTCCTCGACCGCGACGGCACGATCGTCGAAGACCAGGGCTTCCTGCACGAGCCGAACAAGGTCAAGCTCCTCCCCGGCGCCGCGGAGGCAATTCACCGCCTCAACGCCGCAGGCTATCTCGTCGTTACCGTCAGCAACCAATCGGGAATCGCGCGCGGACTGTACACGCTGGCGGAGTACGAGGCCGTGCAGGCGCGTCTGAAAGAACTGCTCACCGCTCACCACGCACGGCTGGATGGGTCCTACGTCTGCCCTCACCACCCGCAGTTCACCGGGCCGTGCGCCTGCCGCAAGCCGGGGACCAAGCTGTTCCGCGACGCCCAAGCCACGCTGGGCATCGATTTCACCCCTTCGTGGTGGGTCGGCGACCGGCTTTCCGACGTGCAACCCGCCCGCCTGCTCGGCGGGCGCGCGATTCTCGTGACGACCGGTCTGGGCAACTTGCACCAGGGTCAGGCCCGGGCGTTGCATGTGACCGTCGTCGCGGACCTTCTCGGAGCGGCGGACCAGATTCTGCGCGGGCCGCACTAACACTCGGCGCGCAAAATCGCCACATTAGGGCGAACGCCTTTCCACCTCCAAGGAGCAGGTGTGCGCGCCATTCGTCCCCTGATGGTCCTCGCGCTCGTCGCCCTCCCCCTCCCGTTCCCCCTGCCCACCGCCGCGCAGACACCCGTTTCGGCCCCGCCCGCCGCCGGCGGCCGCCAGGCGATCGTGGTCGGGCGGACGCACCACGGTGCGCTCAGCAGGGGCGATGTCCTCGTTTCGAACGACAGCACCTACGCCCAGGCGTGGACGATCCAAGGGCGCGCCGGTCAGACCGTCACCATCGACCTCGAGTCCGACGCGTTCGACGCGTACCTCTTCTTGCGCGGACCCGGCATCAGCGGCGGGTGGGACTTCGAGGACGACGACTCCGGGGGCAACTGCAACGCCCGCCTGACGGTGACCTTCCGTCAGGACGGTGAGTACGAAATCGTCGTGAACAGCACGGGGACGAAGTACGCCACTGGCCCCTTCTCCCTGAGCGTGACCAGCGGTTCCAAACCGAAGTCCGTCGCACGCTGCACCCGGAATCAGTGACGGGAGGAGCCGCGCCGGTCAGGGTCGCCGTGCTCGCATCAGGCGGCGGCACGAACCTCCAGGCGCTCCTCGACGCGCTGCACGGATCCCCGCTTTTACAACCCTCATCAATCGCCCGCGTCGTGCTCGTCGTCGCGGACCGGCCCGGCGCGGGCGCGCTCGACCGGGCTCGCCGCGCGGCGATCCCCACCGCAGTCCTGCGCGACGCCGGGAATTCCGCGGAGCTGCTCGCCGCCCTCGCGGGCGTCGACCTCGTGGTTCTCGCGGGGTACCTGAAGCTCGTCCCGCCGGACGTGGTCGCCCGCTTTCGCTGGCGGATGATTAATATCCATCCGGCGTTGCTCCCCGCCTTCGGCGGGCCGGGGATGTACGGCCACCGCGTGCACGCCGCGGTGTTGGCGAGCGGGGCGGCCGAGTCGGGCGCCACCGTGCACTACGTGGACGAGCAGTACGATCGCGGCCCGGTCATCGCGCAAGCGCGCGTCCCCGTACGCCCGGGCGATACACCCGAGACGCTCGCGGCACGCGTCCTGGAAGCCGAGCACCGCCTCCTGCCGATGGTGGTGCTGGAGCTAGCGCGGCGCGGCGTACCCAGCCAACCGGTGAGGATTCCTTGACCACACGACGGGCGGATGGACGGACGGGCAGACGGGCGGTGCTCATCGCGGGCATCGTGCTCCTGGCCGTCCGCCCGTCCGGCCGTCTGCCCGCCCAGACCGTCGACGCCCTGGCGAGGCGTTTCGCCGCGATGACCGCGGTGACGGGCTACGAGCAGGCGATGACCGACTCGCTCCTCACGCTGTTGCCCGGGAGCGCGCGCGACCGCGCCGGCAACGTCACGCTCACGCTCGGCAGCGGCGCGCCCACGCGAGTCGTGTTCTGTCCCCTCGATGAAGTCGGGTACGTCGTCGGCAACATCACGGACGACGGCTACGTAATGTTGAGGCGCGTCGGTACGGTCCCACTCCCGAACCCCATCTACGATCAACAGCTCGAGGGTCAACAGGTGACGCTGTTCGGCCGGCGCGGGCCGATCCCGGGCGTCGTCGGCGTGCGCTCGACGCATCTCACGCGCGGACGCCCCGCCGCCACGGAGTCGCCTTTTACCGTGGACAATGCGATCGTGGACGTTGGCGCATCTTCCCGGGACGAAGTGCTCCGTCTTGGCATCGCGATGCTCACTCCCGTCGCGTTGACCAAACGTCCGCACGTCTATGGAACGCGACTCCTGGCGGCACCCGCGGCAGGCCGCCGGGCCGCATGCGCGGCGCTTGCGGCCGTCGTTCTTTCCAAACCGCGGGTCCGGGGCACGGTGCTCGTCGCATTTGTCGTGCAGACACGCTATCAGCGAGACGACTTGGCCACGCTGAGCAACCTGCATGGGCCTATCGATATTGTGCGAGAGAGTACCATGCCGCTGGTCGCCTCGCTTTCCGTGAAGTTCGAGGACACCACGGTCGAAACCGTGGACCTGGCAGATGCGGACGTCCTGATGAAGAACCTTGTGCGGTGGTTCGGAGCTGTCCGATGATCATCGCGCTGGCGGCGCTACTGGCGATCCAGGACACCAACCGCATCGCCGAGGCCCAGGCCGTGTTGTCGCCGCTCGTCGAGAGCTACGGGGTGTCGGGAGCGGAAGGGCCGGTCCGCGAGGCGATCAAGCGGCTCCTCCCGGCGTGGGTGCGGACCGAGACGGACACCGCCGGCAACCTGTGGGTGCGCGCCGGTCAAGGCGATCCCGTCGTCGTGATCGTCGCCCACATGGACGAAATCGGGTACCGCGTCGATTCGATCCGCAGCGATGGGTCACTCATCCTACGGACTCGCGGCGGCTTCTTTCCTTCGCTGTTCGAGGCCAAGCCCGCCCTCGTGCATACCGATCGGGGGTCTCTCCCCGGCGTGTTCCTCCCGCGGGACAGCCTGTCCCTACGGCGCGCTCCGCCCGGCTTGCGCGCGAGCGTGGGCGCGACCACACGCGCCGGGGCGGAATCGTTGGGCGTGAAGGCGGGCAACACCGTCACCATGCCCAAGCATTTCGTACGCCTCGCCGGCACCCGCGCGACGGGACGCTCGTTCGACGATCGCGTGGGATGCGCGGCGCTGATTCTGGCGCTGCGCCGCCTCGATCGGTCCAAGCTCGACCACCAGGTCATCTTCCTGTTCAGCGTGCGCGAAGAGATCGGGCTCGAGGGCGCCGCGGTCGCCGCGCGGGCGCTGGGCACCACGCCGCGTCGCGTGTACGCCATCGACACCTTCGTCTCCGCCGACGCGCCGCTCGAGCTGCCGAACTACGCCGTCGCGCCCATCGGAGCGGGCGCGGTGGCGCGAGCCCTCGACAACTCGTCGATCACGCCGCCGGCCTACGTGGACTCCCTGGCCGCTCTGGCACGCGCCCGGGGGATCGCCCTGCAGGTCGGCACGACGAGCGGCGGCAACGACGGGTCGGTGTTCACGCCGTTCGGCGTCGTCGACGTGCCCATCGGCTGGCCGCTGCGGTACTCCCACTCGCCGGCTGAGCTGATCGACCTCAAAGACCTCGTGAGTCTGGCGGACCTCGTCCGCGCCGTCGCGGAGGATTGGTGAGGAGAGGGGCGGTCAAACTGCACATGCGGCGGTCAATAAACGACAGCGGCGGTCGAGGCGGTCGTGACCGCCGCAGTTGTCTTTTGACCGCCGCCGTTGTTTTTTGACCGCCTCATGAGAGCACTTCTATCCGTATCCGATAAGCGCGGCCTCGTGGATTTCGCGCGCGACCTCGCGGCGCTCGGCTGGGAGATCGTCTCGACCGGCGGGACCGCCGAGGCGCTGCGGCGCGAGGGCATCGCCGTCGTCCCCATCGAGCAGGTGACCGGCTTCCCCGAAATCATGGACGGCCGCGTGAAGACGCTGCACCCCAAGGTCCACGGCGGCCTGCTCGCGCGGCGCGACCACCCCGGCGACGTCGCGGCGCTGCGGCAGCACGGCATCGAGCCCATCGACCTCGTGGCGGTGAACCTCTACCCGTTCCGGGAGACGGTGGCGAAGCCGGCGACGACGTTCGAGCAGGCGATCGAGCAGATCGACATCGGCGGGCCCTCGATGCTGCGCTCGGCGGCCAAGAACCATCGCGACGTCATCGTCGTCGTCGATCCGGATGACTATCCGACCGTGATCCAGGGGCTCAAGGACGGTCGACTGACCCCGGGCGCAAGCCCGGGGAACTCGGACCTCCGACGGCAACTCGCCGCCAAAGTCTTCGCGCACACCGCGGCGTATGACGCGGCCATCCTGGCTTATCTCACGCGCTCGCAGGAGGCCCTGCCCTCCACCCTCGTTCAGATCCTTCAGCAACGGCAGTCCCTGCGCTACGGCGAGAACCCGCACCAGCGGGCCGCGCTGTACGCCACGGACGAGCGGCGCGGGATCCGCGAGCTCCGCCAACTGCACGGCAAGGAGCTGTCCTTCAACAATCTGCTCGACGTGGATGCCGCCGTGAGCGCCGTGGCGCCGTGGGGCCCCGACGGCCGGCCCGCCTGCGTCATCATCAAGCACACGACGCCCTGCGGCATCGCGCTCGGGCACAACGCCGCCGACGCGTACCGGGGGGCGCTCGCCACCGACCGCACGTCCGCGTTCGGCTCGGTGATCGCGTTCAACACGGTGCTCGACAAGCCCGCCGCCGAAGCGATGCGGGAGTTGTTCATCGAGGTCGTCGTCGCCCCGCGGATCGACGCCGCCGCCCTCGCCGTCTTCCAGGAGAAGAAGAACATTCGCGTCGTGGAGCTCCCCCGCCCCGAGGACGAGCCGAGCTGGGATTTCAAGCGCGTGCGCGGCGGCTTCCTGGTCCAGGACCGATTCCGTTTCAGCGGGGTAGCCGACGAGTCCCGTTGGACGGTCGTGACCACGCGCCGGCCGACGGATGCGGAATGGAACGACCTGCGGTTCGCCTGGGCGGCCGTGGGGGCCGTGAAGTCGAACGCGATCTTGATCGCGCGGAGCGAGGCCGCCATCGGGATCGGCGCGGGACAGATGAGCCGGGTGGACTCGTCGTTCCTCGCCGTGCACAAGGCGCGCCAGCAGGGTCACGATCCCAGGGGCGCGGTGCTCGCCAGCGACGCCTTCTTCCCGTTCCCAGACGGCGTGGACGAGGCGGCCGCGGCCGGCATCGCCGCGATCATCCAACCGGGGGGCTCTGTCAAGGACCCCGAGGTCATCGCGGCCGCGAACGGGCACGGCCTGGCCATGATCCTGACGGGTATGCGGCAATTCCGACACTAGATTACTTGGGCCTATGACGACCACTGCACCCCCCCCCCGCGCCACGCCCGCGGATCGCGGCGTCGCCCCAGCACCCAGCGCCGTAGCGGTTGAGCACCCGCCCTACCGCATGGCGGCGTGCGTCGGCCTGGGCGCCCTCGTGCTCTACGTCCTGACGCTCGCGCCCACGACCCAGTTCTGGGACACGTCGGAGTATATCGCCGCCGCCTACACCCTCGGCATCCCGCATCCGCCCGGGAACCCGCTGTTCGTGCTCATGGCGCACGTGTGGGGCCTGATTCCGTGGGCGGCGGGGTACGCGCTGCGGATCAATTTGTTCGCCGCGGCGACGAGCGCCGTGTCGGCGGCGTGCTGGTTCCTGATCGCCGAGCGCTGGCTGCGCAACGTCATCCCCGTGGCGTGGCCGCGCCGGCTCGCCGCTCTCGCCGGCGCACTCGTCTCGGCGACGGCGTTCACGGTGTGGAACCAGTCGGTGGTGAACGAGAAGGTGTACACGTTGAGCCTGCTCTCGATCGCCCTGATCCTCTGGCTGATCGTGCGCTGGGACGACCAGCCCGCGGGCGAGGCGCACGACCACTACCTCCTCCTGATCATCTACCTGCTCGCCCTCACCGCGACGAACCACATGATGGGCGTGCTGGTGGGGCCCGTGGTGATCATCCTGCTGTTCCCGCTGCTCAAGACCCGGCGTCCGGCGGCCGACGAAGAGCGGCGCCTCGAGTGGTCGCAGTTCCTCATCGTTTCCGCGGTGTGGGCCCTGTTGATGGCTCTGGGTCTCGAGAGCGCGACGCCGATCTACCTGGCGGGGGCGCTCTTCCTGTTCGCGTTGCTGTACGCCGCGGCCTACGCGGGCAACTGGCGCTTCGCGCTCGCGGCGCTCGGCGTCGCCGCCGTCGGCCTCTCGGTGTACATCTTCCTGCCGATCCGGGCGGCGCACTTCCCCGCGATCAACGAAGGCGAGCCGACCAACTGGCAGGCCTTTTGGGAAGTCCTGACGCGCCGGCAGTACGGCAAGCCGTCGATCTTCGACAACCCCATGTATCCGCCCGGTCCCGGCAATCCGGGCCACACGCTCGAGCTGTACGGGCAGCAGATCCTCAACTACTGGCAGTACTTCAGCTGGCAGTTCGGGCACGATTGGCCGGTGCGGATCCAGCGCTTCCTCGCGGCCCTGTTCGGGCTCACCGGCCTGCTCGGGGCGTTCCGCCACTGGCGCGCCGACAGGCGCACAGCCATCGCGATGACGGTGCTCGTCTTCACGTTCACGTTCGCGCTGATCTTCTACCTCAACTTCAAGTGGGGCTATTCCCAGCCGTACAGGGCGCCGGGGCTGGATCACGAGGTGCGCGAGCGCGATTACTTCTTCATCTGCTCGTTCGCGCTGTGGGGGATCTGGGTGGCGATGGGGCTCGCGACGCTGCTGGAGTGGGTGCAGGACTCGTTCCGCCAGCGCCAGCCCGACGCGGCGCGCCGCTGGCTCTACGCCACGCCGCTCCTGGCGCTGGCCGTCGTGCCGCTCGCCGGCAACCGCCTCACGGCGTCCCGCGCGGGAGAGACGCTGGCCCGGGATTTCGCCTACGACCTGCTCCAGTCGGTCGAGCCGTACGGGGTCCTGGTCACCGCGGGGGACAACGACACGTTCCCGCTGTGGTACGCGCAGGAGGTCGAGGGCATCCGGCGCGATGTGACGCTCGTGAACCTGTCGCTCGCCAACACCGACTGGCACCTGCGCCAGCTGCAGCGCCGGCCGATCGAGGCGTTCGACTCGACGGCGGCGCCCGCGATCTACCGCGGCCGGGTGTGGCCCAAGCCGAGCGGCCGCCTCATGAGCTTCACGGACCAGCAGCTCAAGGACCTGGAGCAGTACTACATCGTCAACGAGAAGCGGACGGTCCGGCTCGGCTCGCTCGACGTGACGATCGATCCCGAGATGATCGGGCGACCCTATCTCGAGCGCGCCGACGTAGCGGTGCTGCAGATCATCAAGGACCAGCTGGGCAGGCGCCCGATCTACTTCTCACGCACGGTGGGGTTGTACGCCGATCAGTTCGGGCTCACGGCGCGGCTCGAGGGCCACGGCTTCGGGCGGGCGCTGCGCGTGCAGGAGATCCAGCCGTCCGACAGCATCCGCGCGGTGCAGCAGATGGGATACGTGAACCTGCCGCGCACCTCCGCGCTGCTGTTCGACGTGTATCACTCGGCGGGCGCGGGGCGCCCGCGCCCGCGCGGCTGGGTGGACCACCCGTCGGAAGGCATTCTGGTGACGTACGGCCTGCTGTACTACACGCTGGCGCAGGAGCTCCAGACGGAGCGGTCGCCGCTCGCCACGCGGGCGCAGGTGCTGGCGCAGGCGATTCTCCAGAACACCACGGCGACGTTCCAGCCCCTGCCGGAGCTGGCGACGCCTCCCTAGCGCGCCTCGGTCGGCGACACGGGGGGCCCCCCGCGCTTCCGCTCCACCACCTGCGGCATCACCGGCGCACCGGGAAACAGCTTGGCGAGCCCGCCGACGACGACTTGGTCGCCGGCCGCGACGCCGCTGCGGATCTCCGCCCAGCCGGGCACGCGCACGCCGAGCGCCACCTCGCGGCGGTCGGCCTTCCCCTCTTTCACGACCCAGACGTAGTTCGAGCCCTGGAGCGGCAAGATCGCGTCCTCGGGGACGATCACCGCATTGGGCCGGACTTCGGTGGCGAGCCGCGCCTCGATGAACATGCCCGGTGCGAGCTCGCGTCTCGGATTCGGCACGAGGGCCTTGATGAAAATCGTACGCGCCGGCAGCTCCACCACCGGATCCACGAACACGACCTCGCCCGAGAAGTTGCGGCCGGGGAGCGCCGCGACCTGGAAGCTCACGAACTGGCCGCGCCGCAGCCGCGTGGCGTAGCGCTCGGGCACCTGGAATGCCGCGTAGATCGGCGACACCGTGTGCAGCGACACGAGGCGCGTCGAGCTGGTCGCGTTCTCGCCGAGGCTCACCCAGCGCCGGCCGACGACGCCGGCGAACGGGGCGCGCACAACGCTGCGATCCAACCGGATGCGGAGCAGATCGTACGCCGCGGCACTGCCGCGCGCCGTGGCTTCGGCCCGCTCGAGATCCGCCGTCGACGACGCGCTTTCCGCCACCAGCCGCCTCGTGCGCTCCAGCGCCTGCCGCGCCAGATCGCGGTCCGCCTCGGCGCGGTCCACCTGCGCCTTCAACTCGGCATCGTCCAGCTTGAACAGCGGCGTGCCGCTGTCGACGCCCTGCCCTTCACGGATCAGGATCTGGACGACGCGGCCGTCGACGTCAGGACGCAGATCCGTGGACTGCACGGCCTCGATCTGGCCGGTGGCCGCGATCGCGTCCACCACGGTGTCGCGCAGCGCGATCGCGACTTCAACCGGCATGGGCGGTGGCCCACCTCCCCCTCCGGCACCTTCGGAATTGGCCTTGCTGCACGCGGCGATCAGCGCGAGGAGCGCAACTGCAGTGAGATGCTTCACTGGGAATCCTTATCGGAGAAGAGCCGGCGGCCGAGAATGGCCTCGAGGCCGGCGAGGGCGAGGCGCGTGGCATAGCGCGCCTGGACGAACTGCGATTCAGCTTCGGACAGGTTCACCTGCGCGTCCACCAGGTCCAGAATCGTGGTCGCGCCGGAGGAGTAGCGGCTCTGCTGCACCCGGAAACTCACGCGCGCGGCCGCGGCCCCTTCCGCGGCGAGCGCGGTGCTGGCGCGCGCGGTGACGTATCCGTCGTAGGCGGCCGTCACGTCGTGCGTCACCGCCCGGTCCATGTCGTCGCGGATGGCGCGGGCGACGTCGCGGTTCACGCGCGCCTGCGACAGCGCGATCTCGCGCTGCCCGTTGTCCCACAGCGGGAACGCCACGCTCAGCGTGAGCGCGTTGAACGACCGCAACGCCGGGGCAAACTTGTTGTCGAACCCCGTGCGCTGCCATTGCAGCGTGGCGCGCGGCAGGAACGCGCCCAGGCGCGCGCGGAACTGCGCCGAGGCGGCGCGCTCGTTGGCCTGCGCCACGCGGTATTGCGGGCCCTGGGCCGCCGCTCGCGTAATGGCGTCCGCGAGGGTGATGGGCAGCTCGGGCGCGAGCACCGTGTCGAGGGGCGTCGCGTCCACCGGGCCGTCCGCGCCCACGCGCCGGCCCAGCTGGAGGCGCGCGACGCGGAGCGCCAGCTCGCGTTCGAGCAGCGCGGTGCGCGCCCGGGCCAGTTCGAGCCGCAACTGGAGCGAGTCGGTCTGCGACACCGCCCCCGAGGCGACCCGCGCCCGCGCCACCGCCAGCTGCTCCTCCCCGCGGCGCACGCGGTCCCGGGCGACGCGGGCCAACTCCTGACCGGCGAGCACGCCGTAGTAGTCGCGCTCCGTGAACAGGGCGGTCGCGAACCGCTGGGCCAGCTCGTTCGCGTGCGCACCGTCGAGCGCCGCGGCCGAGCGCGCCAGCTCGGCGAGCTTCTGCCCGCCGGTGAAGACGTCGTAGCGCAGCGTGACGTTGGCCGATACCGAGTACGGCTCGGGCTGGAGCGTCGCGAAGTTGAAGAACGCCGGCTTGTACTCGGTCGCGTCCGTCCCCAGGGTCACGGAGGGGAGGATGAAGACCGCGAAGGCGCTGCGGCGCGCCCACGCGGCGTTGTCCACCTGGCCGAGGGCGGCGACGTAGTTCGGGTCGAGGCGCGCGGACCGCTGGAGCGCCTCCGCCAGCGTGACGCGCGGGAGCGAATCGCCCGGCGCAGCGGCCTGGAGCGCGAGCAGCAAGGCAAGCATCAGTCGCCCTCCCCTGCCACCGGCACCAGCCGGCCGCGTCGCGCCCGCAGGCGCTCCATGAGGGCGTCGAGCATCACGTACGCCACCGGCACCACGAAGAGCGTGAGCGCGGTCGAGAAGAAGACGCCGCCGACGATCGCGTACCCCAGCGGCTTCCGCGACGCGGAGCCGGCGCCGACACCCCACGCGATCGGGATCGCGCCCATGATGGTGGAGACCGACGTCATCAGAATCGGCCGCAGCCGGATCCGGCCGGACTCGAGGACCGCCGCGATGGTGTCGAGGCCTTTCGCCTTCAACTGGTTCGCGTACTCCACGAGGAGGATCGAGTTCTTGGTCACGAGGCCGATCAGGAGGATCATGCCGATCTGGCTGTAGAGGTTGATCGTGCCGCCCGACTTGCCGAGCAGCGCCGCCACCTTCAGCGTCGCCAGGGCGCCGGTGATGGCGAGGGGGACGGACAACAGCACCGTGAACGGGTGCGCCAGCGACTCGAACTGCGACGCCAGCACCATGAACACCACCAACAGCGCGACCGTGAACGCGAAGTACAGGGCGCCGCCACTCTCACGAAACTCCCGGGAATCGCCGGCGAGCGCGGTCGTGCTCCCAGGCGGCAGCACCTCGCGCGCCACGGCATCGAGCGAATCGAGCGCATCGCCCTGCGAGAACGGCGGCACGAGCGATGCCGAGAGCGTGAAGGACGGCACGCGGTTGAAGTGGTTGATCTGCCTGGGCCCCACCCCTTCGTCCACGTTCGCCAGGGCGGCGAGCTGGACCAGCTGCTCGCCCTTGCCCCGCAGGTAAATCCCGCGCATGTCGCTCGGGGTCGCTCGATCCTGGGGATCGAGCTGCACCATCACGTAGTACAGCTTGTCGTTGCGCGTGAACGTGCTGATGCGGCGCCCGCCGAGGAAGGTCTGGAGGGCCGCCGCCACGTCGCGGACCGGGACGCCCAAATCCTCGGCGCGGTCGCGGTCGAACGTGACCCGCAGCTCCGGCTTGTTCACGCGGAGATCGGTATCGACGTTCACCAGCCCGTTGATCTGCTTCGCCCGATTCGTAAACTGGTCCATCACCTGACTGAGCGTCGCGAAGTCCGGATTCTGGACCACGTATTGAATCGGCTGGGAGAAGCCGAGCGCGCCGGGGGCATAGGGGAACGCCTCGACCCCCGCGATGCCGAAGTAGACCTGCGGAAACAACGCCCCCACGGTTTGCTGAACCGTCGTGTGGCGCTCGCTCCAGTCTTTCATGATCACGCCGACGAACGCGCTGTTCACGCCGCCCGCGAATCCCCCGACGATCGTGAAGTAGCCGCTGATATCCGGGGTCTTGCTGAGGATTTGCTCGATCCGGCGCACGTAGCCGTCCGTGTAGTCGAGCGACGCCCCTTCGGGCGCCGTGGCGATGATCAGGAAGAAGCCGCGATCGTCATCGGGGATCAGCTCCTCCTTGAGGCGGGTCGGCCGGTACGACAGGAGCGCGAAGAACGACACGGCCACGACCGCCACGGTCCCCACCGTCACGGCGCGCGGATGCGTGACCGCTCGCTCGAGCAGACGGGCGTAGCGGTTCGCGAGCGCGTTGAAGCCGCGCTCGAACATCTTGAACAACTCGCCGTGCTCCTTCGGCACCCGCAGGATCTTGGCCGAGAGCATCGGCGTCAGCGTCAGCGCCACGAACCCCGAAATCACGACCGCGCCCGCGACCGCGATGCCAAACTCGCTGAGCAGCCGGCCGGTCGATCCCCGCAGGAATCCCAGCGGGGTGAAGACCGCCACCAGCGCGATCGTCGTCGCGATCACGGCGAACGCGATTTCGTTGGTGCCGTTCACCGCCGCCTGCTCCGGCCCTTCGTGCAGCTCCTCCTGATGGCGATAAGCGTTCTCGAGCACGATGATCGCGTCGTCCACCACGATCCCGATCGCGATCGTGAGCGCGAGCAGCGTGAAGTTGTTGATCGAATACCCGAGGAAATACATGACCGCGAAGGTCGCCACGATCGACGCCGGAATCGCGAGCCCGGGGATGATCGTGGCCCGCAGATTTCGCAGGAACACAAAGATGATCAGCACGACCAGGATGGCCGCGATGAGCAGCGTCAGGCGGGCATCGTTGATCGAGTGCCTGACGAACACCGATCCATCGAACGCGATCTCGAGCTTCACGCCGAGGGGCAGCGTTTGCTGGATGCTGGGGAGTGCTTCGCGAATATTGCGCGCCACCTCGATGAGGTTCGCCTTGGACTGCCGGACCACGCCGATGGCCACCGATGGACTCCCGTTCCACCGGAAAATCGAACGGGTGTCCTCCGGCGCGAGCTCGACCCTCGCCACGTCCTTGAGCTTGACGACCTGGGTTCCCTGGCTGGCCACCCCCAATTCGCCGAACTCCTGCGGTGTCTTGAGCTCGCCCAGCGATCGAACCGAGAATTCGCGCCGGGTCGATTCGATCCGGCCTGCGGGGATTTCGACGTTGTGCGAAAGGATCGCGCCCTCCACGTCCTGCACGGTGAGCCCGCGCGCCGACAGCGCTGCCGGTTGCACCCACACCCGCATCGAATAGCGCCGCTCACCGAAGATCCCGGCGCTGCCGACGCCCGGCAGGCTCTGGAGCCGCGCCTTCACCAAACGGTCGGCCACATCGGAGAGCTGCATCAGGTCGTAGTTGTCGCTGCTCAGCGCAAGCCAGAAGAAGGGCTGCGCGTCGGCCGACTGTTTCTCGATCACGGGCTCGAGCACGGCTTCCGGCAGGCGTCCCCGCACGCGGGATACCTTGTCGCGCACGTCCTGCGCCGCCACATCCACCGGCCGGTCCAGCGTGAACTCGAGCGTGATGTTGCTGGTCTGCTCCGCCGACCCGCTGCTCAGCGTGCGGAGGCCCTGGATCGTGGACAATTCCTCCTCGAGCACGTCGGTGACGGCGGTCTCCACGACTTGCGCGTTCGCGCCGGGGAGCACGGTCGTGACCGAAATGATCGGGGGATCGATATCGGGCAGCTCCCGCACGGACAACCGTGTGTAGCCGATGACGCCGAACAACACGAGGGCCGCGCTCATCATGCTGGCGAGCACAGGCCGGCGAATGGAGATTTCGGACAGCTTCATGGGCGCGTCTCGTCTCGGGCTGGGGGAGCCTGCCGGGCGATCACAGCGTACGAAGGTGCCGGGCGGGTTGCTTCAAACAGTCGACTCATTGTAACCAGCAGTTCAAGGTCGTGGTTCCGTCACGCAACAGGCGCGACTAGGTTAGGGACATGTGAGGAGGGCTGGCCGAATGGTATGGCACCGGTCTTGAAAACCGGCGGGCGAAAGCCCTTACAGGTTCGACTCCTGTGCCCTCCGTACTACGTCGCTTTGGAGAGCGCGTTTTCGACACCGCGCGCGCCGGCATGGGGCCCGAACATATACCGAAGCCAGAATCCCCGCAAGAGCGGTCTCGAGAGGCTCAGGCTTTCGCTGAGGTGTTGACGCCGCCAACTCAGAAGGGCAGCGCGACCCCTACCCCGAACCCGCCACCGCCGCCCGACCGGAATGACAGTCGGCCCGGGCCGACCGCGAGGGGCTGCCACCGCTCGCCTCCGATGATCGTCCCGGCCACGATTCCCACCGCCCCGCCGGCGACCGCAAGCATCCCCGTGAGGAGCAGGATGTTCCCGAAGTCGGATAAGGTACAGGTGTCGTCATCGCCGGTCCCGGGACCGGGGTCCTCGTCCGCTTCGCCGCACGCCGCCACGAGCAGCGCCAAGCCCACCCCGCCGCCGATACCGGCACCCTTCAGCGCGCCGCCCACGGGATCGGGCGCCCGGCCGCGCGACACCGACAGGCGGCTCACGGTGTTGAGGGGGATTCCCGTCAGGAGGGCCTTGTTGGTTCGCAGCACCAGCGTGTCGCCGCGCCACTCCGCGATGGTTCCCCGCCAATTCTGCACCTTCCCGGAATCACGACCGGCGGCTTGGCGGGCGGTCACCCGCACCCGCGTGCCGACCGCGGGGTGGGTCCTGCGCGAGCAACGTTGCTGGGCCGAGGAGCAGACCACCCATCACGCTGACGACGAGGCGCATCGGGCACCGTCCTTGGGAACGCCCAAGAGCCATATACGGATCGGGCCGGGGCCGGGTCCAGATGCGCTTGAGATTAGCTTGAGACTGCGCGGCGATCCTCCGCCATGCGCGCTGCTCTGGCCCTGGCGGCCTATGCCTTCATCTCCAACGTCGCGCTGGCGATCGTCCCCCACGAGCCCGCCGTCGTCTTTTACGGTGCGCGGCTCGGCGTGTGGACCACGACGCTGGTGGCCACGGCGGCCACCGTCGCAGCGGCGTTTGCCGACGTGCGTCTGTTCGGGCCGTGGATTCTACGACTGCGCGCCCGCCATGAAGCCGCGGGGGTCCGGCCCGGACTGATCCCGCGCCTGTTCAACCGCGCCCCCTTCGCTATCCTGGCCCTGTCGGGACTCACCCCCCTGCCCTTCTTCCCGTTTAAGGCGCTGGCGCTGTCTTCGGGCTATCCGCTCCGTCCCTACCTCGCCGCGGTCACGGTGCGGTGCCTGCCGCGCTACGCGCTACTCGCGTGGCTGGGCGTAGCGGTTCGGATCCCTGCCTGGGCACTCGGCCTCGCGTTCGTCGTGCTCATGCTGCCGACTGTGAGACTCCTATGGCCACGCGCGAACTGACGTTTCTCCTCGCCGGCCCCGAGCGGCGCCTGCTGTGCGCAATCGCCGCCCGGCTGCCCGCCCGGATCCGCTCCAACCACCTGACCGTGCTGGGGGTCCTCGGCGCGGTGGGCGCCGGGGCGGCGTACGCGCTTTCGGCATGGCATCCGGCGTGGCTGTGGGCGGCGAGCGCCTGCCTCGCCGTCAACTGGTTCGGGGATAGCCTGGACGGGACGCTGGCCCGCGTGCGTCACGCCGAGCGGCCACGGTACGGCTATTACCTCGATCACAGCGTCGACGCGTTCTCGACGGCGATGATCGGGCTCGGCCTGGGCCTGTCGCCGTACGTGGACTTCGGGCTCGCGCTCGGCCTGGTGTTGGCCTACCTCGTGCTGTCGATCAACGTGTATCTCGAGTCGGCGGTGTTCGGCGCCTTCCGGTTGGGGTACGGCCGTCTCGGCCCGACGGAAGTGCGGCTGATTCTCGTCGCGGGCAACACCGGGCTCGCGCTGTCGCGCGGCCTCACAGCGCCGATCGAGCTGATCGCGAACGCCGTGCTGGCGCTGGCCCTGGTGGGGATGATCGGGATGGTGGCGGTGCGGTTCGGGAGGAATCTGCGGGCGTTGGCCAAGATGGAGCCGCAACGGAGGAGTGCATCGAGCCCTGGGGGGTCGTTCCCGGGCTGAAGCCCGGGCTCGGCGGGGGGTGGCTACCCTTAAGGGTAGCGCTGGCCGAGCCCACCCTTCAGGGTGGGAATTCCCGGGGGGGTGGGTTTAGACTTCTGGTCGATGCGCGCCCTCATCGACGAAATCACGGTCCTCAAGACCGAGCGCCAGGCGGCGATCCTGGCGCACAACTACCAGCGGCCGGAGATCCAGGACCTGGCCGACGTCGTGGCCGACTCGCTCCAAATGGCGCGCCGCGCCACCGCCATCGATGCCCCGGTGCTCGTGATCTGCGGGGTCCACTTCATGGCCGAGACCGCGGCGATCGCCAACCCCGACAAGACCGTGCTCATCCCGGACCTCGGCGCGGGGTGCTCGCTGGCGGAGACGATCCAGGCGGCGGACGTGCGGCGGTGGCGCGCCGAGCACCCCGATGGGCTCGTCGTCGCGTACGTCAATACGAGCGCGGCGGTCAAGGCCGAGGCCGACTACTGCTGCACATCAGGCAACGCCGTCGCCGTGATCCAAGCCCTGCCCCCTCGCGTCCCCGTGCTGTTCCTCCCCGACTTCTTCCTAGGCCAATACCTGCAGCGCGTGACCGGCCGGCGGCTGGACGTGTGGCTGGGCGAATGCCACGTCCACGCCGGGCTGACGCGTGAGGTGCTCGACGCGAAGCGCACGGCCTACCCCGACGCCGAGTTCCTGGTGCACCCCGAGTGCGGCTGCGTGACGAGCGCGATGTATTACGCCGAGACCGAGGGGGAGGTCGCGGCTCAGCGCACGCGGATCGTGTCCACGGAGCAAATGATGACGCGGGCGCGGACCTCGCCGGCGCGGCGGTTCGTCGTGGCGACGGAGACCGGGGTGTTGCACCGCCTGCGGCGCGAGAATCCGGAGAAGGAGTTCGTGGCCGCGGCGGAGTCGGCCGAATGCCGCTACATGAAAATGATCACGCTCGAGAACCTGCGGGATTCGCTGCGCGACCTGAAGCACCGGGTCACCGTGCCGCCCGAGACCGCCGCGCGCGCCCGCCGCGCCATCGACCGGATGCTGGCGATTGGCTGAACCCCCCCCGCTGGGCCTGGACACGGTGCGGCGTGCGCTCGCCGAGGACCGTGCCCGCGAAGACGTCACCACAGCACTCCTCGGCGCCTCCGTCGACGCGAGCGCGACGGGCCGTTTCATCGCCGAAGGCGAGTGCGTCGTGGCCGGCCTCCCGATCGCCGCTCTGGTGTTCGCGGAGCTCGAGCGGGCGGCACGCCTCGCGCCCTGCGTGGCCGAAGGCGCCCGCGCGGCCCCCGGCGCCGTGCTGGCAACCGTGACCGGCTCGGCGCGGACGCTGCTCGCCGGCGAGCGCGTTGCGTTGAACTTTCTCCAGCGGCTCACGGGCATCGCGACGGCGACGCGGCGCATCGTCGACGCCGTCGCCGGCACTCCGGCCCGCATCACCCACACCCGCAAGACGACTCCCGGCCTGCGCGACCTGGAGCGTTACGCGGTGCGCGTGGGTGGCGGCGTCGACAATCGCGGCTCGCTGGCCGAGGCGGTGATGTGGAAGGACAACCACTGGATCCTGTCAGCGAGCGGCGAGGGGGGAGCGGGGAGCGGGCTCAAGCAGGTCCTCGCGCGCGCCCCGAAGGGCATGGCTATCGTGGTCGAGGTCGAGACGGACGCGCAGCTCGAGGAGGCGCTCGCGGCCGGGGTCGCGCACATCCTGGCGGACAATCAGTCACCGGCCACGCTCGCGGCGTGGGTGCGCCGCGCGGGACCGCACGTGACGATTGAGGCTTCGGGGGGCATCACTGTCGAGAACGCCGCCGCTTACGCGCGGGCGGGGGCGCAGCTGATCAGCGTGGGTGCGCTGACACACTCCGTGGCGGCCGCGTCGATTCGCTTCGAGCTGGAGCGCTAGACTCCCGCACCGCGTTCCACGTTCCGAAGAAGTTCAGCGTGCGGTTCACGTCCTC
>DASYQX010000002.1:0-25565 GCA_036004985.1 Gemmatimonadales bacterium
GTCACCGACGCCACGGGCGCGCTTGACGCGACGGTCGTGGCGCTCGCCACATTGGAGAGCGCACCGTAGACCGCGTTCACGTTGAGCGTGCCCCGGAACGCCACCAGCTGGAACTGGTAGCCCGTGGCGGCCGCGAGCCCCAGCACGGTGCAGGTCCGGTTCACTCCGATGGCACTCCCCCCCAGTGGCGTAGCGCAACTTCCGCGCGACACGCTCGGCGCGGCGCCCCACGAGATCGTCCCCACGGCGTAGCGCACATCGTAACTGGCCGGCTGCCCTGCCCCATCGCTCACCTCGGTGAAGGACAGCGTGACCGAGCTGTCCGTCACGCCCACCACCGCGAGCGTGGTGACGGTCCCGGGGTTCGTCACCGTCGTCGTCACCGTGATGGCCGCCGTGCCGTTCTTCCCCTCGCTGCTAGCGGTGATCGTGGCGGTCCCCGCAGCCCCACCGGTCACCAGCCCGCTGCCGTTCACCGTGGCCACCGCCGCATTGCTCGTCGCCCAGGTCACCACCCGGCCACTCAGCGGATTCCCGCTCGCATCCTTCGGCGTCGCCGCGAGCTGCACCGTCTGCCCCACCGGCACGCTCGCCGCGGCCGGGCTCACCGTCACCGTCGCTACCGGCACCACCGTCACCGTGATCGCCGCGGTACCGTTCTTCCCCTCGCTGCTGGCGGTAATCGTGGCGGTCCCCGCAGCCCCACCCGTCACCAGCCCACTCCCGCTCACCGTGGCCACGGCCGCATTGCTCGTCGCCCAGGTCACCACCCGGCCGCTCAGCGGATTCCCGCTCGCATCCTTCGGCGTGGCCGCGAGCTGCACCGTCTGCCCCACCGTCACGCTCGCCGCGGCCGGGCTCACCGTCACCGACGCCACGGGCAGGTTCGTGATCGTGATGGCTGCCGTGTCCGCCAACGTGCCGCCAGCCTGGGTCGCGATCACCCGGTGGAGGCCGGTGCCAGGACCCGCCGTGTACACCCCAGCAGCGGACACGGTCCCGCCGGTAGCGGAGTAATTCACGGTCACGGCAACACTGTCACCATTCCTCCTCCGTCCGTACGTGGCAAACAGTTGCGAACCCCCGACCACCAGGGAGGTCGTGGCGGGGTTCAGAATGACTTGCGCCAGGGGGCCTCTGTTTTTCACCTGCGAACTGCCGGTAGCGGACGAGCTGAGCGCCGCCGCCGTCACCTGGTAGTCGCCGACGACCGTGTCGGCGGTGTAGACACCCGCGGCCGTGATCGTCCCCCCTGAGACGCTCCAGCGCACTTCGACGCCGACGCTGTCGCCGGCCTGGGTGCGACCAAAGGCCAGGAACTGTCGCTCCTGATAGGGGTCGAGGATGGCGGTATCGGGAATGGTGACGACTTGCACCACAGTACTGCTTGGCGGAGGGGGATCGGTGACGTGCCGTCCCGGCAGCTCGCAGGCGGCAACGGCCGCAGCGGCGCCGGTGAGGGCGAGCCGCGCTTTCATTAGCGCCAAGCGAACTGAGATTTTGAAGGTGAACGGCATGGGAGGGCGCTCCTCAGCAGCTCGGCAGGGCAGTGCGCACCGGCGCCGCCGCCGAGGCATGAAGACCCTGGCGTCGAATCCGCGCGAGGCGCTGGGACAGCTTGAACATGAACGGCATCGTTCCCTACTCCGGCGTTTCAGATTCCTGCGTGACCCAACAACAAGGCCGCCAGCATCGACCCTGAGGGTCGACTCGCTGGCGGCCCGGCGGACTTGGCGATGGTGGCGCCGTAGTCCCGTAGCTCTGCGTCACCGCCTTTCGGCGGCTTTGCTCTGAGCAGCGACGAACAGCTGTTTTTTGGCGGGGGCGCTCCGCAACTGGCGGCGGTGATGCCGGCCCACTAGGCCGCGTCGCATCACGCCGACGACTGTGGCATGTTAGCAACGGGCTCGACGAACGCGCAAGAGGGAACGAGCAAGGCGCTGAAAAACCGTCACTTGCTGGAGCGGCAACGGGTGACCGAACGGTTCCAGGGCCCGCGTCGCGACGTGTTGTGCATCACGCGCGGCGCGGTCAGCCAACGTGCCGACCTCAGGTACCAGGCCGCCCCGTTGTGACGACGACGTGATCCACGTAGAGCTTCTGCGTCCGCGGAACGGCCCCGGCGCTGAACGTCAGCTGCACCGAATTCAGCCGCAGGATCGAGCTGCTCCGCAACTTGAGCCCCGACCACGTCCCGCGTTGCACACCGTCCAGCCACAGCGTCTGACGGGCATTTGGCTGGCCAGGCGCGTTGAGCTTAACCGAGAACTCCACGTGGTGCCACACGCCCGGCGTCAGCGTCAGCGGTGGTAGATAAGTCTCGGTCCCATCGCCATAGCGCCCCCAACAGGTGACGCCGTCCTGTTCTCGAGCCATGGCCGGGTAATACGTGTAGAAGCGCGCCGGCCCGGGGTTGCCCGTCGGCTCCGTGACCACCATCGCAATGAAGAAATCCGTACCGTTCGGGCAGATCCCGGCCTTGCCGGCGGCCGACCACTGATTGTCGGTCCGAGCGCCGTACAAGCCGATCAGCTTCGTGCCCCCCCGCCAGTCCGGCGGGAAGCGGACGTAGTAGCTCACGTAGAGGGAGTCGTAGCCCGGCATGAAGAAACGGGTCAGCCAGCCCCCGTCGCCCCCGGCTGGGTAGGTCACCTCGAGGTAATGGCTCCCCGACTGGGCCCCGTGCGGGTCCCTTACGACTCGGTGTCGTGTGGGATCGGCTCCGTCGGGCCACGCTGCCAGCGTTCCGGATTCGAAATCCTCCGCGAAGACCGTATCCACGCTTGCAGGCTTCGCCGCCGCCCCCGGGACGCCGGCTATCCGCCCGCCGCTCGGGAGCAAGACCAGAGCGATCGTGAGCGCCATCCACGCCGGCCCACGGGCAGAGGGCATCCAGCGGCGCACCTGGTCATCCCCGGCTGATGTGGGCATGCCGGAACCAGTAGCAGTCGGTCTGTGTCTTGATGTCCCCAACCCCACCCCACACCGGCCGGATCGTGTATTCGAGGAACCCGGAATCCCCTGGCATCTGGAGATCTGTGTGCTCCCCCTGGAGCTCACCATCGAGCCACCAGCGCGTCACACCATCCCGACTGGTGGCCGTCGTGCTGTAGCGCGCGTACCACTCGACCCGATGCCAGGCGCCCAGCCGGACCGGCGTGGCACGCACATTGGGAGCCAACCGGCGGGTATCGGCCGCAAACGTCGGCTCCACCTGGAGTGTGTAGTTGGTGCCATCGAAGAACATCATGATGTACATCGCGCCGGCGCCGGACGTGGCCGGGAACAGCAGCGCAATCTTGTTCACACCGCTCGCCGCGTGGTTTTGCCAGCCGGCGCTCGCCTTCCACCAGAAGCCGAAATACGTCTCTCTGGTCGGTGTCGGGAGGTGGTAAAACTCTACGCCCGGCGCGTTGCCCCCTGGGAAACCCGGCCCGTAGGCGAACAACAAGGTGCTCGCTCGCGAGGGGGCGTCCGGGGGATCGGCCGCCACGGCAAGGCCGGACCCCTGGCCGCGCCACCCGTTCTCGTTCAAGGCGTGGAAGCGCGCGTCGGTCACCGGCGTCAGCCCCGCCGGCTCGTTCGGCCAGGGGGCGCCGCTGCCGAGCGGGCCTCCGCCCTCGAGGCTGCCGGCGGGTACCCGTTGCGCCGTTCCTGGTCCGAGCGACGCGCGTGGTTGATCACTCGACACGATCTCGGTAGCCCCGCCAGCGCGACACCATTCCACCGCCCGATTCTCACACCCGATGATCGGCAGGATGAGGATCACCACCCGGCCCACTCGGCTGACCATGCACTCCATGAAATGGCCCTAGCTCATCGCGAGGTAGGGTTAGAAGATCGTGTAGATGAACGGTGCCAGCACCGAACCCTGCGCGAAGACGATCAGCGCACCGACCGTCAGCATGACCAGGATAACGGGCAATAGCCACCACTTCTTGCGCACGCGCATGAATGCCCACAACTCCCGCGCGAGGCTCGCTTGACTCATGTTGCACCCTCCTAGGTGAACCTTCGCAGCCGCCTTCTGTTGCAAGACGCGGGCTAGACGTCCCGCCCGTGGCTGGCCTCCGACTGTTGCGCCACCGCTACGATCCCGGCGCCGCGCCGCGGCGCGAGCGCCCGGGTCCGCGTCTTGCACCCTGAGCGCGACGTGAACCACCCACGTCCCACAACGCCGCTTCGCGTCGCGTTCATCGGCGCCGGCCGGATGGCCCGGCTGCATCTCCTCACCCTGCGGCGCGTACCCACGCCGCACCTCGTCGTGGGCATCCACGACACGGATGCGGACGCTGGTCGGCAGTTCGCGACCCTCGCGGGCGCACCGAGTTACGGCACGGTGGAAGAATTGCTCACCGTGGCGCGGCCCCATCTCGTCCATGTGTGCACTCCCGCTGGGACCCACTTCGAGCCCGCGCGCCAGGCGCTGCTTGCCGGGGCGCACGTCTACGTGGAGAAGCCGTTTGTGGAGGCGGCGCGCGAAGCGGAGGACCTGCTGGGCCTTGCCGCCCGAAACGGGCTGCTCGTGTGCGCCGGACACCAACAGGTGCGCGACCCGGCCTACGTGGCACTCCTGCAGCGCACCCCGTCGCTCGGCGACATCGTCCAGATCGACAGTTCCTTCACGTTTCGACCGGTGGGAGTCAGCCCCGAGCGGGCGGGGGCGCACGCGCTGGCGGCACAGCTCCTGGATATTCTGCCCCACCCGCTGTACACCCTGGTGCATGCGCTCGAGCGGGTGACGCCCGACCCCGCCACCGTCGAGATCGCCAGCGTGACGACCAGCCCCGCAGACCTGCACGCCGTGCTGCGGGCCGGCGAGCGCCACGGACGCCTGTCCATCAGCCTGCGCGCGCGACCGATTGTCTCGCTGCTCTCGATCAGTGGAACGGGGGGCACGCTCGTCGCCGACTTCCTGCGCACCAGCGTGGTGGGCGCGGCGAACCCCGGCGTCGAGCCGCTGGAGAAGGCCGTCAATCCGCTCGTCGAAGGGTGGCAGCTCGCCGTCCGCAGTGCTGGTGGAGTGCTGAGACGGGTCCTCCGGGGAGCCGGGTATCCGGGTCTGGCCGAGCTGATCGGCGCTTTTTACGCCGCGGTCGAGTCGGGCGGCCCCTCGCCCCTCGCACCCGATCACCTGAAGCGTGTCACCGCGCTTTACGAGGAGCTGGCCGCGAACGTGCACGGTGCGGCCGAGCGGGTGGTCGTGCAGCGCCGGTCGCCGCCGGTGCCGCCCCCCGATGCACCGCTCGTCGTGGTCACGGGTGCGCGCGGGTTCTTCGGTCGGGAGATCACCAAGCAGCTCGCCCGGAAGGGCTACCGCGTGCGGGGCATCAGCCGCTCGCCCGAGGACGAGCATCCCCACGTGCACGAGTGGCTCCGCCTCGACCTGAGCCGGGCGGCACCCGGCGAGGCGTTCGCCGGCGCTGACGTGGTGGTGCACGCGGCCGCGGAGTCGGCCGGTGGCTACGACGGGCACCAGCGGAACTCGATCGATGCCGCGCGGAACGTGCTCCAGGGAATGCAGGACGCGGGCGTGACGCGACTGGTGTACGTCAGCAGTCTCTCCGTGCTCCGCCCGCCGCGGACTCCCTGGGAATGCCAGGATGAGCGCACCCCCCTGGTCCGCCCCGGCGCTCGGGAGTACGGCCCGTACGTGTGGGGGAAAGCAGAATCGGAGCGCCTCGTGGCCACCCTCGCACCGGCTCTTGGGATCGAGGCGAGAATCATCCGCCCGGGCGCTCTGGTCGACTGGAGTCATCCCGACCTGCCCGGCCTCGTGGGACGCCGGCTCATCGGTCGTTGGCACCTCGGCTTCGGCCGGCCCGGGCTACCGCTCCCTGTGTGCGAAGTCGGCAACGCCGCGGCAGTCGTCGCGTGGTCCGTGGCGCAGTTCGAGGAAGCACCGCGGGTGATGAACCTGAGCGACCCCGCTATCGCCACGCGCGGCCGCTTGCTCGAGGAATTCGCAGCGCATGGGTGGCGGGGCCGTTTCCTGTGGGTCCCCATCCCCCTCTTCACCATCCTGGTGCACGCGGCACGTGCCGCCCTCGCGCTGCCCACGCTCCGGCGGCCAACGCCGTTGGCGCTCTACGCCATCCTCCGCGCTCGGCGGTACAGCACGGCCGTCGCGGGACCGATCCTGGCCCGCGCGATCCAGGAGTCGGAGGGGCGCACCGCGCCGCCACTCGTCGCGTCGCAGGCATGGTCCTCGTAACCTGCCTGGTCGGCCTGCTGGCGGCAGTGCTGCTGTTGCCCACGGCGTCGGATCTCGTCAGCCTCCTGCGGCTGGCGCTCGGCCACAGCCGGCCGACCACACGACCGCCCGCCGAGCTCCCGCGCTTGCTGTTTCTCGTGCCCGCGCACGACGAGCAGCTGCTGATCGAGTCGTGCGTCCGCTCCTTGATGCGCCTCCACTATCCCGCAGACCGGTTCAGCGCGGTCGTGATCGCCGACAACTGCACGGACCGCACGGCCGAGCTTGCCCGGGCAGCGGGCGCGCAGTGTCTCGAGCGACACGACCCTCGGCTCCCGGGCAAGCCGCGCGCGATCGCTTGGGCGCTGACCCAGCTCCCCGTGGCACAGTTCGACGCGGTCATCATCATCGATGCGGACACGGTCGTGGACGCGAGCTTCGGGCGGGCCCTCGCGGCCGCCGCACCCCTGACCCAGAAAGCATTCCAGGCGTACTTCGACATCCGCAATCCCGGGGATAGTCCCCTCACCCGCATGGCAACCGTGCTCGCCGCGGCGAACTACCGCTTTGCTTACTCCTTGAAGCGGCGCGCCGGCCTGAACGCCCCGCTGATGGGCAACGGTATGTGCCTGGGAACCGGCGTACTCGCCGCCTACGGCTGGCAGGCGTTCACGATGGCGGAGGACTGGGAGCTGTACGCGCTGTACACAACGCAGGGCGTGCCGATTGAGTCATTAGAGCCCGCGCACCTCTATGCGCAGGAAGCTCGGTCACTGCGGCAGAGCGCGACCCAGCGCCAGCGGTGGACTGCGGGCAAGCTCACCGTGCTGGGACGGCTGGTCGGACGCCTGGTGGGCAGCCGGAAGATCGGCCTCGCCCAGAAGCTCGACGCCGTGGCCGAGCTCACCGCCCCCGGCCCCGTGGTGCACCTGGGCCTCGTGATCGGCCTGACGGCGCTCACGACCGTCCTGGACCCGCCCGGCGCTGAGGTGGTGGTCGTCGCCTTGGGGGCGTCTGTCATCCGGCCGCTGCTGTACACCGTGGCTGGCCTGGTCGTGCAGCCGAACCCCGTGCGCTCGGCCCTCGCGTTCGCCTTTCTTCCCTTTTACCTGGTGTGGCGGGTCGGGGCGGCCGTTGCCTCGCTCAAGATGCTGGGCGACAAACCGTGGGTCCGCACCGCGCGGCAATAGCCAGCCCCCGGCCGAGATGGGGGGCGCGTTGGATGCGCACCCCAGCTGCTGCGCAGGCGCGACACCGCCGCGCCTGCCTGAGCCGCGGCGACTCCGCCTAACAACAGGCGGCGCAACAGCGTACGCCCAGGCGCGCACCAGGGACCGCGGTAGTCCAAGGCTTGCGCAAAGGCCCGGGTGATGACAGGTCGTCACATGCCACCGACATACATCCTCGGGATCTCCGCGTTCTATCACGACAGCGCCGCCTGCCTGTTGCGCGATGGCGCGATCGTCGCCGCCGCCCAGGAAGAGCGCTTTACCCGCAAGAAGGGGGATGCGTCTTTCCCTCGGCATGCCGTGCGTTATTGCCTCGAGGCCGTGGGGATCGGGCCGGCCGACCTGGCGTACGTCGGGTTTTACGACAAGCCGCTCCTCAAGTTCGAGCGCATTCTCGAAACCTACCTCGGCGTCGCGCCCAAGGGGTTCCAATCGTTTCGCTTGGCGGGACCGCTGTGGGTCAAGGAAAAGCTGTTCATGGACCGCGACATCCGGTGCGCGCTGGGCGACTACGAGGGCGAGGTCCTGTACGCCGAGCATCACGAGTCGCACGCCGCGAGCGCGTTCTTCCCGTCTCCGTTTGAGGAAGCGGCCATCCTTACCGTGGACGGCGTGGGCGAGTGGGCGACCGCGGCGTTCGGCGTCGGGCGGGGCAACGACTTCGAGATCCTGAAGGAGCTGCATTGGCCCGACTCGCTGGGGCTCTTGTACTCGGCGTTTACCTACTTCACGGGTTTCAAGGTCAACTCGGGCGAATACAAGGTCATGGGGCTCGCGCCGTATGGCGAGCCCAGGTACGTCGACGTGATCTACCGCGAGCTCGTCGACCTGCGCGAGGACGGGTCGTTCACGCTCAACCAGAAGTGCTTCAACTACCTCGGCGGCCTCACGATGACCAATGGGGCGTTTGCGGACCTGTTCGGCGGTCCCCCCCGCGTGCCCGAGTCCAAGCTGACCCAGCGGGAGATGGACCTCGCCAAGTCCGTCCAGGTGGTGTGCGAGGAAATCGTGCTGCGCATGGCCCGCACGGTGCACCGGGAGACGGGGATGGAGAACCTGTGCCTCGCCGGCGGGGTCGCGCTGAACTGCGTGGCGAACGGGCGGATCCTGCGCGAGGCGCCGTTCCGGCGCCTCTGGATCCAACCCGCAGCGGGGGATGCGGGCGGCGCCGTCGGCGTGGCGCAGCTCATCTGGCACCGGCATTGCCAGCAGCCGCGCGTGGTCCGCCCGGGCCAGGACGGCATGCAGGGCGCCTATCTCGGTCCCGAGTTCTCGGCGCAGGAGATCGGGGCGTTCCTCGATTCGCTGGGCGCCCGCTACGAACGGCTCGAACACGCGTGCCTGATCGACCGCGTGGCGCAGTTGCTGGCGGCGGAGAAGGTGGTCGGCTGGTTCGACGGGCGCATGGAGTTCGGGCCTCGCGCGCTCGGCGCCCGGAGCATACTGGGCGATCCCCGCAGCCCCCGCATGCAGGCACAGATGAATCTGAAGATCAAGTTCCGCGAGGGCTTCCGTCCCTTCGCGCCCAGCGTGCTGCGCGAGCGGGCTAGTGATTACTTCGAGCTCGATTGCGAGTCGCCCTACATGCTGCTGGTCGCCCCGGTGAGACCGGAGCGTCAGATCGCCATGACGGACGAGCAGCGTCGCCTCTGGGGCATCGATCAGCTCAACGTGGTGCGCTCAGACATCCCGGCCGTGACGCACATCGACTACTCGGCGCGCATCCAGACGGTGCGCCGCGACACCAATCCCCACTATTACGACCTGATCCGCGAGTTCGAACGGCTGACCGGGTGCGCCGTGCTCGTGAACACCTCCTTCAACGTGCGCGGCGAGCCGATCGTGTGCACGCCGGCCGACGCCTATCGTTGCTTCATGCGCACCCACATCGACCACCTCGTGCTCGGTCCGTTCTTGTTGGCCAAGACCGAGCAGCCCGAGTGGCAGGAGACCGGAGATTGGCAGCGCGAGTTCCAGCTAGACTGAGTCCGGCGGAAGGCCGGCGATTCGGCCTCACGGTGGGCGTCGCGTTCCTGGCCCTCGCAGGCTACGTCGCCTGGCGCGGACCGTGGCTCAAGGCTGCTCCCGTCGCCGCGATCGCCGTCGCGCTGATCGCGGCGGCGCTGGTCATCCCCGCCCGGCTCGGCCCGGTCTACCGTGCCTGGATGGCGCTGGCCGCGGCGATGTCGCGCGTCACAACGCCGCTGTTCATGGGACTCGTGTATTTCGGGATCGTGACGCCCACCGGCCTGTTGCGCCGGCTCGCCAGACGCAATCACTTGGTGCGTCCGCGGTCGGCGCAGACTTTTTGGATTACTCGGGAGGCGGCGGTCCGACGGCGAACCGACATGGAACGCCAGTTCTAGGAGGAACGGCTACGACGAGGAACGGCTACGACGACCCCCGCCGACGGGCGCGAATAACCACAGGTATCGCGCCATCGTTGTGCCGCTGGGGCACCGTCTCGCAACGGTGCTCCGCCACGTCCGTCAGACTGGCGTCGGCAAGGAGCCGCCGCAGCACGGCGGTCGACACGCCCGCTTCGAGCACGTAGGCATCTCCGCCGGGTCGCAGGACGCGGGCCATTTCACCCAGCACCGTCGCGGGCTCACGATACGCGCCCCACGGAACGCACACAATCACTCGATCGAAGGACCGGTCTGGAAGCGGTAGGCTGTCGCCGCCCCAAGTCTTGAACTCGACCCGGCCAGGCACGCCGCGTAACCGGACGGCCACCTCGATGAGCTGCGGCGAGAGGCTGAGGCCGCACACGTAGCCCTTCCCCATGCGCCGCCAGGCCTCCTCCACCACCCAGCCATCGCCGCACTCGAGGAACAGGACCCGGTCCCAGGCGTCGATCCGGACCTGATCGAGGACCAGGAGGTCGAGGGTGCGTGAGGGGCCCTCTCGCGGCGGAGCCGCGTCGAACCGAAGGACGGGGAGAGTCACGCTCCGAGGCATCGCAACGCGTGTGCCAGGAGCGATCGGACCATGCCGCGCTCGCGCAACAGAACTCCTGGTCCGTTGCGTGCCCAACACAGCGGAGGCACCGGTGCCGCCCTTGGCTACCCCCGTCGCGCGGGTACGACGCTTGCGGACGCAGCAAGGCGAGCGCATGGAGGAGCACGGTGACTTACGCGGGACTGCAGCTGACGCCGGGGGCCGTCGGATGGACCCTACCAGGCGTCAAACAGGCGTGGACCGTCCCGCTGCGTCTGCTGGTCCTGCTGTGGGTCCTCGTCCTGTTCGAGCCGGACGTTTGGCTTGCCAGCCAGGGCGCCCTGTGGGCCCGAAAGATCCCCCTCGGCCTGTACCTGCTGGTGGTCGCGTTCGTGGTCACGCGGGCTCTGGACGTCCCCCGTCGAGTGTGGTTCCTGCCGTTCCTCTTGTACATCGTCACGGGCAGCGTGACCATACCGTTCGCGGAGAATACTGGCCTCGCGTTCGGGCTCGTGTGGAAAACCCTGCTGCTGTACTACTGCCTCGCCATCGGTACGCTGGCCTACGTCAAGAGCGTCGAGAAAACGAGGTTGCTCCTCGTGCTGTTCCTCTGCCAGTTCGCCTTTTGGGGCGCGCAGGCCTTGACCAGCGAGGCGACGCTGGACCGCACGGCCTGGCAGCCCATCCCCTGGCACCCGCTCCTCAGCAACACGGACGGCTTCGCACCGTTAATGGTCATTGGGATGGCGTTCTCGTACTACTACGGCATGGCGACCCGCGCGAAGGCCATGCGCTGGGCGGCGTTCGTCACGGGTTTTTTGTGCGTCATCGGCATGGTGGCTTCGTTCACTCGCGGCGCCTCGCTCGCGGCGGGCATCATGGTGCTGTACGTGCTGCTGCGTTCACCGCACCGACGCAAGGCGCTGGTGTGGATCGGCGTGGTCAGCGTCGTTTTCTTGATCGCCACGAATGTCCTCTATCCTGAAGGGGAGTTCTGGGCGAGGCTCGCCACGATCACATCCGAAGGCACCCGTGCGGGTACCGGTGCCGATCGCTGGGACTTGTGGCGACTCGGGTGGCGGGTGTTCACCGAGCGCCCGGTCTTCGGAGTGGGCGCCGGCAATTTCGGGGTGTACGCGTTCTATCACATCCCGCCGGACGAAATGCTGGGGAAGTACGCCCTGAACCATTGGTTCATTTATGGCCGGGTGCTCCACAGCATCCACATGGAGATCCTGGTGGAGTTCGGCCTCGTCGGGGTCGCGACGTACGTCTGGATGCTCGTCGACTTCTGGAGGCGCAACGCGGCGCTCCGCTCGCAGCGCCTCACCGCCGCCTGGGCGCGCGCGACGCGCGGCCAGCTCGATCTCCGGAGCCTGTCGCTGGGCCTGGAGGGCGCGATGATCGCGTTTCTGATCACGGGCTTCTTCTATGACCAACTCTTCGTGCACTGGCTGTATTCGCTGCTCATCATGAATGCGGTGTTGCACGCCGCGGCCCAACGCGCGGCCAAGGCGTCGCAGCCGAGTCTCGCCGGCGGGACCGGGTGAGCGGGCGTCGCCTGCGGTTGCGGGAGGCGAGTCTGGGCGTCGCCGCCGTGTGTGCCGCGACCGCGCTCGGCGAGCTCGGCGTACGCCTGGACGCCGCCCTCGATGCGGGGTTCGGTCAGCAGATCGTCGCGCTCGACCCGCTCTCCGCCCTCATCGAACCGCATGGGGACCTCGGCTATCGCCAGCGGCCGGGCAGCAGATACCACTATGGCAACGGGACCGTGGCGACGTCCAATGCGATGGCGTTTCGGGGTCCCGCCGTGTCGCTCCCCAAGCCGCCCGGTACGTTCCGCATCGTCTTGCTGGGCGAGTCGAGCACGCACGGCTGGGGAGTCAACGACGACGAGACTATCGACGCGTACATGCGGCAGGTGCTCGCGGAACGGTACCCCGCTCGCAGATTCGACGTGGTGAACCTGGCGTTCGACGGTTACGACGCCTACCAGCAGTACGAACGACTCCGGAGCGACGGAGTGCCGCTCGACCCCGACCTGCTGATTGTCAACGCTGGCATCAACGACGTGCGCAATGCCCGGTTTCCAGATTTACAAGACCGAGACGCCCGGACACTGCTCTACGCGGAGATTCTCAGGATCCAGCGCGAGGCGGCGCGGCACGGCCCGAGTGCGTGGACCTGGCTCAAGCACCACTCCTACCTCGCGCGCCTGCCCGGCTTGGTGCGGAGTCGGCTCGGGACCGCGCCTGCCGGCGATGTCCGCGCGGGCGTGACGCCAAACGCTCGGGCCCTCGACTATTTCGCGCTGAATCTGGGACGCATCGCTGCGCTCGTGAGGAATCGCGCGACGCCGATCGTGTTCTCGACGCCGCCGTCCGCTATCGGGACGCACTATACCCAGCACGATAGCTTGGCGCGGAGTTACTGGTTAGGCGACGCCGAAACGACGCAGCGCTACCGCGATTCCCTCGCACAGCGCATGCGGCAGCTCGTCGTCCACCTGCGGCGGGAAGGGCAACCGGTGATCTACCTGCGGCCGGAGCTCCCCGGTGAGCTGTTCCTCGACGACTGTCACCCCACGGCGGCCGGCAACCGACAGTTGGCCCTGGATTTCGTGGCCGCGGCGCAGCCCTTCCTCGGGACGGGCGGCCTCGCCGCTCGAACGCGGCCGTGAATCAGATCCGGCGGCCGTCTTTGGTGAGCACGAGAATGACGCTGCTGGAAAACGGGCGCAGCACCCAGTACCGGGCGCGTTCTCGGAGCCCACTCCGCTCCAGATCCCGGCGCAACTCCCGCTCCGCCACGGGATAGCGCACGCCCCCGGGCGGCTGGCCCGTGAGCCAAGCCTGCAGCCGCAAGAAGGCGCCCACCACGCCATACTGGATCACCAGGGGACGACGGCTGATGCGCCCCAATTCCTTCAGCACCTGGACCCGCGTATCGCTATCCAAGTGCATGAGCAAGCCGATGCAGGTCACGGCATCGAATGAATTATCGCTGAAGGGCAGGCGCGTGGCGTCCGTCTGCAAGAAGACAACCCGGCCGAGCTGTCGCCGTGCCACCGACATCATGGCGCGAGAGATGTCACAGCCGACCAGAGTCGCGAATCCCTCCCTGCGCAAGAGCGCGGTGATCCGGCCGGTGCCACATGCGGCGTCCAGGATTCGACCGCTCCGCGACAGAGCCCGAGTCGCCCGCCGGATCGCGCCTTCCTCGACGAACTGGTACAGGCGCCCCCACAGATGCGCGAATCGCCCGCGCTCGTAGGCTTCAGCATTGGGCGCCACGCGCCAGTGCGCCTTCGGATCGTCAACCACCACGCCGCCGCGCATATTAAGGAATGCCTCCAGAGGTCAGGGGTCACGCGTGAGCCACTCTGCGTGGCACGCGTGCAACCAATGTGCCCCGTTGCGCCGCGGGTCCCCGCCCCAGGACGCATCGACGGTGGCGTCGCGGCCACGCCACAACTCGCCCCGCCTGCGGACGCCCGTGAACGCCCATCGTGCGTTTTGCGACGACGGCCTGTCGCGCGGCCGCAACGTTTGTGCCCGCGTGAACGCCGCACATAGCACACGGGTCCTGGCACTCGCCGTGCATACGGAGAACGGCGGCATGGCTACGAGCGCACGACCGTGACGGGCATGGCGGCTGCAAGCCGGATTCAGGCACTGCTCGCGACGGACGAGCACGCCGACGCCATCGCCGCCTTCTATCGGGAGACGTGGCGTGACGACATGACGACCGAGTCGGTCCTGGCAGGTCGGCGACGGGCCGCGGAGGATAATGTCGCGGCGCCCGGCGAGGCGCCCCCGGTCGCGATCGTCCTCGACGGGAGTCGGGTGATCGGATACTGCGGGTCGATTCCGCAGCGGCTGTGGGACGGGAGGGCGGAGTATCCGGCCTATTGGATCAAGGGCCTGATGGTCCTTCCTGAATACCGCCACGGCCCGATCGGCTTCCTCGTCTGCAAGGAGCTCGTGGGGCAGCTCCCGCGCGCAACGGCGCTGGCGGTGGCACCGGCGGCGCGCCGGCTGTTCGGCGCGCTCGGCTACGCTGACCTCGGCGCGGTCGCGAACTTCGTGCGGGCGTTGCGGCCGGCGGCCCTGGCGCGGCAGTTGGATCTCGCCGACGTGGGTGCGGCCCTGCCCCGGTGGGTCAGAGCGGCCGTGCGGGTCGCCCAAGGCACGGGGGTCGCCGGCGCGCTCGCGGGAGGAGCGGGCCGCGTCCTCGACCTGGTTGCCGCGGCGACGCGCCGGGTGGCCGCCCGGTTCGCCACCACCTGCGCCGCCGAGGCGCCGAGTCGGGAGGAGCTGGACGACGTCTGGCACCACACGCGCGGAGCACTTGCCGCGAGCCCCGTGCGCGATGGGTTGTACCTGCGGTCGCGCTTCGGCGCCACGGCGCCCGGCGAGGCCGGGACCCGGTACGAGTTCGTGACCGCACGCGATGGAGGACGGCTCGTCGGCGTCGCGGTGCTGCGCGAACCGCGGGCGATCGGCGACCCGCGCCTGCGTGGCGTCCGGGTCGCGACGCTGTCCGACATCGTGTTTCCGCCGCAGCGTCCCGACATCGGGTTGGCCCTGCTTGGCGGCGTCGAGCGCGGAGCCCGGGCGGCGCGGAGCGATGCGATCCTGTGCACCACCGGCCATCGGGCGCTGGCGTCGCTCCTGCGGCGGCAGGCGTACCTCCCGCTGCCGGGGAACGTGCATTTCTTCCTGCGCGACGGGACCGGGGTGACGCGTTGGCCCCACGATCTCGGATCGTGGTGGCTGGCGCGCGGTGACGGTGAATCGGACGAAGTGTTTTGAGCCCGGGACGATCATGACCGAGGACGCGGAAACCAAATTGCAGGACATCGTCCGGGCTGCGCTCGAGCTCCCGCCCGACGCCGACGTGACACGCGCCCGGCAGCCCGGCATTGCGAGCTGGGACTCGCTCGCGCACGTCTCGCTGATGCTTGGAATCGAAAGTGAGTTCGGCGTGTCGATCGCAGTCGCCGATCAGCTGCATCTGACCTCGTACCCGGCGATTCGCAGCTACCTCGAGGAGCACGGCGTCGGGAGGGCCGTCCGGTGAACTTCCTCGAGGCTCGCCGGGTGCTCGATCGATTCACGGGCGGTGACCCGCTGGCGTTCGTCTTTGCCCTGTCGGGCACGGCCGAGCCGTTCGCGTTGTACCTGCGCGCGGCGGCCGCCAAGCGGGGCCGCGCAGCTCAGGTGACCGTGCTTCCGTTCAACACCCTGGCTCAAGCGTTGCGTCGCCCCGCCGATCCCGGCGCGATCGAGGTCTTTCTGCTCGTCCCGTGGGATTTCGTGCCGGAAGCGGACTGGCGCTCGGGTGTGCCGGAATCCGTCGACGAGGAGCAACTGCAGGCGCGTGCGGCGGAGACGGCGCGGCTCCTGGCGCGCCGCACGGCGGCGCGCCTGCTCTATCTGCCCGCCGCCCTCCCTCCCCTGTTTCCCGACCCGGCCCGGGGCGCAGCGCTGGCCCGCTCGATCGAGAGCTTGGCGGTCGGGCTCGGCGCGCGCCTGCTGCCCGCCGAGGCGTTCGCGCTCGCCGGGTACTTCGCCAGTGGCTGCCCCGTCGGAGGCGGCTGGATCGGTCGCATAGCCGAAGCCGTGGTGGAGGCTGCCGCCCAGCCGCCGATCGCGCCCAAGAAAGTCCTCGTCACGGACTTGGATAACGTCCTGTGGAACGGCGTCATTGGCGACGACGGAGTCGACGGCATCGCCTTCGAGCCCTCCGGCGCCGGGTACCGGCACTTCGTGTATCAGAGCCTCCTACGCCGGCTTCAGCGGGAGGGCACACTCCTCGCGGCGGTGACGCGCAACGACGCGGAAGCCGCGCTTGGGCCGTTCGATTCAGGACGCATGCCGCTGCACGCGGACGACTTCGTCTCCATCATCGCCGGCTATCACGCCAAGTCGGCGCAGATCCGCGAGCTGGCGCAGCGGCTCAACCTCGGTCTGGACTCCTTCGTCTTCGTGGACGACAACCCCGTGGAACTGGCAGAGGTGTCCCTCGTGCTGCCCGACGTGCGTTGCCTCGCGTTCCCGCAGCACGACGACGAGCTGCCGGTCTTCCTGCGCGACCTCGCCAGCCTGTTTGCCCATTCCGACGTCACCGCCGAAGACCGCGAGCGCACCGAAATGTACCGGCGGCGTCTCGAGGGAATGGCCCCCAGCGACGAGCAAGGCGCCGATCTGACGCGCTTCCTGCAAGACCTCCACATGACGCTGACGATTCACGACCGGAGTCGGGGAGACCGTACGCGAGCGGTGCAGCTCATCAACAAGACCAACCAGTTCAACCTCAACGGGCGTCGCCGCACCGAGCAGGAGGTGCGGGCGATCCTGGAGGGCGGCGGCCGCCTGTTCGGCGCCTCGCTGACCGACCGCACCGGGAACCATGGCGAGGTCCTCGCGTGCCTGGTGGCGGCGGATGCCACGATTGCCTCGTTGGTGATGTCCTGCCGCGTGTTTCAACGCCGCCTGGAGTACGCGTTCCTCGCCTGGCTCGCGACCCAGCCGCACCCGCCCGTCGGTTTCGACTGGGCGAGTACTCCCCGCAACGCGCCGTTTCGGCAGTTCCTCGGAGAGATCGCCGGCCCGCTGAACGGCGACGGTCTTGTCCGCATCGATCCCGCGGCCCTGGCGGGACGCTACGCGGGGGACCTCGGGCTCTTCGCGATCGCCGACGTCACCGACCCACGATGACGCCGCGTCTTCCGTTCCCCGGAGCCGCCCGCTTCGCCTTCACCGTGATGGACGACACCGACGTGGCGACGGTGGAGAATGCCGCTCCGATCTACCGGCTGCTCGAGTCGTTGGGGATGCGGACGACGAAAACGGCCTGGCCGGTGCGGTGCGAGGAGGGGAGCCGGAACTTCTGGCTGTCCGAGACGCTGGACGACCCGCACTACCGCGACTTCGTGGTGGACCTGCATGCCCGGGGATTCGAGATCGCCTTCCACTGCGCGACGATGGAGACGAGCACACGGGGGCGGACGGCGGAGGCGTTGGAGAAGTTCCGCCGCGTCTTCGGGGCGCCGCCGCGGGTCCATGCGAATCACGCGCTCAACCGCGAGAACCTGTACTGGGGTGCCGGGCGCTTCGACGACGCCGTGCTGCGGCTGCTGTACCGCATTGCGTTCCGCCAATGGGGGGACTTCTTCCAGGGACACCGGCCGGAGTCGCCGTACTGGTGGGGCGACTTCTGCGTCGACCAGATCGAGTACGTCCGGAACCTGACCTTCTCGGAGATCAACCTGCTGCGCGTCAATCCCTCCATGCCCTACCGGGACCCGAACCGGCCCTGCGTGCGCTGGTGGTTTTCGGCCTCGGACGCGGAGGACGCGGACGAGTTCAATCAGCTGCTCCGGCCTGAGAACCAGCAGCGGCTCGAGGCCGAAGGCGGCGTCTGCATCGTGGCGACGCACTTCGGGAAGGGATTCGCCCGGGATGGCAAGCCGCACCCCGAAACTCGGCGGGTCCTCGAGCAGCTCGCCACGCGGAAGGGCTGGTTCCCGACTGTCGGGGAGCTGCTGGACTGGCTCCGGGCGCGCCGCGAGAGTGACGCGCTCCCCGCCCGCGAATGGCGTCGGATGCAGTGGCGCTGGGCCCGGGACCTCCTGATGCGCCGGCTCGCCGCTCGCCGGCGACGCAGGCACGCGCCGCGATGAGGTTAGCGTCGCTCTGTTACAGCGCGCTGCAGGTGTCGGGAGTGACGACGCTCGCGCGTCGGCTCTCGAGCGGCGGGGTCATCCTGTGCTACCACAACGTCGTCGCGGAGAGCGGCGCCGGTCCCGCGGGTAGCCCCGGCCTGCACATGCCGCTCTCCACCTTCGAACGGCAGGCGCGCTGGCTCTCGGCCACCTACGACGTGGTCCCGCTCGCGGCGTTTGTCGGCCGCGTGGCGCGTGGTGCATCGCTCCGCGGCGTGGCGGCGGTGACCTTCGACGACGGCTACGACGGCGTGTTCGAACACGCCTGGCCCCTGCTGCATCACCTGGGCCTCTCCGCCACGGTCTTTGTCGTCGCCGAGGCGCCTGGGCGGGACGAGGGCTTTTGGTGGGACCACCCGGAGGTCGTCCGTCACTCCTCCCCCGATCGGCGCCGCCACTGGCTCACCGCCCTGCGCGGTGACAGTGCACCGATCGTGCAGTCGCTGGCTATCGCCCACCCTCCGCTCCCACACCTTCCCCCCCGGTGCTGTCGCCCGGCGGCGTGGCAAACGATTGCCGAGGCCGCGCGATCGGGGTTGCACCTGGGCGTGCACTCCGCGACCCATCGGTCGCTCCCAGCGTTGGCCGAGGCCGAGCTCCGACGCGAAGTCGTGGATAGCCGGGAGGTCATCCGAAGCCGCACCGGTGTGAGGGCGGAGTTCTTCGCCTATCCCTACGGGCTCTGGAATGAGCGCGTCCGGCGCGCCGTGCGCTCCGCGGGCTATCAGGCGGCGTTTACGCTCGACGGCGGCCGCCACGCCGCCCCCACCGACCCCTGGACGCTGCCGAGGGTCAACGTCCCGGCAGGAATTGGGGACGCCGCGTTTCAGGCGTGGACCGCGGGCTTGAGCCTTCGACGCCGAGACGGCTCATGAGCCTCCGCGGCCTGCGGTTCGCGCACCTCATCGACTCCGACGGCCCCGGAGGGGCCGAGCGCATGGTGGCCAGCCTCGCCGCGGAGCTCCAGGCGGCCGGCGCAGAGAACGTCGTCATCGTGCCCGCCGACGGCGAGGGCTGGCTCGCCCGGGAGCTGAGCGGCACCGGGGTCCAGGTCGAACTGTTTCGCCACGATCGCCGGATCTCCCTGGGGTTGGTGCGGAGGCTCGTGGAGACGCTCCGTAGCCATCGCGTCGCGCTGGCCCACAGTCACGAATTCAATACGGCCGTGTACGGAGCGCTGGCGGCCCGACGGGCCGGAATCGCGCACGTCGTGACGATGCACGGCGGCCGCTATTACGCGGCGCACCTACGCCGACGGGTCGCCCTGCGGATCGCGGTCCAACTGAGCGGATCGATCGTCGCCGTATCGCGGAGTCTGGCCGGAGCCCTGAGCCGTGACCTCTGGATGCGTCGCTCGCGCATCGTCACCATCCCGAACGGCGTGCGCCTGACGCTGGTCGCGCAGTCGTCACTGCGCAGCGAGCTGCGGCTGGGGAGGGGCGATCAGCTGGCCGTGGCGGTCGGCAACCTGTACGCCATCAAGGGCCACTCCTACCTCCTGGAAGCGTTGGCACTGCTGGCCGCGCGCTTGCCGCGGCTACATGTCGCCATCGCAGGTCGTGGCGAGCTGGAGGGCCCCTTGCTCGCCCGGGCGCGCGCCCTGCAGCTCGGTGATCGGTTCCACTTGCTGGGCCTGCGACCGGACATCGGCAACGTATTGGCCGGCGCCGACGTCTTCGTGCTGCCGTCCCTGTCTGAGGGCGTACCGCTCGCGCTGCTCGAAGCGATGCTGGCCGCCCGGCCCATTGTCGCGAGCGCGGTCGGGGAAGTGCCCACGGTGCTGGGCGGCGGCGGTGCCGGCGTGCTGGTCCCCCAAGCCGACGCGGCGGCCCTCGCGAGCGCCCTCGCCGACATCCTCACCGATCCGGTCCACGCGCGCCGACTGGGGGCTGCGGCCGCCGTGCGCGCGGCCGAGGAATACACACTCGCACGAATGGTGGAGCGCTACGTGGCGCTCTACACGAGGCTCCTAGCCACCGCCCACCGCCCGGATCCATTGTTCCAGGCGCGCGAGATCGCCGACGCCCAGACGCCCATGGGTGGGCAGGGTACACAGGGCGGCGGCGAGCAAGCGACTGCCGGGGAAGGCAGCGTCTCGATTGAGACATCGCGGCGCGAAGCGCGCCAGGTCACAGAGGGCCTGTGGGTATCCGGGCATGATCCCTAACCGCCGCGCCGCGCTCGCGACCGCGGAGCGACGCACCGCCGGTGATGCACGCACCGGCAGCCGCAAGTAGCCGGGCCGCGCGAGACGCGGTGTGCGGATGGTCTCAAATCCCCGCTGCCGCCGCAGCTCGACCAACAGCCGTTCCGCGTTGCGCCGCCGTACCTCCACCTCCCGCTCGGCCAACGCCCACGTCGCGGCGACCACCGGGCAGCACACGGCAGTCGGCGCTCGCATAGGGCGCGGCTGACGATAGATGGTTTGGCCAAGGCGGAGAAAGGGCAGCGCCGCCGGGAGAGCGTAGAGGTTCGGATGCTCAACGAGGAGTTGAGCGCTCATCGCGAGAAGTTGCGACCACCCCCGCCGCGGCGCCCCCGGGAGCCCCCGTACCCGCTCGAGGACCCGTTCTCCCGCAGCGTCGCATGCCAGGAGGGCGCCGCCGCTCCCGCCCGTCAGCCCCTTGCCTCGCCCGAAGCTCAACACGGCGAGGGAGCCCTGGGTGCCTGCAGGACGGCCGTCGAGCGTGCCGCCGGCGGCTTGGGCCGCGTCCTCGATCACCAGGGCGCCGGCCGCCGCCGCGAGCCGATTCACGTCGGCGAGGTCGACGGGACACCCGTACAGGTGCACGACGACGATTGCCCCCGCACCGCGACGCAGGGCCGCCTCCACCTGGGGCAGATCCGGGGCGAGCGTCTGCGGGTCTACGTCATACAGCAGCACCGGCACGTCGGCGCCATCGGCCGCCGTGGCCAGGTCGTAACAGGCGTACGTGGGCAGAGCGACGGGGGTGCCCCGTCCATCCCCCAGGACGCCGACGAGCGCCGCGGTCAGGGCGCTGGTGCCACTGTCGGTCAACAGCACCGCTCTCGGGGCGTAACGCTCCTTGAGAAGGGCGAGCACGCGAGCTTCGCCCCGACGCCCCGCGCCATTGCCCGTCGCCGCTTGCACGCCAGCGAGGAGCGCCGCCGCGGAAAGGGGCGAGTGAACGGGAACCTGGTGGCGCCAGCCGCTCACGGAACGCCGCTACACACAAATGCCGAGCACGCAGACCAGCAAACGGATGTTGAACGACGCGCTTTCGGCGCTCGTCAGACCGGATGCCCTGGCCACTAGGGTGTATCCGTCCCCACTCTGGTCGATCTTCAGGTTCGAGAAGGTGGCGACGCCGCCCACGGCATTCACCGTCGTCGTCCCAGACAGCGTGCCGGGGATCAGGAGAGAGCCGTTGCGGCCAATGGCCATCGTCACCGGACCGGTGAAGCTCGTGACCGTGAAACCGGCCGCGTCGACGGCGTTGACTTTCACCGCCGGCGAGATCGCCGTCAGGGGCGGCGTCGTACTCGGCTGCACGGTGAACACGAGCCGCGTCGCCACCGCCACGCAGCTCACCTCGAAAGTGGTCGTGGCCGTCTGGCCGGCCTGCACCGTGACCGCCTGCGAGGGCCCTCCGCTCACGCTACAGTTCGGCGCGACGCCCGAGAGCAGGACGCCGTGGCTGCCGGCAACGAGGTTCGCAAACGTGATGGTTCCGTTGCGGGCGATCGCCTGCGATGGGCCGCCATCGACGCTCACCGAGTAGCCGTCCGGGTCCTGGCTCGACCCGGTGGTGCTGGTGGTCACCGCCAAGCTTCCCGTCGGCGCCGGGGCCGTGACGGTGACCGTCTGCGTCTTCGTGCTCGACCCGCCGGCGTCGGTCACGGTGAGGCGCACGTCGTAGCTCCCCGCGGCGCCGTACCCATGCTCGGCGATCTTGCCCGCACCGGCAGGCGTGCCGTCGCCCCAGTTCCAGCTGTACGTCGCCGTGATCTGCGCCGTGGAGCGACTCGCGTCAAAGGCGCAGGTGAGCGCGGAGCAGTTGGACGTGAAGTCCGCGACGGGCGCCGCCGGCGGCGTCTGACCGCCATCCGGATTGAGCGCAAGCACCGTAGCCAGCCACGTCCGCGGCGAGCCGGGCGAATCAAAGTACCAGGTCCACTGCGGATCGACCCGGCCCGCGCTCGCCTGCACAGCGTACTCCGCATCCGTGTTCATCGAGTCGTCCGCCAGGCCGGCGATGCGCACGAAGCCCCCAGGCGGCTCGACGCCGGACAACCCCTTCGCCATGGTCGCACCGTACACAAGGGCACCCTCGCTCACGTCAATCGGACCGGCCGCGGCAGTCGTGATGGAGTCATCGGCGCCAAACCGCCAGCTCATCGGGCCGATCGCCTGCGCGGGCAGCGCGTGGACGCCCTGATAGGCGGAGATCACCACGCCGCCGTCCCCGACCGGCGTCCGCAGGTTCGCCCGTACCGCAAGGATCGAGTCGACCGCCTGACTGGCATCGGGAAAGTTCTGCACGTTCGTCGCGACATAGGTCGCCATCGAAATGCCGCCCTGGGTGACGTACGCTACCAGCGTGTACGTGTTGCCGACCCGCGGCAAGCCCGTCTGCGTCAGGTGGTCGGTGACCGAGTCGATGATGTTGGTCGAGCCGAGCCAGAAGAAGGTCGCAATGATCGCGTCGCCGCGGTGTGGGTTCCTCGGGTTGAACCCCTTGATGAAGCAGGGGCTGGTACAGGGGTCCGGGATCCCCCGTTGGCCGAGCGTCCCGTTCCACTGGTCGAGGACAATACCGTTCGCGGCGACGTCCCACAGGGGGGCTCCGGGAGCACGCCGCTCGGGACCTACGGACTCGGTGCAGGCCGCAGCGAGCAGCCCGGCTGCCAGGAGCGCCCGAGGGTCGCCGAGGGCTCTGCGCTTGTGCATGTCGCGCCTCCTTGTGATGTGCGCTAGGGCACGCTCACCCGCACGTGATCGAACCAGAAGTAGTCCTCTTCCGTCTTGGTGCTGCCGACGCCGCCCCAGTTCGGGCTGAGTGCGAAGTCCTCCCAGGGCCGCGCGGCGTCGAAATTCGCCGTCGTGTAGTCGCCGACGGGCGCGCCGTTCACCCACCACCGGATGATGCCGTCCCGCGAGGTGCTGGTCGTGCTCATCTTGACGTACCCCTCGATCCGATACCATCGGCCCGGTGTCACCACGTAGTTCCCGCCGTTCACGTTGCCGAACAGATTCCGCGGCCCCGGATCGTCACCGGCGCTGTTGTCCAGATGGCCGTTGCTGGTGGTGAACTCCGCGTTCACGGCCAGGACGTACGGTCCCCCCGGCTCGCCCTCCATCTTCACCACCAGGATGTTGTCCCGCGCGAGCACGTAGGAGATCTCGTTCACGCCCGTCGGATGTCCTTGCCAGGGAGTGCTTGCCTTCCACCAATAGCCGAAGTACAGCTCCCGGCGGGTTGTATCGAGCGGGCGGTAGAGGATCGCCGGTTCCTGACCCCCGATGAACCCGACCGGATAGCGCCACCGGCCGACGCTCGGCGCGAACGGTGCGCCGGGTTCGGGCACCCGTGTCGCGTAGCCGTCGGGGTTGTTGAGGAACCATCCTTCGCTGAGGGGCACGCCCACGTCAGTGGGAAGCGAATCGTTGAATTCGTAGTCGGACAAGACAGCGAACCCCGCCGGCTCGTTCGGCCAGGCGCCATCGAGCGATGGCGCACCCGTCGCCTCACACCCCGCCCCCAATGCAGCGAGGCCGGCGAGGGACATCCAGTATGCACCCCGACGCCACACGGTCATGGCCCTGCCAAGCGCAACGCTCGTGCCTGATGGCACATAGCTACGGGGGCGTGAGAATGTCGAACGAAACGCTCTCCACACCCGCGAGCACCGGTGCCGCGGCCCTGAGCGTGTACCCCCTCCCCGGTTGGTCAATGCTCAAATCCGGGAAGGTGGCCACACCGTTGACGGCCGCGACGGCTTGCGTGCCGCGCAGCGTACCCGGCACGATCATGCCTGCGTTACGGCCGATCGCGATCGTCACCTGGCCTGTGAAGCTCGTGACCGTGTTGTCCTGCTCGTCCCGCACGGAGATCTTCACCGGCGGTTGGATGGTCGCCACGGGGTACGGGAGCGCGTTCCTCGGCTGCACGGTGAACACCAGATGCGTTGCCGGCCCGGGCACGCAACCGACTGAGAACGTGGTCGAGGCGCTGGCGCCCGAAGGCACGCTCACTGTACGGGTCTGGCCGTCGCGCACCGTGCAGTTTCCCGCTACGTCGGAGAGCGCCACCAGGTGATCGCCTGCCGCGAGCCCAGTGAAGGTGACGTTACCGCTCCCTGCAATCGGCTGGCTTGGACCCCCGTCGATGCTGACCTGATAGCCGTCGGGGTCGAGGCTCAGGCCCGAGGTGCTGGTCGTCACCGTCAGGTCGCCCGGAGCAGGGCTCGTCCCCACGCTCAGCCGCACGTCATCGTACCAGAAGTAGTCCTCCTCCGTCTTGGTACTGCCGACGCCGCCCCAGTTCGGGCTGAACAGAAACTCTTCCCAGGGATGGGTGACGTCGAAATTCACCGTCGTGTAGTCGCCCACGAGCGTGCCGTTCACCCACCACCGAATGACGCCGTCCCGCGAGGTGCTGGTCGTGCTCATCTTGAAGTACAGCTCGATCTGGTACCATTGGCCCGGCGTCACGATGTAATTCCCGCCGTTCACGTTGCCGAGCAGATGGCGCGTGCCGGGATCGTCACCCTCGCTGTTATCCAGGTGACCATTGCTGGTCGTGAACTCGGTGGTCACAATCAGGGCGTACGGTCCCTCCCCTCCCGGCGGACCGTGCATCTGCACCACGAGGATGTTGTCTTGCGCGGACACGAAGGAGATCTCGTTCACGCCCGACGGATGTCCCTGCCACGGAGTGCTCGCCTGCCACCAGTACCCGAAGTACATCTGGCTGGGCGTCGTCTCCAGGTGGTAGTACATCGTTGCCGGTGCGTCGCCGCCGGCGAACCCCACGGGATAGCGCCACTGTCCCACGTCCGGCGGCGAGGACGGCGCGTCGGAATCGCTCGCGTGCGTAGCGTAGCCCGCGGGGTTGCGGATCCGCCATCCGTCGCTGAGGGACTGGCCCTCGCCGGCTGGCAGTGACTCATCGAATCGGTAGTCGGACAGCAGCGTGAAGCCCACCGGCTCGTTCAGCCAGGCTTCGCTCCCGAACTGGGGTGGCGCGAGCGGCGCGTCACCCTGCTCGCAGCCGGCGGCCAATGCGAGGAGGGCGGCGAGCGCCAGACGGACGGATCCCCCCGCCGATGCTGGCGCCGGATGGGAACGGCGCGACCACGCACGATCCTTCGTTCTCACGGCAGGAAGCGCACGAGCCGCGGGCCGAGCCGATTCGCGATTGGCAGCGGCAGCCAGCGCCACAGCCGCGGCCCCCAAGAGAATGCCGGATCGTCGGGCGATGGCGGGGCCGTCCGCCCGCGCGGCGCGTCC
>DASYQX010000003.1:0-6002 GCA_036004985.1 Gemmatimonadales bacterium
ACCAGCCGCGCGCCGACAATCCCGGCGCCGTGAACCTCGCCGACCTGACGAGGAATCGCGACACGGTCCCGCCGATCAACGTGGCGACGCACGCCGGCAAGGACGTGCTCCAGCTCCAGGGCGGAGCTACGCTGCACCGCACCCTCGCGGGCGGTGGCGAGGCGAGGCTGACCGTGTTCGGCCTCTCCCGCGATCTCGAGAATCCGCAGACGTTCGCCTACATCCGGCTCGATCGGACGGCCTACGGGGCGCGCGCCACCGTCACCCGGCGCGGCGTAACAGCAGGGCTGGACCTCCAGCGCCAACGGGACGACCGCGCGAACTTCGGCAACGCCGGGGGCAGCCCCGACACCGTGCGCTCGCTCGACCAGTTGGAGCACGTAACCGAGCTGGGCCTATTCGTGCAGGGGGTTACCGACGTGGCTCCGCGCGGGACGGTGACGGCGGGACTGCGCTACGACCGCGTGAGCTTCGACGTGCGCGATCGCCTCGTGGGCGATTCGACGTCGGACGTGAAGTACCGGAACGACTCCGGGCGGCGGCTGATGGCGGCGCTCTCCGGCTCGCTCGGCGCGACGCTGCGCGCCGGAGAAGGGGTCACGCTCTACGCCAGCACCGGATCGTCGTTCGAGACGCCGACCACCACCGAGCTCGCGAACCGGCCCGACACCGCCGGCGGATTCAACCGTGACCTGCGCCCCCAGCAAGCCTGGACGTACGAGGCCGGGGTCCGCGGCGGGGGGGAGGGCGTGCATCCTTGGCAGGCGACGTGGGACATCGCTCTGTTCGACGCCGAAGTCCGCAACGCTCTTGTCGCGTTCGAGATCCCAACCTCGCCGGGACGGCGCTTCTTCCGGAACGCCGGCAGCGCCCGCCACCGGGGTGTCGAGCTGGCGGCGGGCGCCGTGCCCCTCTCCGGCGTCGAGGTGCGCCTCACGTGGACCTACTCCGACTTCCGCTACCGCCGCTACACGTTCACGGCGGGCGGTACGCCTCACGAGCTCGACGGCCGCAGGCTCCCGGGGATTCCTCGGCACGCGGTACGCGTCGCGCTCCGGCTCCACCCACCGCGGCCGCGTGGCGGCTGGACGGAGGTCGAGACGCAGCACGCCTCCCGCTATGCCGTGGACGACACGCTGAGCCGCCAAACGTCCGCCTGGTGGGTCACGAACGTCCGTGTGGGGTGGAAGGGAGCCTTTGTCGCACTGCAGAATGCCTTCAACCGGAAGTATTCAGGCTCGGTCGTGATCAACGCGGCGGCCGGCCGCTACTACGAGCCGGCGCCGGGACGGAATCTGCTCGTGGGACTCACAATTGGGGCTGGAAAGTAATCCTCACGGACTACGCACCACGCACTACGTACCACGCACGATTCTATTTGTAGCGGTAGGTAATTCTGCCGCGGGTGAGGTCGTACGGCGACAGGTCCACCGCGACGCGGTCGCCCTGGAGGATGCGGATGTAGTTCTTCCGCATCTTCCCGCTGACGTAGGCGAGCACCTCGTGCCCGTTCTCGAGCTTCACGCGGAAGGTCGTGTTGGGCAGCACCTCGGTTACCGTGCCCATCATTTGAATCGCGTCACCTGCCACGCTGGTCCTCGATTCCTTTCCGTTCAGGCACTGCGCGGGTCCATGGTTGCGTCGCGCGGCGGCTCCGGTCCGCGCGCGATGTAAAACGCGTGCCGGCCGCACGCCGAGCACGTCAGGCTGATCCGCTCGGCCGGCGTGGCGGGAAGCCCCGGGGCAGCCGGCGCGGTGATCGTCGCGACAAGGTCGCCGGGGTGCGGGTGCGACAGTCGGCGGCGCGGCACCCGTTGGATGGTTCTGGTGCCGCACGAGGGGCACACCAGCGGCTGGTGGTCCCGGTCGGCTGCGATGAGCGCCAAGGCTTCCGGCGCCCGAAACTCCTTGATTCCACGTCGACCCACGTCAACGCCTCCAGCGGTGGAATCTAGCCCGGCCTGGAAGGCCGGCAAAGGACGGCACGCCATCTTGACGCGTCCCCCCCCACGGGTATCTCTCACGGCAACCGGAGGTTCCCCATGGACGGCCCAGACTTTCAGCGGCTCGCGGCGATCGAGATCGACGCGGTCAGTCCCTCGCGCCAAGGGTTCACGCTGACGGGCCAGGGCGCCGACCACGCCGAATACCGGCTCGACGTGCAGTTCGAGCTGCCGCTCGATACACGCACGCGCTCGGTGCTCGGCGAGCTGTTGTCGCATTCCGAGTTGACCATTTCCCGGCGCGCCGCCTCCGGCCGCGGGCAGCCGCTCCGTACCCGCCGCGATCGCCACGTCCTCTAGGCCGCAATTCTTGACGCCCCCGGAGGGGGGCTGTAGCTTGGCGCGACCTTCTACCAGGGAGCGGCGGTCCCGATGCCTGCCGAGCTCGGCGGATCGCAGATCTCCTCGCTGCTCGAGACGCTACCCGGCATTGCGAGCGTTCTACGCAGCCCCGTCGCCGACGCATTGATTCGCGCGATCCGGGCGGCGGCGGGGCTGTCCGAGTTCGCCCTCGAAGATGCCGAAGAGCTCGTCCGCTACGCCGTCCGCCGCGGCTTGATCGGAGCCGATGAAGGCGACCGGGTCCTGGCCGAAGCGCAAGATGCCTTGAAGGGGCGAGGGAGCGGCGGGGGCGGAGCGGGAGGAGGGCGCAAGCCGAAATCGGCCGCCCGGAGGCCCAAGGCCGCCTCGAAGAAGTCCAAGAAGAAAGCCCGCCGCTAGATCCGGAAGCCCCGAACCAGCCCGCGCAGTTTTTCGGCCGCCTGGAGCAGCTCGCCGGCGGCCGCGGCCATTTCCTGCGTCGATGCCCCCTGCTGCTGGGTGGCGGCCGTCACCTGCTCGGCGCTCGACGCGTGGGACACGGCGCGGCCCACCACCTGCTGCGCCCGCAGCCCGAGCTGCTCCGTGACGCCGCGGTGCTCCTGCGCCGACTGTGTGACCCGCTCCGCGGCCTGCTCCACCTGCTCGACCGCCGCCACGATCTCGGACAGCCCACGCGCGGCGCCCTCCGCGACCGATTCGATGCCGCGGACTTTGGCCTGGCCCACCGCCATCGTGGCCGTCACTTCCTCGACCTGTTCGCGGATCACTTTCGTCGTACGGGCCACATCCTCGGCGGCCCGCGCGGATTCGTCCGCCAGCTGGCGGACCTCCTCCGCCACGACCGCGAAGCCGCGGCCGTGCTCGCCGGCCCGCGCGGCCTCGATCGCCGCGTTCAGAGCGAGGAGATTCGTCTGAGACGAAATGCGCTTGATGAGATCCACGAAATCATCGATCGCCGCGCTCTGCTCAGCGAGCTGGGTGACCTCCGTCGAAGTCGTCCGCACCACCTCCCGCACGTCGAGCAGGGTATTCCCCGCCGAGGTCACGTCGCCGCGGTGACGGTCCGCCACCGTGCGGATCTCCTCCCCGAGCCGCGCGACGCGTGCCGCCGCATCGGCCATGTCGGCGGTCGCCCGCCGCTGCTGCTCGAGCCCGGTTTGCATCGCGTTCAGCTCGTTGCGCTGCTGCTCGGCGCCGCCCGAGATCTCGACCATCGCGGTGGAGACCTCGCTCGACGACGCGGCCAGCTGCTCGCTCACGGCGGACAGGTCGCTCGCCGAGCCCGCGATCTTGTCCGCCGATCCCACCACTTCGCCCACGATGCCGCGTAGCCGCTCGCCCATGTGCCGCATCGCATCGGCCAACACCTGGAATTCGAGCGGCATGCGCCCGGTGGTCACCGGACGCAGGTCGCCGCTGCCGAACCGCTCGGCCGCCGTGACGAGTCGCACCAGCGGCCCCTCGACCCAGCGCAAGGTGAACATCCCCACCAGCACGCCGACCGCTGCGGTCGTCGCGAGCACCAGCCACAGCCACAACTCCCGCCGCGTGGCCAACGCACTCAGCCGCGTCCCGGCTTGCGCCGCCCGCTCCGATTGTCGGGCCGAGAGCTCCCGCACCAGCCGCGTCAGGTCGCCCGCCGGCCCGCGCACGGTCGCCGCCTGCGCGACCGCGTCCCGTGGCCGCCCCAGCTCCACCAGGGCGTGCGCGATCGAGTAGTCGACGTGAATCGTGGCCTGCAGCTGCTTGATCCGGCTCACGGTGATCCGGTCGGCCTCCGTGAGTCCGGCGAGGCCGTCGAGTTGCTTCTGATAGCGGAACGCCGCGTCGGCGGCCGCCTGGAACTGGTCGCGCCCCAACGGGCTCGGCGCGCTCAGGAACTGCTCCGCCGAGCGGATTTCGTCGAACACCGCCGTCACGAGCCCGCTCCCCACCTCGCTCGACGTGCGCAACGTCTCGATCTCGGCGGCGAGCGAGCGCCGCAGCGTGCCCAGCGACGTCACGCCGACGACCGCCGCGATCACGATGCCGGCGAACAGGCCCGTCAGTCCCAGGACGATCCGCCACCGGATCGTGTCGAGGGCGGTGATCCTCATGGCGCCGCCTCCGTCACGAGCCGGCCGGACCGCACCGCACCGATCACGACCAGCTTCGCCGGCACGTCACCCCGCGCGTCGAACGCGATCGCACCGGTCACCCCGTCGTAGGCGGGCAGGCCGTGCCCGATCCTGGCGAGATGGTCTCGCACCGCCCGCCGGTCGGTGCCGGCGTCGGCGAACGTGCGGGCGAGCAGCTGCACGATGTCGTAGGCCCCCGCCCCCCGGTGGTCCGGCCGCTGCCCTTCGTAGGCACGCGCGTACGCGGAGATGAACACGGCGTTGCGCTCCCCCGGGCGATCGGGGAGGTACGCGGACGACAGGCGCACTCCCTCGGCCAGCGGGCCCGCCGCCTCGATGCCGGTGAGAGCGTCCCCGCCGATCATAGGCCAACGCACCCCGATGCGCGTCATCTCGCGGAGCGCCAGCTCCGCGCCACCGCGCTCGGTCGCCAGCACCAGGACGTCCACGCCCCCGGACCCACGCAGGCGCGCGAGGTACGGCTCCAGGCTCGGTGTCGTGGCCAACATCGGGTCTTCCTCCACCAACACCCCGCCCAGCCGCTGGAACTCGGTGGCGAAGCTCTGCCGCAGCCCCCGGCCGTAGTCGTCGTCGATGTAGATCAGGCCCGCCCGCGCTGCGCCCAGCGTCTGCCGCGCGTAGCGCGCCAGCTGGGCGCCGTGGCTCAAGTCGGTCGGGCACACCCGGAACACGTACGGATTGACGCCGGTGAGATCGGGACTCGATGCGGAGGGAGAAATCATCGTGACCGGCCGGCGGCCCGCGCCGTACACCCGGCTTGCCGCCAGCGAGGTGCTCGAGGTGAGATGGCCCACGACCGCGACGACCGCGGGATCGCCGACGAGCTCTTGCGCGACCCGGATGGCGACGTCGGCCCGGCCGCTGTCGTCCAGGATGCGCAGCCGCAGCGGCCGGCCGCGGACGCCGCCCCGAGCGTTGATTTCCTTGACCGCCAGCTCGGCGGCGCGCTGCATCGCCGCCCCCCGCGGCTGGGAAAAGGGCCCCGCGAGACCGATGATGATGGGACCGCTGGCACGGGAACACGACGCGAGCCAGAGCATCGCGCCGATGACTGCGAGCTGCCGCAGAACCCCTCCGAATGTTGATGGGCGGGTGCGGGGCAAGGTTAAGCCGGCGTGAGGCTTGGCGCAATATCCACGCGTGTGGAAAACACTGTGAACACGGATCCACATGCCACTCACCGCGCACCACGTCGTGCTGCATTATTAGGCGTGGACGCGATTCGGCGGTTATGTGGATTCGCAGCCGGGCTGGAGCGGCTGCTCGGCGTCCGCGACGCCGCCGCATTCGACGCCGTGTGGGAGCAGCAGAACCTGGGTCAGGCCGGTTGGGAAGCGTTGGCGCTCGCCCGCCGACCCGACAGCGAGCGGTTGGAGCCGGCTCTGGCGCAGGTGGATCGCCGCCTGCTTGCGGTGCTCGAACGCTGCCGGGCGTTCCTCGATCCCCACATCGTCACCTTCCGCGTCCCCGAGCTGGAACGCTGGCAGCATGCCGCTGCGGCGGCGCTGGTGGCAGCGCGGTGGGGCGTGGCGGGGCTGCG
>DASYQX010000004.1:0-7706 GCA_036004985.1 Gemmatimonadales bacterium
GGCAAACCGCACCACGGACGGGTAGATCGGGAAGCCGGGGTCGGGCACCAGTACTTCGTCTCCCGGCTCGACCAGGGCGAGGAGCGCGTAGAACACCATCGGCTTGGCCCCGGGCACGACGACGACGTTATCCGCGGTCGCCCGGATCCCACGCCCGGCGAGGCCCGCCGCAATCGCCTCGCGCAGCGCCGGCAAGCCGGCCGGATCCACGTAGCGCGTATGGCCGTCGTGCAGGGCGCGGACCGCCGCTTCGACCACATGCGGCGGCGTGGTCCCGTCGGGCTCCCCGATCTCGAGGTGGACCACGCGGCGGCCCGCAGCCTCGAGGCGCCGCGCCGCGACCAACACGTCGAACGCGCCCTCGCCTGAGAGGGTGGTGACTCGCTTGGCTGGCGCGACGGGCATGCGGCACCCTCCGGGTGAAACGAAAACGGCCGCGCCTCGAACGGAATGGGAGCGGCCGCGGAGAAAGCGATTCCTCAAAACACCAACGCCCGGACAAATAATGCCGCGGGCGAGTCGCTTTTTAGCACCTTGTTTAACGTGGCGGCAATACGCGGCAAAGGACCACGGGTCGACAGTTGTAAGGGTACTCTACCTCTTCGGTGCCGACGGCGCAAGGGCTGGACCGCGAACCACGGGCGCTCGAACCCTAGTTGCGTCCCTCACTCGCCTCCAGGCGCTGGAGCGCCCCGCGCACGCGCTCGACCTCGGGCAGCACCTCGGGCTCCGGAGCGCTCCGCAATTCGAGGTAGTGCCGGTAGGCACGGATTGCGCCGGCAGTATCGCCGACCTGCGCCGCCAACCGGCCCTCCTCCCGCAGCTTCGTGGACAGGAAGAGCGCGCCCGTATCGATCCGACGCAGCGCGTCCAGTGCGCGGCGCACGTCACCACGTGCTTCATGGAGACGGGCCGCGATGAGATTCCCGAGGATCAGCCGGACGACGTCCGCGCCCAACCAGGGTGCCCGCAGCAACGAGTCCAGGCGCTCAAGCCGCGCCCCGGCGGCGATCTCGTGCCTCCCGGCCGCCACCATTGCCGCCACGGCCGCCTCGCACGTCTTGGTGCCAGGAACCCCGAAGAAATCGCCGTGCCCGGCGCGTGGGTCCATTCTGGCCAACAGCGCCTGAGCACCGTCCCAGTTCCCGGACGCGGCCCGCCACTCGGCCAGAGTACAAAGGGCCATCTGGCGGCCTTCTCGGTCGGCTGTGCCGCGCGCCGCACTATTCGCGTAGGCCTCGAGTTGCCCCGCCACAGCGACTTCGTCGCGGCGATCGCCGTCCCAATACAGGCCAGCATACAGACGCAGTTCGTGAGGTCCCCAGCCGATGCCCCACACGAAGGACTCTACATTCAGTTGGTCCAGCACGCGGCTCGCTTCCCTCGGTCGTCCCTGATTGAAGAGCAACTCAACCTTTCGGGACCATGCCGCCGCACGATTGCCGGCCGTGCCCACGCGCCGTGAGGCATGCTGCGCGAGGAGAGCCTTGATCGCGAGGTCGGCATCCTCCAATGCGGCGCCACCGCGAGGCTGGCCCCACCAGTTGATGCGGAACAGGTTCGTCTCCCCCAAGCTCGCGAACTGAGCGCGCAGCGCTCGCCGAGCGGCGCTGTCGCCCAGGGCATCGGCGGCCAACCATTGCACGGACGCTTGGGTCTCGATATTCGTATTGTACGCAACGTAGATCGGGAGGAAACGACGCACAGCGGCCGTGTCGCCCGCTGTCGCCGCCATCATGATCAGATTCTCGAGCGTCTGCGAGTTGGTCGAGTCCAAGGCAAACGCCCGGCCGAACGCCGCGATGGACCGCGCCGCCCAGTCAGAGAGTCCGACCGTCGGTCCGAACCAGCTCCGGTACTTGCCCAGGATATTCCAGGCTTCCACCTGCTGCGGGCCGATCCGGGTAGCATTTTCTGCGGCCGCGATCATCTCAGGCTGCGTCGAGGGGCCTGGGTAGTGCGGGCCGAGCAATGCGATCAGCAGCGCTCGATCGGCCGCGTTCATGCGGTGACGCCGACTCCAGCACGCATCGGCCAGCCAGCGTTGTTCCCCCCCAGCCCAATTGTGGAAGGTCGATTGCAGAATCGCGACGCCCAACGCCGCAGGGCCGAACGTCGAATCGAGCAACAGGGCGCGATCGAGATATTCCTCGGCTTCGTGCATCAAGCCGCGCCGGTACGCCTCCCGGCCGGCGAGATAGGCGCGCAGCGCGCTGAGGGAAGTGGTCGCCAACGCCGCGCGGTCTTCTTCTCCGCCGGCGCGAGCCGCGAGCAAGCGTACGGCGAGCTGGTCCGCGAGGTATGGCAGGCTGTCGGCGCTGCCAGCGACCTGCGCTTGGACCGGCGGCGCTCCGTCCGCCGCCAGGGTCGCCGCCAGCTCGAGGCGGGTCGGCGTGCCCGCGACTTCGCCGGTCAGCAGCAATCCGGCGCCGAGATCGGCCTTGAGTTTGCGTGACACCTCAGGTGGGAATTCGCCTCCCGGCGACGCGTGGACGCGCCGCAGCGCGCCGGCGACCACGGCTGGGGTCAGGGCCCGCGGGCTGCCTTCGCCCGTCAGTCGGGCCACCAGCAGGTCTTGGAGCCAATCTCGCAGATCCACCACCCCCGGCGCGGGATCACGAACGCGGAACGGGAGCACCGCCACCACACTCGGCTGCACGCCCGGCGTGACGGCCGCGGCGGCACGGGACCCCGGACTCCAGCTCGACTGCAGGAGCAACAGGCTGGCGGCGACCGCAGCGATCGCGGTGGCGGCGCGCCGTCGCCCTTTCATCGTCCGACCACCACGAGGAGCTTCTGGAACTCGGCCGCCCTGTCGGGCTCTCCTGCGGCCTCGTGGAGCGCGACGAGCCGTCGGAACACCGCTTGCATGCGCGGGTGACGGTCCCCATAGGTCGCGCGCAACAACTCGAGTCGCGAGTGCAAGTAAAGATCTGCTTCCGCGTATCTGCCGAGCGCCAACGCGGCAGCGCCGACAAGCTGTTCGGCATCGGCACTGCCTGGATGGTGCTGGGACAACGCGGCCTGCCGCACCGCCAGCGCCTCGCGGAATAGCGGCTCGGCTGCGCGCGGGGCGCCCGCGTCGAGCCGTAGCTCGCCCAGACCCATGAGGACTGTGGCGACGAGTGGGTGCGACGCGGGCAGTCGTTGACGAGCGATGCTGAGCGCACGCAGGTACAGCCGCTCGGCCTCGCCGTCGCGTCGCAGCCTGTGCAACAACCGCGCGTACTCGGCCTCGTCCGCAATTACGTCTGGGTGGTCGCCACCCAACGCGCGACGCCTGGCCGCAAGCCCATCGCGGAACAGGGAGTCTGCCCCCGCGGTTTGACCGGCGTCACCCAGGGCCATGGCGAGGCGCACCACGCTGCCCGCAACCTCCAGGTGTCCGTCCGGTAGTACCTGGCGCCGCAACATCAAGGCGCGGCTGTACAACTGTGCCGCTGCTGCGAAGTCCGCCAGCTCCCAAAGCGCACGCGCTTGTCCGTCGAGACTTTGAGCCAAGTCGAGGCGGTGTTCATCGCTGCGCGCCTCGTCGAGCGTGACTGCTTCGCGCGACACCGAATCGGCCTCGCGAAAGCGCGCCCGTGACCGGAGCACACCGGCTAACCCATTCAGACTCCGAGCCACGTCGGGGTGCCGCGACCCCTGTAGCTGCCGGCGCTGGGCCAGCGCGTCTCGATAGGCCCGTTCAGCGTCGTCCAGCTCCCCCTGCAACACGAGCACGGTGCCAAGGAAATCGAGGGTCTGCGCGACCACGATCTGGGGCTCGGACGACGTCCGGCGGCGAATGGCCAGTGAGGTCTCGACGAACCGCCGAGCCCGGTCGCGCACGCCTAGGCCGAAGTAGGCCCGGCCCATCTCAAAGAGCATCTGAGCCCGCGCCTCCGGCTGACTCGCCAGCTCGCGGTCGATCCGCGTGGCGCCGCTATCGAGAATCTGCCGCGCGGTGAGTCTTGCGCCGCCGCCGGCGAACGGGTCCGATGTTTGAAACAAGCCGGCGAGATACGTGGAGACCTGCTCCGCCCGGTCGCGCTCCACGGCGATGCGGTCGGCCTGCGCGCGAATCCGCACCGATTGCACCGCCGTCACCACCGCGAACGCCAGCACGAGGAGCGCGACGCCCGCCGCTAGGCCCACGCCGATGCGATTCCGCCGGACGAACTTCTGCGCGCGGTAGAGCCGGCTGTCCGGTCGCGCCGTCACTGGTAGACCCGCGAGGTGGCGCCGCACGTCCGCCTCGAGCTGCTCGGCCGTGCCGTAGCGGCGGCCGGCCTCCTTCTGCAGCGCCGTCAGCACAATCGTGTCCAGGTCGCCGCGCAGGCGTCGTACGAGCCTTGCGACCACGGAGCCCCGCGCCTGCGCACGATCCGCCACCTCGTCCCCAAGAAGTACCGCCGCGGAAGGCGGCTGCGGCTCTCGCTCGAGGATCGCGCGCACGATCTCCGAGGGCTCCCGCGTCGTCAGCAGGTACGGATCCCGTCCCGTCAGCAAGTCGTTGAGCAGCACGCCGAGCGCGTAGACATCCGTCGCAGTGGAGATCGCTTCGCCCCGCACCTGCTCCGGGCTGGCGTACAGCGGCGTCATCAGTCGCTCGACTGTGGCCGTGCGGGCGTCGGCGGCACCGTCTGCGACCAGCAGCTTGGCGATCCCGAAATCGAGCAGCTTCACGCCCCCGACGGCGGTGACCAGAATATTCGCGGGCTTTAGGTCCCGGTGAACGATGAGGTTGCGATGGGCGTGTTGTACGGCGGCGCACACCCGGCAGAACAACTCGAGCCGCTCGTCGATGTTCAGCCTTCGCGTATCGCAGTAGCGGTCGATCGGTATCCCCTCGACGTATTCCATGACGAACCACGGCAGGCCGTCCGCCGTCACGCCCCCGTCCAACAGCCGCGCGATGTCGGGGTGCTCGAGCGACGCGAGGATCTGGCGCTCTTCGAGGAAGCGGCGCACGGAGCGGTCGCTCTCCGCGTTCCACCCGCGCAGCACCTTGAGGGCGACCGTCTGGTGGTATTGCTCGTCGGCCCGCTCGGCGAGATAGACCGTGCCCATGCCGCCGTGCGCAAGCTCGCGGAGGATGCGATAGGCGCCGATGCGCGCGCCCGACACGCTCGCGTCGGCTTCCGGGGGGAGATCGTGGAGGAACGGCGCCGCGAATTCCACCGCGGGCGTGTCGAGCACCGACGCTCGGTCGGCCTGCGCGAGGAGACGAGCCACTTCAGCAGCGAGCGCCGCATCGCCCTCGCAGGCGCGCCGCACGAGCGACTCGCGCCCCTCGGCGGGCAAGTCGAGCGCTTGGTCGAGAACGGCGAAGACCTGCCGCCACCACGCGGCAGTACTGGGTGTCGTGACGATGAGCACCTCGGGCCGGCTACTCGTTCACAATGCAGGCTGGGGCCGAGCGGCGCAAATCGCGCGGCTCCTCAGGACCGGAGTTCCTGATGCAGCCAGCCCTTGGCCTTGACCCAGTCGCGCCGCACCGTACGTGGGGTCACGGCCAGCGCCTCCGCTGTCTCCTCCTCTGTCAGCCCGCCGAAGAAGCGGCACTCCACCACGCGACTGAGCCGTTCATCCAGCTCCGCTAGCCGCGCCAGCGCCTCATCCAGCGCGATCAGCCCATCGGCCCGCACGTCGGCAACCAAGGGGATGTCGTCAAGGCTGATCTGTGCTCGTTCGCCGCCGCGCTTGAGTGCGCGGTGCCGGCGGGCGTAGTCCACCAGGATGCGACGCATCGCGCGCGCCGCCACGGCGAAGAACTGCGCCCGATCGGCCCACTGGGCCCGGGTCTGATCCACGAGTTTGAGAAATGCTTCGTGCACGAGGGCCGTCGTGCCGAGTGTGTGGTCCGGACGCTCGCGCTCCAGCTGGTGGTGCGCGATGCGGCGCAGCGCCTCATAGACCAGGGGGAATAGTTGGTCCAAGGCACGGCGGTCGCCCGCGCGCCACGCGAGGAGCAGGCCGGTGATGTCGGGGTCGGTACCCATCGTCTGCGAAGGTCAGGGCCAAACGCCACGACCGCAATAGGAGGCCGTGGCGACCTTATGCTGCCTGTCCGGTTCCACACCGGCGCTGCGCGTCATCTGGCGAGGGAATGCTCCGAATCACCGAATCCACCATCACGGGGTCTGTATGCTCGTTGTCCGCATCTGTCTGGGGAGTTTACTCCTGGTTCTGTTCGTGCTCGGCTGCGATCGCAGCGCGCCGCTCGAGCCCACGATTCAGGCAGCATCTGCCGCGGGCGCGGGTTCGACGCCAACCGCGCCGTCGGGTACCAACGCCGTCGCCGTTTCCCAAAGCCGAATCGACGTGAGCTGGCGGGATAATTCATCCAACGAAACCGGTTTTGAAGTGCACCGCTCGACACTACCGCCTAGCACCTTCGCGCTGCTGCACTCGACTGCCAGCGGCATCACCAGCTACGCCGATCTTGGACTCACTCCGTCGACCGATTACTGCTACAAGGTCCGCTCGTATCGAACCACGGGAAACAAGACGAGCTATTCCTCTTTCTCCGGGACCGTCTGCGCCAGGACGCTCGCTCCCCCGCCGCCACCCCCGCCGCCCCCACCTCCTGGGCCGCCGAATGCGCCCTCGGCGGTGGATGCGGCACCCGCATGGTCCACCGGGATCACCGTCACCTGGGGCGACAACTCCACGAACGAAGAGGGATTCCGCATTGAGCGCTCTCTAGATGGAGGGGCGAGCTGGACGACGACCGCGATCGGTGCCGCCAACGCCACTTCGTTCACAGACGACGGCCGCGCCAGCGAGACCGAGGTGTGCTACAGACTCGTCGCCTTCAATGCCGACGGCGACTCGCCACCCTCGAACACCGATTGTACGGCACCGCCCGTCGGACCCACCGACCTGAGCCTGGATGCGCAGGGTGCTCTTTCGTGGACCGACAACTCGGCAATCGAAGATGGCTACGAGGTGTGGCTGATGGATTTCTATGGCGTCGCGTACGACGGGCGTGACGCAACTCTTCCCGCCGACGCGACGAGCTTTTCCGGCGGCTCGTGCCCAGCCGTGGCTTGGTGTTGGGGGTACGCCGTCGTCGCTGTGAAGGACGGTGGGTACTCGGACTGGGCCGTAGTCTGGACTCGGAATCCATGAGACAAACGAAGGAGCAGCCAATGAAAAGCTATCCATTCGCCATTCTCGCAGTCGTCGCCCTACTGGGGACGCCTGCTTGTTCGGATGGGCCAGCGCCTCTCGCGTCCGACGAGGTCAGGGTTCCCGTTCAGGCGCAGGTGTCGCAGCAGGAGTCTGACCGCTATGTCGTCCTGTTCGCGGCGGAGCACGTGCCCGCCGACTTCGCGGCGCGCGTCTCGCAGCTGGGCGGGTCCGTTGAGACCTCGCTCGACGGCATTGGTGTGGCCGCCATCACAGGGCTTACGGACGCCGCCGCCGCAGAGCTGTCGACCGCAGCGGACGTCCGGGCCGTGGAGCCCGACGTCGTGATGACACTCCGAGATGACGACATCGGCACCGCCGAGGCTTTCGCCGACGAGACCGTCAGCGAGGTCCTCGCCCCAGCGGATGCGACTGCTTCGCCCACCGAGGCCCAGTTCTACTCGCGGCAATGGCACCTGCGGGCGGTGTTCGCACCCGAGGCATGGGCAGCGGGCCATCTTGGTTCTCGCGACGTCGTGGTCGCGATCCTCGACACCGGCATCGACTACCTGAACCCGGATCTGGTCGGG
>DASYQX010000005.1:0-44708 GCA_036004985.1 Gemmatimonadales bacterium
AGCAGCCCCAACGGATGCCACCCCACCGTCAGGATGCCCAGCGCGGAGAGCGCGAACAGCCCCACCAGCACGCCGCCCGCGGTTCCCACCGCCCTCTGGATGCCGTGCGCCAGGAACGCTGGAAACAGGCCGACCAGGTGCTGGGTGGGGGTCCATAGGGCATAGTCGAACGGGAACGTCGGCCCGATCACAATCGCAATGCCGTACGGAATGAGCAGGACGAGGCCGGCGCCCAGCGCGGCGGCGCGCCGCCACGACAGGGTCCCCAGACGCTCGAACGCCGCCAGCGCCCAACCGATGCCCAGGAGCGGCAGGACCGCCGCGCCCACCCCGAACATCGTCCACAGGAAGCCCCCGACCGCCCGGCCCCAACTGCCGGTGATAGGGAGCCGCGGCAGGGTGAGGCCGAGGAACAGCCCGACCAGGAGGGCGGCGATGCCGAGCAGTTCCTGGCGGGCTTTCGCGTTCACGCGGTGATGCGCCGGTCGGCGTATACGGGGACGACCGTGACGCGGTCGGGCTGGGCGCAGAAGGCGACGTCGTCGCCCAGGCCCACTTCGGCCAGCTGGCCGGCGGCTTCGCTGGCCGCGAAGGCGTCGCCCCACCCACCCTGCTGCGCCGCGAGGTCGAGGGCGACCTGCGCGGCGTCGTTGAGCTGCACCTTGCGGGCACCCTTCTTCACGGCCTTGATCAGGCGTCCGGCGGTGTAGGCATCCTCGAGCGCGAACTGTTTCTCACGGCCGGCGCAGATGATCACCAGGTCGCCCCGCTGGAGGAACACGGCGCGCGCCCGGTCGGTGACGGCGCGGAAATTCAGGGCCGCGGCCACCAGCACGGGATCACCGCCCTGCGCCGCCACGAGGGCCGGCGTGCCGTTAGTGGTGGCGAGGAAGACGGTCTTCCCGCCCACCGCGTCGGGGGTCATCTCGCGCGGCGAGTTCCCCAGCCCGAATCCCTCGACTTTGAGCATGCGGCGCTCGCCGGCCAGCACGATGCCGTCCTTTTCGAGGTTGGCCGTGAGGCGCACGGCTTCTTCGGAGCTCGTGGCGGGGACGACGGCTTTGGCGCCGGCCGCGAGGGCGGTGACGACGCTGCTCGTGGCGCGCAGCACGTCGATGACGACGACCCCCCGGCCGCTCAAATCTCCTGCATTCAGGCCGAGTGGGGTGAAGTAGGCGTCGATCTTCATGCTGGGTCTTTGAGGAGGTGCGGCTCGCGCTCGAGGAATTTCGTATCCACCCACCCGGTCAGGAAGTCCGGGTGGCGCATGACGCGGCCCAAGAACGGGATCGTCGTGGTCACGCCCTCAATGATAAACGAGTCGAGCGCCTGCCGCATACGGGCGAGCGCCTCGGCGCGGTCGTTGCCGTGCACGATCACCTTCGCCAGCAGCGAGTCGTAATACGGCGGCACGGTATAGCCCGCGTAAATGTGGGTGTCGACGCGCACGCCGGGCCCGCCGGGCGGATGGTAGGCGGTGATCAGCCCCGGCGAGGGCTGGAAGTTGCGGGCGGGATCCTCGGCGTTCACCCGGCACTCGATCGAATGCCCGCGCAGCCGGTTGCCGTTCATCACGAACGACAGCGGCTCGCCCGCCGCCACCCGGATCTGCTCCTTGACCAGGTCGAAGTTGGTGCACATCTCCGTGACCGGGTGCTCCACCTGGATGCGCGTGTTCATCTCCATGAAGTAGAACGACCCATCCTCGTCCAGCAGGAACTCGATCGTCCCCGCGCCGACGTAGCCGATCGATTCCGCCAGCTTCACCGCCGCGTCGCCGATGTCCTCCCGCAGCGTCTGATCCACCGCCGGGCTGGGTGCCTCTTCGATCAGCTTCTGGTGGCGGCGCTGCACCGAGCAGTCGCGCTCGCACAGGTGCATCACCTTCCCGTGCGTGTCGCCCATGATCTGGATCTCGATGTGGCGCGGCCGCGCGAGGTACTTCTCGAGATACACCTGCCCCGAGCCGAACGCCGCCAACGCCTCCTGCGTGGCCAGGCTGAACGCCTGCGTGAACTGCTCCGCGTCGGCGGCGACGCGCATCCCCTTCCCCCCGCCCCCGGCCGCCGCCTTGATGATCACGGGGAACCCGATCTTGGCGGCGATCTTCAGCCCCTCCTCCACCGACTCGACGGGCCCCGGGGAGCCCGGTACGGTGGGGACCTTGAGCTTCTGCGCGATGCTGCGGGCGGTGGCTTTGTCCCCCATCTGGCGGATCTGGTCGGGGGTGGGACCGATGAACGTGATGCTCGAGGCGCCGACCTTCTCGGCGAACTCCGCGTTCTCGGCCAGGAAGCCGTAGCCCGGATGGATCGCGTCCGCGCCGGTGATCTCGGCGGCGGCGATGAGGCGGGGGATGTTGAGATAGCTGTCGCGACTGGGCGCCCGGCCGATGCACACGTCGTCGTCGGCGAAGCGGACGTGCAGGCACTCGCGGTCCGCCTCCGAATAGACCGCGACCGTCTCGATGCCGAGCTCCTTGCACGCGCGGATGACCCGCAGGGCGATCTCCCCGCGGTTCGCGACCAGCACCTTTTTGAACATCAGGGCGTCAGCTCGATCCCACCGGCTACCCCGCCCCGAGTGCCGCCCAGCCGGTTGCCGGACGAGTCGACACCCGACACCTTCAGTGCGAACTCGCTCGGGTTCGACGAATAGAAGATGGCGCTCTCGTAACTGATCACGCCCTGCTGGTACCAATGGAACAACGACTGGTCGAACGACTGCATCCCATACTGCACCGAGCCTTCCGCGATCAGGTCGGGGATGTTCAGCGCCTTCGAGAGATCGCGGATATTGTCGGCCACGGCGGCCGTGTTGATGAGCACTTCGGCGGCCGGCACGCGGCCTTTCCCGTCCCGGCGTGGCACGAGGCGGAGCGACACCACCGCGTAGAGCGCCGTCGACAGCAGGTGCCGGATCTCGTCGTGCTGGTGCGGCGGGAAGAACGAGATCACGCGCGTGATGGATTGCGTCGCATCGGTCGTGTGCAACGTCGAGAACACCATGTGCCCGGTGTCCGCGGCCTTGAGCGCCGTGTCCAGCGTCTCCATGTCGCGGATCTCACCGATCAGGATCACGTCCGGGTCCTGCCGCAGCACGTGCCGCAGGGCCGAATTGAACGACAGCGTGTCGTTGCCCACCTCGCGCTGCGAGATGTTGGCCAGGTTGTCGCGGTGCAGGAACTCGATCGGGTCCTCGATCGTGATGACGTTGACCCGCCGGTTCGAGTTGATGTGGTTGATCATCGCCGCCAGGCACGTCGACTTCCCCGACCCCGTCACCCCCGTCACCAGCACCAGGCCGCGCGGCTTGAGCGCGATCTCCTCCAGCACCGGCGGTAACGACAGGTCCTTGATGTGCTTCACCTCGTACGGAATCGCCCGGAACGCGAAGGCCACCGTGCCGCGCTGCTGGTACACGTTGGTCCGGAACCGGCCGACGCCCGGCACGCCGATCGCGAAGTCGGCCTCCTTGTGCTCGGCAAACTCCTTCACCTGGCGCGGCGTCATGATCTGCTCGGCGAGCGACTTCAGCTCCTCCGGCTTGAGCGGCTGGGTGTCGAGGGCGACCAGCTCGCCGTTCACGCGGACCGTCGCCGGCCGGCCCACCTTGAGCAGCAGGTCGGAGCCGTTGCGCTGCACCATCGTGGTGATGGCCTGCTTGAAGTTGAACGGTGTGGGAGCCGCTTCAGCCATGGGGATCCACCCGGAAGAGGACCTGCCCGAACTCGACCGGCTGCATGTTCTGAACGCAGACTTCCTTCACGACGCCGGCAACCTCGGACTCGATCTCGTTCATGATCTTCATCGCTTCGATGATGCACACCACCTGGCCGACGGTCACGCGGCTCCCACCCTTGACGTACGGTTGGGCCCCCGGCTCCGGCGACTGGTAAAACGTCCCCACCATAGGGGACTTGATCTCGGAGAGCAGGGCGGCCGGGGCGGGCGCGACGTCCCCAGGCCCCGGGCCCCGGTCCCCGCGCGGGCCTAGGGCCGGGGGGCTGGGGGTCCCCTGCGTCACCACCACCTGGCCGCCCGTATTGGTGACGTGCCCTGCCCTCGACACCCGCACGGACGACCACGCGCCGAACAGCCCCCGCCGGATCTCGATGGCGCCCACGTCCGGGGCGTCCTTCAGGATCTGCACGATCTGCGCGATGATGTCGAGCTTCATGCCGTCAAAATACCCCCAGACTGGCCCTACACCAGTTCCACGAGGTCCGTCCGGCCGTCCGACAGCAGCACGGGGCCGGCCGCGGACACGTGGACGTCGTCCTCGATCCGCACGCCGCCCCGGCCGGGCACGTAGACGCCGGGCTCGACGGTGACCACGGCGTCCAGCGGCAGCGGGTCCAGGGCCGTGCGCGCCAGCCGCGGCGCCTCGTGCACCTCGAGCCCCAAGCCGTGCCCGGTCGAATGCCCGAACGCATCGCCGAAGCCGCGCGCCTCGATCAGCTCTCGCGCCAGCGCGTCCGCCGCCTTCCCCGGCATGCCCACCCGCACGCCGTCCCGGGCGCGGCGCTGGGCACTTTGCACCAGCTCGTACAGCGCGCGCTGCGCCTCCGTGGCGCGCGCGCCGACCACCACCGTGCGCGTGATGTCGGCGCAGTACCCGTCCACGACGGCGCCAAAGTCTAGCAGCAGCCACTCCCCCGCCGCTACCGCGCGCCCGCTCGAGTGCGCGTGGGGCAGCGCGCTGCGCGGCCCCGAGGCCACGATCGTCGGGAACGGATGGGCCTCGCTGCCGCCGCGGCGCAGCGCCCGCTCCAGCAGCCCGGCGATCTCCAGCTCCGTGAGTCCCGGCCGCACGACCGCGAGCGTCGCCTGGAGCGCCTCGCCCGCGAGCGCCGCGGCCGCCCGGATCGCCGCCACCTCGTCCAGGTCCTTGCAGGCGCGCAACCGCTCCACCAGCTCACCCGCCGCCTTCCAGCGCCACGGCTTCCCCGCCCCGGACAGCCGCTCGGCGTCCTTCACGGTGAGCGCGTGGGCTTCGTAGCCGACGGTTTCCAGCGCACCGAGGCTGGGCAGCTCCTTGAACAGCCGGTCCCACACGCTCGCCCCTTCGACCTCGACCCGCGCGACCGCCGCGGCTTCCGCCCGCGCCTGCTCATCGTATCGGAAGTCCGTGACGAGCAGCAGATCGGCGCGCGTCACCACCACCAGCCCCGCGGAGCCGCTGAACCCCGTCAGGTAGCGGATGTTGGGCCGCGACGTGACGAGCAGCGCGTCGAGTCCCTCGGTTTCCAGGAGCGCGACGAGTGTTTCGTGCCGCTCCCGCCGCCGGTCAGCGCCCATCGCGGGACGCGAGAAAGCCGACCAGCCCCTCGAGTCCCAGGCGATAACTGTCGGCGCCGAACCCCGTCACCACGCCCACGGCGAGGTCGGCGAGGAGCGAGCGGCGCCGCTCCGGCTCGCGCGCGAAGATGTTCGAGAGGTGCACCTCCACGAACGGCACCCGCACGGCGAGCAGGGCGTCCCGCACGGCGAGGCTGGTGTGCGTGAAGGCGGCCGCGTTGATCAGCGCGCCGTCGGCGCGCCCCTTCAGCCCTTGGATCGCCTCCACCAGCTCGCCCTCGTGGTTCGTCTGCGTCCAGGAGCACGCGACGCCAAGCGCGCGCGCCCGCTCCTGCGTGGCAGCTTCGATCTCCGCCAGGCTGGCGCGGCCGTACACGTCGGGTTCACGCTCGCCCAGCAGGTTGAGATTGGGGCCGTTCAGCACGGCGATGTGCACTAGGACTTGAGCTTTTTCAGCCACTGCTGGAACTGATCGAGCTCGCCCTCGTTTTCCGCCGGGCGCTGTGTGCGCCCCGACGTCCGTCCCGACGTCCGCGGTCCCGTCCCTGCCGCCTCAGCGCCTCCCACCGCTGGTGCGGCCCCCGACCCCGGAGCCGAGCCCTGGGCGCTCCCGAAGAACTGGTCGAACGAGAAGCTCCCTCCGTCTCCCGCCTCTCCCGCACCGCTCCCCGTGGGGAAGTCGGGGTTCGCCCCGCCACCCGCGGCCTGGCGAGCGGACTCCTCGCCGCCGAACACCGCGTCCAGCGAGATGTGATCGCTCGCCGGACGCGTCGGCGCGCCCGGCATCGGACCACCTTCCCCTTCTCTCCCTGCATCATCGCCGCCGGCCGCGGTGTCGAACGCCGCGTCGAGCGTGGTCGGTGCCACTGGCGGTCGTGCAGCGGCCGGAGCGCCGCGGCCCGACAAGACGCTCTTCAAGAATGCCTGTGCCGATATCCCCGACCGCTTGCGCCTACCGGGCGACAACTGCTCGACCTTGACCCGCAACCGGGCGTCGCCGGGACGCTGCGCCAGCAACGCCTGGTACACGCGCAGCGCGTCGTGTTGATGTCCCTGCTTCAGGTACAGCTCCGCCATCGTCTCCGTGAGCACCGGCTCCACCTGCGATAACGTCGCCGTGTCGGCTGCGCCGTCGTCGTCCGACGATGTCACCGCCGCCGGGATCGACGTCCGGGCCGACGGGGCAGGCGCCGCGGCCGCGGCGGGCTGCGGCGGCGGCGGCGGCGGCGGCGGCGGGGGGGGGGCCGGAGGGCGGGGCGGAGCCGCTCGAGCGGACGTGCGCGCACCAGCTGACCGCACGTCATCCGGCATGATCAGAGGCAAGTCGACCGGCGACGTCGGCTCGTCGAGCGGCTCCGGCGCGGCAGGTGCGGCCTCGGGCGACGCCGGCTTGTCGAGCTTGAAGAGACCACTGCCCTCGTAGTGCGTGGGCGCCAGCCCTTCCACCTCCACCTGCTCGAATTGCTGCGAGCTCAGCTCGACGTCTTCCTGGACCTCGAGCCCATCGGCCTTGGCCGCGGCATGCGCCGCGGCGTTGAAGTCGAGCGAGCCGTCGAACGTCTCGACGTCGGGCGAGGGCTTGCGCGCCGTGAGCGCCGGCTTGCCCTCACCCTGGTCCGACAGATGCTCCACCACGAACCCGGGCTTGGTCATCGCTGCCGTCGGCGCTTCGGCCCGGGATTTGGCGACCGGCTCCGTCGGCCTGGCGGGCGCCGCCTTGCGCTTCGCGCGCGAGAGCGCTTCGGCCGCGTCGCCGTTCATCGGGTCGGCGTTCAGCAGCCGGCCCAACCACTCGACCGCCTCGTCAAACCGGCCGTTGCGCTCGGCGATCTCCCCCAGGATCTTGAGGGCGATGATGTTTTCGGGGTCGAGACCCAACACCTTCCGGAACACGTCCGCGGCGGCAGGGTCGTTCTTTTGGTCGATCATGCAGCGCCCGAACACGATGTGCGCGCTGACGTAGTCCGGGTGGAGGGCGAGGCCGTTCTGGCACAGCTCGATGGCCCTATCTAGTTCTCCCGCTTTACGATAGGCGTCCGCCAATGGGGCGAAATTGCGCCCCTTGGGGTTTTCGGCCCAACGACGCTCGAGCTTCTCTATCTCGCTGGTGTAGACCACGCCCTAAGTCTATGTGGGAATTGGACGAAGATAGTGCTCGGCCGGCGCCGCTGTCAATCAGACGCCACATCAGCTCGCTTGAGTTTGTGCATTGTCGTTTTTAGACTTATGCCCCTTCACCTCCCTTTCGACCGGAGTTAGGGCGCCCCATGCTGCGCACGATGCGCTCCAATGCCAAGTGGGTCTTCTACATCCTCGCCGGCTCCTTCATTCTGTGGCTGGCGATCGGTCAGGTCATGGAGATCCTCGGCCCCAGCGCCAACGTCGTGCTCAGAGTCAACGGCAAGGAAGTCCAGGTCGCCGAGTTCCAGCAGCGGCGCCAGACGGCCTTCGAGCAGTATCGGCAGCAATACGGCGTCAGCCGGCTGTCGCGGGAGGAAGAGCAGCAGATCGAGGACCAGGTGGTCAACCAGCAGGTCCAGGAGATCCTGCTGGCGCAGGAATACGGGCGGCTCGGTATCGGGGTGACCGACGCGGAGCTGGCCGACGCGCTCCGCAATTCCCCGCCGCCCGAGGTCTTGCAGGACCCCCAGTTCCAGACCAACGGGCAACTCGACCTCAACAAGTGGCAGCTGTTCCTGCAGCACGCCGATCGCGCGCTGTTGGCGCAGCTCGAGGCAGCGTACCGGGAGCGCATCCCGTTCATCAAGCTGCAACAGTACCTCACCGCCGACGTGTACATCTCCGACGCCAAACTGTGGCGCATCTACAGGGACCAGCACGATTCGGCGACCGTCGCGGTGCTGCCCGTCTGGCCGTACGCGCTGCGCGACTCCGTGTCCGTCACCGACGCCGAGCTGCAGCGCTATCTCTCGGCGCACGCCGACGACTTTCGCCGGCCGGCGACGGCGTTCGTGCGGTTCGTCGCGCAGCCGCGCCTGTCGAATGCCGCGGACACCGCCGCGGCGCGGGCGCGCCTCGAGCGGATCCGTACCGAGCTGGCGCGCGGGGCCAAGTTCGAGGACATCGCGCGGCGCGAGTCGGCCGACACCGTGAGCGGCAGCCGGGGAGGCGACCTCGGGTGGGTCAAACGCAACGAGCCGGGCTTCGACTCGGTGTTCACGGCGGCGATGCGGCGGTTGCGCCCCGGCCAGCTGTCGCCGCCGGTCCTGACCCAGTTCGGGTATCACCTGATCCGCGTAGACGCGGCGCGGGGCGACTCCCTCAAGGTGCGCCACATCCTCGTGCCGGTCGAGCTGCAGGGGGACCATCTCGAGTACGTGGAAGCGCGCGCCGACAGCCTGGAGCGCTTCGCCGCCGACCAGCCCAACGGCGCGCTCCTCGACAGCGCCGCCCGGCGGTTTAACCTGCCCCTCTCCCCGCAGTACCGCATCGTGGAGGACGAGCCGCTCGAGCTGGGCCGCTACCGGATTCCGGACGTGAGCGTCTGGGCGTTCGAGGCGCGGGTGGGTGAGACCGGCCCGATGGTCGAGGCGATTCCGGCGTACTACGTGTTCCGCCTCGACTCCCTCGTGCCGGGAGGCGTGCCGCCGCTCGCCGAGGTGCGCAAGCCAGTGCTCGACGCGGTGCGGGTCGAGAAGCGCAAGGCGATCGCGCAGCGGCGCGCCGATTCCGTCGCCGCGGCGCTGCGCGGCACGCCGAATCTCCTCGCCGCCGGCGCCGCGCGTGGGCTCCCGGTGCAACGGTTCGGGCCGTTCGCGCGCCTCAACCCACCGAGCTATCTGGCGCGCGAGCCCATGGTCGTAGGTGCGGCGTTCGGGTTGCGCGGGGGGGAGCGGAGCGGGGTGATCGCCGGCGAGGGCGGTTACTTCATCGTCGAATCGCTGGGCCGCAAGCTGGCCGATTCGTCGGCCTGGCTGGCGCAACGCAACGCCCAGCGCCAACAGCTGCTCAACGCGGTGCGGCAGGCGCGCATCCAGCAGTACGTCGAGGGCTTGCGCGCCAAGGCCAAGATCGTGGACCGGCGGAAAGACATCTATCGCAGCCAGGCCGCGCAGGCCGCGGACGTCGGACTCTAGCGGGCGCTCACTCCACCAAGCGCTTCGGCTTCGCGTCCCGCGGCTTCTCGTCCTCGGGCAGTCGCTGGATGCTGTCTTCCGCGTCCGAGAGGGCGCGTTTGAACTCGCGCAACCCCTTCCCCACGGCCCGCCCCGCTTCCGGCAGCCGGTTGGCGCCGAAGACGAGCAGGACGATGAGCAAGAGGATGACGATCTCGCTCCCGCCCAGGTTCCCGAACATGCCCGGCGCCTACTGACTCAGGCGCTTGGGGCCGGCGCCGGCGGCGGGTGGGGGCAGGGGCGCGTCGGACTCGGGCGGCTCGACCGGCTCATCCTTGAGCCCCCGCTTGAACTCCTTGATCCCCTTCCCGATCGACGCGCCGATCTCCGGAATGCGCTTGGCGCCGAAGAACAACACCAGGATGAGCAACAGGATCGCGATTTCCGTGAAGCCGAGATTGGGCATGGTTTCCTCGTTCAGAAGAGTGATCGGGCCACGAAGTACGCGATCGCGACCCCGACGACCGCGAGCAGCGACACGTCGAGCCCGATCGGCCCCAGCGTAAGCGACACCACCAGCAGGTCCAGATGCACCGGCCCCAGCGTCGGCGTCACGGACCACGTGAAAATCTCCTTCGCCGGTCCCTGCGGCAGGAAGCGCCGCAGGAACGCGGTCAGCAGCCCGCCCAGCACGAAGCCGGTCGCGAGCACGCCGAAGTAGAACAGCGGGCGGCGTGGGCCGTGGGCCACGCTAGCTGCGCCGCTCCACGGCATACGCGATGCTCCCCTGCAGCGCGTCCCGCGCCGGCGACGGCGGGAGCGCGTCGAGCTCTCCCTCCGCCTGCTGGGCCAGCTCCAGCGCGCGCTGCCGCGCCGTGTCGAGGCCGCCCGCCCCCTCCACCAGCCGGATCACGTCGGCGACCAGATCGTCCGGTGGGTCCGCGGCCGCCATGAGCTCGGCGACCACCCGCCGGCCCTCCGCCGACAGCCGCCCCAACGCCGCGATCAACGGCAGCGTGACTTTGTGTTCGCGCAGGTCCAGTCCCGACGGCTTCCCCGTCACCGCCTCCGGCTGGGTGTAGTCGAGCACGTCGTCGGTGATCTGGAACGCCATGCCGAGCAGCAGGCCGAACCGGGCCAGGGCGCTGCGATAGCCCGGCGGTGCCGTGAGGGCGCCCACCTCGCAGGCGCCCGACAGCAGCGACGCGGTTTTGGCGCGGATCAGCTGGTCGTAGGCCGCCTCGCCGTACGCGAGCTTGTCGTGCGCTTCGAGCTGGCGCATCTCGCCGACCGTCATCTCGTTGGTGACGCGGGCCAGCACGCGAAGCGGCTCCGGGTCGTCGAGCTTCACCAGCTCGATGATCGCCCGCGAATACAAGTAGTCGCCCATGATGACGGCGACCTGATGCGAGAACAATGCGTTGATCGTGGGAAGCCCGCGGCGCAGGACCGAATGGTCGACCGAGTCGTCGTGGACCAAGGTGGCGAGGTGGATCAGCTCGACGACCGCCGCCAGCGTCTCCGCGCGCGGGTCTTCGCCCCCCGCGGCCCGGTGGCTGAGCAGAAGGAGCGTCGGGCGGAACAGCTTGCCCTTCATCCGCAGCAGGTGCTCGTTCACCTCGCTGATGATCGGGAAGTCGCCGGCGATGATGCGGCGCAGCTCGTCCACCACCCGCTCGAGCTCCGCGGCCACCGGGCGCTGGACGTCCCGCAGCGCGACCCGCGCGACCTGGGGGTTCACGTCACTTGGCCCGGGCGAGCGCCTTCACCCGCTCGCCCACGTCGATGAAGCGGATGTCCACGGCGAACACCCGCCCGTACAGGTCGCGCGCCTCGACCTTCTTGCCCTGCTCCTCCAGCGCCCGGCCGAGCCAATAGAGGATCCCCAGCCGCTCCTGGTCGCCTGAGGCGGGCAGGTCGAGCCCCCGCCGCAGAATCGATTCGGCGACGCCGTATGCGCCTTTCTCGAAGAAGCAGACGCCCAGCAGCTCCGAGGTACGGAGCTTGCCCTCCGGCGCGCGCAGGGCCTTCTGGAACTCGGCGATCGCCTCGTCCAGCAGCCCCATTTCCTTGAACGCGACCCCCAGGTCGTAGTGCGACTGAAAGTCGGCCTCGTCGATGTTCTCGTCGATGCCCTGCTTGAAGCGCGCCAGCATGTCGTGGAAATCCTTTTCCTCGTCGCCGGTCGGCTCCTCGTCGGCCACCGTCATCCGCGTGTCTTTCGCCTCTTCGTGCTCCTCGGCCTCGAGGATCATCGAGCTGAGGTCCACGAAGTCCCCGTCCAGCGCCGCCTCGCCGCGAACCGTCATCTTCGCGTCTTTGGCCTTCACCTTGCCCTCGCCCTTGACGGGCGGGGCGGCCGGGGCGAGCATCGCGAGCGCCGCCTTGGCGCGCTCGTTCTTGGGATCGTGCTCGGCCACGCGCTGGTACACCGCCCGCGCCTTGTCCGGCAGATCGGTCCGCAACAACGTATCGGCCAGCTCGAGATAGGCCTCGATCAACCTCGCCTTGTCGTTCGCCTTGAACGACAGCTCCACCATCTTCTGGCGGTGGCGCACGCTGTTCGGTTCGAGCCGCAGGATTTCGTCCACCAGGTCCAGCGCCTGCGGGAGGTTGCCGCTGTTCTCGAAGCCCGCCGTCGCGAGGTCGAGTTCCTCCACGCCGCGCTCGCGCTCGCCCACTTCGATCAGCGCCTCGCCCAACGCCTGGTGCGCTTCGGGGTCGTCGGGGTTGTCGGCGACGCGCGATTCGAGCTCTTCGATGCCCGGCGCGCCGGGCGCCTCCTCGATGTTCGAGAAGACGATCGACCCGCTTTGCTCCCCCTGGTTGACCACGCCGTCGAGGCCAAGATCGATGAACCCCGACTTCCGCCCGCCCATCGAGATGGACGTGTCTTCCTCGGTCTGCACGAAGCTCGGGTGCTCATGCCCTTCCTCGATCACCAGCGGCTCGTCGTCGATTTCGTGGCCCGTGACTGCGTGCGCGGTGTCGAAATCCGGCTCGAGCTCGAGGGGCGGCACTTCCACCACCGGCTTCCGCTTGGACAGCGGCGCCGGCGTCGGCGCGGACGGGCGCTTCGGCACCACGGGCTTCACCTTCAGCGGCTCAGCTGGGGGCGCGGTGTGCCCCGAGGGACGCCCGAGGGGCTTCAGCTTGGGTAACGGCGCTTTGGGCGGCGGTACCTTGGGGGGCGGCGCTTTGGGTGGCGGCGCCTTGGGCGGCGGCGCCTTGGACAGGGGGGGCGGTGGCGGCGCAGCCCTGGGCGGCGCGGCTTTCGGGGGCGGGGGCGGCTCGTCGATGTCACCCTCGAGCACTAGCTCCGCCTCGTCCAGCCCGTCCGCCTCCGCGTCCTCGGCCTCCGCCGACACGGTGGGCTCGAGCTCGTCCAGCGCCTCCAGGTCCAGCTCGGCCGGATTCAACTCCTCGCGGATGGACGGCGCGCTGGGGGCGGTGGCGCGCGTGTGGCCGAAGTCGGAGGAGGTCGTTTCGAGACCTTCGAGCATCCCGCCACCGACTGTCCCGGGCTCGTCGGCGAGGCTGGTCGTCTCGATCTCGAGCGACTCGTCCACGTCGGGCTCCAGCTCCTGCACGAGCCGCTCGGTAGGGGCGGGGGGAGGAGGCGGCGCGGGACGGGCGAGCGGCGGAGGGGGAGCGACCGCAGGCCTCCCTCCCGGCTTCGCCCTACCGGCCGGCGGCTCGTCCAGGTCGAGAAACACGAGACTCGAGGTCTTGCGCTTCCCCGACTTGGAGACGTCGTCGGCGGCCGGGGGCTTGGGCGCGGTGGGCGGGCTGGCCCGCACCGACGCCCGTTTGCCGGGGTCGCCGTACATTTTCAAGTGCTCGTACAAAATCTCGCGCAGGTTCTCGCTCTCGGGCGAGATGTCGGTGAATTCCTTGAGCGCCGCGAAGGCGTGGTCGATCTTCCCGGCCTTCTGCATGCGTTCCGCGTACTGTACGAAGTTGTGCTGCGCCTCCGCCATGAACCCCTTCGCGGCATACAGTTTGGCGAGCTTCAGGTAGGTCGTCTGCCGCGCCGGCGCGTTGCGCAGCACCTTGTTGCACATCGCGATGGCGTTGTTGTGAAACCCGAGCTCGGCGTACTTGTCCACGGCGCGGTCGTAGTAGTCCGCGGCCTGACCGGGGTCCTTCAGCTTGCCGTAGAGGTCGCCGATGCGGTTGTAGATCGCCAGGTCGGGGTTCGACTCACCCCCGGATTCCTGGACCTTGAGCGCCTCAATCCAGATCTCGATGGCCTTCTTGGGATCTCTCGCCTCGAGACCTTTGGCCTTCTCTTTGAGCTGCTCAAGCCTGGACATGGAACCTTAAGATATCGGGGCGGTGTGGGTGGGACAAGCCGAACCCCCTGTCCAGACGGCGCTTACGACGTTCGCACCCATCCAGTACGCGACTTCGCGCCAATCCCCGACGGCCGCGATGACCAGGTCTGCCGCGAACCCTGGTGCGATTTGACCACGCTCGGTCGCGAGCCCGAGCGCCGCCGCCGCGTTCACGGTGACCGCCGTCAAGGCTTCCGCGTGACCCAAGCCCAGCTGCGACACCGCGAGCGCCATGACGAGCGGCAGGCTGAGCGTCGGCGAGGAGCCCGGATTGAAATCCGTCGCCAAGGCCACGGCCGCGCCCGCGTCGATCAGGCGGCGGGCGGGCGCCTGCGTTCGTTTGCCGAGGAACAGCAGCGTGGCGGGGAGCAGCACGGCGACCGTGTCGCTCGCCGCCAGCGCGCGGATCCCCGCGTCCGAGATCGCGGCGAGATGGTCGGCCGACAGGGCGCCGAGCTCCGCGGCGAGTTCCGCGCCTCCCGACCCCTCGAGCTCATCGGCGTGCACCTTCAGGCCGAGCCCCTTCCCCCGGGCGGCGGTGAGGATCGCGCGGGTCTCGGCCGGGCTGAAGACCCCCGGCTCGCAGAAGACGTCACAACAGCGGGCCAAGCCCTCGCGCGCGACGGCGGGGATCATCTCGTCGCACAGCAGCCGGACGTACGCCGGCCGATCTCCGCGGTACTCGGGCGGCACCTCGTGGGCGCCGAGGAAGGTCGGGACCAGCGTGGCGGGTTGTGTCGCGGCGAGCCGCCGAATCACCCGCAGCTGCTTGAGCTCGGCCTCGCGGTCGAGTCCGTAGCCGGACTTCACTTCGATGGTCGTACTGCCGTGTGCGAGCAGGGTCGCGAGGCGCGCGCGGGTGAGACGCTCCAGGTCGTCGGCGCTGCGCGCCCGCACATCGCGCACCGACTGCAGGATGCCGCCCCCCGCGGCGGCAATCGCCTTATAGTCCTCGCCCAGCGCGCGCCGCTCGTGATCGTCGAGGCGCGGCGCGCCGAACACGGCATGCGTATGGCAATCGATGAAACCGGGGAGCAGAACTCCATCCAGCTCGACGACTTGTAGGGGCGCAGCACGCTGCGCCCCTACTTTCGGCGCATCCGCGCGAGGACCGACCCATGCAATGCGATTCCCGTCGAGGAGGACCGCCGCATCACGCAGCACCTCGACCTCGCGCATTTCCGCGCGGCGCCGCGCGCGCGCCGGCCCGCGGCAGGTCACGACCTGGCGGGCGCCGACGAGCAAGGTCTTCAGTCGGGGGCCTCGCGCATCGGCAGCCGGATGCCGTGGCGCCGGGCGGCCGCGAGCGCGTCGGGATAGCCGGCGTCGGCGTGCCGCGCGATGCCGATCCCGGGATCGTTGGTGAGCACGCGCTCGAGCCGCCGCGCCGCGCCCGCCGTGCCGTCCGCCACGCACACCTGCCCCGCATGGAGCGAGTTGCCGATGCCCACCCCACCGCCGTGATGGAAGGACACCCAGGCTGCGCCGGACGCCGTGTTGAGCAGTGCGTTGAGGATGGCCCAATCCGCGATCGCATCGGAGCCGTCACGCATCCCTTCTGTTTCGCGGAACGGCGACGCGACCGACCCCGTGTCGAGGTGATCGCGACCGATCACGATCGGCGCCGACAGCTCGCCGCGCTGCACCAGATCGTTGAGCGCGCCGCCGAAGCGCGCGCGCTCCCCCTGCCCCAGCCAGCAGATCCGCGCCGGCAAGCCCTGAAACGCGACTCGCTCCTGCGCGAGGGTGATCCAGCGCTGCAGGTGCGCATTCTCGGGAAACAGCTCGAGCACGAGCCGGTCGGTGCGCTGTAAGTCCTTCGGGTCCCCCGAGAGCGCCACCCAGCGGAATGGCCCCTTGCCTTCGCAGAACAGCGGCCGAATGTACTCCGGCACGAAACCGGGGATGGCGAACGCCTCCGCGATGCCGGCGTCGCGCGCTTCGGTGCGGATGTTGTTGCCGTAGTCGAACGCCACCGCGCCCCGTCGTTGCAGGTCGAGCATCGCGCTCACGTGCGTCGCGATGCTCGCGCGCGCCCGCTGTACGTACTCATCCGGTGCGCGCGCGCGCAGCTCCGTAGCCTCGGCCGGCCCGAGCCCCGCCGGGACGTAGCCGTTGAGGGTGTCATGCGCGGAAGTCTGGTCGGTCAGCACGTCGGGGACGAAGCCCCGCTGGACGAGCGCGGGCAGCACCTCGGCGCAGTTGCCCACGAGCCCGACCGACAGCGCCGCGCCCCGGCGCTTCGCGTCCTCGCACCACGCCAGCGCCTCGTCGACCGAGTCGGTCGAGCGGTCGAGGTAACGCGTATCGAGGCGACGACGTACCCGAGTCGGGTCCACTTCGACGGCCAGGCAGACGCCCTCGTTCATAGTAGCGGCGAGGGGCTGAGCGCCCCCCATCCCGCCCAGGCCGCCGGTGACGACGATACGGCCGCGCAACGAGCCCGCGAAATGACGTCGCGCCACGGCCCCGAACGTCTCGTACGTCCCTTGCAGGATGCCCTGCGTGCCGATGTAGATCCACGAGCCGGCGGTCATCTGACCGAACATGATCAGCCCGCGGCGCTCGAGGTCGCGGAACACCTCCCAGGTCGCGAACCGCCCGACGAGGTTCGCGTTCGCGATCAACACGCGCGGCGCATCGGCATGCGTCGTGAATACACCCACCGGTTTCCCCGACTGCACGAGCAGCGTCTCGTCGTCGCCCAGGGTGCGCAGCGTGCGGCAGATCGCGTCGAACGACGGCCAATCGCGCGCGGCCTTCCCCGTCCCCCCGTAGACCACGAGATCCTGGGGCCGCTCGGCGACCTCCGGATCGAGATTGTTCATGAGCATCCGCAGGGCGGCCTCCTGAATCCAGCCCTTGCAGGTACGGCTCGAGCCCCGTGGCGCGCGGACGACCCGGGGACCGGTCACGGCTCGAACTTCCCCTCTCGGATCCCCGCCGCGACGCGCTCGATGTCGGCGCTGAAGGGCCGGTCGCCGGTCAGCGCCGCGGCCTCGCGGCGCACGGCGGCGTAGAGCGCCCCCACGCCCCGCCCCGGCTTGAGCGGCAGCAGGTAGTCCAACCCCTGCGCCCCGGCGAGCAGCTCGATCGCGACGGTCCGTTCCGCGTTGGCGAGGATGCGCCCGGCTTTCCACGCGGCGCTCATCCCCATCGGCACCACGTCCTCCTGATTGCCCTCCGTCGGCACCGACTGCACGCTCGCCGGCGTCGCAAGCACGCGGCAGTCGGCGACGAGCGCGGCCGCCGCGATCTGCGGCGTCATGAATCCCGACTCGAGTCCCGGGTCGCGCGCCAAGAACGCCGGCAGCCCCGACGACAGATCGGGATTCACGATGCGCTCCAGCCGGCGCTCGGCGAGGCCCGCCAGGGTCGCCAGCACGATGCCGATCACGTCCAGCGCGAGCGCGATCGGCTGTCCGTGGAAATTCCCGCCCGAGAGCACCTCGTCACCGAACACGAGCGGGTTGTCGGTGGCCGCGTTGAGCTCGGTCGTGATCAGCCGCTCGGCAAAATCGAGTCCCTCGCCCACCGCGCCAAGGACCTGCGGCGTGCAGCGCAGGGAGTACGCGTCCTGCACGCGGGGGTCGTTCTCGCGGTGCGACTCGCGGATCTCGCTGCCGGCCAGCAGCTCGCGCAGCAGCGCCGCGGAGCGCCGTTGACAGGGATGGGGCCGCGCGTCGTGGATGCGGGCATCGAACGGGTCGGGGGAGCCGCGCACGGCTTCGAGGCTCATCGCCGCCGCCCCGTGCGCGGCCCGCCACAACGTCCAGGAGTCGTGGACCAACAGGGCGGCGAGTCCCGTCTGCGCCTGTGTCCCGTTCACGAACGCCAGCCCCTCCTTGGCCTCGAGGGTGATCGGCCGGAGGCCTCGCGCGGTGAGGGCGCGCCCATCCTCCCCTTCGCCGATCATCGCCAGCGCGAGGTGCGACAACGGCGCCAGGTCGCCCGACGCCCCAACACTGCCTTGCGACGGCACCCGCGGATGGACTTCCTGGTTCAGCATCTCCACCAGCAGCTCGGGCAGCGCCGCGCGCACCCCGCTCGTCCCGCGCACCAGCACGTTGGCGCGCAGCAACATCATCGCCCGGACCGCCTCGGCGGGAAGGGGCTCGCCGACACCGGATGCGTGGCTGCGGATGAGGTTGAGCTGCAGTTGGCGGGCCTGGTCGGGGGGGATGCGGACGTGAGCCAGTTTCCCGAAACCGGTATTCACGCCGTAAACGGTCTGCCCCCCGGCCACCGCCGCTTCGACCGCGCGGCGCGATGCGGCGACGGCCTTCAGGGCCGTCGCTGAGAGGGCGACCGGTGCGCCGCGCCGCGCGACCGAGACGACGTCTGCGATCGAAAGAGAGTGCCCATCGAGGGTGACCGTCCCAGGCATGGAGTGGGAAGCTATGCAGAAAGACGGCAAGACGCTAAGACGCCAAGTGGTTGTCCACTTGGCGTCTTGGCGTCTTGGCGTCTTGGCGTCTTGGCGACTTACTCCGACCCTCGTACCTCGAAACCGGTCGAAAGGGAAGTCGTCAGACCGCCCCGAAGAGTCAGCTCGGGGTTGCCTACGTCCGTCTGGAAACTCCAGTCGAAGATCAGATAATCCCGCCCGACGTGCGTGACCCGCAGCGCGCCGTAACGCAGGGTCGTGCCCTCCACGATCTCGAAGACGTAGCCGTACGTGGGGACCGCCTGGAACATGTTGCGGCTGTAGCCCGACGCCGGTGCGAAGTCGATCGACGTGAGGTCGGCGACCTGGCCGTACACCTGCATGCGCGTGCCCGTGAACACCGGCTCGATCCACAGCGTGTCCCCCGCCCCCCGCGTCACGCGGAAGTCGATGTCGCCCGCATTGCCGCTCTCCACGAGCCCCAGCTCGGAGCTCTGCCCCTTGCCGTCGTTGTTGACGTCGTTCCAGAAACGGAATCCCGCCTGGGTCGCGTCCTGCTGCAGTGGGAATACCAGCGTGTTGCGCGCGTCGGGCCGCGGGGTGTCCTGGCGCAGCGGCGACCACAGACTTTCGTAACCCTCCCGGCTCACCGCCGACACGCCGAAGCAGCGGGGCGTCCCGTTGGCGAGGGCGCTCGCCAGGAACTCCGGCGCGACCGTCGTGCCCTCCAGCAGCCAGCTCGTGCCGCACAAGCCGAGATCGAGGTCATAGGACGTGCTGTAGATGCGGTACCACTTGAAGCGGGTCGGGTCGGCCTCAAAGGCGTTGTCGGCCCATTCGAGGTGGATCGCGCCATTGAGCGAGATCGAAAAGAGGGTCGACGGGCGGTCGAGCTGCAGGCGCTCGTCCACCGTGATCACGTTGCTCGCGTCGCTTTCGCCGCCGTTCAGGTCTACTGCGGTCACGTAGTACTGCAGGTGGGGCACGCCGTTGTCGTGGAAGGTATTCGACGTCGTTTCACCACGCAGGACATACGAGCCGGACGTCGAGCCCCGCGAGTAGATGCGGTAGCTCGCCAAGTTCGCGTCGGTCACGTCGTCCCACACCATGAGAATGCCGAGGGGCCGGTTGGGGTCGCCGCTCGGCTCGAGCTCGTACGACAGATTCTGGGGGGTGGACGGGACTGTCACGAAGATCGCATCCTGGCACGCCGGGGCGGCTAGGAGCACGAGCAGCGCGGAGTATCGCAGGGCAAGACGCATATGAGCCTCAGGACGAGTCTGCCGGTGGGGTAAGCACGTCGCGTGCCGGATGCTAACCACTTATCCGACAGTTAGTTGGGTTTCACGCCCGGGCGGCAACTGTCACCGCGAGTGGACAACGCACAGTGAAATAGGCGAAGCCGCACGGAACTACGGATTCGCGAACGAGCGCTGGTCGTAGTCGAACTTGATGTCCCGCTGATCGATCAGCGCGATGTTGAAACTGAAGGACACGTTGCCGCTGGCGGTCCTCGCGAACGTGAAGCTCGCGTGCCAGCGCCGCAGGTCGCGCTCGAAGCTCAGGAAGTGGTCGCTGAACTGGCGCGTGCCGAGGTCATAACTCGTATGCCAGCTGGCGCTCCAGTTGCGCGTCGGACGGAACGCCATGTCCACTCGCATCACCTGGCGCCCGCTCGCGTGGCGGCGGGCGGCGCTCGTGTCGCCGCGGCTGCGGTTGCTCGAGTAGGACAAGTTGAGCGTGAACCCCCGCGCCCCCCCCCCTCCCCCGGGCCCCCCGACCAGTTTCCCAGGCTGCGTGAAGGCATCGTGGCGCAGCGGTCCGGGTATCGTCGTGGCGCCCGCCGAGTCGGCGGACGGAGGGGGCTCGGGCGCGGCCGGCGCCGGTCCGGGGGCGAGCCCGAAGAGCGCGCCGAGCGCGCGTAGCGTCGCGGGCGTGACGGTGAACGTGGAAACGGACACACTCTGTAAAAAGGGGTCGAACCGCGTCGAGTCCCGCCCCACCGGGCCGTTCCACAGATCGTGCACGAGGGTGAGCGAGAACGACCGCCCCAGCAGGTCGGAGGTGATGATGTTGGTGAGCGACGGTGTCTGCCACCCGACCAGACCCGCCTTCTTCGCCTGGTCGAAGTTGTAGCTGACCCCGCCCGTATTGATGCCGAGCAGGCGGATCGTGCGCGGTTGTGACGTCGTGTCGCCTGGGGGCGACTTGAGCTTCGCCTCGAAGCTCTGCGACAAACTGATGGTGATGGTCTGCTGAGGGTTCGTGCGGGCGTTCAGCCTGGATCCGGTGGGATCGAAAGCGCGCGCGTAGTCCTCGGGCACCGTGACGCCCGGGGCGTACTGGTAGCTGACGATCGGCTGGATCATGTGCCGGATGCGCGCCACCGGCCCCACGCCGGGGAAGAAGCCGAAGAAGGCCGGCGCCATGCTCACGTTGAAGGCGAGCCGTTTCCCCTGGCGGACGAAGTCGCCACCCGAGAACTGATTCTTGAGCATGAACGGGCCGTCCGTCGTGTTTACGATCGCGACGCCCGGCTGCAGCTTCCACGTCCCCGTGAACAGGGGCGGCAGGTTGATGCCGGTCTGCCAGTCCACTTCCGTGCTGAAGGTTTGGGCGTACAACACGCGCCGGTCGCCGATCACGAACTCCTGCCGGCGGTTGCTCACCACGTCCCGCACGGAGACGGTGTTGCTCCAGGTCCACCGGCCGAAGCGCAACGGCGTCTGGACGTCGATGGTGGTCCTGCGGTCGTCGGCGAAGAGCGGCACGCTGCGTACCGGGACGGTGTCGCCCGGTACGCTGGGCACGAGCAGAGCGCCCGCGGCGGTATGGAACGTTTGCGTGTTGATGAACGTGAACCCGGGCGACCAGTTGATGGACGGCGTGATGTTCACGACGGCGGGCGCGAGCAGGATCTTCGGGAACTCCTGGCTCACGAGGCCCGTCGACAACTCCTGGCTGCGGTTGCCGCCCAGCGTCAGCGTAGCCCACGAGAAGCGCTTGGTGAAGCTCAGGCTCGAGCCGAGTCGCGCGGTGGCCTGCTCGGGATCGAGCGTGTTTTGCGGCACCACAAACGCGCTGGTCGCGTAGTCCACGCTCGCGTGGAAGCTCGTGCGGGAGTCGAAGGTCTGGTTGTGGAACCAGGCGATGCGGCTCGCGTGGCCGCTCACAGCGAGCTGGGCGGTGCGGGTGTAGGAGATCCCCCCCTGGACAAAGCGGTCGAGCCAGCGGTAGCGGCTCTCGGCGCGCATCGACACCTGGCGCCCCGCGAACCAGTCGCCCGAGATCTCCAGATCCATGTAGTCGTTGATGACGAAGTAGTAGCCAAGGTTGGTGACGTGGCGCTCGTAGCCGCGGGTCGGGCGCACGAGGTCGTTCAACCCGAAGCGGGGCGTGAGCACGCCGCTGTGCCGGCCCGAGCGAATGTCGTTCGGGAGGAACGGCAGCCACATGATGGGCACGTCGCGGATGTAGAGCACGACGGGGCGTGCGACCATCGTGCTCTTGTTGATCCATTTCACCTGGCCGGCCGCGAAGTGGTAATCGGGCACCGGCTGATCGTCGGTGGTGAACTCGGCGCCGCGTCCGTAGACGCGCGTCGAGCCCGAGTCGACCGCGAGGTCGCCGCGCATGTACCACGTCGCGCCGCCCTGCTGGAAGTCGGTGAGCGCATCGCGCACGGTACCCCGCCGGGTGCACGTATCGTAGCGCATGCCCTCCCCCACCAGGACCGTGCCCTGGTCGAACAGCTTGGGTTCGCCTTTCGCATCCAGCCGGCAGCTCGCTTCGTGATAGCGGATCGAGTCGGCTTCGAGCTGCGTACCTTCCCGTTCCACGAACGCGTCCTTCCGCAAGAGCATCGTCTGGCTGTCGCCCTGCACGACGAGCGTCTCGGCGACGTAGCGCGTGACCCGGAAGCCCTGGAGCTTCAGGAGCGAGTCGATGACGGAGTCGGCGGGGGGGAAGCTACGGGTCGGACCGCTGGGCAGGCCGAGTTTGCGGGCGGTGGCGGTGTCGAGCGTGCGGCCCGTGCCGGGCTGGGTGGTGCGCGGCACGGTGTCCTTGGGTGGCGGCTTGACGCCCTGAGCCGCGAGCGGGTCGGCACCGAGCAGCAGGAGCGCCAGTACCGCGGCACCCACGCCAGCGGCCGCCTCGCGGCGGGCCCGGCGCCGGCTCGCCACCCAGGCGCACCAAATGCTGATCTCGTACAGCAGGGCGAGCGGCGCCAGCATCATCATCATCGACACCGCGTCCGGCGGCGTGAGCAGCGCGGCCAGGAACGCGGAGATGACGAAGGCGTAGCGTCGGTGCCGCGCGAGAAACTGTGGCGTGACCAATCCCAGCGACGCCAGGATCGTCACCACGAGCGGGAGCTCGGCCACCACGCCGCAGGCCACGATGAAGGGCACGGCCATCCCGAAGTACCGGTCGATCGTGATCATCGGCGCGAGGTCTTCGCGCTGAAAGCTGAGGAAGACCTTCAGCGCGGCGGGGAACAGCCACTCGTAACAGGCCAGCGCCCCGCCCAGAAAGAGGACGACGCCCACCGAGAGCGACGGCACGATCAGTCGCTTCTCCCGCGCGTACAGCGCGGGCGCGAGGAACGCCCACGCCTGATAGATCACGACGGGGGACGCAAGCAGGCAGCCGAGTCCGAACGCCACCTTGAGGTTGAGCAGGAACGGCTCCGCCGGGCTCGTGAACACGAGCCTCCCGCCTGGCAGATACGGGGCGATCGGCCGTTTGAGCAGCTCGATGACGTCGACTTTGTCGAGCAGGTACCAGCCGGCCGCCGTCCCGAGCGCGACCGCGAGCAGGCTCCACAGGATGCGCCACCGCAGCTCCTCGAGGTGATCGAGGAACGGCATTTCGCCGCGGGGTGGAGCGTCAGGCACGGGGGCCCCGGAGCCGGCTACGGCCGGAGGCGTTGCTGATTCTGGCGCGCGAGATCAGCCTCGGGGGAGCGCGGGTAGCCCACGATCACCCGTTGATACAGCGTCCGGGCAGTGGCGCGATCACCCCGCTGCTCGGCAAGGAGCCCCAGCTTGTACAGGGCCGACGGCGCACGCGGCGAGTTGGGATAGGTCTTCACGACCTGGTCATACACCGCGGCGGCCGAGTCGGGGCTCTCCCGCTCGAAGCTTTCCCCGACGTAGAACAGGGCGTCGGCCGCCCGCTCGTGCGTGGCGAAGACGCGCAGGAACTCACGGAACCCCACGCGGGCCGTGGACACGCTGCCCCGCCGGTACTGCTGCAACGAGAGATCGTACATCTGGTCGGGGCCGGGCCCCGCCGGATTACCGGACGGGCCGATCGGCGCGCCCCCCGCGGTCGGTGGGGCGGGCTCCGGCTGGTGCGCCCGGGACTCGAGCCGGGAGCGCAGCTCCGTGAGGCGCTGTTGGCTCTGGCCGGTCAGCTCCTGCACCGCCACCAGCTGCTGTTGCACGGCCAGCAGATCCGTCCGCAAGTCGCCGCGCAGCTGGACCAGGTACGCCTGCTGCGCGGTGAGCGCCTGTTGCACGGCGCGGACGACGGCCAGGACGGCGTCCCGGTCCGCCGCTCGCGCCGAGTCGCTTTTCACGAGGTCGGCGCGGACGGCCTGCACCTGGAGCTCGACTTTCCGGACGTCCCCTTTCAGGGCGCACCCGGCGACGAGCGCCAGCGCGGCGACGAGCGACTTACGGCCGGACGAGGGCGTCACCGCCACCGATGATCTCGAACTCGTCGCGGCGATTCTGCGACCAGGCGCTTTCGTCGTGCCCGTCCACCAGCGGCCGCTCCTCGCCCCACGACTGCGTCTCGATGCGGCCCCCGTCGATCCCGTGGCTCACGAGGTACTGTTTGGCGGCCTGGGCACGGCGGTTGCCGAGGGCGAGGTTGTACTCGTCCGAGCCGCGCTCGTCGCAGTGCCCGTGGATGCGGATGCGCAGATTGGAGTTCGCCTGCAGAATGGCGACCTTCTGGTCCAGCGTCCCGGCATCGTCCGAGCGGATGTTCGACTTGTCGTAGTCGAAATGAATCATCGCCGCCAGCATGTTGCGCACTTCTTCGGTGGTGCGGGCGTTGGCGGCGGCCTCGTCGGCCTCGCGCGCCCGGGCCGCACGCTCCGCTTCCTCACGCGCCCGGCGGTCGGCCTCTTCCCGCGCCAGCCGCTCGGCCTCGGCCTGCGCCGCCGCAGCGGAATCGGCGTTCGGCGTCGGGGCGGCCTGCTCCGGCGGCGGGTTCTTGGGGCACCCCGCCGTGACGACGGCGGTGGCGCTCAGTCCGATCACGAAGAGCAACGATACCGGTTTCATCTATACTCTCCAATCAGGGGGTGGAAGAGGTAGCCTCCGGAAGCCGTGGAGACCAGGCCGGCAACCGCGCACCGCTCTGCTGCAACAGCGGGCGGATGCGGCCGGTGTCAAGGTCGATGATCCATAACTGCCGGTACCCCGACCGGTCGGACACGAACGCGAGGTGGCGGCTGTCCGGGGCCCAGGTCGGATCCTCGTTGCGCCCGACCGATGTGAGCTGCCGGACGGTGCGGCTGCGCGCGTCGAGCACGAAGACCTGCAACGTACCCGCGACGTCCCGATGGAACGCCACCGACTGTCCGTCGGGCGACCACTCCGGGGCGTTGGACGAACCGGTGACCCCGTAATCGAACGGCGCGAACAGCTGCTGGTCGGTCCCGTCCGCCGCCATCACGTAGAGCTGCGGCAGCCCCGGCCGCGTCGAGACGAACGCGATCCGCTGCCCGTCGGGACTGAACGTCGGGGACAAGTTGTCTGAAAAGCGTCCCACGGTCAAGCGCCGTAAGCAACAGTTGTCCTTGACGTTAATCGTGTAGATGTCGGTGCCTTCCTCGGTCGCGCGACTGAACGCGAGGGTTTGGCCGTCGGGCGCGAACGCCGGCGTGAAGTCGAGCGCCGTTCCGGTCGCCGCCACGGCCACGCGCTTGCCGGCCGCCACGTCGTGCACGAACAACTGGCCCCGCCCGGCCTGGAACTCCATGTACGCAAATCGCCGGCCGTCGTGCGCCCACGCCGGCGACATCGCCTGGCGGTCGCTCGCCGAGACGAGCTTGAGCTCCGCGCCGTCCTGATCGATTTGATAGACCTTCCCGTCCCGCACGAACAGGACGCGCGTGGCCGCGATCCCGGGGACGCCGAGCGCCGCCTGCAAGACCTGATCGGCGAGGCGATGCACCGCCTGGCGGAAGTCCGCCTGCGTCGGCGCCGGCAGCCGCGCGCGGATCGTGCGGCGCACGCCGCCGGCCGCGACGTCGTGCAGCGTGACCACCGTGGTGTCGCCCGCTGCCGTCAGGTCGAGCGCGAAATCGGCGCCCAACGCCTGATACAGCGGATAGTTGAGAACGGCCGCCTGCGCGCCGCCTCCCGAGCCTGTCGCCGCCGGCGCGGCGCCCGGCCGGGCGCGCCCGGCGGGAGCTCCCGGCGTCGCGAGCCGGATCGAGTCGCCCCCCGGCAACGTGATCACCTCGAAGCGATCGCTGTAATCCAGGTCGCGCGCGATGATGACGCGGGTCGAGTCGAGCCCGCGGCCCGGACGCGGTAACATGACGAAGCCCGGCCGCACGCCCGGCCGATAGATGATCCCGATCCGCACACCGCGGTCGATGGCGGAGGTATCCTGTCCGACGGCCGGACGGACCGACGGCCAGACGGCCATCAGCATCGCTACAAACATGCCCGTCCGCCCGTCCGCCCGTCCGCCCATCGTCATTGTCTCCGCCCTGAAAAGTAGAATCGCACGAACAGCACGTCGGCGGCCCAGCCGTCGGGGAGCGCGCCGAACGCCTTGAAACGCCCGGCCTCCTCGATGGCCCCCTGTGCCTCCAGGTCGAAGGCGAAGCTGCCCGAGTGCTTGGCGAACGACAGATCGGTCACCGAGCCGTCGCGATGCACCAAGAACGAGACCTCCGCTTCGAGGGGTGTGGCCTCCGTTGGTCGCTGCCAGCGCCGCAACACCTGGGACACGATGTTTTGCAAGTACTCCGGAAACGGGAATGCGATTCCCTCGGTGCTGACCGTGGCCACGTCGCTGCCGGTCGAGGGCCGTTCTCCCGGCAGCGGCTGCGTGGTGGGGGTGGTGCGCGGCGCGGCCTCGCGGCGTGTCGCATCCTGCGTGGGTGGTGGCGCCGCCCGCGACACGGTGCTCTTGGGCGGTGGCTTGGCCGCCGGCACGGGCGCCGGCCGCTCCTCGGCCGGCCGATCGAACGCTTGGGGCGCGGGGCGCGTCTCCTGGTCGAGGGCCGGGGCCGCGACCAACCGCACCGTGTAGGTGGGCGGCAGCGCGTGCCGCGTCGCCGCGGCGGCGAACACGAAGAAGCCGGCGATGCCGTGCACGACGAGCGTGCCCGCCAGGGCCAGTCCCGTGTTGCCGCCCGGCCGAATCCCGCGCCTCACGGGGGCGTCACCTCCGGCTCGGCCACCAGGCCCACATCCTGGATACCGGCCTGACGGATCACGGCCAGCACCTGCACGACGCTGGCGTAGGCCACGCGGCCGTCGGCCCGCAGATACACCCCCGACGGTCGTTTGGTTCGCACAAACGCGGGGAAGGTGGCCCGGAAATCCTCGTAGGTGAGGGCGGCCTCGCCGAGGTAAATCCGCCCCTCGCGATCGAGCGTGACGATGAGCCCTTGCTTCGGCTCGATGGGGCGCGCCTGGGCGCGCGGCAGCCGCACGTCGACCCCGCCCTGCATGATGGGGGCGGTGATCATGAAGATGATGAGCAGCACGAACGCCACGTCCACGAGCGACGTGACGTTGATGTCGGCGTTGAGCGGGAGCTCGCCGTGCCCGCGCAATCCGCCGCGGCCGCCGCCCAGCAGACCGGCCATTAGAGCCGTCCTTCGCGGGCCATCGTCCCGATGATCTCCTGGGCGAAGCCCTCGAGCTCGCCGGCGAACAGGCCGAGCCGGTTGACGAAGAGGTTGTAGGCGATGACCGCCGGGACGGCGACGGCGAGTCCCGCGACGGTCGTGACCAGCGCTTCGGCGACACCGGGCGCGACGGCGGCGATGTTGCCGGAGCCGCCGACGGCGATGCCGATGAAGGCGTCCATCACGCCGAGCACGGTGCCGAGCAGGCCGAGCAGGGGGCTGACGGACCCGAACGTCGCGAGCCACGGAATGAACCGGGCGGCCGCGTCGCGCTCGGCCGCGACCTCCTTGGCGAGCACCATGCGCAGCGCCTCGAGCTGCGTGGTGGTGAGCGCCGTCGCGTCGCCTGCGGACCCGGACTTGCTGCTGCCGGGCTTCAGACTCCCGGGCTTCAGCTCGGAGAAGAAGTGAATGCCCTCACGCAGCAGCCGGTTGTAGGGCGACGCCGGGAGGCGCATGGCGGCGTGGTAGGCTTCCTCGAGGCGCGGGGCTTTCTCGACCTCGGCGAGGAACCGGTCGCCGAGCTGCCGCATGCGGCGGAATTGCCACCACTTCAGCACGATGAGGTACCACGACACGATCGAGAACGCCACGAGGATCGCGAGCACGAACTGCGTCTCGCGACTCGACGTGAGTACGAGCTCCCACGGTGTCGTGGGCACGGCCCGTCCGACCTGTAGTAGCACGCTTGCCTCCACGGAGTCAGCTCCTGTACCCGCGCGGGTGCGCGCGGTGCCAGCGCCACGCGCTTGCGACGATCTCGTCCAGGCTCGAGTGGCGGGGGCGCCATCCCAACACCGTCGCCGCGCGCTGCGCGGCGGCCACGAGCTCCGGGGGATCGCCCGGCCGGCGGGACCGGGCAGTCTCGGGAATCGGATGCTTCGCAACGCGCCGGGCGGCCTCCACCACCTGCCGCACCGAGCTGCCCGTGCCGGTCCCCAGGTTCAGGGCGACCGCGCCGTCGGCCCGCAGCTCGAGGGCACGCACATGCGCGTCGGCGATGTCGGCCACGTGAATGTAGTCGCGCACCGCCGTCCCATCGGCCGTCGGGTAATCGGTTCCGAATACATCCACGGAGGGGCGCTTCCCCAGCGCTACCGCCAGCACGTTGGGAATGAGGTGGCTTTCCGGGTCGTGATCCTCGCCGCGCTGCTCCGTCGCGCCTGCCGCGTTGAAGTATCGCAGGCTCACTGATCCGAGCCCGTAGCGCGTCGCATACTCCCCCAGCAGGCGCTCGAACGCTCGCTTCGTTTCCCCGTACGGGTTCACCGGCGCTTGCGGCGCGTCCTCCGCAATCGGCATGCGCGCGGGATGGCCGTAGACCGCGCACGACGACGAGAAGACAAAGCGCCGCACCCCCGCTGCCACCGCGGTATCCAAAAGGACGCGCGCCGCGGTGACGTTGTTGGCCCGGTATTTCTCCGGGTTCGCCACCGACTCAGCCACGAGGGCGAACGCGGCCAAGTGGACGATCGCATCCACCGGATCGCGGGCGAGCAGCCGCTCGACCACGGGGCGGTCGCCGATGCTCCCTTCCACCATGGTGGCGCCCTCGGCCACGGCCGCCCGGTGGCCCGTGCTGAAGTCGTCCAGCACCGTCACGCGAAAGCCCCGGGCCAGCAGCTGGTCGACCACGATACTGCCGATGTAGCCCGCCCCGCCGGTCACGACGACGTGCGCGGTCATCCGTGTCCCCCCTTCTCCCCTCCGCCGCCGCCACCCCCCAGCCCGAACAGCCGGCGGAGCGCGTCGAGCAGCCCGTACCCGTGTCCCTCCTCCGCCGCCTGCTTGAGAGCCAGGGTGGGCTGATGGAGCACCTTGTTGAGCAACGCGTGGCTGAACTGCTCCACCCGGGCGCGGTCCTCTGGGGCCAGGTGGCCGAGCTGGCGCATCGCGCGCTCGAACTCCGCCGCGCGCAGCGCTTCCAGCCGGCCGCGGAACTCCTTGATGACGGGCACGACGCCCAGTCCGCCATACCATGCCCAGAACAGGTCCGTCTCCTCCTCGACGATCCGCTCGGCGGCCGGAACCTCCTCGCGCCGCCGTGTCGTCGCCTGAGCCGCGACGGTCTGGAGGTCGTCCACGTCGTAGAGAAAGACGTTCTCGAGCTGCGCGATGGCCGGGTCCACGTCGCGCGGCACGGCGAGGTCCAGGAGGCAGAGCGGGCGGCCACTGCGGCCGGCGACCACGTGCGCCACCCGCTCCCAGGTGACGACGGCGTGAGGCGCCGCGGTGGAGCAAAGCGCGATGTCGGCGGTAGCGAAGTGGGGCCACGCTTCCTCGAGCGTGAGCGCCCGCGCGCCGAGCCGCTCCGCGATGGCGCGGGCGCGCTCGTGGGTGCGGTTCGCCACCAGGCTGACACGCACGCCTTCGGCGGCGAGGCAGGTGGCGGCCAGCTCGGCCATGTCGCCGGCGCCGAGGATGAGCGCCGTGCGACCCGCGAGGTCGCCGAAGATCTTCCCGGCGACGGCCACGGCGGCCGAGGCAGCCGAGGCGGTCCCGGCGCCGAGCGCCGTCTCGGTGCGCACACGGGCGCCGACGTGCAAGGCCGTCTGAAACAGCCGATGCAGCACCGGCCCCGCCTGCGCGCGGGAGACCTCCCAGGCCTCGCGCACTTGCCCCTGGATCTGCGACTCCCCGAGGATCATCGAGTCGAGGCCCGCCGAGACGCGATACAGGTGCCGCACGGCATCGCGGTCGCGCTCGATGTACCCGTAGTCGCGCGCGGGGCGGCCGTCGCCCAGACGTTCCCCGAGCAGGCTCCAGACCACGTCGGCCGCGCCCTCGTCGTCCGCGACCAGGTAGAACTCGGTGCGGTTGCACGTCGACAGCAGCACACCGCCGGCCGCGCCTGCGGCCATGACGCGCGCGAGGGCGCCCGGCACTTCGTGCGCCCCATGGGCAAACCGCTCGCGGACCTCGAGGGGCGCCGTGCGGTGGTTGACTCCCAGGACCTTGATCGCCATCGCCTCGTGACCGCTCACAGGAATCGCTCGGCGCCCGGCGCGGCGAGCTTGAGCGCCAGATACACGAGCACGACGGCCGCGAATCCGGCGATGCTCGCGAACGCGGCGCGCCGCCCCGCCCAATGGCGCGCCAACCGTACCCACACCGCCCACCCCAGGACGACCCAGGTGAACAGGCCCCATACGATCTGCGCCTTCCCCACGTGCAAGCCGCCGGCGAACCGCACGGCATAGCCGAGGGCGAGGAGGACGCCCAGCGTGACCGCGGGGAACCCCGCGACCAGCGCGAACCGATTCAGCCGGTCGAGCCGCTCGAGCGGCGGGAACAGCTGGAACACCTGCCCGAAGCGCCGGGCCTTGAGCTCGCGGAACTGAAGCAGGTATAGCGCCGCGGCGATGAACGCCAACGCGAGCAGGGCGAGGCCGAACACGCTCAACGCGACGTGCAAGATAAGCCAGGCGTTGCGCCCGGCCGAGGGTTCGGCGCCCGGGGCGAGGCCGATCAGGAGCGCCAGCCCGACGAGCCCGGTGGCGAGCGGTCCCGTGAAGAACGCGGCCGCCGAGCCGCGCAGCAGCCGCTCGCTGGCGAGCTGGAGCAGCACCAGGCAGAGCGCGAGCATCGACAGCGCGGGGGCGAGCCCGACGAGGGTGAGCTGGGAGACCGCCACGACGTGGACGGCGGCGCCGGCGCACGGCAGCCCGATGGTCAGTGTCCGCGGCGCGGCGCGCAGACCCATCCACGGAGCCAGCGTCAGCGCCGTGGCCAGTCCGTACAGCGCCAGGGCGAGGAGATGCAGAGGGAGAATCACGCCACGCACGCGCCGGGCCCGAGACCGCGGACCCGGCCGCCGGTCAGGAGGGCATCTTCTTGACTAGGCGCACCGGAAGGCCGGGGTCCAGTCCCGGATGGATGATCTGCACGACTAGGCCCGTGGCGGAGTGCTCCCGGGTGTGCACAATCATCAGGACACCGCGCACCTCTTCGGAGGCGGAGCCCAGCTCGCCCGTCGTCGGCCGGTACACCTCGAACAGGTCGCCGGGGACGACGCCGTCGGACCGCCCCTTATCGATGAAGAAGAACTGTTGCGCCCCGGCGATGGACCGGTCGTCCCGCGCGGCGAGAAGCTTGCCGACGAGCCCCTGCTCCACCGGCGTCGGCCGCACCTCTCCTGGGTTCTTGAACGGCTCGAGCGGCATCGCGAGATGCCCATCGCGGACGCGCCCGAACTGCAAGACCACGAGCGCGAGGACCTGCTCGTCGCTCACCGACGTCACCCGCGCGATGGCGAGCGGCACGACCACCTCGCCCCAGTCCCCGGTGGGCAGCCCGCGGTCGATCCGCGCGACCAACAGCGAATCGCCCACATGGTACGACGCGCGCGACGGCGGCTTGATCGAAATCTCTTCGAACATGTGCGCGCTGGTGCGCTCCGACAAGCGGTGGATCGCCGGCACCGTCGTCGCGCCAAGCACCCGGGCCCAGGGGAGCCGCTCGTTCTCGGTGAGGAATCCCGCGGCGTAGAACTCTCCGGCCCGGAGCGGCCGGTAAGGCTGGTGGACGTAGGCCCGCAGCGCGTTCTGCACTTCCTGTCTGCGCGTCTGCCGGCGGTCGAACATCGTCTCGAACGACTCGGCTACCGCCGCAGGCGGCGGCTCCTCGACGACCGGCATCGTGTCCATGATGGCGGCTATCGTGTCGCCCGGCTGGGCGCTGACCGTGTCCGCCGCTGCGGCGCTCGTGTCCTGCGGCACCGCGAGCGAGTCCGGCCCCTGCGCCACCGTGGTGGCCAAGGGCCCGAGGATGAGCACCTCGCCCGGATAGATCCAGTGCGGGTCCTCGACCACGTTCGTGTTGAGGCGGTAGATCTCCGGCCAGAGCAGCGGGTCGGCGAAGTACATCTGGGAGATGGACCAGAGTGTCTCCCCGCGGGAGACGGTATGGCTGGCTGGCACCTGCGTCATGGCGGCGGGCACTGCCTGGGTCGTATCCTGCGCCGGCACGACCGTCCAGGTCAGGGGCACCGCCGCCAAGACCAGCAGCGCAACGCGGTTAGAACGGCAGATCGTCGTCCTCCTCATCCAGCGCCTCCGGGAACGCGTCGAGCGACTCCGCTGTCTTACCCTCCGGAGCCGCCTTCACCGCGACTCGGGCCCCTTCGCCGCTGCTCCCCTTGGGCGTCAGCATGATCAGTTCGCGCGCGATGATCTCGGTGACGTAACGCGTTTGCTTCTCGCGGTCTTCCCAGGTTCGGTACTCGACCCGCCCCTCGATGTAGACCTTGTCGCCCTTCTTGAGGTACTTCTCCGCGATGTCCGCCAGGCCGGAGCCCTTGTTGTTCCAGCAGATCACCCGGTGCCACTCGGTCTTTTCCTGCCGCTCCCCACCCTGCCCATTCCACTGCCGACTGGTCGCCACCGACAGGGTGGCTACCCGGGACCCGTTGTTGGTGCTGCGCACCTCGGGATCGGCCCCCAGATTCCCGATGATCATGACTTTGTTGAGACTGCGACTCACGACGACCTCCGACGAAAGGCGGGTTGGGAGGCCAAGGATGCCCCCACAGTATATGACCCGCAAGTTATTCTGTCAATCAAAGATACGCCGCTTGTATCAAAGTTACGCATCACCTCCATCTGCAGGAATGGCAGTTCGGAGGACGACCGCGTCTTCCACCGGCCGGCGGTAATACCCCGCCCGTCGCCCAACTTCCCGGAACCCGACCGCCGCGTACAACGCGTGCGCGGCGGTGTTCGACGCGCGCACCTCGAGGAAGATCTGCGTCACGCCGCGCTCGGCCAGCACCGCGAGCACGCGTCGGACGAGGTCGCGCCCGATGCCGCGCCGGTGGCGCGCCGGTGCGACGGCGAGATTCAGGATCTCGCCCTCGTCGGCGGCGTGGTGCGCGACGACATATCCCGCGACGCCCTCCGGCCCTTCGGCGACGAGGAACGCCACGCGGGACGCGATGCACTCCCGGAAGTCGCGCGCCGACCAGGGATCGGAGAACACCGTCTGCTCGATGGCGTGCACGGCAGGCACGTCGCCGGGCTCAGCGGGACGGACGCGGCAGCGGGCGGCCATGGCGGGCCTCCCATCGGGCTTGCGCTTCCGCCGGGCGCCCGTACAACGGCTCCGCGGTGCCCGGATCCTCCACCGCGCGGCCCGCGCCGTTGCGGGGAGCCAGGGCGAGCAGTGCCGCGGCCATGGGTCCGAGCCCGGTGAGGCTGCCGGCAGCGCGACCCGTCCAGGCGACGACCTCCTCCCCGTAGCGGACGGCTCCGTCGCCCACCGCGACCAGGGGCCGGACGGGAGACACACGCGCGAGCGCGGGGACCGTGAAGAGTCCGGGCGCGACCAGCGTCTCGACCCGGCCCGGCGGGAAGGCATAGACCGCTCCGAAGACCTGGCCGCGCAAGGCGTCGAAGCACGCCGCCACCGGTCCCACCTCCCCCTGAGCCGCCGCGTACGCTGCTCCCATCAGCGACGGGACTGCGCGGAGGGGGAGGCTGCGGTCCTCAGCCAGACCCTTCGCGGCCGCCCAGCCGATGCGCAGGCCTGTGAAGCTTCCCGGCCCGTCCCCAACGACGATCCCGGCGATCTCATCGACGCGGGCGGCCGACATGGTCAGGACCTGGTCGATCAGTTCGACGATTTGGGCCGCGTGCTGGCGGGCGCCCGACACGGAGCGTGCGGCGCGGACGCGGTCGGCCGTCCCGAGGGCGACGCTCGCGATGTCGGTCGCCGTCTCGAGGGCGAGCCACGGACCGCTCACCGGACCTCCTCCACGTTCCGCGTGTCCGGGGCGTCGCCATAGCTCAGCTGAAAGTGCCGATCGAGCGCCGGTGCCCAGGGACCTGCGCGCTCGGGCCACTCGATGAGAACCACGGCCCCTTCGCGGACCATGTCGTCGAAGCCGAGATCGCGGGCGTCGTCGGGTTGGCGCAGGCGGTAGCAGTCCACATGGTAGACGGGCGTCGGGCCGGCGGTGTAGTGGTGCACGAGGGCGTAGGTGGGACTGGTGGGCCGCGTCCGGGCGCCGAGGCCGCGGCAGATCGCCTGGACGAGCGTCGTCTTCCCCGTCCCCAGCTCGCCCGACAGCCCGATCACGGCGGGGGCGGTGAGCCCGGCGCCGAGGTCCTCACCGAACCGGCTGAGCGCGTCCGCGGAGAGGAGCATCGGCCTTGAGCTCGAGAAGCTGGTCGCGCAAGACGGCCGCCAGCTCGAAATCGAGCTCGAGCGCGGCGGCTTGCATCTGCTGCTCCAACAGGCGGATGAGCGCATCGCGCTCGGCGGCGTCCGCCGGGCGGCGAAGCCCCGACGCGGCGGGCTTGGCGGTGCGCGCATCGGCGACCCGGGTGACGAACCGGATGTCTCCCACCGACTTGACGATGGACCGCGGGGTGACGCCGTGCTCGGCGTTGTGGGCCAGCTGCGTGGCGCGGCGCCGGGTCATCTCGTCCAGCGCCCGCCGCATCGACCCCGTGACCCGGTCGGCGTAGAGGATCGCGCGGCCGCTGAGGTGCCGCGCCGCCCGGCCGACCGTCTGGATCAGGGATCGGTCGGACCGAAGGAACCCCTCCTGGTCGGCGTCGAGGACGGCGACCAGCGAGACCTCCGGGAGGTCGAGGCCCTCGCGCAGCAGGTTGATCCCCACGAGCACATCGAACTCGCCGAGTCGCAGCCCGCGAATGATCTCGACGCGCTCGATGGCGTCGATCTCCGAGTGCAGGTAGCGCACCCGCACGCCGTGCTGCTGCAGGTAGTCGGTGAGGTCCTCGGCCATCCGCTTGGTGAGCGTGGTGACGAGCACGCGCTCGTTGCGCTTCTCCCGCTGGCGGATCTCGTGCAGGAGATCGTCCACCTGCCCTGCCACCGGCCGCACCTCGACCTCGGGGTCCACCAGGCCGGTGGGCCGGATGATCTGCTCCACCACGACGCCGCCGGACAGGCGCAGCTCCTGGTCGCCGGGGGTCGCCGAGACGAAGAGCATGCGCGGCACCAGGCTCATGAACTCGTCGAACCGCAGCGGGCGGTTGTCGAGGGCGGAGGGGAGCCGGAAGCCGTAGTCGACGAGGGTCTGTTTGCGGGACCGATCGCCCTCGTACATCGCGCCCAGCTGGGGCAGCGTCTGGTGCGACTCATCGATGATGCAGAGGTAGTCGGGCGGGAAGTAGTCGAGCAGCACGGCGGGCCGTTCCCCCGGCTGGCGGCCCGTCAGGTGGCGGGAGTAGTTCTCGATCCCGGTGCAGCGGCCCACCTCGAGGAGCATATCGATGTCGAAGTTGGTGCGGGACTCGAGCCGTTGGGCCTCCACCAGCTTGTTCTGCGCCTTGAGCTCGGCCAGCCGCTGGTTCAGCTCGGCGCGGATCGCGGCCACGGCGCGCTCGATCGCCGGCCGCTGGGTCACGAAGTGCGTGGCCGGGTAGATGGCGCACCGATCGAGCAGCGTGATGACGTTCCCGGTCAGGGGGTCGATCTTGGCGATGCGCTCCACCTCGTCGCCGAACAGCTCGATGCGGACGGCCTGCTCGTCGTAGGCGGGGAAGATCTCCACGGTATCGCCTCGGACGCGGAAGGTGCCGCGCTCGAATGCCGTGTCATTGCGCTGGTACTGGATGCCGACCAGATCGGCGAGCAGCGCGTCCCGGCCCCGGCCCTCACCTTTCTTGGCCGTGACGAGCAGCTGGCGGTACAGCTCCGGGTCGCCCAGGCCATAGATGGCCGACACGCTGGCCACAATGATGACGTCGTCCCGCTCCATCAGGCTCGACGTCGCCCGCAGCCGGAGGCGATCGATGTCGTCGTTGATCGAGGAGTCCTTGGCGATGTAGGTGTCGGTCGCCGGGACGTAGGCCTCGGGTTGGTAATAGTCGTAGTACGAGATGAAGAACTCGACGGCGCTCTTGGGAAAGAACGCCTTCAGTTCGCCGTACAGCTGGGCCGCCAGGGTCTTGTTGTGCGAGAGGACCAGCGCGGGCCGCCCGAACTGGGCGATCACGTGCGCCATCGTCATGGTCTTCCCGGAGCCCGTGACGCCGAGCAGCGTCTGGTAGCGGTCCGCGCGTGCGACGCCGGCGGTCAGCTGCCGGATGGCGCCCGGCTGGTCTCCCGCCGGCTGATGGGGGGAGACGAGATCGAAAGGCATGTGGGAAAGCTAACCGAGGGAGACTTCGGCGTGACCGCCCGAGTCGCGCCGCGCGATCTCGGTGACCCCCTTCACCCGCCGGACGGCGCGCAGCACCTTGTGGAGGTGGGTGTGGTTTTCCACCTCGACCAGCACCGATCCGAACACGGCCCCGTCTTTGGACGCCAGCTCCGCGCTGCGGATGTTGGTGCCGGTCTCGCTGATCGCCTCGCAGATGTCGGCGTACAGGCCGCGCCGGTCCTCGCCACTCACCGCGAGACGGACCTCCCGCACCTCCCCCTCGACCTCCTGCCAGTCGATCTCCACGCGCCGTTCCGTCTCGTCCGAGAGGGTGAGGAGGTTGGGGCAGTCGTTGCGGTGAATCGAGATGCCGCGCCCCTGGGTGACGTAGCCCACCACGAGATCGCCCGGGACGGGCTGGCAGCACTGCGCATAGCGGACCATCAGGCCGTCCACGCCCTGGATCTTGATCCCGCGTCCCAGCCGCAAGCGCTCCATCACGCGCCCGAACGCGGTGGGCCGCGGCGGCTGGAGGTCCTCGGTGGGCAGCTCGGGGTAGAGCGCGCGGATCACCTGGCCGATGGGGATGTCGCCGCGCCCGATCGCCGCCTGCAGCTGCTCGGCGCTCCCGACCGACACGGCGGTCGCCGCCTGCGCCAACTGCGTATCGGTGGGCGGGTCGAGCCGGCGGCGCCGCACCTCGCGCGCCAGGATCTCGCGGCCCATGGTGACGCTGCGCTCCTGCTCCTCCTGCTTGACCCACTGACGGATCTTGTGCCGGGCGCGCGCGGTCTGCACGTGCGCGAGCCAGTCCCGCGACGGCTTGGCCTGCGGACTGGTGATGATCTCCACGGTATCGCCGTTCTTGAGCGGCCGGTGCAACGGTGCGATCCGCCCGTTCACGCGCGCGCCCTGGGTGTGTTGGCCCACCTGGGTATGCACCGTGAACGCGAAGTCGATCGGCGTGGCGCCCTTGGGGAGACGCTTGACGTCGCCCCGCGGGGTGAACACGAAGATCTCGTCCTGGTACAGGTCGATCTTCAGGAACTCGAGGAACTCCTCGGGACTGTGGGCGTCCTGTTGCAGCTCGATCAGCTGCCGGAACCACGAGAGGTGCCGGTCCAGCGCGTCGGCGCTCTTGCCGCCCTCCTTGTAGAGCCAGTGGGCCGCGATGCCGTACTCCGCCGTGCGGTGCATCTCGCGACTGCGGATCTGGATCTCGTACAGCTGGCCGCTCGGCCCAAACACGGTCGTGTGCAGGGACTGGTACCCGTTCGACTTCGGGCTGGCGATGTAGTCCTTGATCCGCTCCTGCAGCGGCGTCCACTTGTGGTGGATGATGCCCAGCACGTGGTAGCAGTCGGTGATCGAGTTCACCAGCACGCGCACGGCGAGGAGGTCGTAGATCTCCTCGAACGGCTTGCCCCGCTGCTTCATCTTCTTGTGGATCGACCAGAGGTTCTTGGGCCGCCCGGTGATCTCGACGTCGGCGATCCCGGCCCCCCGCAGCTCCTCGGCCAGTGGCGCCCGCAGGCGCTCGATGGTGCGATCCCGCTCGACCCGGCGGGCCTTCACCTGGCGCGCCAGCTGCCGGTGCTCCGCCGGCTCCAGGTGCTTGAACGCCAGGTCTTCGAGCTCCGCCTTGACGCCCGCCATGCCGAAGCGGTGCGCCAGCGGGGCGTACAGCTCGCGCGTCTCGAGCGCGATCCGCCGCCGCTTGTCCTCGGCCAGCGGCTCGAGGGTGCGCATGTTGTGCAGGCGGTCGGCGAGCTTGATGATGATCACCCGCGCGTCCTTCGCCACGGACATGAGCAGCTTCCGGTAGTTCTCCGCCTGTTCCTCGGCCGTGGAGCGGAAGGTGAGGCTCGCGATCTTGGTGAGGCCGTCCACCAGATCCGCGACCTCGCCGCCGAAGTCGCGCCGGATGTCATCAAGGGTGACGTTGGAGTCCTCGACCACGTCGTGCAGCAGGGCCGCCGCGATGGTGGTCGTATCCATCTGCTGCTCGGCGAGGATCGTCGCGACCGCCACGCTATGCGACACGTAGTCGTCCCCCGACACCCGCTTCTGCCCGCGGTGGGCCTGGGCGCTCGTGCGGTAGGCGCGCGCCAGCAGGTCCAGGTCGAGCCGTTCCCGCTGGGCCGCCACGGCCTTCGCCAATTCGGGGGCGAGAATGGGGGCCGTGCTCGTCACAGTAGCCCCGCCTCCGCGAAACTCACGTAACGCTCCCCTCCCACGATCACGTGATCGTACACTGGGACGTCGAGCAGGCGTCCCGCGTCCACCAGTTGTCGGGTCACCGCCCGGTCGTCGGCCGACGGCGTCGGGTCGCCGCTCGGGTGGTTGTGCACCACGATGATCCCGGCCGCCGCCTCCGCGATCGCCGCCCGAAACACCTCGCGCGGGTGCACCAGCGAGCTGTTCAGAATCCCCCGCGTGATCAGCAGGTCGGCCAGGATCTGGCTTTGACTCCCCAGGGCGAGCACGTGGAACTCCTCGACCGCGAGGTCGCGGAGCCGCGCCGCATAGTAGCGGTGCACGTCCGCCGGCCCCCGGATCCGCTCGGGTGGCGGCTCGGATTCCACGCCGACTCGGCGCCCCAGCTCGATCGCCGCTGCGAGCCGCGCCGCTTTTGCCCGGCCCACCCCGGGGACCCGCGCCAGCTCCCCCCAGGGCCGCGTGCCCAGCCGCCGCAGGGACCCATCGCCCCGCGCCAACAGGTCGCCCGCCACGGCGAGGGCGTCGCGGCCGCGGGTGCCCGTTCCTAGGAGAATGGCCAGGAGCTCTTGTCCCGTCAACGCGGCGGGGCCCATGGCCCAGAAACGCTCGCGGGGACGGTCTCGTTCGGCGTGCTCGGAGAGGCGCAGCGGCATGGGGGCAACACTATGCGTGCCAACCTTCTGGGGCATACCCCTTTTTATGCCGCTCGGCGCCTTCCGCCGAGTCTGATTTGGTGCGATCATGGCTCTGCCACCCCGTGCCTGCCGACCGATCCACGAGGCGACGCGTTTCCCGCAGTCCAACCCAACCTCGTGGAGGCTTCATGCGTGCTGCGCCTGCAGTGCTCACCCTCACGTTCGCGCTGGTGGTATCGGCTTGCACGGACCCGGCGCCCGCCCCAACGGACATGAGTCTATCCGCGTCACGCAGCGGCGTGGCGTTCACTGAAGGTCTCGCGAGCCCGGCTTGGCAGGCGACTGCCGCCACCCTCGCTGGTCAGGCGAACTTCAGTGCCATTACCGCGGGGCACGCCTATCCCCTTCTGAGCGTCGCGCAATACCTGGCCGTGCAACGGGCTGAAGCCGCCGAAGGTGTGACGGACGTCGAGGATCGGGCTTCCGGCATCGGGATTGGGCGCGGCGGCCGGGACCGGCTCGAGCTGGATCGCGGCGCCGTCGCAGGCGCTTCGGCCGTCGTGCTGACGTACCTGTTCCCCACCCAAGCGCAGGCGTTCGAGAACATGGTCAACACGCAGGAGAACGCGGGCCCCGGCGAACCCCACCCCGCCTTCGCGCGCGGTGAGGCAATCGGTCGCGCCGTGGGCGCCGAGATCGTCACGCGCGCCCAGGGAGACCGCTTCAACACGGCATTCACCGGGACCATTCCGACAGGCCCTGGGCTCTGGATCAGCAACACGACCCCCGCGACGGTCGCGAGCGGGCAGCTGCCGGGGGTGACCCCCTGGTTCCTCACTTCCGCGAGCCAGTTCCGGCCGGCGGCGCCCCCGGCGTTTGGGTCCGCGGCGTTCCTCGCAGACCTCGCGGAAATCCGGCGGCTCTCCGACACCCGCACGACCGACCAAGTCCGGATCGCTACGTTCTGGGCGCAGGGCACAGGCACGCCCACCACTGCGGGGTTCTGGATGCAGGTCGCGACGGACGCCATCACTGACCACGGCCTGTCCGAGCGCGAAGCGACCCATCTCTACGCGCTGCTCAGCGCGACGGTCTTCGACGCACAGATCGGTTGCTGGGACGCCAAGCAGACGTATTGGTTCATCCGACCGTGGCAGGCGGACGCCGCGATCACCGTCGTCGCCGCGGTCGGGAAGCCCAACCACCCGGCGTATCCCTCGGGGCACAGCTGCGTCTCCGCGTCGAGCGCGGAAGTGCTGAGCACGTTCTTCCCCGAGCAGCGCGCGCAGCTAGACGCGATGGTCACCGAGGCGGGGCTGTCGCGCATGTACGGGGGCATCCACTACCGGTTCGACATCGACGCCGGGCAGGCGCTGGGGCGCACTGTGGCGCGATTTACGATCGCGGCGGATGCGTCGGGGAATTCGGTGCTCACACCGCACTAGCACCACGTAGCCGCAGGCGACGAGGGGCACCCGGTTCGGTGCCCCTCGATTCGTTCTACATCCCGGCTCCGTGGCACTTTTTGAACTTTTTGCCGCTGCCGCACGGGCACGGATCGTTCCGCCCCACGCCGGCGTACGGGTTGGCGGCGAACGCCGGCTCGGCGGCCCCGCCGGGCTTCCGTGGGAGGGGCGGAGGCGGCTGCGGTCCAGCGCTCGTGACGAGACCATCGGCGGCCGGTTTGGAGGCGACCATCGGCGCGGGGCGACGCGCCCCGCCGGGGAGGCCGCCCGCAGGTCCCGTCACCGGCCGGCTCGGCCCGCGGCCGCCAGATCCCGGCGGCGGGGGCGGCGGGGCGGGCCCGATCTCGATTTGCAACTTGAGCCAGCGCTCCGCGAAAGTTGCGTGGAGATCCGCGATGAGGCCCTTGAACATCTCGAAGGCCTCCTGCTTGTACTCGACCAGCGGGTCCTTCTGCCCCCAGGCCCGGTAGTAAATCCCCTCACGCAGCTGGTCGATGTCGTAGAGGTGATCCTTCCACTTCTCGTCGATGACGCTGAGCGTGACGTGGGCGAGCGCCTGCTCGGCGAGGTTCACCGCGCCGACGCGGGCCTCGACGTCCTTCAAGTAGGCGAGCTTGGCCTGGAAGGCTGCGTGCCCCGCCTCGCGGGCGGCGCGCACCAGGTCGTCCCGGTTCTTGACGACGGCCGGGTCGGTCACGCCGGGAATCGCGATCAGGAACTTCTGGAGGAATTCGGTCTCGATCAGGGCGCGGTCCCACTGGCCGGGATCGTCGTACTCGGCGAGCAACCCGTCGGCGAGGCGCTCGACCGCATCATCGATCATCTCCCGGGCCGCGGCCTTGAGCTCCTCACCACCCTCGAGCGCGTACAGGCGCTGGGAGTAGATCACGTCGCGCTGCTGGTTCATTACGTCGTCGTACTGCAGCAGCCTTTTGCGCTGCTGGAAGTTCTGGAGCTCGACGCGCTTTTGCGCCTGGCCGATCGCCGCGGTGACCCACGGATGGGTGATGACCTCGCCTTCCTCGGCGCCGGTGCGGTCCATGATGCGCGCGATCCGGTCGGAGCCGAACAGGCGCATCAAGTCGTCTTCCAGCGACATGAAGAAGACGCTCTGGCCCGGATCCCCCTGCCGGCCGGAGCGCCCGCGCAGCTGCCGGTCGATGCGCCGCGCCTCGTGCCGCTCGGTACCGATGATCACGAGCCCGCAGGGCGGATCCTCGTTACACTTGAGCTCGAGGATCTGCTCGGGCGTCAAGTCAGGGGGCTCGATCTTCTGGCCGAACGGCGCCTCGCGTGCCTTGATGCCGCAGACCTGACACTTCTTCACGCCGGGGCCGAGTTTGATGTCGGTGCCCCGCCCGGCCATGTTCGTCGCGATCGTGACGGACCCCGGCTGGCCGGCCTGGGCGACGATCTCGGCCTCGCGCTGGTGGAACTTGGCGTTCAGGACCTCGTGTTTGAGCCCCCGCCGCTTGAGCATCCGCGCCAGCGTCTCGGAGACCTCCACGTTCACGGTGCCGACCAGGACCGGGAGGCCGCGCTTGTTCTGGCGCTCGACCTCCTCGATGATCGCGTTGTACTTCTCACGCCGCGTCTTGTAGACGAGGTCATGCTTGTCGACCCGCCGCACCGGACGGTTGGTGGGGATGACCACGACTTCGAGCTTGTAGATCGTGAAGAATTCGGTTTCTTCGGTCTCGGCGGTGCCGGTCATGCCCGCCAGCTTCTCGTACATGCGGAAGTAGTTTTGAATCGTGATCGTGGCGAGCGTCTGGCTCTCCTCGCGCACGGCTACGCCTTCCTTCGCCTCGACGGCCTGGTGCAGGCCATCCGACCACCGCCGGCCGGGCATGAGGCGCCCGGTGAACTCATCCACGATGAAGACCTGCCCGTCCTGCACGACGTACTCCACGTCCTTCTCGTACAGCGCGTGCGCCTGCAGCAGCTTGTGGATGATGTGGAGGATCTCGCTCTTCTGGGCGTACTCCCCCTCCACCTCGCGGCGGCGTTCGATCTTCTCCTTGGGGGAGAGGTGCTCGTCGTGCTCGATTTCGTGCACCGCCTGGGAGATGTCCGGCACCACGAAGAGCGTGGGGTCCTGCGGCGACATCGTCTCCACGCCCTTCTCGGTCAGATGGACCGACCGGCCCCGCTCGTCCATGACGAAGTACAGCTCCTCTTCGAGGTGCCGCATCGTCTGCTTGGGGGCCGGCATCTTGCGGTCGGCCAGCCGGTCGAGCTCGACGCGCTGCACCAGCTGCTTCACCCCCGTCTCGTTGAGCAGCTTCAGCAGCTTCTTGTTCTTCGGCATGCCGAGCTGCCCCTGGTACAGCAGCAGCGCCCCGTCTCGGGCCGTCTTGTCGTCGGCGAGCAGCGGCTCGGCCTTCGCGATCAGGTCATTGACGACCGCGGTCTGCTTGCGGACGAGCTGCACGACCTGCGCGTTGAATTGCGCGTATTTCTCGTCCGACTCGGCGCCGACGGCGCCGGAAATGATCAGGGGGGTGCGCGCCTCGTCGATGAGGATCGAGTCCACCTCGTCGATGATTGCGTAGACGTGGGCGCGCTGGGCGCGCTCTTCGAGCGAGCGTACCATGTTGTCGCGCAGGTAGTCGAACCCGAACTCGTTGTTCGTGCCGTAGGTGAGGTCGCACAGGTACGCGGCGCGTCGCTCGGGCGTCCCCGGCTGCGTGTCGTCGATGCACCCCACGGTCAAGCCCAGCCACCGGAACAGGTGGCCCATCCATTGGGAGTCGCGGCGGGCCAGGTAGTTGTTGACCGTGACGAGGTGGGCACCGCGGCCGGCGAGCGCGTTCAAGTACAGCGGCAGCGTTGCGACCAGGGTTTTCCCTTCGCCGGTCGCCATCTCGGCGATCTTCCCCTGGTGCAGCACAATCCCGCCGATCAACTGCACGTCGTAGGGCACCATGTCCCACGTCAGCTCGTGCGCCGTAACGACGACCTTGCCGCCGAGCAGACGGCGACACGCCTCCCGCACCGTCGCGAACGCCTCGGGCAGCAGGTCGTCGAGCGTCCGCTGCAGCTCGGTGACGAACGCCTTGTCGGCCTTCGCCAGCTCATCGCCCAGCTCGGCGCGCTGCTTGGCATCCGGGCAGTCGTGCTTCGCCTGCTTCAGGCGCTCGACCTCGGCCGCGAGCGCGCCGGTGCGCTCCGCGATGGCGGCGCGAAACATCGGCGTCTGCGCCCGCAGCTCGTCCTCGGACAAGTCCTTGAGGCGCGCTTCGTGCCGGTGGATCGCGTCGACGATCGGCTGGACGCGCTTCAACTCGCGGTCGAACCGCGTGCCGAAGAGCTTGGTGAACCAACGGTTGGTCATGACTCCCCTAGCGATACAGCCCGTGGGCGGCGATGTACTCGCGCACCGCCTCGGGCACCAGATAGCGAATCGACTTCCCCCGCCGCACCCGCTCGCGCACGTCCGTCGCCGACAAGGCAAGCTCGGGCACTTCGATGACCCGCCCGATCAGGGGATGGCGCGGCACGGCGGCTCCCGGCCGCGCAAACACCGCGACGTCGGCGAGGCCGGGGAGGGCTTCGACCTCCCACCACGCCGCCAGGTCCTGCGCCGCGTCCGCCCCCAGAAGTAACGTGAAGCGGTTCCCCGGCTCGCGCTCGGCCAGCGCCCGCAGCGTGCGGACCGTATACGATGGGACCGGCAGACCCAGCTCGATGCGCTCGACGCGCAGCCGCGGATTGCCTACCGCCGCCAACTCGAGCATCTCGACCCGCTGCTCGGGCGTGGCCTGATGGGCCGCCCGCTTGAAGGGCTGCTCGCGGGCGGGCAGGAACCGCACCGTGGCTCCTCCCCCGCCTTCCTCCAGCGCGTCTGCCACCGCCTCGGCGACGACCAGGTGTCCCAGGTGTACCGGGTCGAACGAGCCCCCGAACAGCGCGTCCACGCGCGTCAGGACGGCGCGCCGGTCGTGTTGGCCGGGCAGCTCCTGGCGATCCCGGACGCTTGCGGGTAGAAGCGGCGCAGGTGCGCGCAGGTCTCCTGCAGCTCCTCCTTGTACCCGATGGCCCGGTAGCTGTCCACCAAACGCAGCAGGGCGTCGGGCACGCGCTGCGCGTCGGGATAGCTGGCGATCACGTCCTTGAAGTAGATGATCGCCGAGTCGTACGCCTTCCGTCGCAGGTAGAACATGCCGTTCTTGTAGCTCTTGTCGGCAAACTGCTCCTGGAGATGCCGCACGTGCAGGCGGGCGCGCGCCGCGGCGTCGCTGTCGGGGTACCGCCCCGCCAACTCCTGATAGATGGACAGCGC
>DASYQX010000006.1:0-3853 GCA_036004985.1 Gemmatimonadales bacterium
TGGGGCGTGATACCTTCGTACGCCCCACGCCCTACGCCCCATGCCCCGTAATCATTGTGGCCGAGTCGCGTCCCGAATGATGTCGTCCACCGCCCACTTCACGAATTCGGCTCGCTTCTCGATCCGGCGCTGGGTCTCGGACTGCACCTCCGCCAGGCGCCGCTTGATGTCGTTGATTTCGAGCACGCGCAGCTGGTTCTCGAGGTCGAAGTGCCCGCCGATCAACGTCTCGAGCTGGGTCCGAAACGCGCTGCGTTGCGCTTCGTTGGCGCCGCGATAGGCGCGTTGCAGCTCCCGAGCGTAGGCCTCGAGGCCGAACATCCTCGCGACGAGCTGCGCGCGGACGCTGTCGCGCCGGTTCAGGTTCTGGACCATGTCGAACTGCACGGTCAGCTGCGCGACCTCTGCCCAGTACTGGTCGAGCGAGCGGGCCTTCAACGAATCCAGGCTGCGCGACCCCTCCGCGCGCTCCGGCGCGACAAGCATGATGAACGCGCGCGCCGCCGCCTCGGCTTCCCGCGGCCGCTCCTGCGCGATTCGCTGCGCTTGCATTTGCATCGCCTGCGGGTTGGGCATCTCCTGCGCCGTGAGCGGCAGGGCGAACAGCAGGCCCGCGCCCGCGATGACCATGCCACTAATTCGGCAAGACATAGGACCGCTCCTTCTCGAGTCGAGTGAGTTTGGCATCGATTTCAACGACGGCGGCACCCCCGGCGATGTAGCCCGCGGTGGCCGACCAGGCCGTGGCCGGTCGCCAACCGTCTTCGGGATTCCGAGGAGGCTCGGGGCGCGCGAGCACGACCACGGCGACCACCGCAGCCGCCGCCAATGCCGCGGCGACCCAGCGCGCCGCCCACCGGCGAGCGCGCGGCACGGCCACCTCCAGCGCGACGCGCGAGCGCTCAAAGCGCTCGAACACCCCGCGGCAGGTCGCGCACGCGCCGAGATGCCCTTCCAGCTCGGCGGTGTGGGCGTCCGGGAGCTCGCCGTAGGCGAGCAGCAGCAGATCGTCTTCGTGTGGATGATTCATCGGTAAGCCTCCAGCGCCGCGCCGATCTTGGCGAGGCCGGCGCGCATCTGCGTCAGTACGGTGCCCAGCGGCCGGCCCAGCCGCTGGGCGATCTCCTTGAACGTGAGGCCAACCTCGTGGCGCAGCCGCACGACCTCCCGCTGCGCCGCCGGCAGCGCCGCGACCGCGCGACGCACCGCCGCCACGAGCTCCCGCTCCATCAGGCGCTCGTCCGCGGCCGGCGCGCTTCCCGGGTCGTCGGCCTGCGTCACCCGGGCCGCCCGGCCGCGCACCAGCTCACGACGCAGGTGGTCGTGCCACACGCTGGTCGCGATGCGGAACAAGTAGCCGCGAGGGTTGCCGTTGGCGTGGAGCCGGGGCGCCGCCACGACGAGGCGCGATGCTACCTCCTGCATCAGGTCCGCCGTCAGGTCGTCGTCCCGGCAACGCGCGCCCAGGAAGTTCCGGAGCGCGGGTGCGTGATCGGCGAACAGCTGGTCGGCCGGGATAGTGGCCATGGCACCTAAGAGTACGCGCCGCCCTTCCAATTATTTTCCCGTTCCGCTAGGTTGTGTCAGGACAACCGATTCCGTGGCGATTTGCGGCGTATTGCGGCCACGTTAAACAAGCGCTAAAAAGCCCTCTTCCCCCACTGGGCTTGTGCCTACGTGGGGGATTTCGTTTGGGAGCGTCAAGTGTTCGGGACACAAGCCTCACTAGGGACTGACGACTGATGTCTGTGACCTTGCGCTCCCTCATCGCCGACGGCCGCGTGCATGTCTTCGACGGCGCGATGGGGACGATGCTGTACGCCAAGGGCTTCTTCCTCAACGTCTGCTACGACGAGCTGTGTATCAAGCAGCCGAAGCTCGTGCAGGAGGTCCACGCCGAGTACGTGCGGGCCGGCGCCGAGATTCTCGAGACCAACACCTTCGGCGCGAATCCCCTGAAACTCGGCAGCTTCGGCCTCGCCGACGACACCGAGAAGATCAACCGCGCGGCCGCCGAGCTGGCGCGCGCGGCGGCCGACGGCAAGGCGAGCGTCGTCGGCGCGATCGGCCCGCTGGGCATCCGCATCGAGCCGTTCGGCCCCACGTCGAGCGACGAGGCGCAGGCGCTGTTCGCACGTCAGGTCGCCGGGTTGGTGGGCGGCGGCGTGGACGGATTCATTCTCGAGACGTTCAGCGATCTGGACGAGATTCGCGCCGCGCTCCGCGCCGCGCGCGCCGCCACCGACCTCCCGATCGTGTGTCAGATGACGGTCGGCACCGACGGGCTCACCTACTACGGCACCGATCCCGAGACCTTCGCCAAGCTCCTCACCGAGTGGGGCGCGGACGTGATCGGCGTGAACTGCTCCGTCGGCCCCGCGGGCGTCCTCGAGGCGGTCGAGAAGATCGGCAAGGTGACCGATCGGCCCATCTCCGGGCAGCCCAACGCCGGCCTGCCGCGCGACGTGGGCGACCGCAAGATCTATCTCGCCTCCCCCGAGTACATGGCGAGCTACGCGCGCCGGATGATCGAAGCCGGGGCGCGGTTCGTGGGCGGCTGCTGCGGCTCGACGCCCGAGCACATCAAGAAGATCCGGGACTACGTGGCCAGCGTGGTGCCGCGCCACCCCCCCGTCGTCGTGTCGCGCGCCGAGATCCGGGCGCCCGCCGGCGCCGAAGAGGTGCCGCTGGCCCAGCGGTCCGCCTGGGCCGCCAAAATCGCGCGCGGCGAGCTGGTCACGAGCGTCGAGATCGTGCCTCCCAAGGGCGTAGACCCGGCGCCCATGCTCGCGCAATGCCGCGCCCTGAAGGCCGCCGGCGTGGATGCCGTGAACGTCCCCGACGGCCCGCGGGCCCAGAGCCGCATGGGCGTGCTCCCGTCCGCGATCCTGATCGAGCGTGAGGTCGGCATCGAGACCGTGATCCACTACTGCTGCCGCGACCGCAACCTCCTCGGTATGCTCTCCGACATCCTCGGCGCGCACGCCGCCGGGCTGCGCAACATCCTGATCATCACGGGCGATCCGCCCAAGATGGGCCCCTACCCCGAGGCGACGGCGGTCTTCGACATCGACTCGATCGGGCTCACGAACCTCGTCTTTCGCCTCAATCATGGGCTCGATCCCGGCGGCAACCCGATCGGGGCGCCGACGCGGTGGGCCATCGGCGTCGGGGTCAACCCGGGGGCGATCGACTTGGACCGGGAGCTGTCGCGCTTCGCCTGGAAGGTGGACGCGGGGGCGGAGTTCGCGGTCACGCAGCCCGTCTTCGACCCGCGCCAGCTCGAGGCTTTCCTCGAGCGGGTCGAGCAGTACCGGATCCCCATCGTGGCGGGGATCTGGCCGCTCATTTCACTTCGCAACGCGGAGTTCCTCGCCAACGAGGTGCCGGGCGTCTCCGTGCCCGACGAGATCCTGGGGCGGATGCGGACGGCGCAGGAGCGCGGGAAGGAGGCGGCGCTCGCCGAGGGCGTCGCGATCGCGCGTGAGATGTTTGCCCGGGTCAAGGCGATGGTGCAGGGCGTGCAGGTGAGCGCGCCGTTCGGCAAGGTCGAGGTGGCGCTGGAGGTGTTCGCGGGCTAGACGCGGCCGCGGACGGGTGCCATTGTTGACCGCGGTGCCTCTCCCCCGGAGATCGTCGCATGAACAGGCGTGAAGCCCTTCTCGCGCTCGGCGGCGCCGCCGTCATCGCCGACCCCCTCTTCGCCGCCGGGCGCACCCTGCATGCGCGGCTCGCCAACGGCGGGGAGCTCAAAATCCTCGATCCGCACCAGAACGAAACCGTCGTCACGATCGCCGAGATGATCATTCCCGCCACCGACACGCCCGGCGCGACCGCGGCGAAAGTCAACGAA
>DASYQX010000007.1:0-61481 GCA_036004985.1 Gemmatimonadales bacterium
ACCTCGCTACCATTCATTGGCTCAGTCGCTTAACGTATCACCTGTGAACACTCGCGGAGTCGCCAGCGCCTTCATCACTGCGCTCGTTCTCAACCTCGGATTCGCCGCACAAGAATCGCGCTGCGTGAGTGGGCACGACAGGCCTGTCCCAGCCGGTCATGAACACCACGGTGCTCCGGCGCAGTCCATTCCTGACAACGGACACGAACGCGCTCCAGTGATCCCAGTATGCTGTCAGGCACTGACGTCGTGCTCCGTATCAATCGCGACCGGCAGTCTGCAACTCATGCTGAAGACCCCCGGCGTCGGTCAGCAGCTTCGTTTGGCATCCGTACCCGCGATCGCGTCTCTCACGTTCGGCCCCGATACACCGCCTCCCAGAGTCTAGGGCTCCGTAACAGTCACGCTCCCTAACACGGCTCGGCGAGAAACTGCTTCCGAGCCCGACTCTGGCATTTGAGGCATAGATGATCACGCGTTGCCCAATTCGCGTCCGCCTTGCTGCTTTGCTCGGCATGGCGCTGATGCCGACATCCGTCCAAGCTCAGCACCCCGCGCATCCCGATACGTCGGGGATGATGATGGTAACTCCACTAGGCGTGCCGATGGAACGCATGGGGTCAGGGACGACGTGGATCCCTGACGCAGTCCCGCTCCCTGCTCGGCACGTCATGACGGGCTCCTGGTTTCTCATGCTGCACGGATTTGGGTTTGTTCAGTACGATGCACAGGGTGGCCCCAGGGGAGATGAACAGTTTGGTTCGCTCAACTGGGCGATGTTCATGGCCAGCCGGGACCTGTTGGGGGGCCGGTTCCAAGCTCGAACGATGTTGAGTCTCGATCCCGCGACCGTTTCAGGCCGTGGCTACCCGCTGTTGCTGCAAAGCGGCGAAACCCACCGCGGCCAGCCCCTCGTCGATCGCCAGCATCCACACGACTTTTGGATGGAGCTGGCAATCCTGTATGAGCGCGCCATTTCATCCGCGATCGGCTTCTCTCTATACGCCGCACCATCCGGGGAGCCTGCGCTCGGACCCGTTGCGTTCATGCACCGACCCTCGGCGATGGACAACCTCGCCGCGCCGCTTTCTCACCACTGGCAAGATGCGACGCACATCAGCTTTGGCGTCGTCACCGCCGGGTTCTTTGGACAGCGTTGGAAGGTCGAAGGTTCGGTCTTCAACGGGCGCGAACCCGACGAGCAACGCTGGGGGTTTGATCGGTTGCGCTTCGATTCTTACGCCGGCCGATTCACCGTGAATCCGGACTCGAGCTGGAGCGTCTCGGCCGGCTATGGCTTCCTGAAAAGCCCTGAAGCCCTGCGTCCCACCGAATCGACACATCGAGCCACGGTGTCCGTGCTCCACAGCCGCATCCTGCACCGGGACGGCCACATCGCGACCGCGGTGGTCTGGGGTGCCAACCGCCATTCGGGCAAGACCACACATTCCGCAACGGCCGAGACCGAGGCGATCCTGGATCGCAGCAACACCCTGTTTGCACGCCTGGAATACGTCCAGAAGTCCGCTGAGGATCTCGTGCTCCCCACGGGGCCGGGGGGCTTCGCTCCCGAGTCGACGTTCAGCGTCACCGCCTTCTCGGCAGGGTATATCCGCGAGGTTGCTGGCACCCGCTGGGCAACGATAGGCGTCGGAGTGCAGGGAACCTTGCATGCGGTGCCCGCCACACTGAAGCCGATTTACGGATCACGTACTCCGGTAGGAGGCATGGTGTTCGTACGCATCCGCCCGCTTCACACGCCGCATGAGATGACAGGCATGGCGATGCGCAGCTGCTGCGCCGCCGCCTCTGGCTTCAGTCGATCGATGACCGCTCGGCCACGAGCAGCCACCAACCCGATTCCGCGCCCCCGCCCGCCTCGCCCGCGACGATGAACGGATCCTCGAGTCGCGCGATGCGGAAGCCCGCGAGCAGGAGATCCCGTACCGCAAACCACGAGCCCAGCTCGTGCGCGCGTTCGTGCGCGTCGCGCTCCTCCGGCAGGCGGCGCGGGGACGGTATCTGGTCGATGATCACCAGGCGGCCGCCCGGCTTCAGGGCGCGCGCCAGTCCGCGCAGCATCGCCTCGGGGTTGGTGAACTCGTGGTAAGCGTTCATGATCAGCGCCGCGTCCAGCGTGGCTGCCGGGAGCCGCGGGTCGGCGGGCGTGGAGTGGACGATCTCGACGTTCGCCCAGCGCTCGCGCGCCGAGCGCTGGCGCAGGCGCTCAATCGCGTCACCGTCCACGTCAACCGCAAAGACGCGTCCTTCGGCTCCGACCGCCTGGGCGAGGCGGGCCGCGAAGAAGCCGCCGCCGGCGCCCACGTCGGCGATCCGCGCGCCGGGCCTCACGTCCAGGGCGGCGAAGACGTCGGGGACGCGCTGCCAGCGCTCGCGGGCGGTCTCGTCTTGCTGGGCAGCGAGCGTGCCGGTGAGGAGCAGCAGCGCGAGGCCGGTCAGGCGGATTCTTGTGTGCATCGAGTGCGGACGATGGCGTCGGCTCTAGGCGCGCGCAAGGAGAGCCTATTATCTTGTCGCGCGCGTGCTCATCCCCAAACTCGTCACCACCCTCCGAGGCTATACCCGCGGCCAGTTCGCCGCCGACCTGACCGCCGGCGTCATCGTCGGCATCGTGGCACTGCCGCTCGCCATCGCCTTCGCGATCGCGAGCGGCCTGACGCCCGAGCGCGGGCTCTACACCGCGATCATCGCCGGCTTCCTGATCTCCGCCCTGGGCGGCTCGCGCGTGCAGATCGGGGGCCCGACGGGTGCGTTCGTGGTGATCGTCGCCGGCATCGTCCAGCAGCACGGCGTCGATGGGCTGCTGATCGCCACGCTGATGGCGGGCGCGATCCTCGTCGTGTTCGGCCTCGTCCACCTGGGCGGCGCGATCAAGTTCATCCCGTACCCGGTGACGATCGGGTTCACGGCCGGGATCGCGCTCATCATCTTCTCGAGCCAGGTGAAGGACCTGCTCGGCCTCGAGATGGGGGCGGTGCCGCCGGCATTCGTCGCCAAGTGGGGCGCCTACGTCCACGCCTTCGACTCCGTGAATCCCTGGGCGCTGGTCGTGGCCACGTTGACGTTCACCATCATCCTGGTGTGGCCCAAACTCGAGCGCCGCATCCCCGGACCCTTTGTCGCGCTCCTCGTCACGACCGCGCTCGTGCAAGTTCTCCACCTGCCGGTCGAGACCATCGGCGCCCGGTTCGGCGCAATCCACGCCGGGCTGCCCCGCCCATCCTTCCCCACCGTGAGCCTGCCGCTGCTCGGCGCGCTCGCGGGCCCGGCGTTCACGATCGCGATGCTCGCGGCGATCGAGTCGCTGCTGTCGGCCGTGGTGGCGGACGGCATGATCGGCGGCCGGCACCGGTCCAACATGGAGCTCGTCGCCCAGGGCGTTGCGAACATCGTCTCGCCCATCTTCGGTGGCATGCCGGCGACGGGAGCGATCGCCCGCACCGCCACGAACGTGAAGAACGGGGGGCGCACGCCGGTCGCGGGCATGACCCACGCCGTCACGCTGCTCCTGATCACGCTGTTCTTCGGGCGCTGGGCGGGCTTCATCCCCCTGGCGACGCTCGCCGCGATCCTCGTCGTGGTGGCGTTCCACATGAGCGAATGGCGCACGTTCGCTTCGGAGTTCCGGGCGCCCAAGAGCGACGTCGCGGTGCTGCTCGCGACGTTCTTGCTCACGGTGCTCGTGGACCTCACCGTGGCGATCGAGGTTGGGATGGTGATGGCGGCGTTCCTGTTCATGCGTCGCATGGCCGAGGTCACCAACATCCAGGTGCTGACGCACGAATTCACCGACCCCGCCGACGACTTCGAGACGGACCCCAACGCGGTCCGCCGCCGCGTCGTTCCCGAAGGGGTGCAGGTCTACGAGATCACCGGCCCGTTCTTCTTCGGCGCCGCCGAGATGTTCAAGGACCGAGTGGGCCGGATCGCCGGGAAGCCGAAAGTCTTGATCCTGCGGCTGCGGCACGTGCCCGCGATCGACTCGACCGGACTGCACGCGCTGCGCGATGTCGTGCGGCGGAGCCGCCACGAGGGGACGCTCGTCATCCTGTCCGACGTGCACGCCCAGCCGGTGGTCGCGCTGGAGCGGTCGGGGATGTACGACGAGCTGGGTGAGGAGAACATCCACGGGAACATCGACGACGCCTTGAACCGGGCGCGGGAGCACCTCGGCCTGCCGCCGGTGCCGCGACCGGGGTTCGCTACACCGACCGTGGCGCGGGAGTCCGACAGGTGACGACTCCCGCGGTCGCGCGCGGGACGTGCTACGCGCTATTCGCCTACGAGGTGGCGCACGCGATCGACCTGGCCGCGGCGGAGACCCGGTTGGCGAGCGCGACGCAGCGGCAGACGGTGAAGCAGAAGCGGCGTGCGCCGGCCTTCTTCGAGTACAACCCCGCGCCGCTGCGCGTGACGGAGGCCGCGGAGCCGCTGGCCGTGGGCGCTCGCATGACGGCGCCGTCGGTCGAGCTGGTGCTGTACGACTTCGGCGCCGTCTCCGTGAGTTACGCCATCCCCCTCGAGGGCCCGCTTGCTGCGCTCCCCGAGCTCAGCGCGGCGCTGTACGGAAACGAGCTGCTCGAAGCGGACGCGCGCCGCCGGGTGCAGCGGTTGCTCGAGACGCTCGGCGACGCGGCGCTGCGCACGCGCGTCGCCGAATTCGTCGAGGACTATGTGATCTTCGAGATCGAAGCGTTCGCCGGGCCGTGCGAAGCGGCGCTGCTGTGGACGGAGCAGGCACAGACCGTGGCCCAGATCCTGCGCGCCGAGCCGCGCACCCTGTCGCAGCAGGAGGTGAGCGACGCACTCGCGTTGCGACTCTCCTTTGGTGTAAACGACGCGACCATCATCGATACCGACGTAGCGCTGCTCTTCGACGCCGAGGGCGAAGACGTGCGCGCCGTCATCGAGTTCACGAACACACAGCTGCTCGAGATGCGTTATCTGGACGCCCAGCTCGACGGGGCGCTCGAGCAAGCGTACGAGGTGCTCGGGCGGCGCCGCGTCCCGGGGCGGTTCCTCCCCAGTCCGTATGGGCCGGCGCTGCGCCGCCTCGGCCGGCTCCAGCTCGACGCGGCGGTCCTGTTCGAGCAGGTCACCAACGCGTTGAAGCTGATCGGCGATCAGTACCTGACGCGGGTGTATGGGCTCGTGTCGCGCCGGTTCCACCTCGCCGAGTGGGATGCGAGCATCTCACGCAAGCTCCAGACGCTCGACAGCATCTACGGCAAGCTGGCCGACCGCGCCGCGTCGTTCCGGATGGAGCTCCTCGAATGGATCATCATCCTGTTGATCGCGGTGTCGATCGCGCTGCCGTTCGTGTCCGGGCTCGCCGGGAAGTGAGCTCGGCTAGCCGCCGGCGATGGCCCCGATCACGAGCAAGGGCTCCGACCCCGACGCCACGGCGCCGGGCAACGGCGCGTCCGCCGGCTCGTGCGTCAGGTCCCGAGCGCAGGCAAAGAAGCGGAGGAACGGTCGGCGCTGCTTGGTGACGTGGTCGCGGATCGTCCCGCGGAGCATGGGATAGCGGGCCTCCAGCGCGTCGAGTACCGCGCCTCGCGTGACCGCCGTTCCCTCCCCCACCTCGACGGTCACCTCGCCGTCCGTCCGGGCCAGAGTCCGGAGATGCGGCGGCAGCACTACCCGAATCACGGCAGCGTCTGGGCCTCGACCGACAGCACGGCCGGAAGATCGCGGACAATGGGCGTCCAGGTGTCGCCGGCGTCGGCCGAGGCGTACACCTGCCCGCCCGTGGTCCCGAAGTACACGCCGCAGGGATCCAGGGAATCGACGGCCGTCGCGTCGCGCAGCACGTTCACATAGCAGTCCCGCTGCGGCAGTCCCTTCGTCAGCGCTTCCCACTCGTTCCCCCCCGTGCGGCTGCGGTAGACGCGCAGCTTCCCCTCGGGCGGGTAGTGCTCGGAGTCGCTCTTGATGGGGACGACGTAGATGGTGTCCGGCTCGTATGCGTGCACCTCGATCGGGAATCCGAAATCCGTCGGCAGGTTGCCGCTCACTTCCCGCCACGAGTCGCCGCCGTCGTCCGAGCGCATCACGTCCCAGTGCTTCTGCATGAACAGCACGTTGGGGCGTGACGGATTCAGCGCGATGCGGTGGACGCAGTGGCCGACCTCGGCGGTCGCGTCGGGGATGTATTGCGAGCGGAGCCCGCGGTTGATCGGCTTCCACGTCTTGCCGCCGTCGTCGGTGCGGAAGGCGCCCGCTGCCGAGATGGCGACGTACATCCGCTTCGGCTGCGCCGGATCGACGAGGATCGTGTGGAGACACATGCCGCCCGCGCCGGGCTGCCACTTGGGCCCGGTACCGTGGCCGCGCAGGCCGGCCAGCTCCTGCCACGTCGTGCCGCCGTCGCTCGTGCGAAACAACCCCGCGTCCTCCACCCCGGCGTAGACCGTGTCCGGATCGGTGAGTGACGGCTCGAGATGCCAGACGCGCTTGAACTCCCAGGGGTGCTGCGTGCCGTCGTACCACTGGTGCGTGGTGAGCGGTTTGCCGGTTTGCGGCGAGACGTCGTACACGAACTTGTTGCTCTCGCCTTTCGGCATCTCACCGGGCTCCATCGTCACGCCGCCGCCCGGTGTCTCCCAGGTCTTGCCGCCGTCGCACGAGCGTTGGATGACCTGTCCGAACCACCCACTCGACTGCGAGGCGTAGAGGCGATCCGGATCGGCGGGTGACCCCTTGATGTGATAGATCTCCCAGCCCGCGAAGTGGGGCCCGCTGACGTCCCAGCGGCTGCGCTTGGCGTCCGCGGTCAGAATGAAGGCTCCCTTGCGGGTGCCGACCAGTATCCGTATGCCGCTCACCGTCCGCTCCTTTCTCGCGTCAGGAGATTCTAGCCGCTTTTCGACGGCGTCGCACCTACGCCGGCCAGCGCAGCGTGGCCACGGCACCCGCCGGAAGCACGTACGTCAGCGTCTTGCCCGCCCAACGCACGGCGAACCGGCGCTCGGTGGGGGCCGTGTTCACCACGATGAGCGCCGTCGAGGCGTCCGGGTTCCGGAAGGCGACGTTCTCGAGCCCCCCCCCGCCCCCGGACGTCGACCCGATCCGCCGCGCGCCGGGCCGGACAAACCGGCTGGCGTGGGCCAGCGCGTAGAACTCGACGTTGCGCGTGACGGCGCCGGAGTGCGAGTCGATCGTGACGACCCCGCGGCAGTTCCCGCACCCCCCGGTGTGCGGGCCGTGACGCTCATCCAACGCCAGGTTCCAGAGCAGCACGCCCCTCGCCCAATTTCGCGTCGCGCCAATGATGAGCGTGCGCACGTTCCATTGGAGGTTATCGGCGAAGGTCGGCGCCCAGTCGCCACCGGAGCATTCCGTGAAATAGGCGTCCTTGGCGGGAAACGCGTCGTGCACCTTCGCCTGCGCCGCCACGTCGCCGCCATAGCAATGCCAAGCGACGCCGGCGACATAGCGGCGCGCGACGCTGTCGGCCAGCACCCGGAGCGGCGAGTCGGGCTCGTCCCAATTGTGATCCCACTCGAGGATCAGCGTGGGTATTCGGTGGCGCGCGAACAGCGGACCGAGATTCTCACCGATGAGACGGGCGCGGGCGCGTGGCTCGAGGCGCATGCCGGGGTAGTGCGGCGGCTCGAAGTGGGGCTCGTTCTGGACGGTGAGGGCGTAGATCGGCACGCCCAGGGCGGCGTAGGCCTCGACGTAGCGCCGCAGGTACTCCGCGAACGGGCCGTACGCGTCGGGCCGCAGCGTCCCCCCGATGAGCCGGCCGCTCGTCTTCATCCATCCCGGGGCGCTCCAGGGAGACGCGACGATCTTGAGGTGTGGGTTGATCGCTAGCGCGCGCTGCACCACGGGAAGGCGGTCCACGCGGTCCGGCGCGATCGAGAACCGCGCCAGCGCTGGATCGCGTTCGCCCGGGGGCATGTCGTCGAGGCTGTAGTGGCGCGACGAGAAGTCCGACGCGCCGATCGTGAGACGGGTGAAGCTCAGCCCGATTCCGCTGTCCGCGTCGAACAGCTCGCGGAGCAACGCTTCGCGGCGCTCCGGCGCCAGGCGGTTGATCAGCAGGGCCGACGCGTCGGTGATGGCCGCGCCGAATCCCACCATCTCCTGATAGATCGCCGTATCGTCGACGGCGATCGTCGGAAGCGCTTCCGCAGGTTCTGTTGAAAATGCGACGTCGGGTTCGCGGGAGAGGAGCTTGCGCTGATCGCCCGTCGTGAGCCACACCGCCGCGACGGGGTGGCGGCTACAGGCGCTCGCGAGCGCGAGCAACAGTGCGAGCGACGCCCTTACCGCCAGGCTTGAGTCCTTCGCGGTGGTAGTGGGCACCGGGTGAATTTAGCTTTGCTGCGTGGCGACGGAACGTTGCTCCGCCGCCCCGGATCAACGCCGCTGCCGGTCTCCGGGCGGACGTGGCCGTCCTCTACACGAGGGCCGAGGCTGTTTGACGCTGCGGTTGGCGTGCGGTAGTCTCTGCCCACTGGAGGGCTGGTTGATCCAGGCCGGATGCTGCCGTCTAACTACCGCCTTCCGCTGGCGGCACGGGCCTAAACCGTGGAGGCCTGTGCCCTGGCTGAGTTGGCGTGATGCGGTCGCCCGGTAGGCGCCCGAACCCACTCCCGTAAGTGGACGCCCCGACGTCGCGTTTCAGCAGGTTGCCCCGCCGCCCGGTCCTGTTCCTGGCACTGATGCTCACGGGCGCGGGGGCCGCGCTGGGCGTCGTCAGCGTGAGCGCTCGCCGGACTTATCGCGCGCTGGAGGCCGCCGCCGCCCGGCGCCAGACGGCGTACGAGTTCCTCATGGCGCTGCGCCAGCTGCGTCAGCATGTCGGCGAAGTACGCGTCGGTCTCACGGGCTACGCGCTCACGCGGGACTCGGCCTATCGCGCCATCTACGCCGGCGGCATCGGCGGACTCGCGAGCGACACCGTAGCGCTGCGGAGGCTCGCTGCCAGCGGGCCGACGCTCCAGGAGCCCTTGGATCGCCTCGGGCCCGCTGTAGCGGCATACGCGGAGGCGATGGCGACGGCAATGCGGTCGGTCGAGCGTGACTCGCCGCCAGCGGTGGGGTCCCAGCTACGCCGGTCGCGGGACATTCTGCTCCTGGAGGGCATCCGGAGCGTCATCGCGGCGCTGGAGCGGGAGCAGGTGCGACTGATGGAAACCGGCGCGCGCGAGGTAGCGGAGGCCGTGCGCCGGTCCCGCGTCATGATCACTGCGGTGCTCGTCGTGGGCGTGTTCCTGATCCTCGGGGCGGGCGGCGCCGCGTTCGCACAACTCTTGGCGCGGGAGATGGAGCGGCGCACGCGCGATTACGCGGACCGCCTCGAGGAGCGCGGTCGGCAGCTCGAGGAGGCGAATCAGGAGCTCGACAGCTTCAGCCACTCGGTGTCACATGACCTGCGGGCACCGCTCCGCACGATCGACGGCTTCTCGGCGATCCTTAGCGAGGAGCACGGCACGGCGCTGGACGAAGACGGCAAACGGCTCGTGAGCGTCATTCGGGAGAAAACGAAGGCGATGACCCGGCTGATCGATGACCTGCTCGCCTTTTCTCGGCTCGGGCGGCAGCCGATCCGGGCGACTGAAGTGAACATGGCGCAACTCGTTCGCACGACCGTCGACGAAATCTCGTCGCTCGCATCGGAGCGTGCGATGGAGTTCCACGTGAGTTCTCTTCCGCCGGCGCTCGGCGATGCTTCGCTGCTCAAGCAGGTCTGGCTGAACTTATTGAGTAACGCCGTCAAGTACACGCGACCCCGGGAGCGCGCGGTTATCGACGTGGCCGGTGCCATCGAAGGCGGCGAGGTCGTCTACACGGTCCGGGACAACGGCGTGGGCTTCGACATGCGATACGCGGCGCGGCTCTTCGGCGTGTTCCAGAGGCTGCACGCCCCACACGAGTTCGAAGGGACTGGGGTTGGGCTCGCCCTCGTCCAACGCGGCGGGCGGGTATGGGCGGAGGGTAAGCCCGACGAGGGCGCGGTGTTCTACTTCTCCTTGCCGAGGGCTACAGGAGGTCGATTGCTCTGATTCCGGAGGGGGGAGGAGAACATCCACGGCAACTACGCCCCCCCCGCCAGCTGCCGCAGCACGTACTCCAGAATCCCGCCGTGCCGGTAGTACTGCATCTCCTGGGGCGTGTCGATGCGGACGGTGGTGCGGAACTCGGTGACCTTCCCGCCGTCCGCCGTCGCCCGGACGGCCAGGTCCTTCGCGCCCTCCGTGAGCGGCGAGATGTCGTAGCGCTCCTTGCCCGTGAGGCCGAGGGACTCTGCGCCTTGCCCAGCTGCGAACTGCAGCGGCAGGATGCCCATCCCGACGAGGTTCGACCGGTGGATGCGCTCGTAGCTCTGCGCGATCACCGCGCGCACGCCGAGCAGGCGTGGCCCCTTGGCCGCCCAATCGCGCGACGACCCCGAGCCATACTCCTTTCCGGCGAGTACGATCAGCGGCGTCCCTTCCGCCTGGTACTTGACCGACGCGTCGTAGATCGTCATCTGCTCCCCGTCGGGGAGATGCACGGTGAAGGGGCCTTCGGTTCCCGGCGCGAGCTGGTTCTTGAGACGCACGTTGGCAAACGTGCCGCGCACCATCACCTCGTGGTTGCCGCGGCGCGCGCCGTAGGAGTTGAAATCCACCGGCTCCACGCCATGTGCGATCAGGTACTGGCCCGCGGGGCTCGTCTTGCGGATCGACCCCGCGGGGGAGATGTGATCGGTCGTGATGCTGTCGCTGAGCAGGCACAGCACCCGCGCCCCGCGGATGTCGGCGATCGGGCCTGGCTGCGCGGGCATGCCGTCGAAGTACGGCGCACGGCGGATGTAGGTGGAATCCGGCTCCCAGGCAAACCGGTCGCCTTCGGGGACCGGCAGACCCCTCCAGCGCTCGTCTCCCTTGAACACCTCGCTGTACGTCTTGTGGAACATCTTCGACTTGATGGAGGTCCGGATGACGTCGTCCACTTCCTGGGTCGACGGCCACACATCGCGCAGGAAGACGGGCTTCCCATCCTTCCCGGTGCCGAGCGACTGGGTGTGGAACTCGATGTCGATCCGGCCGGCGAGCGCGTAGGCGACGACGAGCGGCGGAGACGCGAGGTAGTTCGCCCGTACCTCCTGCTGGATGCGGCCCTCAAAGTTGCGGTTGCCCGACAACACCGCGCACACGACCAGCTCGCCTTCGGCGACGGCCGCCGAGACGGGCTCCGGCAATGGGCCCGAGTTCCCGATGCACGTCGTGCAGCCGTACCCCACCAGGTGGAAGCGCAGCTGCTCGAGCGGCTTCATCAGGCCGGCGTGCTGCAGGTAGTCGGTCACGACCTTCGACCCGGGTGCTAGGCTCGTCTTGACCCAGGGCTGGGTCTTGAGGCCCCGGTCGACTGCCTTCTTGGCCAGCAGCGCGGCCGCCACCATCACCGAGGGGTTCGACGTGTTGGTGCAGCTCGTGATCGCGGCGATCACGACCGAGCCGTGGCGCAGCGGATGCTCGACGTCGTCCAGCTTGAGTGCCACGTGCGAGCGGCGGGGCGGCGCTTCTACGGCGGTCGCGGCGTGGCCGCCCTCACCTTCCCAGCGTGCGGCGTTCGACGGCGCGGCGATCGGGGATGTTGCTTTCATGAGCGTGGGCAACGCTTCGAGGAAGTTCTTCCCGACCTCGCGCAGCGCCACGCGGTCCTGCGGGCGCCGGGGGCCGGCGAGGCTCGGCTCGACCGTGGCCAGGTTCAGCTCGAGCGTGTCGGAGTACGCCGCTTCGGCGGCGCCGGCGGTATGGAAGAGGCCCTGCTCTTTCATGTACGCTTCGACGAGGCGCACTTGGTCCGCAGGGCGCCCCGTAAACTCGAGGTAGCGCAGCGTCTCCTGGTCGACCGGAAAGATGCCGACGGTCGCGCCGTACTCGGGCGCCATGTTGCCGATCGTGGCGCGGTCGGCCAGCGTCAGGGAGGCGACGCCTGGGCCGTAGAACTCCACGAACTTTCCCACCACGCCCTTCTTGCGGAGCATCTGCGTCACGGTCAGGACGAGGTCCGTCGCGGTCGCGCCCTCGGCGAGGCGCCCCGTGAGCCGGAACCCCACGACCTGCGGGATCAACATCGAGACCGGCTGGCCGAGCATCGCCGCCTCGGCCTCGATCCCGCCGACGCCCCAGCCGAGCACGCCGAGGCCGTTGATCATGGTGGTATGCGAATCGGTGCCCACGAGCGTATCGGGATACGCCTGCGGGGGGCCGTCCGGCCGTCCGGCCGTCCGCCCGTCCGTCGTAAAGACGACTCGAGCCAAGTATTCGAGGTTCACCTGGTGCACGATGCCCGTGTCCGGGGGCACGACCCGGAAGCCCTGGAACGTCTTCTGCGCCCAGCGGAGCAGGGCGTAGCGCTCGCGGTTGCGCTGGAACTCGAGGTCGGCGTTGGTCTGGAACGCGGTAGGGGTCCCGAACTCGTCCACGATCACTGAGTGGTCGATCACCAGCTCCGCCGGGAGCAGGGGATTGACCCGCTTGGGATCGCCGCCCATGCGGACCATGGCGTCGCGCATCGCCGCGAGGTCCACGACCGCCGGGACGCCGGTGAAGTCCTGGAGCAGCACCCGCGCCGGCATGAAGGTGATCTCTTCGTCGGGGACCTTCTTCGGGTCCCAGCGGGTGAGCTTCTCGACGTCTTCGGCGCGGACCGCGCGGCCGTCCTCGAGGCGCAGCAGGTTCTCGAGCAGGATCTTGAGGGAGTAGGGAAGCCGCGCCATCGCCAGGCCCCGCTTCTCCAAGGCGTCCAGCCGATGGATCTCGTACGAGGCGCTACCGACGTTGAGCGCGGCGCGGCTCCCGAAGCTGTTGCCGGCCACTATTCGACGACCCTCACGTTGGTCACGAAGTACTCCGTCTCGCCGAAGCAGCGCAGCGGCACGCCCGTGTGCTGCTCGTAGGAGAGCGCGACCCGTTTGCCGATGGAGGCGTTGATCCGCTGGGCCACGGCGTCGTCGCGCACGGTGAAGTAGAACTTTTCCGGCGTGGTCCCCGGAATGGAGACCATCGCCAGCTCGCCCTCCCAGGTTTTGCAGACCCAGCCCTTCTTGGAGAATTTCTGCACGTAGCCCGCGCGTTCGCCTTTGGAATAGCTCCACGCCAGCGTCGACCAGGTGTACACGACGAAGAGGAGGACCGGGGTCAGCAACACCGCCGCGATGGTGAGCTTGCGTTTGCGGGTGAGCTGGAAGTTGAAGTTCACCGGCAGGAATCTAGCGAGCCCTCGGGGGGATTCCACCTCGTACTGTTCCGTCTTGTAGGGCGTAAATCCGCGCGCGATGTAGTTCGGAAGCGCGTTGCGATGGTCGAGCGTGCACGTGTGCAACCACACGCGTTTCGGCCCCCACGCCCAGGCATCCCGCACGGCACACGAGAGCAAATGCTTTCCGAATCCCCGGCCGAACTCGGCCTGCACGATCCCGAAGTATGCAATCTCGACCGAGTCGTCCTCGGCCACGCGGCGCAGCTCGTACCAGCCGGCGAGGTCGCCGTCCCGCGTGGCCACGTGCAGCTGGATGTTCGGGTCCACGAGGTGCAGCGTGATCTGGTCGTCGCTCCAATCCCACCGGTCGCGCCAGTGAAACGCCTCACCGACGGTGCGATAGCAGTGGCGGTAGAGTTTGGGAGGCGGATTGGGAACGTGCACGAGGGTGATATCGGGAAAGTCGCCGAACGCCGACTTGAACTGTGCCGGATCGGTGAGCTCGAGGTAGGTGCGGGTGACCTGCATGCCACCCAATTCTAACTGCCCGAGGCCGCCTCGATGAACCGGATGATGCCCCACACCACCAGCCCGATCCCTTGCGCCTCCAGCGCCTCGGTCACCTGGCCTGACCCGAGCCGCACCCCGGCGAACCACGCAGGACCTTTTCCTCCGCCCAGATCGACGCGGCCGCTGAGCGAGGCATCGTTGGCCCAGCCGACGGCCACTTCGGTCGTGGTGAGTAGCGTAGCGGGCGCCCCGCGCCCCAGCTCCACCACGGGCCCCGCGGAGACGTCGAGCGCTGCACTCGGGCCCAGCCAACGGCGATAGCGAGGCAGTACGCCGAGCCGCGTGTTGAGGAGGGGGCGGTCGGCACGAACGTCGAGCCCGACGGCGGCATATCCCGTCGCCCCTACGGCGGACCGGCCGCGATTGACCAGAATGCCGGCCTGCCAGGACAGGTCGGGGTCTCCGCGTCCGCCTCTCGAGCGACTGCCCACCTCGGTTTCCAGAACGAGGAACGTGCTGCAGGCCGGAGCCGGTGCCCCTCGGGTGCAGTAGCCCGGGCCGGCAAGGGTCTGGCTCGCCGCCCCCGGAGCGACGAGCGCGCAGGCAGCGATCGCGACGACGAGAGGTCGTGTGTTCATGGACGGGAGTCTACGACGCCTGGGTCAAGTCGCTGTCAAGCACGGGCGCGCCGACCCGGCACCTGGCACCCGGCACCCGACACCGTATTTTTCTGCCATGACCTTCAACAAGATGGGCACCGTCCCCCTGCCGCTGGCGCTCCACTTGGCCGCCTACACCGTCATCGGGCTCTTCTGTGCCTTCGCCGGCGGGCTGAACCTGATCGATCCCACGAAGATCTTCCCCAACGGCGTCGTGTTCCTCGCGATCGCCGGATTCAGCTGGGGCTATGTGTTCGGCATCCTGATGGCGCGCAAGGAGGTCGTGGCGCTGGGCGTGGTCGCCGGCGTGGGCTACGTCGCGGCCGGCGTCTGGCAGCTCGGCGCCGACTGGCGCCTCGGCCTGCTGCTCGTGGCGATCGGCGTGTACGGGTTGGCGACGCTGGCCGTCTATCGCCGCCGGATTCTCGAGGCCTAGCCGATCGTCACCCGATGACGTCGGCCCGGTCCGGGGCGGCGGGAAGCTCGACCACGAACTTCGCGCCGCCCAGCGTCACGGACTCCTCCAGCCAGATCTTCCCGCCGACCTCGGACACCACGCGATGACAGATCGAGAGACCGAGCCCCGACCCTTCGTCGGGGCTCTTGGTCGTGAAGAACGGATCGAAGATGCGATTCCGGATGTCGGGCGGCACGCCCGGGCCGGAGTCTTCCACCGTGAGCCGCACCCACCCTTCCCGAGCGTGGGTGGTGAGCTGGATGATCGCGGGGGACCGCCCGCGCACGGCGTGCTCCGCATTGGTGACGAGGTTGATGACGACCTGCTGCAGCTCCTGGCCGAGTCCCAGCACCGCCTCGGCGCCTTGATCCATCTGGGCGCGCACTTCGACGTTGTCGGCGCGCAGCACGCGCTGGCGGATCTCGGCGACGTCACGCACCAGCTCATTGATCTGGATCCGCGTCGGCGCGGTGTCGGCGCGGCGCGCGAGGCGGAGCAGGCTGCGCACGATGCGCGCGGCGCGATCGACCTCGCGCATGATCGTGCTCGCCGCCGCGCCCGCATCCGGGTCGCGGGTGGCGCGGCCGAGCAGCTCGGCCTCCATGCGGATCGCCGTGAGCGGGTTGTTCACCTCGTGCGCGACGCCGCTCGCGATCTCGCCGACCGTGGCGAGCTTCTCGCGCGCGATCAGCTCGCGCTGGGCGCGGAGCTCCTCGGTGCGATCGTACAGGGCCACGAGCAGGTCCTCAGAGCCCAGCCCCCGCAAATCCGTCACGGTGCAATCGCAGATGCGGCGTTCGCCCCCTGCCTGGGTCACGAGGACGCGACCGTGCCACGGTTCCCCCTCGCTGCGCCCCGCGAGCATCAGCCGCACCGTGATGCCGCTGGGTGAGAGGCCTAGCGCCTCGAGGTGGCGTCCCACCGCCTCCGCCTGGCCCGGTATGGCGAACACGCGAATGGCGGCCTCGTTGAGCTGATGCACGACGCCGTCAGGATCCACCAGCACCATGGGCAGGGGACTGGCGTCGACCATGGCGCGCGCGCGGTCGGCGGCGGCCCGCGTCGCGGCCACCGCCTGCGACAGCTCGATGCCCCCCGCGATGTGGGCGGCGACGGCGGTCACGTAATGGAGGTCCTGCAGGCTGAACGGCGGCGGTGCGGGAGCGTCCCGGGAAGCGTCCGAGCCCTGAAAGCGAATCAACCCGACGGCGCCGACTGTGCCTTGCGAGGTGCGGAGCGGGGCGATCATGGCCGCCCGGGCATCCTCGGCCACCGCCTTCGCCATCGGGCTGGCGTCCCGCTCGGCGCGCAGGTCGTCGCTCAGCAGGGGCTCGCCCGTGCGGACCACGCGGCCGGTGGCGCTCGTCTCGAGCCCGAGCTCGAGCCCGGCGATCGCCGCCGCCCGGCCGAGCGCGGGCGACACCCGCAGGATCTGCCCTTGGTCCCCCCCTCCATGTCGCAGCGCGACGAACGCGCCCTGCGCTTCGACCAGCTGCATCAGGCTCTGCAAGGTGTAGCGTAGCAGCAGCTCGGTCTCGGGGGCGGCAAGGAGCCAGCGCGCGAGCTCCGTGAGAAAGCTCCCGAGCCGCCGTTCCCGATCGAGCGCCGCGCGGCGGCCCACCATGACCGCCAGATTCGAGGCGGCGTCGAGCGCCTCCTTCAGGCCGGCTGCCGACACTGAGGGGGGGGCGCCCTCGAGCGACACCTCGACGCGGCGACCCTCCGCATCCGTCCAGTCGGCGTTCAACACGGCTCCGGGTTGGTCACCTGCTCCCGCCGTACCGCCCGCCGTCACGAGGCCGCTCTCGTTGACCCCCCGGTAGCGGATCACGGTGCGCGCGCCGCCCGCCCAGTCGCTCAGGACGCCGGCGGCGGACTGCCAGAAGGTCGCCGTGCGCTTCGCCTGGCTGGCCTGGCCGAGCAACGACCGGAGCGCGTCGAGCATGCTTGGGGAAATATATGGCCCGGCGTCTGTCGCGGCATTGCATCGACGCCCCGACTTGACAGCGCTGCGCGCGGTCCGTATTACGGCGGGAGATCCGTTTCTTTCCCGCGGCGTCCGCGCGGGCGCCGCCCCGTTCAGCAAGGAGGGCGCGTGCCTCGCCCCGTCATCCTCATTCTCTCTGTCTTCGCCATGGCCGCGCCCGCGGCCGCTCAGACCGGCCAGATCGTCGGCACCGTATCCGATTCGACGACCGGCCAGCCGATCGCGAGTGCGGAGGTCACAGTGGTCGGCACGGTCCATCGCGCCCGGACGCGGGACGACGGCACCTATGCGATCATCGGCGTGGCGGTCGGTACCCGTACGGTCGAGGTGAGGCACCTCGGGTACCAGCCCCGCCGGCAGACGGGGGTGGTGGTTTCCTCCGACGGCATAGCAACGGTGAACGTCCGCCTATCGCCCGGCGTGTTCCAGCTGCAGGAGGTCGTGGTGACCGGCGTCGTGGGCGAGACGCCGGGAGAGTTGCTGCCGTTCACGGTGGGACGCCTGGACGCCGACAAGGCGCCCGTGCCGCCGCCCAACGCCCTGGAAACGATTCAGGGAAAGATCGCAGGCGTCACTGTCCTGCCCACCTCCGGCCAACCCGGATCTGGCGCGACCATTCAACTGCGCACGCCTACCAGCATCAACAAGTCGAACTCGCCGTTGATCGCGGTGGACGGGGTGATCCTCGGCACCACGAGCGGGACGTCGGCGGACCTCAACTCACTCGACATCGAGCGCGTCGAGGTGCTCAAGGGGGCCGCGGCCGCATCGCTCTACGGATCGCGCGCCCAGGCCGGCGTCATACAGATCTGGACCCGTCGGGGAGACCGGCTGGACGAGGGCCGCACGCAGGTGACGCTGCGCACCGAGGTCGGGTTCAACTCGCTGGTGCACAAGGTGCGCTGGGCGCAGTACCACTTCTACCGGATGGACTCCACGCAGGCGCAGTATGTGAACACGGCGGGCCGGGATACCGACCGCGTCGGGCGGGTCACGGAGCCTACGACCAGCGGCGGGTTCCGGTTCCAAGACAATCCGTACCCGTCGGGGACGCAGGTCTTCGACCAGGTGGATGCGTTTTTCGATCCGGGGACGTTCTACACCAATTCGATGACGCTGGCGCAGCGGAGCGGCGTCACCAATTGGTTCGTGTCGGTGGGCAACCACCGTTCTGAGGGCGTGCTCCAAGGAAACGGCGCGTACCGGCGCTACGATGCTCGGTTGAATCTCGACCATCGTCCCCGGCGGGACCTCAGCCTCTCGTTGTCCGGTTTCTACTCGCGGTCGGTGCGGGACGAGCTGGAGGGCAACACCTTCTTCGACCTGATCAACATCGCGCCGGATGTAAACCTGCGGGAGCCCGACCCCGACGGCACGCCGTTCGCATTCCAGCCGGATAACGATCCGCGGTCGGCGATTCGGGCGAACCCGCTGTACAAGAATGCGACCGAGCAGGAGTGGACCGCGCGCGGCCGGTTCCTTGGCAACGCGACGGTCCGTTACACTCCCCGCGCGTGGGTGAGCTTCGAGGGGAACCTGAGCTACGACCGGTCGGATCGGTTCACTTCGTTTTTCCTCGACCGCGGACTCAAGAGTGATCAATACCAGACCGGCGGTCCGGGGTTCATCTCGCAACAGAACGAGTTCGCCGACGCGATCAACGCGTCGGCCAGCGTCACCTTGAACCAGCAGATCGGCGCCACGTCCGTCCGAACGATGCTGCGCAGCCTGATGGAGCGGGAAGACAACAACGAGGTGACCGCCAGTGGGGAGCAGCTGGCGATTGCCGGCTTGCCCGACCTCACGAACGCACAGGAGCGGACCGTAAACTCCGGGGCGATCGCCATCCGGGCGAACTCGTATTTCGCCATCACCAGCGTCGAGCACGCTGGGAAGTACATTTTCGACGGGCTGGTGCGACGGGACGGGAGCTCGCTCTTCGGCCCGGCGGAACGCTGGCACACCTATAACCGGGTGAGCACGGCGTACCGGATGGCCGAGGAGCCCTGGTGGCCGTTCGAGCAGATCGGCGAGTTCAAGCTCCGGTTCTCCCGCGGCACCGCGGGCGGGCGACCCACGTTCCCCGATCAGTACGAGACGCTCAACGTCGACGCCGCGGGGACCCTGACCAAAGAGACCCTGGGCAATGAGTTCCTCAAGCCGGAGCGCTCGACAGAGACCGAGTATGGGCTCGACCTGATCGCGTTGGGTCGCGTGAGCGTGCAGCTCTCGTATGCGCGCAGCACGGTGCGCGACCAGCTGATCCTGATCCCACAGCTGGCCAAGGTCGGGTACCCCTTCCAATGGCAGAACGCGGGCACCCTCCAGGGCAACACCTTCGAGGCGACCATCGACGCCCAGCTCCTCAACCGGCCGAACCTGACCTGGCGCGCGGGCCTGATCTTCGACCGCAGCCGGCACAGGATCACGGAGTTCGACCGCGCGTGCTTCCGGACCGGACCCTCCTACCGGTGCGCCGGGGAGCCGCTCGGGGTCATGTATGGCAACCACTTCCTGCGCCATCCGGGTGAGCTGACCTTCGTGCCGGAGAGCCTGCGCAACCAGTTCGCCATTAACGATGACGGGCTGCTGGTGCCGGTCGGGCTCGACACGGTCGGACCCGACCGCCCCTTCCGCTACACCGAAGGCGTCACGCGGGGCCGCTGGGGCAGGAGCGTCGTCATCAACGGCGTCAGCTACGCCTGGGGCGTTCCCATCCGCCAGCTGGACGCCTACGGCAACCCTGCCCTGGTCCGCATCGGAAACAGCAATCCCGACTTCCACTTCGGCGTCGCCAACGAGGTCAAGTGGGGGAATGTGGTGCTCTACGGGCTGGTGGACGTCCAGGTGGGCGGCCAGGTCTTCAACGCCACCAAGATGCGGCAATACCAGTGGTATCGGAGCGGCGACGAGGACCAGTGGAGCAAGCCCGACAGCCTAAAAAAGCCGCCCGCGTATTACGACGCGCTGTACAACGGCAATGACGAAAGCGACTGGTTCGTCGAACCCGGCGGGTTCGTGAAGTTTCGCGAGCTCTCAGTCCGCTATCGGGTGCCGCTCGATCGGTTGCCCGCGCTGCGCTCGTTCGGGATCCGCGGTGCCTGGGTGGCCTTGGTGGGGCGCAACATGTTCACGATCACGAATTTCAGCGGGTACGACCCGGAGGTCCGGGACGAAGAAGACAACCCCATCCTCCGGGCCGACGACTTCGACTACCCCCGCTTCCGAACGATTACCGCCACCGTGTCGATCGAGTTCTGATCCGCGAGAGGAGGACTGAACCATGCACACAACTCAGAAGCTCCTCGCGCTGGCGGTCGCCGGAACCGTGGTCGCGGCGTGCCAGGATCTGTCGGTCACCAACCCCAACAATCCCGACCGCGACCGCGTGCAGGAAACCCCGTCGGCCGTGGAGGGGCTCATCGCCAGCGCCTTCGGGCTGTGGTGGAACAACGTCCACCAGAACGAGCCGGCCTGGGCGGTTTCGTTCATGGCCGACGAGTTCAGCGGCGGGTTTCTCGACTTTGGAGGGCATCACAGCTCGCAGGAGCCCCGGCAGGCATGGAACAACAGCCCGACGTTCGCCTACAACGACGCCAGCGAGACGCCGTGGTACGGTCTGCATTCCGTGGTCTCCAACATGAACGACGCGCTCGCGGCCATGAACGTCGGCGTCGTCCCCCCCGATTCGGCCCGCGCGCGGGCCGTCGGCAAGTTCATGCAGGGGCTGTGTCACGGGTATCTGGCGCTCTACTTCGATTCCGCGTTCGTCGTGAACGAGTTTAACGATTCCGCGACCGTCGCCAACAGTCCGTTACGGCCGTACCAGGAGGTCATGGACTCCGCGATCTCGCAGCTGGAACAGGCAATCGTTATGGCCGAAGCGAACACATTCGTCATTCCCGGACCGCCGGGGTGGTTCCGCACACCGCTGACCAACACTGACCTTGCGAGGCTGGCCAGATCCTTTATGGCCCGGTTCCTCATTTCGGTCCCTCGCGACCGAGCAGCGCGTGACGCCGTCGACTGGGATAGCGTGCTCGTGCTGGCGGAACAAGGGATTCAGACGGACCTGGCGCCCGTCGCGGAGGCGAACGTGTTCGAGAACGGATTCACGTTCCGCGCCGCGCGGCAGCGCACGACCACGCCGAGCGACTTTGCGCGCCCCGACAACTGGCTGCTCGGCCCCGCCGATTCGACCAACGCGTTCATCGCCTGGGTCAACACCCCGGTGGCCAGTCGCGTGCGGTTCCAACTCCGGACGAAGGACCGGCGCATCCAAGGGGCCACCGGACCAAGCAGCCAAGGGACGTACTTCGGCTACCACAATGCGGCGGTGTGGAACGACACCCGCGGGACCTACCACCAGTCGAACTACGCCTACTACCGACTTGGCCGGGGCATCAGTTGGCAGGTGGGCCCGCAACTCGCGATGACGGTGGCGGAAATAAATCTCATCCGGGCGGAGGCACTGATCCGCCTCAACCGCGCCCCGGAGGCGGTGCCCTTGATCAACCAGACCCGAGTAGCCAACGGGCAGCTCGACCCGGTGACGGTGGACGGTCCCCCGAACACTGCGGGGTGCGTGCCGCGGAAGTACTGGCCGCCCAACGATGCAACGACGCAAGGCACCTGCGGCAGCCTGTGGGATGCCCTGCGCTACGAAAAGCGTATCGAGATGGCTGGCGTGGACCCGACGGTGGCGTACTTCGACGCGCGAGGATGGCAAACCCTCGTCGATAGCACCTACGTCCAGTTCCCGGTCCCGGGGCGGGAGCGGGAGATCCAGGAACGGCCGATCTACACCTATGGCGGCGGGCAGGCCTTCAGCGCACCGGCTCCCGATCCGCACCGCTGCCCGGTCGTGTTGCCGCGCTGCCCGTGACCCTTACAGGGCGGGCCTAGCGGTCCACGGCGGGCAGGGACGCCGTCACCTCCGCCAACGCCGCCTGCAACATCCGGTGGCGTTGGCGGTGCATGCTCGTGGGCGGGTAGAGACTCCCCTGCCGCACGCCCTGTCCGTTGAACTCCGCCGCGAGCCGATCGAGGTCCCGTCGGATCTCGTTCGTGCGTGTCCGCAAGGCACGCATCGAATCAGGGAGGGCGCGCGCCCGCTGGACGGCCTCCGCCGCCCGGCGCTGGTCCTCGAGCACCGCCAGCAGGAACGCTTCGCGCTCCCGCCAATCCGCCGCGCTGAGCGGCAGGAGCGGGTCGCCCTGGACCGCGACGGTGCCGCTGGCGACTGCAGCACCGGCCTCGAGGCGGATCGCGTACGTCCCCGGCGACACGAAGGGGCCGCGCGCCGTCACCGGACGCGGTAGAGCGGCGACCGTTGCCGGCGACGCCGGAGGTCCGCCGCCCTCGCCCCCTTCGCCGCCCTCTGCGCCGCCGCCGCCCCCGCCGCCCCCGCCGCCCCCGCCGCCCCCGCCTCCGGGTGGAGGCGTCGGTGGCGGCTCGTGGCGTAGATCCCAGGTGACGCGCTGCACTGCGCCCGCGCCGCCGGGGCCGGTGAAGCGCCGCACCACGCGCCCCGCGGCGTCCGTCACCGTCACGCGCACCGAGTCGGCAGGTGACGCGAGGGAGTAGCTGATGATCGCGCCGTCGGGCGGGTTCGCGCCCGCGTACGCCCCCTGCCCGCGGTACGACGTCGACTCCCAGTAGTTGAAGATCGTCGCGGGCCGCGTGGAGAAGAGGTGGAGCGGGCGTCGCGCGACATCCGGCGACCATTCGACCAGCGGTGCCAGGTCGTCCAGGATCCACAGGCTGCGCCCGTGCGTCGCGACGATCAGGTCGCCGTCGCGGGGGTGGATCACGAGGTCGTCGTACAGCGTGGTCGGCAGATTGGCGCGGAGCGGCCGCCATTCGCCGCCACGATCGGTCGACACGAACAGGGCGTGCTCGGTGCCGAGGAAGAGCAGGTTGGGATTCCGGGGATGCTCGCAGATGACGTTGACCGATCCGTCGGCGGGCAGCCCCCGCACGAGGGGCGTCCAAGTCCGGCCGAAGTTGTCCGTGCGATACACGTACGGCCGGAAGTCGCCGTCGCGATGGGCGTCGAACGTCGCGTAGGCCGCGCCGGGCCCGGCCGTCGACGCAATAACTCGGGTGACGTACGTCTTGAGCGGTGCGACCTCGCTCCAGGTTCGGCCTCCGTCCCGCGAGACCTGGACGTTCCCGTCGTCCGTCCCCACCCAGAGGATCCTGGCGTCGAGGGGAGACTCCGCGATCGTCGTGATCTCGGAAAACGACTGCTCGCCGTCGTTCTTCGAGAGCATGCGCTCGGAACCCTGAACGCCCATCAGGCGCAGGGTGTCGCGCTTGATCTGACGGGTAAGGTCGGGCGTGCGCTCCCACGTGAGACCGCGGTCGCGCGAGATGAACAGGCGGTTGCCCCCGAAGTACACGACTCGGGGGTCGTGCCGCGAGACGAGGCCGGGCGTCACCCAGTCCCAGCGATAGTCGGGCTCGCCGGCGGGTGGGTAGGGCTGCAGGTCGAGGCGGTCGCCGGTCTCGGGATCCACGCGCTGCAGCTCCCCGTTCTGCGCGATGCTGTACACGAAGCGCGGGTCCGTCGGATCCATCGCGTGATACATGCCGTCGCCGAACCCGATCTGCTTCCAGTCGCCGTTGGTGATGCCTTCCCACGTGCGCGTCGCGCTCGGACCGATCCAGGAGTGGTTGTCCTGCATGCCGCCGGAGATGTAGTACGGCGTCCGCATGTCCACGCCGATGGCGTAGAACTGCCCGATGGGGAGGTTGTTGATCTTCGTGAACGTCTCGCCCTGGTCCCACGTCTCGTGCAGCCCCCCGTCCGAGCCGAGGAAGAAGTGATCGCTGTTCCGCGGATCGATCCACATCGCGTGGAAGTCGCCCTTGGTCCCCACGTCGTACGTCGGTGCGTGCGGCATACGGCGGAACGTCTTGCCGCCGTCGTCGCTCTTGAAGTAGGTGACCGCGAGGACGTAGACCCGCTTGTCGTTGGCAGGGTCGATGAAGATGTGGCTGTAGTACATCGGACGGGGATTGAGCGCGTTCACTTTGGCCCACGTCGCGCCGGCGTCCTCGGTGCGGTACACGCCACCGTCGGTCGCATGCTCGATGATCGCGTTCAGCGCTCGCGGATTCGATGCCGCGAGGGCGAGCCCGATGCGGCCGACGTCTCCCCCGGGCAGGCCGCCGCTGAGCCTGGTCCACGTCCGCCCGCCGTCCGTCGTCTTGTAGATCCCGCTCCCCGGTCCGCCGCCGTTGAAGCCCCAGGCGCGCCGGAGGCGTTGGTACGCGGCGGCGTAGAGCACGTCGGGATTCGACGGGTCCATCGCGAGATCCACGACGCCGGTGAGGGTGTCCACGTACAGCACCTTGCTCCATGTCTTCCCGCCGTCCGTCGTCTTGAACACGCCGCGGTCGGGGCTCGGCGCCCACAGGTTGCCGAGCGCGGCGACGTAGGCGACATCCGGGTTCGTCGGATGCACGCGCACGCGCCCGATGTGCCGCGTGTTCTCGAGGCCGACGTGGGTCCACGTCTTGCCCGCGTCGCGGGAGCGGTAGACACCGTTGCCCCACGAGGTGCTTTGGCGGTTGTTCTGCTCGCCGGTGCCGGCCCAGACGACATCGGGCCGGGACGGCGCGATCGCGACATCGCCGAACGTGCTGACCGGCTGGTCGTCGAAGATCGGCGTCCAGGTGGTCCCCTTGTTGACGGATTTCCACAGGCCGCCGGACGCGGACGCCACGTAGATGACCGCCGGGTTGTTGGGGAGGGCTTCGATGTCGTGGATGCGCCCGCCCATGACGGCGGGCCCGATCGAGCGGAACCGGAGGTTCTGGAACTGAGCCCCGAGGGCCGCGGGGACGGCCAAGAGGGGCAGCGTGGCCAGGAGGCCGAGGCGGAGTGTGCGCATCGGGCGAAACTACGCCGCGGCGCGGCGGGCTTCAACCGCCAGCGGCGAGGCGCGAGGCACTATAGGTTTCGAGCCAATGGCCGATCGTCGCCGCTATCCGAACCGGCGCTCGGGCGTGGATCGCCGCTCGAGCGTGGAGCGCCGTCACGAGGACGGCGCAGTGAACCCGGAGCGCCGCAGCGGCGGCGACCGACGCCGCGGTGGCGACCGTCGCGGCGGCAGCGACCGGCGCACCTGGACCGATCGGCGGCGTTCCAAACGGCCGTAGTGCGCCGCAACTACGGGCGTTACGCGGCGGTGACACGGCGTGGGTTGACGCGCCCGTCCCGCCGTGGGTAGCGTTCGCCCATGACGCCAAAGCGTTGTGCCATGAATCTGCAGCATGAGACTGGACATCCCAGTCCGGGGAGAGCGCGCACTGACTAGCCTGACCCAACGCGTCGCAGGTACCAAGTCGGCCCGCTCGCCTCTCGCTGGAGCGGGCTTTTTTGTCGATGGGCATCCAACCGAGGGGATCTGAGGGATGAAGAAGCATTACTTACTCGCGAGCGATTTCGACCAGACGCTGAGCTTCAACGATTCCGGGATCATCCTGAGCGAGGTGCTCGGGATCTCCGGCTTTCATGAGACCGTGACGGGTCTGGCCCGGCTGAATCTCGTGCAGCAGGGCGCCGAGCTCGCTTATCTGCTGCGCCACGACCCCCAATACCGCAAGGTCACGAAGGCCCACCTGCTCGAGGTCGGCCGGCGCGTGCGGCTGAAACGGAATGTCGAATTGCTGGCGCGGATGCTCGACCAGGGGATCGACGGTCACCGGTTCGACTTCTACGTGATCTCGGCGGCGCCCGAGGAGGTCGTCCTCGCGGCGCTGGACGGCATCGTGCCGCCGGACCACGTGGTCGCCACGCGGTTTGGCTGGGATGCGAACTCCGGTGAGATCGATTCCATCGCGCGCGTCGCCGCCGGCTACGGGAAGGTCGCGGCGGTCGAGGCCCTGCGCCTGCAACTCGCGTTGCCGCGGGACCAGGTCGTGTACGTCGGCGACGGGCAGTCGGACATCCCGGTCATGCTGCACGTGAACCGCGGCGAGGGGTTCACCATCGCGGCATCGGAAGCCCGCGAGGTCGCGCAGATCGCGAAGCGCACGATCATCAGCGACGATGCGCTGAGCGTGCTCGTGCCGATCCTCGAAGAGATCGTGGCCTGGGGACCGTCTCAGATTCGCGCGTGGTTTGAGGGCCACGGGCTCATGATCCAGGAGTGGGACCGGATGCGGACGGACTGGTTGACGATACGCGATGGCGCTGGCGACGCCGGCGTCGTCCCCGCGGGGGAGGCGTAATGTTCGACTGGGTAGGGTGGTTGGCGACCGCGGTCTTTGTGACGTCGTACTTCACCAAGCAGTCGACGACCCTTCGGCGGATCCAGGGCGTGGCCGCCTGTCTGTGGTGCGCCTACGGCTTGCTCATCAACGCGCTGCCGGTCATCGTGGCCAATGTGCTCGTGGCCGGCGTGGCCTTCGGATCGTCGTTCCGGCGGGAGAGCGCCTCACCGCCGGGCGTCAGCCCGTGATGGCGCCGGGGAAGCGCGCGGGGTCGGGCGTGTAGCCCGGGAACACGGGGGCGAGCGCGGCGGCCCCGAGATGTCGCGCCAGCACCTCCGCGAAGAGGTCACGGAAGTCGGTCGTCACGGCGACATCCCGCCCCTCGAACCGGCTCGCGGGATCGAGCCCCGGCCAGCGGCCGAGCACCCGGCCGCCGTTCACCGGGCCGCCCAGCGCGAGCATCGCTGTCGCATGGCCGTGATCGGTGCCGCTGTTGCCGTTCTCCCGGATGGTGCGGCCGAACTCCGACATGGTCAGCACGACGACGCTGCGCATCCGCTCACCGAGGTCCTGCGCGAACGCCGCCAGTCCCAGCCCCAGCTCCCGCAGCCGCGCCGCGAGTTGCCCCTCGCTCGAGCCCTGGTTCACGTGGGTGTCCCATCCGCCGACGTCGGCGAACGCGATCTCGAGGCCGAGGTTCGCCTTGATGAGCTGGGCGATCTGGAGCAGCGCGCGGCCGAAGCGGCCCGGCGGGTAGGCGGCTCCGTTCGCCGGCTGGTATTGCCCGGGGTTCACCCGCTTGAGCATCTGAATCGCGTCGAACCCCTCCTGGGACGATGAGGCGAGCAGGCCGGTGGCCGCGCCCTCGTACAGCTCTTCGAAGGCGCGCGTCAGCCGATCGCGAGCGGCCTCCTGCGGGACGCGGAGGCCGAACGCCTGGAGGTCGTCGATGGCCAGCGTGGGCGCTGTGCCTGCCAGGATGCGGGGGAGCTGCGGCCCGAACGCCACGGCGCGGAACGGCGTGTCGACATGCTCGCGGTCATGCCGGCAGTAGCGGTTGAGCCAGCCGTCGGACGTGCTCTTCACCCCCGGCGTCCCGCTTTCCATGTAATCCTGGGCGTCGAAGTGGCTGCGCGTCGCGTCGGGGGAGCCGACGGCATGGATCGCCGCGAGGCTCTTGTTGTCCCACAGCGGTTTCAGCGGCGCGAGGCTCGGGTGCAGGCCGAAGTGGCCGTCCAGGTCGACGACGTCCTTCGCGGGGATCGCGATACGCGGGCGTTCGCGGTAATAGAGCGGCTCGCCGTGCGGCACGATCATGTTGAGCCCGTCCACGGCGCCGCGTTGGAAGAGACAAACCAAGACGGGGCGGTCGGAGGCGGTCAGGGGCGGTAGGGGGCGGTGGGAGGCGAAGGCCGCGCGCGCCAGGAATAGTGGATCCAGTCCCAGGCTTACGAGGGCGAGACCTCCGGACTTCACGAACACCCGTCTTGAAATCGACATCAGATTCTCCATTGCGACATCAGATTCTCCATTGCAGTGACCGCCTCTTACCGCCCCTGACCGCCTCCGACCGCCCCTTACCGCCCTACTGCCGTTGAAACTCCGGTCCTCCGATGGCCAGCCCCACAGCCAGGGCCCTGGCCTGCATCGGATCGTTCACGTCCGCCAACTGACGTCTGATGACGTCTCGCGTGTGCGCGGTCATCGTGCCGCTGAGCACCCGCCCGTTCACCAAATCTGTGAGCTGTGAGCGGTCGGCCGTGAGCGGGACTACCGCATCGAGGTTCGTGGTCACCCCCGGGAGCCGGCCCGCGGCGAGCGCGACGGCTACGTTCATCCGGCCGAGCAACGCCCCGCTGTTCACCCACTGGGCTTGCGTCTCGGGGTAGCCGGTCGGCGCGGGCTGCAGGTAGAGCGGCTGGCCCAGGCGCGCGACGACCTGGGCGAGGCGCGGCGTGTCGTCGGGCTCGGCGCCGGTGGCGCGCACGGCGCTGACCACGAACTCGAACGGCGTCTTGACCTTCGCGTGCAGGACCTGGGGCGCCCAGAAGTCGGGAGCCGCCACGATGGCCCGGAGCACGGCGCGGATGTCGCCGTTGGTGCGGTGCCAGGCGTCGACGGCGGCGTCCACGCAGCCGTCCGGCGGCTCATCGGCGACCAGGCGCGCGCACAGCTTGCGGCTCACGTGGTGCATCGTCGCATGTTGGTTCGCCAGCAGCTTGAGGAGTCGCACCCCCTCGTCCATGCCGTGCCCGCCCGGGAAGCGGACGCCGAGCACGGTCTTTTCGCCGCGATCATGGGCCCAGTCGCGGAAGGTGAAGCCCGCGCCCTGCTGCGGCCGTTCGATCCCCCAGCCCGTGAGGATCCGCGCGACCGCGATGACGTCCTGCTGCGTGTACCCGCCGTCCACGCCGAGGGTGTGCAGCTCGAGCAGCTCGCGCGCGTAGTTCTCGTTGATGCCCTGGGGCATGCGGTCGGGCCTGCGCCCACGCATCGGCGGCACGGAACCCGGCGCTATGCTTTGCGCATTGTCCAGATAGAACAGCATCGCGGGGCTCTGGGCTGTCGCGATGAGCAAGTCTTCGAAGCGCCCCAACGCGTGCGGCCGAATCGTCTGCTCGATGTAGGACGGCGTCAGGAAGCGGTCGGCGCCCTTACCCACGAACACGTTGAAATGATTGGTCCAGAAGTCCACCATCACCTCGCGCAGCTGGCGCTCGGAGAGCGCCGCACGCACCACGGCCAGCTGCTGGAGCTCGCCGCCCAGCTGGCGGAACTCGCGCATCGGCCCGGCGCCGGGTCGCCGAGCGGTGTCGCCGCTCGCCGCCATGTTGCGCTGCATCTCACGGCGCTCGCGGAGGGCGTCGCCGTAGCGCAGGGCCAGCTCTTCGCGGCCCAAGTCGAGCAGCTTGAACGCACGCTCCCGCTCGGCCAGCCGGTCGTCGGGCACACGCTCGGGCTCGAGCTGCTGGTCGATCCACCGCATCACGCCGAGTCCCGCGACGCGGTCGACCTCGCCGGGGCGCGGACCGAATGCCAGCCGGTTCAACGCGTGGAGCGCGGAGTCGCGGGGGGAGAGGGACTGCGCGTCAAGTCGCCATGGCGCCAAGACGGCAAGCAGGACTGTGGCCAGTCGTGCCGTCGTGGCGACGTGTCGTCGTGCCGTCATGGTCTTTCGCATACGACTATACTGACGCCTCCTCCCATGCCAAGTTAAGACCATGGCGCCCCTGCGCTCCCGTTCCGTCTCCCACGGCATGCTCGCGCGGCCCAAGAGTTTGCGCTCCGAGCAGGACGGGGAGTCTCCCCCGCCGACCTGGGGGCAGCGGCTGGCGGCCCTGAAGCACGTGCCGCCGCTGGTGCGCCTCGTGTTTCAAACCCATCGGGGCTATACCGTTGCCATTCTGGCGCTTCGGGCGCTGCGCTCGCTCGTCCCGGTGGCGGTTTTGTGGGTCGGGAAGCTGATCATCGACGGGGTCATCGCCTCCGGGGCGGCGGTGGCCGCGGGTCGCGGCGCCGATTGGTGGCACTTGGCGGGGCTGGTGGGGCTGGAGCTGGGCATCGCCGTGGTGGGCGAAGGCCTGGCGCGGCTGTCCTCGTTGCTCGAGAGCCTGCTGGGCGATCTTTTTGCCAATCGTTTGAGTGTCCGCTTGATGCAGCACGCGGCGACGCTCGACCTCTCGCAGTTCGAGGATCCCGAGACGTACGATCATCTGGAACGCGCCCGCCGCCAGACGGTGGGCCGGATCGGCCTGTTCGCGCTGCTGCTCTCGACCGCGCAGGACCTCATCACCCTCACGTCGCTCGCGGCGGTCCTGCTGGTGCAGCTGCCGTGGCTGCTGCTCCTGCTCACGATCGCGGTGCTGCCCGCGTTCCTCGGCGAGGCACACTTCGCGTCGCTCGGTTACTCCTTGCTGTTCCAGTGGACGCCGGAGCGGCGGCTGCTGGACTACCTGCGGTACATGGGCGCGTCGGACGAGTCGGCGAAGGAAGTGAAGCTCTTCGGCTTGTCCGACTTCCTGGTGGGCCGCTATGCCAAGCTGTCGGAGGAGTTCTACGACGCGAACAAGCGGCTCGCGGTGCGCCGCAACCTCGTGTCCACGCTGCTCGTGACGCTGGGGACGCTGGGCTACTACGGCGCGTACGGGGTGATCATCTACCGCACCGTGCTGGGCGCGTTCTCGATCGGCACGCTGACGTTCCTGGCGGGCTCGTTCCGGGCGAGTCGGGACCTGATCCAGCGGGTGCTGCTCGCGCTGTCGCAGATCTACGAGCAGAGCCTCTACCTGAGCGATCTGTTCACGTTCTTCGACGTGCGGCCGAGCGTCGTGTCGAAGCCCGGCGCGCGCGCCGTGCCGCGGCCGATCCGCGATGGGTTCCGGTTCGAAGGAGTCGGCTTCCGCTACCCCGGGTCGGAGCGTTGGGCGGTGCGGGGTCTCACGTTCACGTTCCGGCGCGACGAGCGCATCGCGCTGGTGGGAGAGAACGGCGCGGGGAAGACCACGCTCGTCAAGCTGCTGGCGCGCCTCTACGACCCCGACGAAGGTCGCATCCTGCTGGACGGCGTGGACCTGCGCGACTACGACCTGGACAGTCTCCGGAAGAACATCGGGATCATCTTCCAGGACTTCGTGCGCTACGACTTCGTGCTGCGGGAGAACATCGGCGTGAGCCAGGTCGAGGCGCTGGGCGACGACGCGCGCATCCGCGAGGCCGGCCGCCGCTCGCTGGCCGATTCGGTCGCCCGCCGGCTCGCGCAAGGGTACGACCAGATGCTGGGCCGGCGTTTCGATGGGGGCGTCGAGTTGTCGGGGGGCGAATGGCAGAAGGTGGCGCTGGCCCGGGCGTACATGCGCGACGCGCAGGTGCTCATCCTCGACGAGCCGACCGCGGCGCTCGACGCGCGCGCCGAGTACGAGGTGTTCCTGCGGTTCGCCGAGCTGACCAAAGGGCGAATGGCGGTGCTCATCTCGCACCGCTTCTCGACGGTGCGGATGGCGGACCGGATCCTCGTGCTCCAGGGCGGCGAGCTGGTGGACGACGGGACGCACGAGGAGCTGGTGGCGCGGGGCGGGTTGTACGCGGAGCTGTTCAGCCTCCAAGCCGCGGGGTACCGGTAGGCCGCTTGCTTCCCCGGGCTGTCGCCCGGGGTCAGCTGTCGGGTATCGGGTAGGGCTCCGCTTCCCCCGGGCTATCGCCCGGGGTCAGCGTGATTCCCGGTCCGGACGCGGGATTCGGTCGGGATGGCGATCGTGCTGACGTGCGATGTACCGGTCGACCGCTGGAAGAATCTTCTTGTGCAGCGAGGTCACGTAGAAGCCACGCGCCCACTTGATTGCCCCTGCTACGCGGCGATTCGCGCGGAATGCCGCGATGGTTTTGGCGAGGCGCACAAAATCGCTAAGCCGTGTGTCCGGTCGAAAGCTCACGAGCACATGGACGTGATCGGCTAGGACTGCGCTCCTCAGCACGATTGTTGACGTGCGTCGTGCTGCGCACTCGACCGCGATAATCACGTCCCGGGCGGCAGATCGATTCACGCAGCCGACACGCTTCCAGGTGTGCCACGTGATGTGTGCATAGAGCTGGTACGCGTGATGACCCGCCACTAACACCCTCACTCGTTTCAGGCTGACCCCGGGCGAAAGCCCGGGGATCACCCAATATCGTGCGAGTGCCCGCGAAACCCGTATCCAACGCTTGCGGAGCGGTCCAATCCGTTGCGGGTGCCTAGCCTGCCGCTAGGGCGCAGGGCGCGCGTTGCCGCCGTCCGCCACGAACTTCCACCTGCCGTCCGGCTGCCGCTTCCAGACCGTGAGGTACTTACTGTAGGACCCTCGCGGCTTAACCACCGCCTCGCCCACCGTGCATCCCAGGTCGCCCGAGCCCGCGACGTCGGCCGTGACGGGCGCCCACTCGAGGACGGCACCGGCGGGAAACTCGGCGAAGGTCGCGCCGATCGCGTCGCGGCCGCGGTTCATCGGCGCTCCGCCAGGGCCAAGCGTGATGGCTTCATCGGCGGCGAAAGCGACGAACGCCGCCCGCGCGCCTCGCGCCGCCGACAGCGCGGCGAACGCCGAGTCGGCCGCGAGCAGCTCGTGGGAGTCGGCGTGACCGCGAACGGGAGGGGCCGGCACGAGAGCGGGTTCTGATGTTGCGGCCCTCCCGGCTGCCATCTTGGTGCGTGCGTACGCGGTGATCCGCCACGGACCATCCGCTCGTCTGCGCCAGCACGCGAGGTACTTTCCCCGCTGATCGGCGAGCTGGGTCCAACCGTAGGTATAGCCCAGCGTCCGATCGTCCGAGACGTCCGCGTATTCGGGTGTCCACGTCACCAACCCGAGATCTGGAACGCCGGCGATGACCGTGCGGATCGCGTCTCTGCCGTGGACCAGGGGGGCGTCTGGGTGCAGGTAGGTTGCGTCGTCCGCAAATGCGCTCAGGAAGTCCGTCGCGCGGGCGTGCGCGCGGTCGGCGGCGAGCAACGCGGCGCGGCCCTGCGTTTGCGCCACTCTGTCGGCGTGCCCGCCCGCCACGATCAGCGCCAACCCCAGCAGGAACAGTCGCATGGAATGCCTCCCGCACCGAAGCTGCGGCGGCCAGCCTAAGAAGCCAAGTGGCAAGCTGTTAGCCGCGAGTGAAGTTCACACACTTCTGACCGCCGCGTGACCTGGGCCGGCGGTACGATGGTACAATGAAGGAGATGCGCAACCTGCTGCTCATTTTCGCCGCGTGGACCGTGGTCGCGTCGCTGTTCGCCATCCAGATGCACTTCCAGACCATCGCGGCGGGCGCGCCGCAATCGTGGCCCCGGATCGTCGCCTGGCAGTTGACGGGGTGGTGGAGCTGGGCGGTGTTCACGCCGCCGGTCTGCGCCTTCGCCGCATGGGCGGTGCGGCTGCGGCGGCCCGTACTGCTGCTGGCGGCGCATGCGGCCGCGGCCCTGGCGACGGCGGTGCTCTGCGCCGGCCTCGAGGGTGGGGTGAAGTGGGCGTTGGGACTCTACCGGACGCCCCACACGTTCGGCACCGGAGTGACCGAGGCCGTGGGACAGTACTGGGCGTTCAACGTGCTGGTGTACGCGATGGTCGCCGGACTGTACCAGGGGGTGCGCGCCCTGCGGCTCGAGACGCAGCTGATGCAGGCGCGGCTCGACGCGCTCGCCGGGCAGCTGCAGCCGCACTTCCTGTTCAACACGCTGCACACGATCTCGGCGTTCGTCCTCGAAGATCCGAAGCAGGCGAACCGGATGATCACCCGCTTGAGCGAGCTGCTGCGCCACTCGTTCAGCCGCGAGCGCGGCCCGCTGGTCACGCTGGAAGAGGAGCTCGAGCTGTTGGACCACTACGTGGCGATCCAGGAGGCGCGGTTCGGCGACCGGCTGCGTGTGACGTTTCGCGTGGAGCCCGGGACGGGTCTGGCGACCGTGCCGACGCTGCTGCTCCAGCCGCTGGTGGAGAATGCGATCCGACACGGAGCGGCCGGGCGTGGCGGAGAGGGGGAGGGGGTGGCGGAGGTGGAGATCGCCGCGCTGCGGGCCGGCAACCGGTTACGGCTCGAAGTGCGCGACAACGGCCCGGGCATCGCCGAGGGCGCCGAGCGGAATGGCGGGGTCGGGATCGCGAACACACGGGCGCGGCTGGCGCAGTTGTACGGTACCGGCCACCGTTTCGAGCTGACCAACGCCCCGCCCCCCGCGGGCGGAGCGGTCGCGGCGGTGGAAATCCCCTTCGTGGACGATGCACACCGTCATCGTTGACGACGAGGCGCCGGCGCGGCGCCGGTTGCGCGGCGTGCTGCAGCAGATCCCGAGCATCACGCGGATCGACGAGTGTGCGAGCGGCCGGGAAGCGGCGGAGGCGCTGCGGCGCGGCACGCCCGATCTCGTGTTCCTCGATATCCAGATGCCGGACCTCGACGGCTTCCAGGTCGCCGCCGCGGCCAGCGAGGAGCAGGCGCCCGCCATCGTCTTCGTGACCGCGTACGATCAACATGCGGTGCGGGCGTTCGAGATCCACGCGTTCGACTACCTGCTCAAGCCGTTCGACGACGAGCGCGTGGTGGCGACGGTGGAGCGGGCGGCGCAGTTCCTCGACTGGATCCACCGCGGCGGCGCCGCCGCGGGCGCGCTGCGCGGCTTCGGTGAGGTGACGGTGGACTTCGCGACCCACCAGGTGTTCCGCGCGGGCCGGGCGGTGGACCTGCGCCCGAAGGAATACGCGCTCCTGGCCGCGCTGCTGCGGCGCGGGGGGCGCGTGGCGAGTCGGCTGGAGCTGCTGCGGGAGGTGTGGGGCTACGCGGAGGACGTCATGAGCCGCACCGTGGACACCCACGTCGCGATGTTGCGGCGCAAGCTCGAGCGCGACCCGGCCCACCCGCGCCACATCGTGACCGTGCGGACGTTCGGGTATCGCATCGAGCGTTAGGGTCGGCTCGTCGTCGTGACTTCGATAGCGCCCTGCAGATGGCCCGGTCCGAAGCGGGCTTGCGCTTCCGTTGTCCGGTAGTAACGCACCGACCACACGGTATTCGGGCTGAGCTGCCGCAGACTGGCGGCGTTGCCGAAGCGGATGCCGTCGACATAGACGACCAACTCGCCCTCCGAGCGAACGATGGTCGGGCGCGCCAGCAGCCACGCCGGCCGCAGCGAGCGAATGACATCGTAGAGCGTGGAGCCCGATGCCGCGCGGATCTCTTCCTCGATGATCACGTTGGCATCGTGCGACGGTTGCGCGGGGGAGCGCTCGGAGCCGCCCCGGCTGGCGCACGCCATGAGCGTCACGACCGCTAGGGACGCGGCGAGGGAGGCCCTCATGCCCACAATACTAGCACCCGACCTAGCTCCCCGTCGAGAACCGCACCGCGCCGATCTCGGTGAGGTCGTCGAGCGTGGCCGCGAGCTCCGCGGGGCGCAGGCCCACGGCCCGAGCGAGATCCTCGAGCGTCTTCGTGCCGTCGGCAAGCTGCACCACCGACGCGACGGCACCCTCCGCGCGGGCCACGGCGACGCGCCCATGTTTCGACCGCGCCACGAGCAGCGTGGTCGCTCGGCGCGGCGCATCGGGAGTCACGGTCCAAGGCTGAAGGAGCTTCGGCAGGACCGCGGGTAGGTCGTAGTCGAGTTCGAGGAGCACCGTGCCCTCCACCACCTCGGGAGAAGTACCCTTCTCCATTCCCCCTTCTCCTTTCCCCGTTTCTCGCCATCGGCGTGGCCCCGCCTCCGCGACCATCATCGCGGCTTCGTACCGCAGGAGGTCGTCGTGGTAGGGCGGGCGGCTCGTGCCCGTGCGCACGAAGTCCCGCACGAGACCCGTCACGGCGCGTGCGGTCTCGCCGCTGCCGAGCACGATGGTGGGCAAGAGGGTGTCGAAGCGAGGCTGTCGCAGAATCGCCTCGGGTGAGCGGCCCGTCACTCGGGCGAGCGCGCGGGAGTACTTGAAGAAGTGGACGACGCGCTCGAAGTAGAAGTGGCGCGCGAGAAACCGTGCGAACCGCTCCACCCGCTCGGGGTCGGCGAGCGCACGCCGGCGCCACCCGTCGGACGCACGATAAGGCGCGTCCGCCAGCGCGCGGATCACCTCATCCTGGAGGACGCGGTCGCTCATCATCTCCGTTCCATCACGCTCACGTTGATGCGAAGCACAAGCAGGGAGTCGTGCCTGTGAGCCAGGCTGACCTGCCACAGGAGCAGCGTGGAGTCGGTTGCTCGGACGTGCTTGTTGCAGTTCGTATGGCGAAACGTGTTCCTGAGCGGCGACGCGCTGGGCACTTCGGACATGCAGGCGAAGCCGTAGCGCTGGAGTGAATCCTGGGCCGCGGAAGCCGATGAACCCCGCGGCATGATCGGCTGTAGCGCGGCGTAAAGCGCCGGCACGGTCTCGATGCCGTGGGTGAGTGAGTCGTCGAGGGGCGGTAGGTACCAGATACGGTAGGTCAAGATCCCACCCAGGTAGATCGCGGGAACGACCAGGAGAATTCCCCGCGCGGCTTCGATGGTCACCCGGACCGCTTGGGGGAGGGGGGCGGCCGGCGAAACCGGGGTCGCAGCCTCGACGCGCAATGCTCTGAGGACGTGCCCACTTTCCCGCAGCACGACATAGGCGAACAGGGGGATCACGAAGCCCCCGAGGGCAGCGTTTAACCGTATGTCCCAATAGGCGAGGAGTAACACGGCGCAGCAGGTGGCCGATACGAGCTCCGCGGCCAGCTCGAGAGTCGGACGGCGCCGCCAGGTCGCAACCGTGAGAGCTCCGGCGCCGAGGGCCGCACCCAAGAGGATCTGGATCTTTGCCCACACGGGCATGCTAGAGCACCTTCCGGATTCGCTCCACGCTGCGGAACAAGACGTCGGCCGTGAGCGACGGCGCGAAGGCGTCGAACGTCACGGCCTTCGCCCGCGGGCACTTGCTCACGGCGTGCGACAGGAACTCCAGCATCGCGTCGCTTGGCTCCGTTGGGGCGATCCACGGCCCCTGGAGATCGCCGTCCTGCGCGACGCCGGCGACGTGGAGCTCCACCACGTGCTCGAGGGGAAACTGCGCGAGCCACGTCACGGGCGCGATCCCGCGGTAGTGCGCCTCGAGCCAGACGTGCGGCAGGTCGAGCAGGAAACCCACGTCCGTCGCCTCGAAGAAGCGGCGCAACCACACCGGCTCCGGCATTTGGCTCGCCTGCACGTCGAAAAACCCGGGGATGTTCTCCATCACGAGGGGCTGATCGAGCTGCGCCTCGAGGGCCTTGGCGTTCGCCACGAAGCGCGCCAGGAACTCCTCGGTGTACAGCGGCGGGAAGACGTAGTTCAGGTTGTACGTCCCGTCCTCGGTGTGGAGGCACTGGAAGTGCTCGGCCACCCAGGGTGAGGCGTACAGGGCGGCCAACGAGCGGGCGCGCTCGATGGCGCGCGCGTCGAGCGGCTCGGAGAGCTGGCCGAGGTAGTCGTGGAGCAGCAGCGTGTAGCGCCGCTTGATCGCGGGCCAATGTGCGTCGTGCGGCGCGGGCGGATCGGCCATGGCGAGATGGTCGATGCCTTCGGCTCGGACGAGCTCCGCGCCGAGGTGCGGGTTGTAAAACGCCCCGACCATGAGGGGAGCCATCAGCGCTCAGCTGTCAGCCCTTGCTGCGCGAGCTGATCCGCAAAGACCTTGACTTGTGCCGCGACCATCGGCTTGTCGCCCCGGTCGGTCCAGGCAGCGGCTATTGCCTCGTACGGCGTCCGCCCATCCAGCCCCTCCACGATGAACCGCTCGCGAACACCCCAGCTCGACGCCTGCTGGCGGCATGCGGCCGTCGCGCGCGCCGGTCGAAACTCATCCGCCACAATTTCGTCGATCGCGGCGCAGGTGTCGCGTGTCAGGTGTCGGGTGCCGGCGAGATTCTGATCCACCTGCTCCGCGCTCCGTGCCCCCGCCAGCACGACGCTCACCCCCGGCTGCGAGTACACCCACGCGAGCGCCAGCGCGGGGAGCTTCATCCCCTCGCGGTCGGCGATCGGCCGCAAGCGCTCGATGATCTGCCGCCGGCGCTCGAACTCCGGCCCTTTGAACCAGTAGATGCTGCGCCGATGATCGCCCGCAGAGAACGTGGGCGGCGCGTTGTACGTGCCTGCGAGCAGACCCGATGCGAGTGGGCGGTAAGCGAGAAAGCCCAGCCCCTGGTCCCGGCACAGCGGCAGATCCCGCTGTTCGACGTCACGGTCGAACAGGTTGTACGGTCCCTGATACGCGACCACCGGCGCGATCTCGCGGGCTCGGCGGATCTGGAGATGCGTGGCGTTGCACAGGCCGACGGCCCGGGCTTTCCCCTCGTCCTGGAGCCGGTGGAGCGCTTCGAGAATGCGCTCCCACTCACCGAGCGCCTCGTGCAGCTGGACGAGGTCGACGTACGGGGTGTCGAGCCGACGGAGGGAATCTTCGAGGGAGGCGCGGGGATCGCCCTTGGGGCCGACTTTCGTCGCGATCGTCACGCGGTCGCGCGAGCCGCGCAGGGCGCGGCCCAGGAGCGTCTCGGAGGCGCCGTCGCCGTACGTCGGGGCGGTATCGAAGAACGTGATGCCGCGCTCGAGCGCGCGGTGGACTGCCGCTTCCCGCTCGGCGGGATCGCCCGGCACGCCCCAGCCGCCGCCCCCCACCGCCCACGCGCCGAACCCGAGCTGCGGGCCGGCCGTTATGAAACGCGGAGGGGGCCCGACATCCGTCCGGGCCCCCGCATGCATGCGCCGCTCCGATCAGGAGTGGCAGGTGGGCTGCAGCTCGCTCGTCTCGACGATCTCGGGACGATGACAGCTGGGCACCAGCTCCTGCGTCTCGACGATTTGCATTTCAGCCTCCCAAAGCGAAAAAGTGAAAAAGGGGCTGCAGAACTACCATACGGGTTGCCTCGGGAAGCGTCAACCCGTAAGTCTCAGGTTCGAATCGAAACGGTGAGGACGCGATCCCCGCATGATTTCCATCCAGACGCTACTCACCGAAGCGGCGATCGCCGACGAGTTCGTCGCATCGTTTCAAACGCGGCGGCTCGACGAAAAGTTCTTCTATTGGTTCCCGCTCTCGGTGCGCGCCTGGCTCGCCCTATGCTCGGACGGCGCCTACCGGAACTTCGTGCGGTCCCGCTCGCTTATCGCACGGTCCGCGGCCGACCTGGCGCGTTACACCCCCGCCGGGCCCATCGAGGTGCTGAGCCTGGGCGCCGGGCAGGGGGACAAGGATCTGATCCTGCTCGAGACCCTGCGCGAGCATGGCCGCCGGGTCGCGTACCTTCCGGTGGATGCGAGCCAGGCGCTGCTCGAGCTCGCCTGCGCGGGGGCCACGAGCGCGGGGTTTCCCGCCCACGGGACCAAGGCCGATGTCACGCGGGCCGACCATCTCGCCGCGCTCGCCGCCGATCCCGAAACACCTCCCCGGCTCGTGCTCATGGTCGGGAACACGCTCGGCGCCTTCGATCCGCCCGCAGCGGCGCGCGCGTTGCGCGACCTCCTGCGGCCGGGTGATTTGCTGTTGGTGGACGGCGAGGTGTATTCGGGCGGCGAGACCGTCGCCGGGTACGACAACCCGCTCAACCGCCGGTTCGCGTGGGCGCCGCTGCACGCCGTCGGGATCGGCGAGGCCGACGGTGAGCTCCGCTTCGAGGTACGCCGCGACGGCCGACTGGGTGGCGGGCTCCACCCCCTCGCCAAGTACTTCGAGGCCCGGCGCGCCGTGGCGGCCCGGCTGGGTGGCGAGACGCTGACCCTCGCGCCGGGGGAGCGGGTCGAGATGAATCATTCCTACAAGTACGCGCCCGACGCTTTTCTGCGGATGCTCGCCGACGCCGGGCTCGCCCCGCGCTGGCGCGGCACGAGCGACGACGGGCGCTTCCTGATGGTGCTGGCGGAACGGGCGTGATCTCTGCCCCGGTCCTCGAAGCGCGCGGGCTCAGTTTTCGGGATCGCGTGACCGACGTTTCATTCACCGTCGGGGCGGGAGACACGCTCGTGCTGCTGGGTCGCAGCGGTTCGGGCAAGACGTCGACCCTCAAGCTCATCAACCGGCTGCTCGAGCCGACCGGCGGCGAAGTGTGGATCGCCGGGGAGCGGGCCGCGGCGAGCGATGCAACGCGGCTGCGGCGCCGGATCGGCTACGTCATCCAGGAGGTCGGACTGTTTCCCCACTTCACCGTGGCCGAGAACGTGGGGCTGGTACCGCGCCTCGAGCGGTGGGCGCCGGAGCGCATCGCCGCGCGCGTGCGGGAGCTCCTCGCGCTCGTCGGCCTGGATCCGGACGTCTTTGCGGCGCGCTATCCGCAACAGCTGTCGGGCGGTCAGCGGCAGCGGGTCGGCGTCGCCCGCGCCCTCGCGGCCGATCCGCCGCTCCTGCTGTTGGACGAGCCGTTCGGCGCGCTCGACCCGATTACGCGTGTCGAGCTGCAGCGCGAGTTTCGGGCGCTCGAGGGCCGCCTGCGCAAGGCGATGGTGTTCGTGACGCACGACGTGCGCGAGGGGCTGCTGCTGGGTACGCGCATCGGGCTGCTCGCGGGCGGGCGCCTCGTGTTTCTCGGGACGCCGGACGAGTTCCGGGGCAGCGACGTTCCGGAGTGTAGGAGATTCATGGAAGCAGTCGCGTGAATTCGCACCCTGAAGGGTGCGCTCGGCCGGGGGTTGTCCTTAAGGACACCATTGCGCCGAGCCCAGGCTTCAGCCTGGGAGTTACGGCGTGAGCCTCCTCCAGTTCTACGCTCGCAATTGGGCCGAGCTGCTGCTCCTCCTGCGGCAGCATCTCGTTCTCGTCGCCGTTTCCACCGGCGGCGCCGTCCTCATCGGCGTGCCCCTCGGGGTGCTGCTGACGCGCCGGCCGGCCTGGCGCGGCCCTGTGCTCGGCCTGGCGAACGTCTTCCAGACGATCCCCAGTCTCGCGCTGTTCGGCGTCCTGATTCCCGTGTTCGGGATCGGCGCGTGGACGGCGATCACCGCGCTGGTCGTGTACGCGTTGCTGCCGATTGTGCGGAACACCTACACGGGTATTGCCGGCGTGGATCCGGCGGTGCGTGAAGCGGGCCGGGGGATGGGGATGACCGGCGGCGAGCTGCTGCGGCTCGTCGAGCTGCCACTCGCCGCCAGCGTGATTCTCGCCGGGGTGCGGGTGGCGACGGTCGTGAGCGTGGGAATCACTACGATCGCCGCAGCGATCGGCGCCGGCGGGTTGGGCGTGTACATCTTTCGCGGCGTGGCGAACGTGAACGACACGCTGATCCTCGCCGGAGCGGTCCCCGCGGCGTTGCTCGCGCTCGCGGCCGACGGCCTGCTCGGCCTGGCCGAGAGGAAACTCGTGTGGCGGCCGTGAGGGTCGGACGGATGGACGGTCGGACGCTCGGTCGGTTGGTGCGACTCTCCCTGAGTCTGGCGGTGTGCTTGGCTGGGTGCTCACGACGCGAGAAGCTGGTTATCGGGGCGAAGAACTTCACGGAATCGGACCTGCTTGGTGAGATCGTCGCGCAACAGATCGAGCGTCGCACCGGGATGACGGTGGAGCGGCGGTTCCATCTGGGCGGCACGTTCGTGTGCCATGAGGCGATCACCGCCGGGCAGATCGACCTGTACGTCGAGTACTCGGGGACGGCGTTCACTGCGATCCTGAAGCAGCCGCCGATCACCGACCCCGACAGCGTGTTCCGGTTCGTGGCGGCGGAGTACCCGAGGCGTTTCAAGCTGAGCTGGACGGCGCCCTTCGGGTTCGACAACACGTTCGCGATCCTGGTGCGGCGCGCGGACGCCCAGCGGTACGGCTTGACGAAGATCTCGGACCTCGCCCGCGTCGCCCCGCGCTGGAAGGCGGGATTCGGCTACGAGTTCCTGGAGCGGGCGGACGGATTCGCGGGGCTGGCGCGCGTCTACGGTCTGGCGTTCTCGGCGCCGCCGACGGCCATGGACCTGGGGTTGACCTACCGGGCCCTCGCGGAAGGGCGGGTCGACGTGATCGCAGGCAACTCGACCGACGGGCAGATCGAGGCGCTGTCGCTCGTCGCGCTGGCCGACGACCGGCGCTACTTCCCGCCGTACCAGGCCGCCCCGGTGATCCGCTCCGTGCTGTTACAGCGCTACCCGCGGCTCGGGCCCGCGCTGGCTGAGCTGGGCGGCAAGATCGACGCCGCGGAGATGCGGCGCTTGAACGCCCTGGCCGACGTCGAGCACCGGGACATCCGCGAGCTGGCCCGCGACTGGCTCGCCGCCACGGTGCGATGAGTCCCCGGGTCCAGATCACGATCGCCGCCGTGCTGTTCTCCACGGGCGGCGCGGCGATCAAATGGGTCGGCGTGGGCAGCTGGCAGCTCGCCGCCTTCCGGGCGGGGATCGCGCTGGTCACGATCCTGGCGTTCGTCCCGGAGGCGCGGCGCGGCTGGACCTGGCGCACGGCCCTCGTGGGGTGCGCTTATGCCGCCACGACGCTCCTCTACGTGCAGGCGAACCGGCAGACGACGGCGGCCAGCGCGATCTTTCTCCAGTCGACGAACCCGTTGTTCATTCTGCTCCTCGCCCCGTGGCTGTTGGGCGAGCACGCGACGCGCCGCGACCTGCTGCAAATGGCGCTGATGGGCGTTGGGCTGGTGCTGTTCTTCCTCGGGCTCGACCGGCCGTCCGCCACGGCCCCGAATCCGGTGCTGGGCAACGTGCTGGCGGTAGCCTGCGCCGTGACGTGGACGTTCACGCTGATCGGGTATCGCTGGCTCGTGGCGGGCGGCGGGTCGGTGGCGACAGCCGCGGCCTCGGGGAACCTCACGGCGACCGTGATCGCGTTTGCGCTCGCCCAGCCCCTCGCCGCGGCGCAGCTGACCGACTGGGCCGCCCTCGGCTTCCTCGGCGTCTTCCAGCTGGGCATCCCCTACGTCTTCATGGCGCGTGCCATCCCGCGGCTCCGCGCCCTCGAGGTCGGGCTGTTCATGCTGATCGAGCCGGTGCTGAACCCCGTGTGGGCGTGGCTCGTCCACGGTGAGGCGCCGGCGTCCACGACGTTGCTCGGCGGCGCGTTGATCCTTGGCGCGACGCTGCTGCGGTCGGTGCTCGACGCGCGTTTCCCCGAGCGCCCGCCCATCCCAAGGGCGCTGGAGACGCGCGACGCATGAGCGACCGGATCATCCGCACCTACCTGGCCATCACCTTTCTGTTCAACCTGGCGATGTCCCTGATCTGGGGCATCGACACGTTGTTCAAGCTGTCCGCCGGCCTCGACATCTTCCACGTGATGCTCACCAACGCCGCCTTCACCGCCGGGTCCATGGTCTTCGAGATCCCGACCGGCGTGGTGGCCGATACGGTGGGCCGACGCGCATCGCTGCTGCTCTGCCTGGTGACGCTGTTCGTGACGACGCTGCTCTACGTGACGGCGTTCTGGCGCGGCTGGGGGTTCTGGGCGTTCGTGTGGGTCTCGGTGTTCCTCGGGTTGGGTTACACGTTCTACACGGGCGCCGTCGAAGCCTGGCTCGTGGATGCCCTCAAGGCCACGGGGTACGCCAAGCCGCTCGAGCCGGTGTTCGCCAAGGGGCAAATGATGTTCGGCGCCGGGATGCTGGTCGGGACGATCGCCGGCGGCTTCCTCGGCCAGATCCACCTGTACATCCCGTACCTCGTCCGCGCCGGCGTCGTGATCCCGCTGTTCGTCCTCGCCTGGCTGGGAATGCGGGAGCTGGGCTTCACGCCTCGCGCGCTGGAGTTGCGCCGCGTCCCGGGCGAGATGCGGCGCGTGTTCGTCGAGGGGCTGGACTACGGCCTGCATCACCAGGTGGTGCGGCCCGTGATGTTCGCATCGCTCGTGACGATGAGCTTCTTGATCTTTGGCTTCTACAGTTGGCAGAAGTACTTCCTGGACCTGCTGGGAATGAGCCTCGTGTGGGTGAACGGCGTGATCAGCTCGCTCGTGGGACTCACAATGATTGCGGGCAACGCCCTGGTCACGCCGCTGTCGCGCGTGGTGCGGACCCGAACCGGGCTCCTCATTTGGGCGACCGCCGTCCAGGCGGCGACCGTCATTGCCTGCGGCTGGCTCGGGCTTGGCGTCGTGGGTGAAGGGGCGCAGCATGCTGCGCCCCTACGGTTTTTCGTGGTGGTGGGCCTATACCTGGTCTACACCCTGGCGTTGGGCGTGTCGATGCCGGTCAAGCAGGGATACCTGAACGCGCACATCCCGTCGGCGCAGCGGGCGACGATTATTTCGCTCGACTCGTTCTTCGCGAACCTGGGGGGCGTGGCCGGGCAGTCGGGCTTCGGCTACCTCGCCAGGATGCGCGGCATTGCCGGCGCGTGGGTGGGTGCAGGGGTGACGCTGTTCCTCGGTGTGCCGCTGTACCTGCGCGCGCGGCGGCGGGACAAGACGCTCGACAAGTTCTAGCGTGCTGCCGTGATTCGCAGGGGCACGGCCTTCGTCCTGAGGGCCTCCCCGTCCGTCGGCAGCACGCCCTGCACAGTGTAGTCGCCGGGCGCAGCGGCGGCGTTCCACGTGGCCCTGAGCTCGAAGACTTCGCCGGGCGCCAGTGTCTTGACCTGGATGATCTGCTGGCCCGTCGCGCCCTCGAGTCGGCGCCACACGATCGCGCCGTCCGCCCTCGCGACAATGACGTCGAACGTCACCGTGCGACCCGTCAGGTACAGGTCCACGGGCTTGGTGCCGGGGTTGGTCAGACGGAGGGTGACGGGGACAGGGTCCCCGGCGCGGACCGAGCGTGGAACGGCGGCGGTGAACGTCGGGGCGTCGCTCATGGCGCCACAGGCGAGCAGGGCGGCGCCGCAGAGGGCGGCGCCGCCCGATTTCCACATGCCCGACGCCGTCCGGTCAGTTGACCGTGAGCGTCCCGAGCTCGGCCTCGATGCCCGACATCGGGCTGTAGACGAACAGCGTGCCGGCCGAGTTGCCGCCCCAGAGGACGCCGAGCAGCGTGGCGCTGCTGCCCGAGAGGGCGAACACGTCGGAGCCCGAGTCGCCGCCGCCCACGCCCGCATCGACGAAGGTCTGACAAATCAATGCGACGTTCGATCCCAGCACGCCCGTCGTGACGCACGTCTGACTCACCCTGCCCTGGGTCCAGCCCGTGGTCCGGCCGATCTTGTTGACGGTTGCGCCGACGGCGGCCGTGCCCTTGCCGGTCACGCTGAACGTGCCGGTGATGGTAAGGGAACCGTTGTTGGGGCCGCTGGTGCTCGCGATCGCAAAGGCGTTGGAGACGCCGGTCGCGTAGGCGGCGCGCGCGGCGTCGCTCAAGCGGCACTTCTTGCCGCGGGGGCAGCCCGGGCTGTTCCGGACGTAGTCCGGATCGGCCACTTCCGTCCCGATGAAGCTGTTCGCCTGGCTCGCGAGCGACTGGAAGTATTGAGTTCCCTCGACGCCGCCCTGACGGTCGGTGCAGTGCGAGGCCGTAACGAACGACGCCTGCCCGCCGCTCGTGGCGTTGAAGCCGATCGAGCAGAGGAAGTTGCTGAAGTTGATTTGCAGCCCGGCAACCACGGGGCGGACCTGGTCGCGCAACGTCGCCATGTAGCTGATCGGCTCGACCTCGCGCACGGCGAAGGCTTGCGCCGGCAAGCCGAGCCGAGCGGCCAGACCGCGCACGCTGGCGGCGGCGGCGCGATGCTCGACGCCGACGAGCACGACGTTGTGGGCCTCGTCGAGATCCGCGAACACCACGCCCGGGATCTCGAATGCCTCGTATGACACCCGCTGGAACCAGGTATCGAGCTGCCTGTACGCGTAGCGCGCCGACCGGACCTGGAGGGTCCCGGTCGAGATGCCGAGGGCGCGCGCGACGGCGCCACGCTGGGCAACATCCGTCAGGTACACGGTCGGCACACCCTCATCGAAGAAGAAGCCTCCGAATCCCGGCACGGTGCGGGCGAGCACCGCTTGTTCGGGCACCTGCACGGCGTTCAGGACGGGCAGCGCACCCGCCCCGCTGGGTGTCGTGCTGTCGCTGCACGCGGCGGCCGCGGTCAGCGCGGCGATGGAGAGGAGGCGGACGGCGGCAACTCTGCGTGACATAGGGGACACCTCCGGCGGGGGTAGGGGCGCAACAGCCAAGGTGCATCCCCACAGGCCGTGACGCTAGGTGCTGAACTTCGGCAGGGCGTTGCGGTGTCGCAACAAGAACTCCTCATAGATGTGCGCGTCGGTGTAGTCCCGCATCTCGGAGATCCGCTCGCCGGCGAACCGGATGACCACGCAGGTGCGCTGGTCCATCACATCGTCGGGCGCGCTCTTGAGCCAGCTCCGCTCCCGGATCTCGACGATCACACGCTCCTCGGCCTCGTACCAATTGCGCCAGACGTCCTCGTACCCCCAGTCGGCGGTGCCGAGACCGGGCTCGCGGTTCCACAACGCGTCGAGCACGGCTTCGCGGCCGCGCCACTCGCCGCCGATCCTCGGCTTCCCCGCGACCCAGTAGACGATGTCGTCGGTGAAGAGACGCCCGACTCCATCGCGGTCGCCCGCGAACAGGGCCTTCTCGTACGCCTTCGCGATCTCCATCCGCTTGCTCATACGATCGCCTCCTCCGGCAGCGCCAGCGGATTGGCCTTGCGGCCGGCCCGCTCCATCGGCTTGTCCATCATCGCGCGGTTCTGGTCGATGACCGTCCAGAAGTCCACCGCCCGCTCCACCAGCTCGCGGGACGCTTCGCGCAGCGCGTCGCTGGCCCTCACCTGCCGCACGTTGTTTTGCATGTCCTCTGCGTCCCAGCCGCGCGAGTGCGCGATGAAGGGAAACGGGGGGAATAGGAGCCCGAGCTCCGACCAGAACGTGAACATGCTGCCCGCTACGCCCTGGATGTTGTCCTGGCCGCCGGTGATGATGAACGCTCCCACCTTGTTCCGGATCAACACCTTGTTGTGGATCGTGATCTGGTTCTGCACGCAGTTGAGGCGCTCGGCCATCTTGTAGTACAGCGACGACGCGTTCCCCCAGCGGATCGGGGTCGCGATCAGCACCACATCCGCCCAGTGCACCAGGCCCTCGTACACCGCCGTGAGCTGATCGTCGGGGTCGCGCTCCGTGATGGCGCACGGCCAGGTGCAGGCGTGCGACGCCTTGGAGTAGTTGCCTTCGCAGTGCTTGAAGTCGAGCGTGCGGAGCTTGATGAGCTGGGTGTCGGTCTTGAGCTCGCGCGCCCGGTCGATCGCGTGCTCGAGCAGCGCGTCGGACGTCGAGAAGCGCGGGTTGCCTTCGTCCATCGCGGTCGTCGAGATGCCGAGCACGCGGCAGGGGGCGCCCGCGGGCTTGGCGTGCTCGTCGAGCAGGTGGCTCGGCTTGTGCTTGACGAGCTTGCGCGGCATCACCGGCGGCGTCTGCACGTACACCCCGTCGGCGCGCTCCTCGACGGCGAAGACCGGCACCTGCTCTTCGTCGTAGCCCGTGGGGCCCCTGCCCGTCAGCACGCTGTACTCCCACCCGTGCCAGGGACACATGACGAACTCACCGCGGACGCGTCCCTCCGAGAGAGGCCCGCCCTTGTGGTTGCAAATGTCGGAGATGGCGGTGAAGCGGCCCTCGTGCAGGAACACCGCGATGCGGTGGCGCTCGATCTTGATGGCGAAGGGGACGCGGGTGAGCAGCTCGTCCTTGGAGCCGAGCCGGTGCCAGGTGGCCATACGACGCTCCGGGGAAAAAGTGGGGGGAAGCCGCTCAATGCTACGTCGCCGTCCAGTCCGCCGCACCCGGGCGGCGCTACACGGGGTAGATTCCAGCCCCGATGCCCACCTCCCGCTCGCGGCTCGGCGTCATTTTCCTGACGGTCCTGATCGATTTGATCGGGTTCGGGATCGTCATCCCGATTCTTCCCGGGGTGGCGGTCGGGTTCGGCGCTCACGGCTTCGAGTTCGGCGCGCTGCTCGGCGTGTATTCCCTGATGCAGTTCTTCGCCACCGCGCTGCTCGGCCGGCTGTCCGACCGCGTGGGGCGGCGCCCCATCCTGCTCAGCACGATGGTGCTGAACGCCGGCGGCTATCTGCTGTTCGCGTTCGCGCACTCGTACTGGGCGCTGTTCGCCGCGCGGGTGATCAGCGGGTTCGCGGGCGGCAACATCTCTGCCGCCCAAGCCTATGTCGCGGACTCCACCAGCGCGACGGAGCGCTCGCGGGGGATGGGGATGATCGGCGCGGCGTTCGGCATCGGATTCGCACTCGGGCCGGGGATCGGTGGGGCGGCGGCGCACTTCGGGGGATCCGCGGCCCCCGGGCTGGTCGCGGCCGGGCTGTCGCTCGTGAATTTCGTCTCCGCGTGGCTGATCCTCCCGGAGTCGCTCCACGCCCAGCATCGCAGCGAGCGGCGTGGCCTGGGGTTCGCGGCGATCGCGCGGGGACTCGCCGACCACCGGCTCCGCCCGCTGATGCTCGTGTGGGGCATCTTCCCGTTCGCGTTCGCGGGCTACACCGCCGCGCTGCCGTTGCACGCCCGCGCGGTGTTCGGCTGGGGCGACACGGCGCTCGGCGTGTTTTTCATGGTCTTCGGGTTCACGGGCGCGGTCGTACAGGGCTTGCTGTTCGGGCGGCTGGCGCGGCGCTTCAGCGAGCGCGCGCTGGTGATCGCCGGCACGGTCGGCGTCGCGGTCGCGATCGGCGTCGTGCCGTTTGTGCACCACTCGTTGGGCCTGTACGGCTGGACCGTCGTGCTGGCCGTATCCCAGGGGCTCGTCTCGCCCGCCGCGAGCGGGCTGGTGTCGGTGTACGCGTCCCCCAGCGAACAGGGCACGACGCTAGGGGCCGCCCAGGCGCTCGGCGCCATCGGACGCATGTTCGGCCCCGAGGCGATCGGCAAGACGTACGACGTGGCGGGTGCACAGGCGGCGTTCCTCGCGGCCGCTGGGGTGATGGTGTTAGCGTGGCTCGCGAGCTTGCGGCTCGAGCGCGTAACTCACGCTGCGGCAAGGGCTCCCACGCCGGGTTAACGGAGGCGGGGCGCCGGCGTCCAAAGCCCGGACGCCTTTCAGGAGTATTCGATGCACAAGCACATGACGGCCGCGCTCGCCGCGGTGTTGGTGGCAGCGGCCTGCAGTCAGGAGCCGACCGGAGTCTCGAGCAGCGAGCTCGCGCTCGCCCAGGACGCCCAGCTGATCGCACAGGACGTGGCGACGACGAGCGGCGCCGCGTACGAGGGATGGCTGCAACGCCTCCGCGATACGCTTCGCACCACGGACGACCCCGAGGCGCAGGCGTGCTTGGCGCAAGCGCGGGAGTTGCGCCAGCAGGCGCGCGAGGCCTACGAGGCCGGCGACCGGGAGTTAGCTCGCGAACTCTGGCGCCAATCGTTCCTCAAGGTGCTGTGCGCCGTCGTCGAGGTGTTCCCCAACGCTCCGGAGCGCACTGGACTCGCGGTCGATGAGGCGATCGTCCGGATCGAGCAGTTCCTGGGCGGGCGCGACACCCCCCGGATCCGCCGGATCCTGGCGCACGTGAAGGAGCTCCGCGCGGACGCCGATCGCGCGCTCGCGGCGGGCGACAAGGTGACAGCCCTGGCGCTCAACCTGCGCGGGCTCCAGATCCTGCACCGGCTGGTGGAGCACATCCGGGACGGGCATCGCGATCACAACGAGGTGGCAGATAGCGAAATGCAGGCGGTCGCGTACTAGCACCGCGGTAAGCAGGAACCAGGGGGTCGGGGCGGCGGGCCCGACCCCTTCGTTATTTCTTCCCCCGTCCCTGTGGCGCAACCGCAGCAAAAAATGGGGGGGGGGGGAGGGCGTGTGCGGCGCGGCGGTGGCGTGATAGGTGCAGTTCGGACAGCCGTGCGCGGCGAGGGCGCCGCCCGGTGCCTTGCGCTCCGCGCCTGGACGTGAAGTTTTGGAGGCGGATGCGCGCCCTGCGCCTGTCCCTCTTGTCCGGCAATCCACCGCATCGCTCGCGGCGTCCTGTCTCACCGCCCGGCCCGAGCAGCTCCGACTCACATACGACTGCTGAAGCAATGGAATACCGCAGGCTGTCGTCGGCGTCTCACCCCGCAGGCTGACGAAAGGAGCTGGCGCCATGTCCGAGGCCACATGGGTGTGGCTGTTTTCAGGGGTATACTGGGCGTACTGTCTGTTTTGGGGCGTACGAGGCTTCTTCTGGGCGAAGACGTCCGCGCGCTGGACTGTGGCGGACCGGTCGATCCCGATGTGGCTGTTCATCCTCGCCTCTACCGCCACGTCGTACAGCGGCTGGACCTACATCGGTCACCCTGGGCTGGTGGCGTACGCGGGGCTGGCCTACGCGTTCGCCTCGTTCTACGTGCTCACGATCCCGATCACCGGCACGTTCTTCCACAAGAAGCTGTGGATGCTCGGAAAGCGCTACCACTTCGTCACGCCGGGGGACTTGTACTCCTACTACTACGGGAACGAGCGCGGGTGGGGCGAGGTAATCCGCTGGATGATCGTGGTGGTCGCGTTCCTCTATAGCTCGTTCTACACAGCGGTGCAGCTCCTCGCCTCCGGCGCCATCTTCCACGTCACCACGGGCGTGCCGGTGATCGTGGGCAGCCTGTTCCTCGCCGCCGTGGTGTACTTCTACGTCGCGGCCGGCGGGATCCGGAGCGTGGCCTGGGTGGATGCCCTCCAGGCGATTCTCCTCTGGTTGGGCATCATCGCCATCGGCCTCGTCGTCATGCACCATTACGGCGGCTGGGACCCGTTCATCGCCCGTATAACTCGATTGGAGAGCAAGTACCTCACGGTGCCCGCCGCGTGGAGTCCGGGCACCCCGGCTGCCTGGTCGGGCATGTTCCAGCTCACCTACATGATGTCGCTGATGGGGATCATGGCCTCGCCGGCATTCCACATATGGTCATTCAGTAACAAGGACCCGCGTCCTTTCCCGTGGCAGCACGTGTTCGCCTCCACGTTGCTCGTTGGGTTCGCCCTCATCTTCTTCACCGCGATCCAGGGGCTCGGCGGGCGGGCGCTGCTCGAGGACGGGGTGCTCGCGTTCACGAAGGATTCCGAAGTGGTGCCTGAGATGGTGAAAAAGATGATGGGTGGCCCGTTGGCGGGCTTCGTGGTGATAGGCGCACTCGCCGCCATGCAGTCGACGGCGGCGGCGTATATGGGCACGGGCGGATCGATCCTGATGCGGGACGCCTACGTGCGGTATTTCCGTCCCAACGCCGGTCACGCCGAGCAGATCTGGGTCGGCCGGCTCCTGGTCCTCATCATCGTGTCGGTCGCTATGTACGTCGGGCTCACCAACACGGCGGCGCTCGTGATGCTCGGTGGCCTCGCCACGGCGTTCGGATTCCTGCTCTACCTCCCGCTCGTGGACACGCTGTACCTCCGCAAGTTTACGCGCCAGGGGGTGGCGATCGGGTTGGCGCTCGGCATCCTGGCGGTGATCCTCACCTTTGCCGTCGCCAAGATCAAGTACGCCTTCAACATCCACTCGGCGGGCTGGGGCGGCCTCGTTGCCTTCGTCACGGCGGGGATCGTGACCGCGTTTACGCGTCGCCGGGAGCAGGCGCGGGCTGATCTCGCGACCGTTCGCCAGGACATGACGCGCTGGCTGGACGATGTCGACACGCCCAGCGCCGAGCAGAAGAAGTGGCGCCGCGTGATGTGGTGGGTCGTGCCGATCTGGTTCATTTTCGCGATCGGGCCGGGGATGGTGTTGGGCAACGACTTCATCTCGTTCGCCAGCCTGCCGCCCGTGTGGGCCTGGCAGGTCGTCTGGTGGGTGCTCGGCTTCGTGATGATGTGGGCCCTCGCCTTCAAGGCGGGCCTCGCCCAGGCGACGCAGACGCAGATCGACCGCGCCAATGCTGAGACCCGCCCGGTGGTGGCCGAGATCGGCGTGGGCCGCAAGGTGGCCGCCGCGCCGGCTCCGACGATGGGCCGCCCCGGTGGACGGTAAGAACGCACGAGGAAAGGAGACGGCATGAAGCGCGAGGACCGCATGCTGATCGGGAGCCTGATCGGAATCGTGATCTGGCTCGTCATCCTCGGGAACGTGTTGTAGGGCCGGGCGGCGTGGTCGCGGTACTCGAGGGGGGACGCCGGACGAGACCGCGTCCGAGGCTCCCGCCGCGCGACGGTGGCGGGGAGAGGCTGCCTACCGGCGGCGGGTCGGGTTCCCGCCGCGACTGGCCTCTCGTCCCCGCCGTGCTCGTGGCCGCGCTGCTCGCGGCGCTTCTGACGTGGCTGGGGATGTACACGCAGATCCTGGCCAACCTGGCCGGAACACAGCTGCCTGGTTCCTGAGTCCGGCTGGGTCCGGTATGGCCACCAAGGCGGAGCTTGAGGAAGCCTACGCCGAAGCCACGCGCACCGCCGCCCGCTCGGGCGTCATGGGTGCGCTTGGCTTCGGCCTGAGCCTCGTGATGTTCGCCGTGAAGGCGAGCGGAACGTCACCCCTCGGCGAGGGCTTCTGGCTCGAGAAGTTGCTCCTGGCCGGGGGCCTGGCCGGCGGCGTGGTTTTCACCGTCGTGGGCGTCCGCGCTTCCCGCGCCGCCGACCGCGCCCGTAAGCTCCTCGAAGGGCGCCCCTAGGGCTACGCCCGATCTCCCGCGCCGCCTGCGACGAGCCCCCTGGCGCGCCACTTCTCGAAGATCCGCTTCACCTGCTGGTGCGCGTCGTCCAGCGCCTGTGGCGCCGTCATGCGCCCGGTGACCACGTTCGCGAACATGGTGGGGAGCACGAAGGTGTCGAACACCTCGCTTTCCGCCGGGTTGGCCGGTCCCGGGTGCCCGATGTTCGTCGCCCATTGGAGGGCCGTGCTAATGGGTCTCAGCTTGTTCGGCGGGTTCGAGCCGAAGGGGTCGTTCGCGGTCGCTTGCTCGAGCCAGCGGGTGCCCGCCGCGGGCTTCTGCGCCAGGGGCACGCTGGCTTCCGCCAGGGACCCCGGATAGGCGGGAAAGTTGTAGAGCTTGCTCGCCATCACCGCATCGCGGTAGTGTGCGATCAAGTCGAGCAGGAATTGTTTCGCCGCGTCTGGACTCAGAGCGAACTTCCAGATGGCGTAGATCCCCATGACGTGCTCGCTCGCCCACCGCGTGCCCCGGGGACCCTTGAGCGCAGGGACGAAAAAGATGTCGTCCGCCACCGGCAGTTTGTTGTCCTGCGCCGTCCGATAGGCCGAGATCGAGTTGAGGATGTAGGCGGTCTGGCGGGCATTCAGCGCCTGATTGTTCGACGCCGCGTTCCAGCTCAGCACCGCCGGATTCATGCCCGCTTGGAAGAGCCGTGCGCCGAACTGCAGGGCCGCGAGCGCCTGGTCCGACTTCAGGACGACGTTCTCGTTCGCGTCCTGGATCGAGCCGTCGAACGACCACAGCATCGCGCGGGTGGCCATGTTGGAATCGAGCTCCTGCGACATGCCGATGCCGATGGGGATCTGGATCTCGGGGTGCTTCGCCTTGATCTGGGGTCCCGCGGTGACGAGATCCTCCCACGTGGCGGGTCCGTCCGGCATCCCGATCTCCGTCCAGACGCTCTTCAAGTAATCGCCGGGATCGGGGACGTAATTGTCGCTGAAGCCGAACCATTTGCGCGTCACCGGATTGTAGGTGCTGCGCTTACACAAGTCGATCAGGGGTCCGTGCTGGCGCTCGGCCTCCCGCACGAGGTCCACCATGTCGAGCACTTGCGGCTCGAAGGCCCCGGGAGGCGAGAGAAACTGGAACAGATCGTGCCCCTGCTGCGCCGCCACCTCCGCGTTCGCCCGCGTCGTCAGGTCGGCGAGGGAGATGTGGTCGACGGTCACCTCGATGCCCTTGGCCGTGCCCCAGTCCTTGGCGTACTTGTCGAACCACACGTCGTACGCGGGGACGAAGTGACTCCACTGGAGGATCTTGAGCGTCTTCTGCTGGCGGCGGCGCAGAATCGTGGGACCCAGAGCGACCGCCGCGGTCGCGCCGGTCGTGGTCTTCACGAACTCTCGCCGATCCATTCTCTTCCGCTGGGTCATGGACCTACCCTCCGTTCGCTGCGGGACCGAGTGTTCATCCCTTCACGGCGCCCATCGTGAATCCCTGAATGAAGCGATCGATGAAGAGGTTGTAGACAATGGCGAGCGGAATGCTCGTCACGAGTGCGGCGGCCATCAGGGCGCCCCAATGGTACACGTCGCCACGGACTAGCGCGATGGGAACGCCCAAGCTCACCGTCATTTTGTCGACCGAGCTGATGAAAGTCAGGGCATACACGAATTCCTGCATCACCAGCGTGAACGTAAACACGACCACCGTCAAGATCCCCGGAACAATGAGCCGGGGCGCCACTTTCAGGATCACGGCGAGCCGGCTGTAGCCGTCGATCATCGCTTGCTCCTCGATTTCCCACGGGACGGACCGGAGAAACCCCATCACGAGCCAAGTGCAGAACGGGATCGTCATCGTCGGATAGATCAGGATCAAAGCGCCGAGCGAGTCCTGCAGGCCGAGCAGCGACACGAGGCGCGCGAAGGGAATGAAGAGCAGCGTGGGCGGGATCAAGTAGGTGAAAAAGATTCCCATCCCGAGGCTCTCGCCCCAGCGCCCCGAGAGCCGGGCCAGGCTGTAGCCGGCCGGCACCGCCACCGCCACGGTGATCACGACGACGGCCACCACGACGACCAGGGTGTTCCAGACCCAGCTGAGGAAGTCCGTCTGTCCGAAGAGCAACCGCAGGTGCTCGAGCGTGGGCGGGTCGTTGAAGATCCACGGCACGTGCTGTGTGTCGAACGCGCCGACATAGAGGTCGCGGTTCTGTTTGAACGCGGTCAGGAGCATCCAGTAGAACGGGAACCCGGCAAAGGCGATGAAGCCCAGGGCCGCGGCATACAGCGCCACGCGCTTCACTTGGCCCCGACCTCGGTGTGACGCGCCAGCCGCAGCATGGCGACCGCGACCACCACCAGGAACGGGAGGAGAAAGACCGCGATCGCCGCTCCCTGGCCCAGGTCGGAGCCCTGAATGCCCCGCTGGAACGCGAGGGTGGGGAGCACTTGAGTGGTGTTGGCCGGCCCGCCCCCGGTGAGGATGTAGACGACGCCAAGGTCCGTCGCCGTGTACACGACGCCGAACAGCACCGCGACCGCGACAACCGGCAGGAGCAGGGGCAGCTCGATCCGGAACAACCGCCGCCAGAACCCTGCCCCATCCACGATCGCCGCCTCGACGACCTCTTGGGGAATGGACGACAATCCGGCGAGCACGATGACGGTGGCGAAGGGGAAGATACGCCACGCCTGCACGATGATGATCGCGACGAGCGCGAGCCCCGGATCGCCCAGCCAATAGAGCCAGCCGTGGAGCAGGCCGGCGGTCTTGAGGGTCCAATTGACCACGCTGAACGTGGAGTCGAAGATCCAGGTCCACGCGATCGCGGCGAGCGACACCGGGACTGCCCACGGCAGCAGCAGGACGAAGCGGGCGAAGCGCTTGCCGCGGAACGCGACGCGGAACACCTGTGCGGCAGCCGTGGCGAGCACGACGACGAGGACCTGGGAGCCCACGGTCACGATCGCCGTGTTGCGCAGGGACCGGAGGAAGATGGGGTCGGCCAGAATGGCGGCGTAATTCTGCGCGCCCACCCAGCCGAAGCTGAGGCTGCCGGCGGCCGCGTTGCTGAAGCTGAGGGCGATCGCGAGCACGAACGGGACACCGACGAGCAGCAGCACGTAGGCGAGGGCGGGCGCCAGCATCGCCGCCCCCAACACATCCTCGCGGTCGGCCCACGACCGGCGGGCAATCACGGCCGCCTCGCGCCGGTCGCCCCGTCGAAGTAGCGCAGCGCCGCCTGCGGCACGGCGAACTCGAGACGTTCCCCTTCCGGAATCGTCGTCCCGACCGTGGCCGGCAGCTTGGCGATGACGGTGGCTTCGTCGATCACGTCGTCGGAGACGGTGCCGTAGACGTATCGATCGGAGCCCAGGTACTCCACGCGCCGCACCGCAAAGCCGAACGTGCGGAGCGGCTCGCCGGCAGCGAAGTGATCGCGCGGCAGGAAGTGTTCCGGGCGGAAGCCGAGCAGGGTCCCGGGCGGGAGCGCGGGATCGCGCGCCGCGAGCAGGTTCATGGGCGGCTGGCCGACGAACGTCGCCACGAACGTGTCGACGGGCTCCTCGTACACCTCCTGCGGGGTCCCGATCTGGCGCACCTTGCCCCCGTCCATGACGGCGATGCGGTCTCCCAGGCCCAGCGCTTCCACCTGGTCGTGCGTCACGTACACGGTCGTGGTCTTGATCTGGCGCTGGAACCGCTTCAGCTCGTCGCGGGCCGTGTTGCGGAGCTTGGCGTCGAGGTTGGCCAGGGGTTCGTCGAGCAGGAAGACCTTGGGGTCCCGCACGAGGGCCCGGCACAGCGCGACGCGCTGGCGCTCGCCACCGGAGAGTTGGCGGGGATACCGATCGAGATAGCGCACGATGTCGAACATCTCGGCGGCCCACCGGACCTTCTGCGCGATCATGGCCCGCGGCATCCTGCTCGCCTCCAGCGGGAACGCGATGTTCTGGGAGACCGTCCGGTGTGGATAGAGGGCATAGCTTTGGAACACCATCGCGATCCCGCGGGCGCGGGGCGGCGCGTCGTCCACGCGCTCGCCGCCGATCAGGATCTCACCCGCCGTGGGTCGCTCCAGCCCCGCGATCATGCGGAGCAGCGTCGTCTTGCCGCACCCCGAGGGGCCGAGCAGAACCAGGAACTCGCCCTCGCGAATCGAGAGGTCAACATTGTTGACCGCGTGGAGGTCGCCGAACCGCTTGCTCAGGTGCCGAATGTCGACGCCGGCCATTGTCCCTTTCGGGAGGTTGTGGAGGTTGTGGAGGTTGTGGGGGATCGTGGAGGTCCGCAACCTCCACCAACCTCCACAACTCGCCAACCTGCACAACCTCGTTCAGTACTTGATCTGCACCAACGGTGTGAGCTCGCGCTGCATGTTGCGGATGCTCACCTGGGCGGCGAGCCGCTCGGCGACGGCGAGATAGGCGTCGGCGAACGGGGAGGCCGGGTCCAGCGCCACCGGCCGGCCCGCGTCCGACCGGACGCGAATCTCGGTGGCGAGCGGGATCTCGCCGAGGAAGGGAATCGCGAGGCGCTCGGCCGCCCGGCGCGTGCCGCCAAAGCCGAATACCTCGTCCCGCGAGCCGCAGTGCGGGCAGACGTAGTACGCCATGTTCTCGATCAGACCCAGGACCGGCGTGTTGAGCTGGGTGAACATGGTGATCGCCTTCTGCGCCACCTTGAGCGCGACATCCTGCGGCGTCGAGACGACCGCGGCGCCCGTGAGCGGGATCGACTGGCACAACGTGAGCTGCACGTCGCCCGTGCCGGGGGGCAGGTCCACCAGCAGGTAGTCGAGCTCACCCCACTGCACGTTGCCCAGGAAGTGCTGCACCGTCTTGTGAAGCATCGGGCCGCGCCAGATGATCGCGTCGTCCTCCCGCAGGAAGAACCCCATCGAGATGAGCTTGAGGCCGTACTGCTCTGCCGGAACGATGCCGTCGGCGGTCGGCTTGGGGAGCTCGGCCACCCCCATGAGCGTGGGCACGCTCGGGCCATAGACATCCGCGTCCATGATCCCGACCCGCGCGCCGGTCCGCGCCAGCGCCAGCGCCAGGTTGACGGTGACCGTGGATTTGCCGACGCCCCCTTTGCCGCTCGCCACCGGCACCACGTTCTTGACGGTGGGGATGAGCTGCTCTTTGACCGGACCGGGCGACGACCGCACCCGGGAGGTCAGCTTCACCTCGACGGTCGCGACGCCCGGCAGCGCCGCGACCGCTTGACGCGCCTGCTGCTGCATCTGCTCCCGGACCGGGCAGGCCGGCGTGGTGAGCTCGATGCTGAACGCGACCGTTCCCTTGGCCACTCGGACGTCCTTGATGAAGCCGAGGGACACGATGTCGCGCCCCAGGTCCGGATCGCGAACGACGCGCAGCGCGTCGAGTACCTGGCTTTCCAGGACGGGAGCGGTCACGCCTTCTTCTTCGCCAGATCCACCGGCGGGGAATAGATGATGTAGTAGGGGCTCGGCGGGATCTGCATCGCCTTGACGACCTCTGGGGGCGGCCCGCTCGAGGCCTTGTACTCGCCGGCGTTCCGGCCGCAGCCCGCCAGCACCAGGAGCCCGCCGATCATGATCACGCGCATAGCCTCCTCCGATCACTCATCGCGGCTGGCGTCATCCGACGGCGCACCGCGGGCCAGCCATCCCCGGAACGAGTCCGCTCGATGCGCCAGCTGCCACTCCTCGAAGATCGACAGCGCCATCGCTCGCCGGCCGCCGTCTTCGCGGGACTGCTCGAACAGCCAGGCTTCGAAGTCGTCCGGCTCGGGGTCGGCGGCGACGGCGTGCTCGAGCAGCTCCCGCTTCATCCCGATGCCGATCACGTCGGGGGTCGTGTCGCGCTTGCGCCGCTTGCGCCGCCCCTCCGCCGCGTCGAGCGCCAGGAGCAGCTCGCGGCACACGTCGGCCGGCCGGCTCATGCCACCCGTGCCTCGAGCGCGTAGCCCGGACGCTCAGGGCGTTCGTACCCTCGCTCGATGGCGACGAGGTCCAGGTGGACCGTCGCCAGGTCATCCAGCAGGATCGTCCAGGGAGCGAGCGAGCGCACCGTCGTGAGCCCCTTCACGTAGCCCTTGCAGGTGTTGCAGACCTCGACCTTGCGCATCTCCTCGTCGCCGTCGGGCGACAGGTAGCCGAGCTGCTCGTGGTCGGTCTCGTCGCAAAAGACGCAGCGCAGCATCGGGATCGCCCACCCCGTGCCGCAGCGCCCGCACCGCAGCCGGCGCTTGCGCTCGAGCCCGATGTACTCGGCGAGCACGGGCCAGGCTCCGCACAGCGGGCAATAGCCCTCCCACCAGCTGTCCGGCACCGCGGGACCGAGGACGCGGGCGCACGCGTAGAGCAAGGGGACCGCCGCCATCTGCGCCACCACGCGCAGCGCCGGAGGGTCCGGGCTCTCCTGGCGCACACCGGCCTGGAGCAGGGCGACCGCGTCGACGCGGCCCACGTTCGCCCGGGCGGCGAGGCGCGTCACCCAACGACGGGCCGCACGGTCATCCACGGTGATGTGGGTGCGATACAGGAGGGGAGCCTTGACGGGCCGGTCCGCGACGGGCCCCGGCGGCACCGCGGCGTCCCAGGCCCCGCCGTCCTCACTTTCGGCGAGCGCCGCCTCGAGGAGCCCCAGCCAGGCCTCCGACTCGGGGTGCCGGCGACGGGCGTCGGCCACCCGAGTCTGGATCTCTACGTTCCGCGGACGCCGAAGACCGGCATGGGGCCAGAGCATTTCACCTTCACGGTGCGGCAGGGCGTGCGGTAGTACATCTTCGCGCCCGCGTGCATGGCCGCAATGCGGTCGTGGTTACCTGGATCGGCACCCGGCCCGCCGCCGCGTGTACGCGCCGCCTCGGGGCTGGTAGCGCAGGCCACGGTGGCGCCGAGCAGGAGCAACGCCGGCCAGAAGCAGCGACGGGTGATCATGCTACGTTCCTGCTGCCATATGGTAGCGCTCGATCCCCTCGGAGGCGAGTATCGTGGCGACCCGCAGCAGGAAGCCGCCGAGCAGGACGAGCCTTGCCGCCTGCGCAGGTCTAGCGTGCATCCGGAGCGGGGCGATGATCCCGAAGCCGACCACGCCCACGAGCAGCACGAAGCCCCAGAAACCCAACCACACCTGGCGGATGGACCAGAGGGACGCGACGAAGAGGACCAGCACGAGCAGCTCGACCAGGAGGGCGTTCCTGTCGAAGGAGGTCAGCCAGCGCATCGCCTGTTCGGTGGCGCCGCGCCCGGGGGCGAGCAGGATGAGCGCGGCCGCTCCGGTCGACGCTCCCGAGACCAGAAACAGCGCGCCGAGCCAGGGGCTGTCCGCCCAGATGGGGCGGTTCGTGACCGAGAGGAGCACCCCGGTATAGCCGGCCACGAAGAATCCGCACAACCCGCCGATTGCCGCAACGAACTTGGCGATCGCGCGGCCCTGCATCGCATGGCCGACGGCCCGCAGGGTGCGGTTGCCGAGGCGTCCATCTTCGAACATGACGCCGAGGGCGGAGAGGACGGAGCACAGCCCGAACAGCAGAATCGCCCACGCGCCGAACGAAATGGGCGAAAAGGTCTTGAATATGATCGCCGGGAAGTTCTCTGACTGGAACAGCATGTGCCAGAAACGCAGCGGCCGTCCCAGATCGATGGTCAGGAAGAAGCCGCTGAGGATTGCCCCCACCGCGGCGATCCGGTAGCCGCTTCGAATGATCGGCCGGTGCGCCGGCTGCCCGAACCAGTCCAGGATCGCGGCCAGGAAGTATGCGCCGCCGGCGAGCCCGCCGATGAAGAAGTACGGGATGATGAACCAGGTCCAGTGTGGGGGGGCGGAGAAGAACGTGTCGGACATTAGTTGGCGCTCGCCCCCCCTCCCCCTCCACCGCCGCCGCCCATGTCGTCCATCCTCTGCTTGCGCAGGCCGACCAGCGCCAGCAGGCCGAGCACCGCCGCGCTCGCCGCCGAGAACGTGCCGCTCTTCGCGAGGTTGCGCGACGGCAACTGCGGCTTGACGGGCAGGCCGTAGACCTCCGGCTTGTCCACCAGCAGGTAAAAGGAATTGAGGCCGCCGAGGGGGCCGTTGGGATCGTCCCCGTAGAGCTGGGCCCGCGTCTCGCCCTGTGCCCTGAGCTGCTCGACGCGCTTCTGCGCCCGCGCCCGCAGCTCGGTAATCGTGCCGAACTGGATTGAGTCGGTGGGGCAGGCCTTCGAGCACGCGGGCTCGAGCCCGACCTCGAGACGGTCGTAACAGAGCGTGCACTTCTGGGCCGTGCCCGCCGCGGGGTTCATGTCGATGACGCCGAAGGGACAGGCGGCGATGCACGCGCGGCAGCCGTTGCAGACGTCCGACTGGATCACCACGGTGTCGAACTGCGTGCGGATGATGGCCCCGGTGGGGCACACCTCGAGGCAGCCCGCCTGCACGCAATGCTTGCACACGTCGCTCATCATCAGCCAGCGGCCGTTGTAGGGGCCGTCGAACTGCTCGATGAACTTGACGTGCCGCCAGTGAATGCCGTCGAGCCGCTCCGTGTTGTCGTAACTGTCCCCGCTCATCTGCTTCACGCCGCCGTTCTCGGCGGGGAGCTGGTTCCAGTTCTTGCAGGCGACCTCACACGCTTTGCAACCGATGCAAATCGTGGTGTCGGTGAAGAACCCCATCGCCTCGGCCATGTTACGCCTTCTCCACGTTGCAGACGAACGCCTTGCCCTCGTGGATCGACACGTTGGGGTCACCGACCCACGACGTGAGGTCGTTGACGACATCGCCGGTCGAGAGCCCCATCCAGCCCCAGTGCCAGGGCATGCCGACGTGGTGAATCGGCTTGCCGGCGACCTGCATCACGCCGATGCGGTCCGTCACCAACGCCTTCGCCCTGATGCGGCCGCGCGGGCTGCTGATGTGGACCCAGTCGAGGTTGCTGATGCCCTTTTCCTGCGCCAGGGCCTTTCCGATCTCGATAAAGAGCTCGGGTTGCAGCTCGGCGAGCCAGGGCAGCCAGCGGCTCATGGCACCCGCCAGGTAGTGCTCGGTGAGGCGGTACGTGCTGATCACGTACGGGAAGCGCGGATCGCCCACCTCGGCGACCGGGTTGTAGGGCTTGCCCTTCGCCCAGTGCTTGTACACGGGGCTGTTCTGCTGCTTGGCATACAAGAGATTGTGCACCGGCGACTCCGCGGGCTCGTAGTGCGTCGGCAGCGGGCCGTCCACGAGCCCCGCCGGCACGAACAACCACCCCTTGCCGTCCGCTCGCATGATGAACGGCTGGGTGCCGGACAGGGCGTCCAGGGCGATACCGTCCGGTTTCGGCTGCGCGTTTGGCGCCTTGGTGGCGCCGAAGTCCGGCACGTCGTAGCCCACCCACTTGCCGTGGGGAGGCGCAACGCCGGTCTTGGGGTCGGGTGGATTCACGAACGTCGGATCCCACCATACCCACCGCTTCCGCTCGCTCCAGGGCTGGCCCTGCAAGTCCGCCGAGGCGCG
>DASYQX010000008.1:0-28789 GCA_036004985.1 Gemmatimonadales bacterium
GAGAGTTTGCGGGCGGCGCGCCGACGCTCCGTCACGTCGTGAAACACCAGCACCACCCCGATCGTCGTCCCGTGGCGGTCCCGGAGCGGGGCCGCGGAGTCCCCGATCGGCACCTCGGTCCCATCGCGGCGCAGCAACAGCGCGCCGTCGGCCAGGTCTACCGCGCGCCCCTCGCGGAGACAGCGGGCCGGGATGCTCTCCAGTGGCTGTCGCGTCGCGTCGTGGACGAGCATGAGAACGGTGTCCACGGGCTGTCCCAGCGCCTCCGTGGTGCGCCATCCCGTGAGCCGCTCCGCGGTGGGGTTCAGGAACGTGATCGTGCCCGCCACGTCGGTCGTAATGACGGCGTTCGCGATCGATGCCAGGGTGACGATGGCCTGCTCCTTCTGCCGGAACAGGCTCTCCTGAACGTCCCGCCACTCGGTGAGATCGTGAATCGTCACCAAGAACAGCGCGTCCGCGGTCGGACCGAGGGGGGTGTGGTGGATTTCTACCGGGAACTCGCTCCCGTCCCGTCGTCGGGCGAAGATCCTGACGGGGGCACGCTTCGCCGCGGTCTCCGGCGACTCGGCATCGCTCCCGCTCAAGGCGTCGTACACCTGGTGGAAACGCGGGGGGATGAGCCGACTGGTCGGCTCGCCCCGGAGCTCCTCGTCGGTCCACCCGAACAGCCGCTCGGCCTCCCGATTCAGCGCCACCACGCTGCCCTCCCGGTCGACGACGACCATGGCATCGGGGGCGGCGTCGAGCATCTGCCGAAATCGCTTGTCCTGCATGGGAGGTGTGGCCATGGTCGGCTGACTCTCCTCCGGATCTAGGCCTCCAGCTTGAGGTGAAAGCCTCCCTGCCGGTACCAGTCTGACGCCTCAATGCGCCTGTGCACGTGCAGCTTCCTGAGAATATTATGCACGTGATTCTTGGCCGTCGCCACCTCGATGCCCAGCTCGCGGGCGATCTGTTTGTTGGACATGGCCTGATCCACCAGTCGCAGGATCTCCCGCTCACGGCCTGTAAGCTCGTGGACGGGGTGTCCCGTCTCCTCTTTCTTCGCTGCCGCGCTCCCCAGAGCGATCGCTCCCACACGTCGGAGGAGCGTGAACGCGACGCGCGGGGGGCAGTACAGCTCTCCTCGCACCGCGCTTTCCACGGCGATGATCAGATCGTCGAGCGATCCGTCCGGCAGCACATAGCCGGCGACTCCGGCCTCAGCCAGCTGGATGACCTCCGCCTCGGTGTCCCCGAGCGTGATGGCCACCACCTTGGCGCTCGGCGTCCGACGCCGGATCTCCGCCACGATGCTCGCCGACTCGGGCATCGCGAAGTCGACCAGCACGATGTCCGGAGGGGATTCGGCAAGCCGCGCAAGAATCTCTTCACGATGTGACGCCGTTCCCAGGACACGCAGGCGGCGGGCTTGCGACAGAGCCAGGGCGAGCGCCTCCCGGTGAACACGGGACCGGCCGGCAATGAGAGCTCGAATCATCGAGACAGGGCTGGCTGGGGCATAACTGTCCAAATGCCAGTTTACGAAGCAAGACGGGCGGCGAACATCGGGAAAATCCCTTACACCGGCCCTCGAGGTGGCGGCTAGTGCCCTTGGAGCAAACCGGCCTCGACGGCGAAGCGGAACAGCTCCGCGCGGCTCTTGAAGCCGAGCTTGTCACTCAGGCGCTTGCGGTGGGTCTCGATGGTCTTCACGCTCACGGCCAGCTGGTCGGCGGCTTCCTGGTTCGTGTACCCCTGCGCTAGCAACCGGAGCACCTCCGCCTCACGCCGACTCAGCGGCCTGGGGTGCCCCGCAGCGGGTGAATCGCGGGAGACGCGCCGGATCTGTTGGCCCGGCGCGGGTTCGCCAGGACGCGTGAGGTCTACGAAGGAGCGGCCCTGGTGGACGGCGCGGATCGCGGACAACAACTCGACATCGGCCGCCTGCTTGACGATGTAGCCGGACGCGCCGGCCTGGAACGCTGTCTGAAGGTGTGCCGGATCGTCGTGCATCGTGAGCACGAGCACGCGGCAGCTCGACGTGACCCGCATCAGCTGCTCGATCGTTTGCGTGAAGCGGGGTCCGGGCATGGAGAGATCGAACAACACGATGTCCGGCGCGGCCGCCTGGGCGCGGCGGACCGTCTCGGGGCCGTCGGCGGCCTCGCCTACCACTTCCATGTCGGACTGGCCGTTGATGAGCAGCTTCAGGCCGGCCCGGAGGACGGCGTGGTCGTCGGCGATGAGCACCCGGGTTTTCGGCATGGGCGCTTACGCGCGGCGCATGGGAAAGTGGACCGTGATCGTGCTGCCCGCTCCGGGCCGCGACTCGACTTTGACCGAGCCGCCGAGCAGGGCCGCGCGTTCTCGCATGACCTGCAGACCGAGATGGCGATCTCCCGGAGCGGCGTCGGCACCCGTTGCCGGGTCGAAGCCGACCCCATCGTCCTGCACCCGCAACTCGACCGCCGCCTCGTGGCGCACCAGCCGGACGCTCACGCTCCTGGCGCCGGCGTGTTTTGCCACGTTGGTCAGCGCTTCCTGGAGAATGCGATACACGGTGGCCTGCAAGGCCGGCGGCAGCGGCTCCGTCTCGAGCCCCTCGATCCGCACGTCCACCGCGACCGCGTGCAGTTGGGCGAACTCCTGCACGTGTCGTGTCACGGCCGTGGGGAGCCCCACTTCGTCGAGGACGCTGGGGTGCAGCCCCCGCGAGAGGCGCCCCACTTCATCGAGGGTTTGGGCGGCGATCCCGCGGAGCCGCTGTGCCAGCTCGGCTGCCTCCGTGACGGTCCGCGACTCCTCGATCGTGCGCAACCCCACGAGCAGCGCCGTGAGCGACTGCCCGGCCTCGTCGTGGAGCTCACGCGCGATCCGGCGTCGTTCCTCTTCCTGCGCCGTCACCGCCTGCTGGATCAGCCGATTGCGCAGCTCCTCCGCCCGCTCGCGCTCGCTGATGTCCGTGACCACGCCGATCACGCCGATGACGTCGCCGCTCCCCTCGAGCTGCAAGGGAGCGATGGAGACTGACACCGGCACCAGGGCGCCACCGTCGACACGGAAGGTGGTGTCGGCCCTCCTGTTCTCCCGGTGCCCGGCCGCGACCAGGGCGTCGAACGCCGGCTGCTCGGTCGGCGGCACGAACCGGCGCAGCGGCGCGCCGATGACGCGTCCGAGCGGCATCCGCACGATGTCTGCGAACCGGCGGTTGCAATAGGCGATCGTGCCGTCCCGAGTCAACGTCACGGCGCCCTCGTTCATCTGATCGAACAAGATGCGGTAGGCCAGCTCCGCGCCTGCGAGGGTGATGACGTGCTCTCCCCTCGCCCGCGCGACCACGATGGCATCCACTTCACCGGCCCGGATGGCGCGCAGCGTCTCCTCGGCCGTTTTCAGCCGGTCCCGCAGCTCCCGGACTCCAGCCTGAGGCCGGCGCGCGGCCTTGCGTTTCTTGATCATGGTGGGCGCGGACTACTCCATACCAGGGTGGGCCGGCCGCGGGGAAGTCCCCCGTTGGTGATGTCATCGAGCCCCGGGATTCCCGTCGGCGCCTTCGCCAACGCACGCCTGGCAGGCCGGCTCCCGTTCCCGGCTGCCTTCGGCGACTCACGCTTGGGGCGGCGAACTGTTGCGGTCATGCACCTTCGAGTGGTTCGGGGTACCCGAGAAGCTACTCGGCTCGGCTGGGTGAAGGAAGAACGTCGCAGCCTCCTGAACCCGAGGATTCATACGTGGGTCTACACGGCGGGAGCCGAGCATCTAAACACTGTAAACCATCTTTGAGCACTCATGTTCGTTGATCTGCCGCGTCCGCACCACACGTTCCGTGCATGAACACAACACAGGTTACGTGCATGAACACCACACTGCATCACCAGGCACAGTTCTCAGCCCTAGTCGTCGACGACAACGTTCCCCTCAGGGAAGCGCTCGCTCGCTCGTTGGCGCGCGACGGAGGGGACGTCACGACCGCGGGCGATGGCCTCGAGGGGTTGGAGGCCATCCGCAGCCACCAGTTCGACGTGGTCATCACCGACGTGCACATGCCGAGGCGTGGGGGCCTGTGGCTCTGGGAGGAGGCGCTCGCGTTGCAGCCGGAACTGCGCGGCAAGTTCGTATTCATGAGCTCGGAGCCGTTGCCCGAGCCCCCGAGCGGTGCGGTCTTCATGGTCAAACCCCTCTCGCTCGCTACGCTCCACAGCGAGGTGCAGAGCATCGTTCACGGAGCGGCGCGAGCGAAGGTCCCGGCTCGCCAGTCCCGCATGGAGGCTGTTGGTTAGGTCAACTGGCGGCGGCCGCGAGAGTACCGGGTGGTGCGAGGCGGCAGCATCCGGGATGTGTACCGGTGCGCCGAGCGCGGCCGCGCTAACATCGCAGGTTCGGATGGCACGTAGCGCAGGATTACACCGCCGGTCCCCAGTGTTCGTGACTCGATGAGCTTCAGGCGACGTGGAGCGAGTCGCAAAGGTTTGCGCTGCTGAACACGAACAGGCCTTTCCGCCGGCGCCCCATCATGAGGTGACAACAGTCACAGCCTGCCGTGGCCCGGACGAACAAGCTTGGCAGGGCCTCATGCGCGCGCGCCACACCGCCATTTCGCTATTGACTTCGGAGCATGCTTTTCTTTATCTAGGGGGCTAGGAAAGCTGGACCAACTCGCTTTCCGACGAGTCTTTAGGCCCCGTTGCGCCCGCGATCTGGCCAACGGGGCCACTGTTTTGAAGGAGGAGCGAAGGCTCATACCAGGAGAAGAACCACCAAGATTGCGAACGTTCGCACGCGAGGGCGCCCCCAAGAACGAACATGCCAGAAGTGGAGAACAACCATGGCATACCAGGCCGAAATCAGTCGCAAGAACCCGGGCTGTTTCCTGTTTCTGGTCGACCAGTCCGAGTCGATGGAGGACCCTTTTGCCGGCGGAGACGCTGGCAAAAAGAAAGCCGAGGAGCTGGCGACCATCCTCAACAAGCTCATTCATAATCTGTCCATCCGGTGCGCCAAATCGGACTCCATTTACGACTACTTTCATGTTGGTGTGCTGGGCTACAGCGAGGACAGCTGTAAACCGGCGCTCGGCGGTGAACTGAGCGGGCGCTCTTTGGTACCGATCAGTGAATTGGCCGGCAAGCCGTTGCGCATCGAAGAAAGAACCAAGCAGTCGGACGATGGCGCCGGCGGAGTAATGGACCAAACTGTGAAGTTTCCAGTCTGGTTCGACCCCTATTCAAAAGGGGGCACTCCGATGTGCGCCGCGCTCAAGGACGCAACCAAGATTGTCGAGACGTGGTGCCAGGGGCATCCGCAGGGATTCCCGCCGATCGTCATCAACATCACCGACGGCGAGGCACCGGATGGAGATCTCGTTCCCGCGGCGCGTAAGTTGACGGCGGTCAGCGGCGAGGACGGTTCGGCGTTGCTCTTCAACATCCATCTTTCGTCGACGGCCGGGCCATCGATCGAGTTGCCGGGCAACGCCAGCAAACTTCCGGATCAGTATGCCAAAGCGCTCTTTGAAGCCTCATCGACGCTCACACCGTTTATGGTTGCACGCGCGACGGAGCTGGGTTTGCCGGCCGCGGAAGACTCGCGCGGATTCATCTTCAACGCGCAGCCGTTGCACGTAATCCATTTTCTCGATATCGGCACGCGGCCGGCTAATGTGCGCCTGCGCTGAGACCAGTGGGCAGCTCCTGCGGTGAGCCACGCCACGGCGGCCAACGCGTGCGACATCAAGGCCTTCTGCTGCCCAAAGTCGGGCAACAGTGTTGAGGAATACGAGGATGCATGGGCGCATCGGCAAACTCGCACGCCGGCCGGCATCCGCGTGGCGGTGGCCGATGGCGCCACCGAAAGCAGTTTCGCCAAGCTATGGGCAGTGCTGCTCGCCGAAAGTTATGTGCGCAATGAGCTCACCGGGGCGGAGTTTTTCGCGCGGCTTGGGGCCGCGCGCCGCCTCTGGCGGCAAAGATTGGCGGGCCGGCCGCTCCCCTGGTTCGCCAGCGAAAAGGCCGAGCAGGGCGCGTTCGCAGCTCTTGTCGGCGTCCAGATCGACGCTCACACGAACCGGTGGACGGCGCTGGCCGTTGGTGACTGTTGCCTCATGCAGGTCGATGACGTCGGCAAAGGGATGCGGCTGGTCACAGCGTTCCCCTTGCAGACAGCTTCGGAATTCACCATGAGCCCGTATCTGATCGGCTCGAGATCGGACGGCGAACCACCGAACGAATGGATACACATCAGCAAGGGCAGCCTGCGCGATGGAGACATGCTTCTACTCTCCACCGATGCGGTGGCCGCCTGGCTGCTGAAACGGCATGAAGACGGACGACCATTGTGGAGGTGGCTGTACCGGAAGCTGAGTACGCCAGAGAACTTTGCCGCGATGGTCGCCTACGGCCGCAAGCATGGATTGCGCAACGACGACTTTACCCTGGTCCGCGTCATTCATCACGATGCACCGGTTGGAGCGAAGGAGAGATAGCGATGGCGGCCTGGCCGGACCTGACCGAATACCATGAGGCGGTTCAGCACCCGCAGAAGGCCTTTGCTGACCCAGGATTAAGAGCGGTCGCCCTCGAGCTCGATCGGTTCGGGATGCCCAAGCCGGCCACCGGCGCGAACGCCGTGGTGTACAAAGGCACGAAACCGGGCGGGTTCTTCTCATTCAGGAAGACCTGGGCGATTCGCTGCTTCCTGCGGCCCATCAGCGACCATGCCGAACGGTATGAGGCGATTTCCAGACATCTTCACAAGGTCAGCCTGCGCTACGACGTTGATTTTCGGTTTCTCAAGCAGGGCATCCAAATCGGCTCCAATTGGTTCCCGGTCGTCAAAATGCAGTGGGCGGAGGGCGACCTGCTGCACAGTTATATCGAGAAGCAGCTACGCTATCCCTGGTTGCTCGCGCACTTGCGGGCAAAATGGGTGACACTCGTTCGCGACCTCGAAGCCGCTCGGGTCGCGCACGGCGATTTGCAGCACGGCAATATCCTGGTGCGCGACGGATCGATCCAGTTGGTCGACTACGACGGCATGTGGGTGCCGGCCTTGAAGGGCCGCCACGCCACGGAAACCGGCCACCGTGCCTACCAGCATCCCGAACGGAGCGAGCACGACTACGGGCAGGAGATCGATCGTTTTTCAGCGCTCGTCATCTACCTATCGCTGGCGGCGCTGGAGGAGGACGCCACCCTCTGGGAAAAGTTTCATACCGGCGACAATCTGATCTTCGTCCGCGAAGATTTTCAGCAGGTGGGTCGAGCGCCGATTTGGCAACAATTACGTCGTATCGGATCGGCGCACATCGACCAACTCGCCGCTGCCATGGCGACCGTGCTGCAGCAGCATCCGATGAAGGTCGGCAATCTCGATAGCGTTCTCCAAAATCTGGCGAGCTTCAAATTCCCTACCTCGACTCCGGCGTCGCCTCCGGCCCAGCGAGTCGCTCCCAAGCCGGCGCCCGCGTCCAAGCCGTCAGTGCCGAGTTGGATCAAAGGGAGCGGTTATCGTAATTCGGATGACTGAGGATCATCAGCAGCCTCGCCGCCGGCTTCGATACCGCGCGCCATCAGCTCGCGTGCCCGGCCCGGCCGGGTTGTGAGCCTGCCGCCGAATAACCCGCCCCGACGCCGAACATCCGAGCGGGGGCGCACTTAAGCGGACTAATTCACGTAAACCGGGACCTTCCCGACCGTACCGGAGCCGGGGCGGCTTCTGAGATTGGCGCGGAACTCGTTGCGGCGGGTGGACCTGCGGAGCTCCCGAGGCAGGACTCGAACCTGCGACCCGCCGGTTAACAGCCGGCTGCTCTACCAACTGAGCTACTCGGGAAAGAGCGCGAAATATAGGCGGGGGCCACCGGGACGCCAAGGCACTACTTGGCGTCCAGAACCTCGCGGACACTACGGGCGAGCGCCGCAGCGCGCACCGCCGCGTCGGTGTCGACGCGCTCGTAGCTCGGGGCGTAGCCGGCGCGCAGCAGATCACGCACGATCAGCAGAGCGTCGTCCTCGGAATCCTCGATCATCAGGAGGCGTAATGCGGCGCCCACGTCACCTCCGGGGCGTCGGCGGTTGCCGGTTCATGAGCAACCAGTAGAGCCCCAGTTGTTGCGCCGCCTTAGTGAACTCCACGAAGTCCACCGGTTTGCGCACGTAACTGTTGGCGCCGAGGCTGTAGCCGTCGATGATGTCGCGCTCCTCGTCGGAGGAGGTCAGGATCACCACCGGCAGCAGCCGGGTGCGCTCCTCGGATCGAATGCGCCGGAGCACCTCCAGGCCGTTGACCTTCGGCAGCTTCAGATCGAGGAGAACGACCGCGGGCTGCGCGTCCGGCCCTGAGCCCCCGTCCGCGCCGAAGAGATAGTCGAGCGCCTTGGCGCCGTCCTCCGCCACGACCACGTCGTTCGTGATGTTGTAACTCTTGAGCGCCCGCAGCGTCAGGGCGACGTCGTCGGGGTTGTCTTCCACCAGCAGGATCTTTCCCGGTTTCACGAGGGCCTCACAAGGTGAAGTAGAACGTTGCTCCGTGATCGACGGCACCTTCGGCCCAGATCTGGCCGCCGTGCCGGGTGATGATGCGCCGGACCGTGGCGAGACCGACGCCGGTGCCTTCGAATTCGGCCGCGGAGTGCAGTCGCTGGAACACGCCGAACAGCTTGTCCATGTATTTCATGTCGAAGCCGGCGCCGTTGTCCTTGACCATGAACGCCAGCCCTCCGTTCGCTTCGACGGATCCGAATTCGATCCGCGGCCGCGGCTGTTTCGCGGTGTATTTCCAGCTGTTGCGGAGGAGGTTCTCGAGCGCGACCCGCAGCAAAGGGACGTCTGCCCGCGCCGTGAGCCCCGAAGCGATCACGACCTCTACTTGCCGGGCCGAATCCGTCTTTTGCAACTCGGCCGCGATGTCCCGCGCCATGGCGCTCAGGTCCACAACCTCCGTGCGCATCTCGGCGCGCGTGACCCGAGCCAGTTTCAGCAGATCGTCGATCAAAGTGGCCATGCGCTGGCTGGCGGCGCGTACGCGCCGCAGCGAATCCTGGCCCGCCTGGTCCAGCCGCGCTGCGTAGTCTTCCAGCAGCACCTGGCTGAAGCCATCGATGCTGCGCAGCGGCGCGCGCAGGTCGTGTGATACCGAGTAGGCGAACGCGTCGAGCTCCTGGTTCGCGGCGAGCAGCTCTGCCGCATTGCGGCGGAGGGCCTCGTTGCGCTCCTCGAGCTCGTGGGTCCGGTCCGCGACGCGCTGCTCGAGCTCCGTGGCGTAGCGCCGCAGCTCGCTGCTCTGGTCCTCGATGCGGCCGAGCATCTGGTTGAAGGCGTCGGTCAGCGTGCCCAATTCGTCCTCGCCGAGCTTCGGCGCCCGCACGGAGTAGTCTTGCCGAGTGGAGACCGCCGTCGCCGTTTGCGCCAGGGCGAGAATGGGTTCCGAGATCCGTCCCTGCAGGGCAGCGGCCAACGCATACGCGGTCAGCAGCGCGATGGCGAGGACGACGATCGCGATGACACCGGAAAGCCGGAGGGCGTCCGACACGGCCTTCGTGTCCGACGCGATGTAGAGTGTCCCCAGCCGCCTGTTCCCGCCCTGCGCCACAGGCGTAAACCCCACGAGACGGCCGCCCTCGAAGCGGTACCCGTCCGCCTGCGGCGCGGCTGGGATGAGATCGGCGGCGGCGGCCGCCGGATAGGTCGCGAGCACCCGCCCGTCCTGGTCATACAGCGCCGCGGCGACGACATGCGGGTCGTACTTCAGGGCATTCAAGATTTCTGTTGCGTCCGCTTCGTTCGCAAACGCCAGCACGGCGGTGCTGTTGGCGGCAACAATGCGGGATCGCGTGGCCAGATGGATTCTTATCGTCTCGCGGTTCGTCACGACCTCATAGGTTACGAACGCGGCCGAGGTCAGCAACAACACCAATCCGCTGATCAGCAGCAGGATCGCTGTGAGCTTCCGCTTGATCGGCCAGTCGCGCAGCGGCGACATCTCAGCTCCCAGACCGGCGGATGACCTCGGCCACGCGCAGCAGCTTGGAGCTGATGGTCAGGTGGGCCGCTTCCGTCGCCGCAAGGTTGAGCTGGAGCCGGATGCGGTTCCGGTCGGTCACGAACCGAATCATGCCACCGCGTTCGGCGAAGCCGTCGGCGTCACTCACCGTGAGGATTGGCCGGTTCTTGAGACCCGCTAGAATGGCCTGCGGCCGGTCCCCCTCGGACCGACTGATGAACAGGATGTGGCAGGTCTTGATCTCGTCCACGCTCTGGTAGCGCCGAACCTGGAATGCCCGGCCTCCCCGGCGCTCATCGCGCACGGTCTGATCCAGCGCGGCTCCGAACGGATCATTTCCGAGCACGCAGATGACGAGCGGCGTGTCGGAGGCGGGAAAGGCCTCGGCCGGCCAATCGACGAATTGCGCGAAGTTGAACAGGAACACCGCCTTCACCTGGTATTCCGAGGCTCGCACGGCTTGCGCGGTCGACCCGCGCGCCGCCACGAGCAGCGCAACGAGGGGGAGCGCCCGCCTCAGAAACGCCATTCGACCAACCCATACACGCCACGTTCGATTTCCCGGCGCGCGGCAGGCGCGCCAAACTCCGTGTGACGTCGGTGCAGCAGGTTCTGCCCGACGACGGACAGGTCGAGCTTCGGGGTCGGCTGCCAGCTGAGCCGGGCGTGCAACTCGCTGTACGCCGGGACCTGCCGTCTTGCGATCTCTCCGATGGCGCGGAGTCCGACGTCGAGCCACAAGTGCGCGGGCAGCTCGACCGATGAATGCACGAAGAACTGGCGATCGGGAGCCTGGGACTCCGTCAGGCCGCGGGACGTGTCGGTGCTGCCGGGGTTGGGCCAAATGTGGACGCGCAGCTCCGTGTAGCCTGCCCGCACACGCCACCTGCTTGTGAGCACGTATGCCGCCGTCAGCTCCGCCCCGAACGCCTCGCCGTCCTGCCCGTTGCCGATGACGATGGTGTCGGCTGCGGGCGGATTGAGCTGCTCCAAACTGCGGAGCCCGTGGTAGCGACTGTAGAACGTCGCCCCTGAGAGGGCAAGGGACCCCCGCTGGTGGCGGTATCCCAGTTCGTAGGCCAGCTCTTCTTCTGAATCGAAGCCCGGGCCGCCGGCGAGGAACGAGGGCGGTGAGATTGAGATGCGAGCAAACAGCTCCCGGTCAATGCGCGAGGGGGTTCTGACCGCCCGGGATACTGCTGCCCAGAGGGTTGCGGACGGATTGAGGGTCCAATTCACTCGGCCGCTGGGCTGGATCTCGAAGCCGGTGTAATCGTTGTGCTCGACCTTGGTGCCGAGCGCTACGTGCAACCGGTCGGGAACGAGGGCGATCTCGTCCTGGACGAATCCCGTGAACCACTGTCGCGCGGCGTGGGCCGGCAAGAAGGCCAGGGCCGTGGTGTTGGCGACGTTGTCGTTCATCAGCCGGTAGCCGAGTCCCCACACCAGGTCGTGCCTGGCGCCCATGCGTGCTTGGTGCTGGAGCTCGACATCGTAGATGTCAAGCGCTTCGCCGAACGTCCCGGGGATGTCCCGATTGGTCCGGTCATAGTACAGCTGGGCCGTGAGATTCGACGTTTCGGAGATCGTCCGCGCCCACTTCGCTACCACGTTGCCACCGCTGACGGTGATGTCCCCGGGACTGAGCTGATCGATGCGCCCATCGTAGAGATCGCCTTGCAGCGTGACGCGGCTGTCCGTTGACGCGTCCCAATCGAGGCGAAATCCGCCCTGCCCCAGGTGCCAGTCATCCGGGGCGTCCTGGCCGTTGGGCAAGGCCGACGGATCGCGGGCGAACCTGCTGCCGTAGATCCGATACCGGGCACCGGAGCCCAGGGCTCCTCCGTAGCGGGCGGTGCCAAAGCCGGGCAGCTCGGTGCCCCCGCCGCCCGACAGGACAAGCCCCGGGGTGTCTTTGGCGTCCTTCGTTATGACGTTGATCACACCGTTGACGGCGTTGGCCCCCCACAACGTTGCGCCGGGCCCGCTGATGACTTCGATCCGGTCGATGTCGGCGAGGGGCACCTGCTGTGCATCCCAGAAGACACCGGAGAAGAGTGGTGTGTACACGGTGCGCCCGTCGATGAGGACCAGGAGCTTGTTGGCGGTGGTGCTATTGAAGCCACGCGCGCTGATGGCCCATTGGCGGGAATCGACCTGCGCGACCTGCAGGTTGCTGGCGAGACGCAGTGCCTCTGGGAGACTCGAGGCGCCGGAACGACGAATGTCTTCCTGGGTGATCGCCTGGATCGCGGAGGCGGTCTGCACCAGCCGCTCGGGACGTTTCGAGACGGAGGTGACCTCCAGGTTCATCAATTGTTCGATGCTCAGCCGCTTCAACGCCTGGGCGGCGGAATCCGGTTGCTGGGCGAGCGCGGGCTCAGCGAGGAGGACGAGAACGAACCCCAAGAGCAGCCTAGCCATCGACTGGAGCTCCGAGTGCGGGATCACCCACAGGATAAACAACTCCGTCGCAGATGTTGTCAGCGGATTCCTACAGGGCGTTGCGCTTCAGAGGCTGCGGCAGCTCAGCCAGGACCATCCCCCCAAGGATGAGCCCAGCGCCGATCCATTGCGTCGGCGACAGCCGCTCCCCCAGCCACATCCACGACGCCACCGCCGCGAACACCGGCTCGAGACAGAAGATCAACGCCGCCCGCGCCGCCGACATGTGCCGCTGCGCCTCCATCTGCCACACCAAGGCGACGGCCGTCGCGCCCACGCCCGTGAAGACGAGTGCACCGATGACGCCCACCGACTCCGTGAGTCGGACCGGCTCGAGCGCAAACGCCGCGGCGGCCGCCGCCAGGGCAGTGCCCGCGAGCTGCAACCACACCAGGCGCCGGGCGTCGTGCCGCGTCGCCAACTCCGCGACCGCCACAATCTGTCCGCCGAACACCACCGCCGTGATCAGCGTCCAGAGATCGCCGCGGTTCAGGCCGCCCCCGTCCGGTGCCGTCAGGAGGTAGATCCCGCCACCGGCGAGCCCCACCGCCGCCGCCACGGCCCAGCGAGGCCGCTGCTTCAGGACCACGAAGGCGACCACCGGCGCGAGCACCGACGACAACGCCACGATGAACGCCGAGCGGGAGGGCGTCGTGTATTGCAGGCCCACGGCTTGTGCCGCGAACCCGCTGGCCAACAGGAGCGTGAGGAGCGCGCCGGCGCGCAGCTCGGCGCGCGAGAAACGCGTCCGCAGGTCGGTGAACGGGGCGAGCACCACGGCCGCGATCGCGAACCGCAGGGCGAGAAACGCCAGGGGCGACGCTCCCGCCAGCGCCTCCTTCACGACGACGAAGCTCACGCCCCAGATCGCCGTGGCGGCGACGAGGAGGGCGTCGGCCCGACGGGCGGACGGGCGGACGGACGGACGGGGGGTCGGTTGAGTGGTGCTCATTGAAGGTCGCGGAGGTATTTGCCCGTCAGCGACTCCGCCACATGCGCCACGTCTTCTGGTGTTCCTGCCGCCACCACGCGACCACCCTGGTCCCCAGCCCCCGGCCCCAAGTCAATGACCCAGTCCGCCCGCTTGATGACATCGAGGTTGTGCTCGATCACGAGCACCGTGTGGCCCGCGTCCACCAGCCGATCCAAGACCTTGCACAGCACGCGCACGTCGTCCACGTGGAGGCCGGTCGTGGGCTCGTCGAGGATGTACAGCTTGCGTTTGCCGCTGCCGCGCGTGGTCGCACCGGCGAGCGCCAATTCGCGCGCGATCTTGAGTCGCTGCGCCTCGCCGCCCGACAGTGTCGTGGCGGGCTGACCGAGGCGCAGATACCCGAGCCCCACCTGTTGGAGGTGCCACAGCGCCCGCCCCAGCCGCGGGTGCCGGTGCAACCGCTGGATCGCCTGGTCCACCGTCCACTCGAGCACCTGGTGCACCGCTTGGCCGTGCAACTTGACGTCGAGCACCTCCCGCTTGAACCGCTTGCCGCCGCACACCTCACACGGCACGAACACGTTCGCGAGGAACACCATCTCCACGAGGACGTGCCCGGCACCCTCACACGCCTCACAGCGACCCCCCGCGACATTGAACGAGAACGTGCTCGGCGTGTACCCGCGCGCCCGCGCCAGCGGCTCGGCGGCGAAGAGGGCGCGCAGCTCGTCGAATGCCTTCACGTACGTCACGGGGTTCGACCGGGGGGTGCGGCCGATCGGCGCCTGGTCGATGAGCACCACGTCCTCGAGACTCTCCCACCCCGTGAGGGCGGCGACCTCGCCCACCGGCTCGCCGAGATGCTGCTTGGCGCTGTGCATCCCCCGGAGCCGCGCTTCGAGCTGGCGGTACAGCACGTCGTGCACCAGCGTGGACTTCCCCGAGCCCGACACGCCGGTGACGACGGTCAGCGTGCCCAACGGGATGCGCACGTTCACGCCCGCGAGGTTATGGAGCCGCGCGCCCTTGAGGTCGAGCCAGCGGACGGCGGGCCGCCGCGCCGACGGGACGCCGATCCGCTTGTCTCCGCTCAAGTACTGGCCGGTGAGCGTCCCCGCCTCGCGCACGCCCGCCGCGGGGCCCTGGTACACGAGCTGCCCGCCGGCCTCGCCACTGGCCGGCCCCAGTTCGACCATCCAATCCGCGGCGCGCATCGCCGCCGGGTCGTGCTCCACGACCACCACGGTGTTGCCCGCGTCGGAGAGGCGCCGCAGCAGGCCCAGGAGGCGGTCCACGTCGGCGGGGTGCAGGCCGATGGAAGGCTCGTCGAGCACGTACAGGGTGTCCACGAGGTGCGAGCCGAGCGCGTTGGAGAGCGCGATGCGTTGGGCCTCGCCGCCCGAGAGCGTGCGCGTCAGACGGTCGAGGGTGAGGTACCCGAGGCCGACGTCGTTCACGAAGCCGACGCGCGCCCCCAGCTCGCCCAGGATGTGGTTCGCGACCTGCCGCTCGAACGGCGCCAGGTCGAGGTGGCTGAGCCAGCCCGCGAGGTCGGCCGCGGTGAGCGCCGCCGACTCGGCGATCGTCTTGCCGGCGACCCGGACCGAGAGCGCCTCGGGCTTGAGCCGCGCACCGCGGCAGGCGGGGCACGTCTTGGCGAGCTGATACTGCCGCAGGAACACCCGGATGTACTGCTTGTAGCGTTTCGCTTCGAGCCGCTCGAGGAATGGAAAGATCCCGAGGTAGCGGCCGGCGCTGCCGTGGAGCAGGAACCGCCGCTCCCGCTCGGGCAGGTCGTGCCACGGCGCATCGAACGAGAGGCGGCGCGCGCGGGCCGTTTCGCGCAGCAAGCGACGGCGGCCCTCGTAGCGCGGCTTGGTCCAGGGGTCGAGCGCCCCCTCGGCCAGCGAACGGCCGGGGTCGGGCACGATCAGGGACTCGTCGTACTCGAGCACCGCGCCGAACCCGTTACAGGCGGGGCAGGCGCCGCGGGGATTATTGAAGGAGAAGAGCGCAGGCGTCAGCGCCGGGGCCGGCGTGCCGCAGGCGGAGCAGGTGGGGTGCTCCGAGAAGCGGCGCCGGTCGCCGTTCGCCAACGTCAGCGCCACGCCCTCGCCCTCGTTGAACGCCGTCGCGACGGCGTCCGCCAGCCGGCCCCGGTTCCCGTCTGTCGCGGCGATGCGATCGACTATGACGAGCACCTCGCGGCCCTCCCGCACCCGCCGTTCGGCCTCCGGCTCGTCCAGCCGCACGACGTCGCCGTCGACCTGAGCGCGCACGAATCCTGCCGCGCGCAGTTGGGCCGCCACTTCGACTTCCGGGCGATGCGCGGACGGAGGTAGAGGAAAGGCCACGACCACGTTTCCCGTATCCCGCATCCCGTTTCCCGCGATCACGGCGTCCACCGCCTCCTGCACCGTATCCACCTTCACCGCATGCCCGCAGCGGACGCAGAACTGCGTCCCGGCGCGCGCCCACAGCAGTCGCAGAAAGTCGTAGATCTCGGTGGCCGTGCCGACCGTGGACCGGCTCGAGGTCGTGGGGTTCTTCTGCTCGATCGCCACTGCGGGGGACAGGCCCTCCAGCGCGTCCACCAGCGGCTTCGGCATCCGTTCGAGGAACTGCTTCGCGTAGGTCGAGAGGGACTCGATGTAGCGCCGCTGGCCCTCGGCGTAGAGGGTGTCGAAGGCGAGCGAGCTCTTCCCCGAGCCCGACGGCCCGGTCACGACCGACAGCGCCCGCCGGGGGAAGGCCACCGTGATGCCCTTGAGGTTGTGCTGCCGCACGTTGCGGAGAACGACCTGCTCGGGGGGATGGCGCATAACCCGTGAAAATAACAGCTTTGCGGCTCGAATGGCTCTCGCCCTGACTCCGCGCGTGCTCCGGCGCAGCCTCGAGCTGTTCGCCGGAATCTCGCTCGCCGGGCTCGTCATCCTCCTCTCCTACTACCTCATCCGGTTCGGCGACCGGCTCGACGTCTTCCTGGAGCCGTTCCTCAGGTTGCACTGGGGCTGGATGATCGTGGGGTTGGGCCTGGCGTCGATGGACTGGTTCGGCGGCGGGCTGCGGCTGTGGGTCTGCGCCCGCCACGTGCACCCGGGTGTCCGGCTGCGCGACATGTTCCTGGCGGGCGGCATGGGCGCCTGGGGGGCGTACCTGACCCCGTTCCAATCCGGCGCGTCGCCGATGATCGTGTGGACGATGCGCCGCGCCGGCGTCCGGTTGCCCGAGGCCCTCGCCTCGGTGTTCATGACGTTCGTCGCGACGGTGGTCTTCTTCGCCATCGCGGGCCCGCTGGCGATCTGGCTCGGCGGGGGGCGATCGCTCGAGCAGCACGGCCTCGTCCTGGGCATCACGCTGTACGGGTTGTTCAAGACGAGCCTCACCGTGTTCGGCATCCTCGGGGTCCTGATGCTGATCGCCGTGTTCTTCCCCAACGTGCTGCGCCGTTTGGTGCGGTGGTTCACCAGCAGGCTCCGGCGGCGCAGCCAGCGCATCGCCGGGCAGCTCGATGCGCTGTCGACCGGGCTCGACCGCGCCCACGACTGCATGGTGGCGTTCGGCAGCCCGAAAGGGCTCCTGACGCTGCTCTGGGCCGTCCTGATCTCCGCGCCCTCGCACGCCAATAAGTTGCTCGCCGGATACGTGACCCTCCGCGTGCTCGGGATCCCAGCCGGCTTCGTCGACATTCTCCTGCTGCAGACGTTCATCACCTTCCTGTTGTACTTCGCCCCTACGCCCGGGGCCTCGGGGTTGGCCGAGCTCATCTCAGCGGCCGTGATGTCGATCTACGTGCGGCCCGCCCTCGTGCCGAGCTACACCGTCATCTGGCGGTTCATCAACAGTTACGCGACGGTCATCGTCGGGGCGCTGCTCTTTTGGCACTGGCTCCGGCGGGGGTTGATCGGCCGGGAAGAAACGGTCTCGGTCACCTAAGCCCTGCTTGCTTGCCCGGTTACGGCGTCGGGCGTAACTTCCCCGCCTGGCCACGAGGGCGGGAGGAGCGCGTGCATGGCGTTGTTTGAACTGGGCGGGCGAAGGTTCACCATCCCCGCGGGAGACGGGTTTCTCGGCAGCGACCCGGGCTGCGTCATCGGCCTCACCGGTCCCGGCGTCCTCCCCCGCCACGCCAAGCTCAAGGCGCTCTCCGACGGCCAGGTCGTGATCACCAAAGCGGTGCCCGAGGCGGACGTCCTGATCAACGGCGTCCGCCTCGGTGCCGAGCCGACGCCGCTGCTCCACGGCGACAAGGTCGAGGTCGCCGGCCAGGAGTTGACGTTCGTGGACGAACGCCGCAGCGGCAGTACCCAGTACGTGCAAGCGATGAGCCTCCCCCAGGCGATGGAACACGCGAAGACCGAGGCCAAGGGTCGAGCCACCGGGAATACCGGGGGGCGGATCGTGTCCCTCACCGACGGGCGGGAGTATGCGATCACCGGCGCGTCGCTCGTGTTCGGCCGCGACGCGGCGTGCGACGTGGTGGTCGCCGGGAAAGATGTGTCACGGCGCCACGGGGAGATCGTGCAAACGCCCAAGGGGTATCTGCTGGTCGACTCGAGCACGAACGGCACGTTCGTCAACGAAGAGCGCGTGGAGGGCCAGCGCCTCCTGTCGAGGGCCGACGTGATCCGCATCGGCGACGAGAACTTCCGCTTCTACGCGGACACCCTAGTTCAGGCTGCGCCAAACCCTTCCCCGGCGCCGGCCGCGAACGCGCCCCAGGCCGCCCCCCAGGCTCCGAGCTCGGCGTCGGCGGGGGCGGGTGAGCGACTCAAACACACCGTCCACGCGGCGTCGGGCGGTCCGCCGCCCTCCGCGCCGCGGCGATCGGGTACGGTGCTCGGCAACTTCCTGGTCCGCTCCGGCACCCTGAAGGGGCAGCGGCTCATCGTGAAGACCCCGATCTCCAACATCGGACGCGCCGACTACAACGATCTCGTCCTCCCCGACGAGTCGGTCTCCACGACGCACGCGAAGTTGCAGCGGCGCGAGGGCGTGTGGGTGCTGGTCGACCTCGACTCGACCAATGGGACATTCGTGGATGGGGAGCGCCTGCAGGGCGAGGCGCCGCTCGCGCCCGGAGCAGCGGTGCGCTTCGGCGACGTGACGCTCGTGTTCGAGCCGACGGACGACGCCGCAGGCGTCGCCAAGGGGGGCGGCACCCGGATGCTCGAGATGATGAAGCCTGCCGCCCCGCCCCCCGCCCCCCCGCCCCCCAAAGCGCCCTCCCCCCCGCCCCCGCCCGCAAAGGCGAAGGCGGCTCCGACGAAGCCCAAGGCGGCGCCCAAGCGGCCACCGGTGGCGGAGCAAAAGAAGGGCAAGGGGTGTGGAGGGAGCGCTGCCATGCTGGTGCTCGGGATCGTTGGGTTCGTGTACTGGATTCTCGTCTAGCGGGTTCGCGTGCACATCACGTCCGCAGGCCGCACCGACGTCGGTGTTATCCGGTCGGGGAATGAGGACAGCTACCTCATGGTTCCCGACCGCGGCATCTTCGTCGTGGCCGACGGCATGGGGGGGCACGCCGCCGGTGAAGTGGCCAGCGAGATGGCGGTCCGCTTCGTGGCGCGCGAGCTGGACTCGCTGCGCGGTCTCTCCGACGAGCAGGTGGCGGAGCGGATGCGCACGGCGATCCGCACGGCCAACGGCGCGATCTTCCAACGCACCCTGACCGAGCACGACAAGCGCGGGATGGGCACGACAGTCACCGCCCTCGCGCTGTATGAGGCCCGGTTCCTCGTCGGCCAGGTGGGGGACAGCCGGGCCTACCTGCTGCGCGACGGCCGCCTGAACCAGGTCACGAAGGATCACTCCTACGTGCAGGAGCAGGTGGACGCGGGTTACCTGACACCGGAGCAGGCCCGCGCGCACCCGTACAGCAACGTGATCACCCGCTGCGTCGGGGCGAACAGCGACGTGATGCCCGACATCTATGTGGGGACGGTGAAACCGCGCGATCTGTTCCTGCTCGCCTCGGACGGCCTCACGGGCATGCTCGAGGACTATCAGCTCGGCGAGATTCTGTCGCCGGACCGGATGCCGCAGGACGAAGTGGACGCGCTGATCGCCGAAGCGAACCGCCACGGGGGCCTCGACAACATCACGGCCATCATCGTGCGGGTCGATTCGGTGGACGTCCCGGCGGCCGATCCGAACACGACGACGCAGACTATCGCGCGGCCGCGCTGAGCAGCGTCTTCTCTCCGTCGAGCCGCGCGGCCACTTCCTGGCGCGGCCACGTCATCAGGTCGACCACGGCTCGGGCCGGGACCTCCGCCGGCCGCAACACGAACACGCGCAGCCGCTGCGCCGAGCGATGCAGTTCCGCGGCCACCCGCGGCAGCCCGAGCTGGCCTGCGGCGCTGCCCTCACGGCCGACCACGGTGATGGCCACGTCGAGCATCCCGGGCTTCGACGGGAAGTCCAGGAACAGCTCGTCCTCGCCCAGCCCCAGCTCGCGGGCCAGCCGCCGTTCCACGCGCTCCAGCAGGTCAGGGTCGGTCGCGGCCCAATCGGCGATGTCGGCCGGCAGGTCGGTGGCGGGGATGTCGAGGGCCCGTTTGGCGAGCCGCCGCTCGCGCAGCGCCTGCGCCAGGCCGGTCGGGTCGCGCTGCTGCAGCTCGTGGATCAGCCCATCGTCGGTGGCCACGGCGACGTCGTCCGCCGTCATCCGTCCGGCCGCGATGGTGCGTCGCACCAGCCGCTTGAACATCGCGGTCGCGCTCCGCACCGCGTGGTGCCAGTAGACGTTGCGGTACATCTGGTACTTGGCGAACAGCAGCGATTCCAACGCCGCCAGCCCCTTCGCGTGCAGCGCCAGCACGGGGCCTTTCAGACCCGGGGCCAGGGTCAGTGAGGTAAGCAGCCGGTCCACGTCGATGACCCCGTAGGGCACCCCGCACATGGTGGCGTCGCGGGTCAGGTAGTCCAGCTTATCCACGTCGAGCGCGCCCGCCACGATCCCGGCGAACGGCGACGGGCTGGTCCCTTGAATCAGCGGTAGCAGAGCGGCGGCCGGGGTGCCGAGCCGCTCGAGGTGGGCGGCCAGCGTGCCCTCACCGAGATGCCGTGCCGCGAGGTCTTCGTGATGCGGCAGCCCCGCCTCCTCGAGGGCGTGCGAGAAGGGGTAGTGACCGATGTCGTGGAGCAGCGCGGCGAGCCGCACCCGCAACGCCTCGGCGGGCTGCGCGGGGGGACGCCGGCCCTCCACCTCGTCCAGCTGGGCGAGCACCCGGCGAGCTAGGTGGTAAGCCCCCAGGGCATGCTCGAAGCGCGTGTGGGTGGCGCCGGGGTAGACGAGGAAGGCGTGCCCCAGCTGGCGGACGTAGCGGAGCCGCTGGACGGCGGGCGTGTCGATGACGGCCAGCGCCTCAGGCTCGAGACGGATGTTGTTCCAGAGCGGATCGCGGACGACTTCGAACCGGGTCAAGGCTGCGGGCCGGCCTCCCGGACGGCGGCGTGCATCCGGTCCGCGAACTGCTCGAAGTTCTTGCGGAACAGCGCAGTCAACCGGGCGGCCTGCGCATCGTAGGCGGCCGGGTCGCGCCAAGTGTGGCGCGGGTCCAGAACCTCGGCCGGGACGCCGGGGATGTGCTGCGGGACGTCGAGCCCGAACACGGGCTCCCGCCGAGTCGGCGTGCGGTCGAGGCGGCCCGACAGCGCGGCCCGGATCATCGCGCGCGTGTGCGACAGGCGCATCCGATGACCGGTGCCGAACGGCCCCCCGGTCCACCCGGTGTTCACGAGCCAGCACTGTGCACCGTGCTTCGCGATCCGCGCGCCTAGCATCTCGGCGTAGACGTGGGGGTGGAGCGGCAGGAAGGGCGCGCCGAAGCAGGCCGAGAAGGTTTCCTTCGGCTCGGTGACGCCCCGCTCGGTGCCCGCGACCTTGGCGGTATAGCCCGACAGGAAGTGATACATCGCCTGCGCCGGCGTGAGCCGGGCGATCGGCGGCATGACGCCGAAGGCGTCGCACGTCAGGAACACGACGTGAGACGGGTGCCCGGCCATCCCGCCGGGGATGTGGTTCGGGATGAAATGGATCGGATAGGAGGCGCGGGTGTTCTCCGTGATCTCTTGCGAGTCGAGGTCGATGACCCGCGTCTCGGGATCGACCACGACGTTTTCCAGCACGGTACCGAACATCCGCGTGGTCGCGTAGATCTCCGGCTCGCCTTCGCGGGACAACCGGATCACCTTCGCGTAGCACCCGCCCTCGAAGTTGAACACGCCCTGGTCGGACCAGCCGTGCTCGTCGTCGCCGATCAGCTTGCGCTCGGGGTCGGCCGAGAGGGTCGTCTTGCCGGTGCCGGAGAGCCCGAAGAACAGGGCGACGTCGCCCGCTTCGCCCAGGTTGGCCGAGCAGTGCATCGACAGGACGCCCTGCGTCGGCAGGAGGTAATTGAGAATGGTGAAGATCGACTTCTTCAGCTCGCCCGCGTAGCGGGTGCCGCCGATCAGGATGGTCTTGTGGGCGAAGCTGACCACGATGAATGTCCCCGACTTGGTGCCGTGGACCGCGGGGTCGGCGTGCAACTCCGGGGCGTGCAGCACCTGAAAGCCGGGCGTGAAGCCCTCGAGATCTCCCGCCGGCGGGCGCAGGAACATGTTGTAGACGAACAGCGCGTGCCAGGCGTTCGGCGTCACGAACCGGATCGGCAGCCGGTAGATGGGGTCGGCGCCCGCGAAGACGTCGCGCACGAACAGTTCCTGGCCGTTGAGGTGCGCCACGACCTCGGCGTGCAGGCGCTCGAACTGCTCCGGGGGGAGCGGCTGGTTGACCTTCCCCCACCAGATGCGCTCCGCCGAACCTGGCTCCTGCACCAGGAACTTGTCGTTGGGGCTGCGGCCGGTGTGCGGCTTGGTGACTGCGCAAAACGGGCCGCACTCCGCGATCACACCCTCGCCGCGGCGGACGGCGTGCTCGTACAGCTCCGCCGGCGGGAGGTTGCGGTGGACCACATGCTTCGGGGCGAGGCTCACAGGCGCCACGAGCGTCATGCCGATGGGTTCCTCTCGTGCTCGAGGGCGTCTACCGCCGCGATCACCGCGATGTTCACGATGTCGGGCACCTCCGATCCCCGCTGCAAGATGTGGACCGGCCGGTTCATGCCGACGAGGATCGGGCCGATCGCCTGCGCCCCACCCAGCCGGTCGAGCAGCTTGTACGCGATGTTGGCCGCGTCGAGGCTCGGGAAGATGAGCACGTTGGCCGCGCTGCGCAGCTTGGCGAAGGGGTACGTGTGGGTGAGGATCCGCTCCACCACTGCCGTATCGGCCTGCATTTCGCCGTCCACCTGCAGGGCGGGTTCCCGCTCGTGCAGCAGCGACACGGCGCGTTGCACTTTGTCGGCAGCCGGGTGTTTCACCGAGCCGAAGTTCGAGAACGACAGCATGGCGACGCGCGGCTCGACCCCGAGGCGCCACACGAACCGCGCCGTCGCCGAGGCGATCTCCGCGAGCGTCTCGGCGTCGGGGTCGATGTTCACGGTACAGTCGGCGAAGAAAAATGTCTGCTGCCGGAAGATCATCATGTAGATGCCGCTGACGTGCTTGCGCCCCCGCTCGGCGCCGATCACCTCGAGCGCCGGCCGGATGGTGTCCGGGTAGTGCATGTCCTCGCCGGCGACGAGCGCATCGGCGCCGCCGGCCCGCAGCATCAGGAGGCCGTAGTACATCGGGTCGAGGACGCGCGCGCGGGCCTCGCGTAGCGTGATCCCCCGCCGCTGGCGGCGCTCGAACAGCTCCTGCGCCAGCGCTTCGTGATCGACGGCGGTCCGCGGGTTCGCGAGCTCGATCTCCTCGAGCGTCACCGCCGCGTCGTCGGCCTGGCGACGAATCACGTCGGGGTCGCCGAGCAGGATCGGGTGGGCGATGCCGTCGTCGGCCAGGATCCGCGCCGCGCGCAGGATCCGGGGATCCTCCCCCTCGGGGAACACGATGCGCTGCGGGTCTTGCTGGGCGCGCGTGATGAGCCCGCGCATCACCTGGCGCGCACGCCCCAACCGCGCCTCGAGCTCGGCGCGGTACTCCTCGACGTCGATCATCCGACCCGCGACCCCCGACGCAACCGCCGCCCACGCCACCGCCGGCGCCACCCAGAGCAACACCCGCGGATCGAACGGTTTGGGAATCAGGTAGTCGGGACCGAACGTCAGCCGTTCGAGCCCGTAGGCCCGCATCACCGCGTCCGGGACTTCTTCCTTGGCGAGCGCCGCCAGCGCCCGCGTCGCTGCCATCTCCATCTCGTCGTTGATCTTTTTCGCGCGCACGTCGAGCGCGCCGCGGAAAATGAACGGAAAGCCGAGGACGTTGTTCACCTGGTTCGGGAAGTCGGACCGTCCCGTCGCGACGATGGCATCGGGCCGCGCCTGGCGTGCTTCGTCGGGCATGATTTCCGGCGTCGGGTTGGCGAGCGCGAACACGATTGGCTTCTTGGCCATCGCCTTGAGCATGTCGCCGGTCACGATCCCACCCACCGACAGCCCCACGAATACGTCGGCGTCCTTCAAGGCCTCCGCGAGCGTCCGGGATTTCGTGTTGGCCGCGAACCGCCGCTTGTATTGGTCGAGGTCGTCACGCTCGGTGTGGATCACGCCCTTCTGGTCGGTCATCACGATGTGCTCGCGCTTGACGCCCAACCGGACGTAATGCTCGGCGGTGGCCTGCGCCGCGGCCCCCGCGCCCGAGAACACGACCCGCACCGCGCCGATTTCCTTTTTCACGACGTGCAGCGCGTTGAGCAGCGCGGCGCCGGAGATGATCGCAGTGCCGTGCTGGTCGTCGTGAAACACGGGAATGCTCAGGGTCTCGCGCAGCTTCTGCTCGATGTGGAAGCAGTCGGGGGATCGAATGTCCTCGAGATTGATGCCGCCCACCGTCGGCTCGAGCAGCTGGCAGAACCGGATCACGTCCTCCGGATTCTCGGACGCCACTTCGAGGTCGAACACGTCGATGTCGGCGAATGCCTTGAACAGAATCCCCTTGCCCTCCATCACCGGCTTCCCGGCAAGCGGGCCAATGTTGCCGAGGCCCAACACCGCCGTCCCGTTGGACACGACCGCCACGAGATTCCCCTTGGCCGTGTAGGTGTAGGCGTCCTCCGGCCGCTTGGCGATCTCGAGGCACGGCTCCGCCACCCCCGGGGTGTAGGCGAGGGACAGGTCGCGCTGGTCCTTGAACGGTTTGGTCGGCGAGACCTGGATCTTCCCCGGGCGGCCCTGCGCGTGATAGTCGAGGGCCTCCTGGCGACGGCTGTGCAAGAGCAGAAGTCCTTTCTTGAGAAGGAGTTATGCTAGACCAGGGGCGTACCCATGTCAAGCAGCCGTCGGACCGCCAAGGCACCACAGCACTTACATCAGGGTGGAGGCCCGACCGTGGGTTGAGAGTGATACAGCAATTCCACGCTGCGCCGGTCGAACCGTGAGGGGTAATCGACGAGCGGCGAGGGGTACATGATGTCTTCGTTGAACGGGCTGTGACGGCCGCTCGGGAATCCGAGACCCAGGGCGTGCCCCAACTCGTGCGTCGCGACGCGCCGCATGCAGGCCTGCACCTGGCCTGCGGTCGCGCCGGAATTGAACACGCTCAGCGATACCCGGACCGGCTCGGTGAGCGCGCTGTCGAAGGTGAACGTAGTGACCCCGCCGCATGCGAAGACGGGCGCGCCGGTGTCGGGCGGCACGTCGGGAGGGACGCTGTCCGACCAGCGGACGATGACGTCGGCGCTGCCCGAGTCGCCCACCAGGGCGCCGCGGAATTCCCCGTACAGAACCTGATCTTCCCACGCGGCGACGCCTCGCCCGACGAGGAAACGCATGTTGCTGCGGGGGTCGGCCCAAAACCGCACCGGCAACCGGCTCGGCGGCCAGTGGAACAGATACACCGTCGTATCGGGCCCGATGATCACGGTGTCGGCGAAGCTGTAGATCCCGGGCCGGCCGGGGATCGTGGGATCGGTGCACGCGGCGACCCCGAGCCCCCCCGCCGCGAGCGCGACGGCAAGCCGCAGGTTCATGGGGTGGGCTCCCCTCTCCCACCCCACCCGACGCGGGCGAGGAGCGCGACCCGGTGTACCAGACGAGAATCGCGAAACCCCTCGGTCCGGAGCGCGGGCGTGATGAACCCGTGCACGTCGTAGCGCGCTTCGAGTTCGAGGCGGCGCCGAGCCCCGAAACTCGGCGTGTACGTCGCCGCCACGCTGCCGAGCGGGAACAGCCCCCCCGAGCCCTCGCGGAACACGCCCCGCGCGGCGGCGGAGTAGGTGAGGCCGCCGGCGGCGATGCGGGCGGAAAGCCCAGGCGCGACGTGCCGCCGCAGACCGACCGTGAAGGCGAACGCGGTGAACGACCCCGCGTCGAATGACCCGCCCGTCTCGTGCCGCCGCAAACCGCTGGGGGAGACGTCCAACGTGGCGTCGGCCGACCAACCTGGGCTGAGTGCTTCCTGGACCGTCAGAAGCAGGGTCGGGGCGAGCGCCGGCCGCAGGTCGATCGGCCCGGCAATCGAGTCGTGAACGAGGGTGGAGCTGTAGCGGACGCCGGCGGCGAAATGGAACGAGACTTGGGCGGGCAGACGGACGGTCGGACCGACGGACAGCACGGTTGCTATCGCGATGATCCGTCCGACCGCCCGTCCGCCCGTCCGTCCGTCCGCCATCATGCCTGCACTTCTCCTGTGCCGTTCTGCTCGCCCACGCCCAGCCTCCGGAGTGCTCCTGCCGCGACGAGCACCAGGCCGTACATGCAGACGATGCACGGCCCGGTGGGGAAATTCCCCACGTACGAGACGTACAGCCCCAACAGCGAGGCCAGCGCCCCGGCGCCCCAGGAGATGAGCACCATCTTGCGGATGTCGCGACTGAACAGGAATGCCACGACCGCCGGCACGACGAGCATCGTGAAGACGAGCAGGACCCCGGCGACCGGCACCGACATGGTGACCGCTACGCCGAATGAGACATAGAAGAGAAAGTCCCAGAACCGGATGTTCCACCCTTCGCGCTCGGCGGCATCCGCGTGGAACGAAATCTTCAGGAATTGCTTCCGCAGGAAAAAGTGGAGCAGCCCCAGGGCGGCGTAAGCCGCGCCCTTCTGGATTATTGTGGGCCACGTGATCCAGATGATCGCCCCTTCGAGCACGTCGTGGATCGCCTCGGCCCCGCGGGGCGCTCGGTCCGCGACCAGAATGGCCGCCGCCGAGGCGACCACGTACACGATCCCGATGATGGCCTCGTGCGGCACCCGGCCCTTGCCCCTGGTTCGGGTGAGGGCGAAGAGCGCCGCGCCGATGCAGGTGAACACCAGCGAGAAGACGAAGGCGGTGTGCGAGTCGGGCGCCACCCCGTACAACAACGCCACGACGCTGCCCAACGCGGCCATCTGCGCGAGCGACAGGTCCACGAAGATGACCTCGCGGGCGATGACGTGGAGCCCGAGGTACGAGTGAATGGCCACCAGCACCATACACGCCACGAACGGCGCCAGCATGAATTGAAGCACGCTCGTCCTCCGGGGTTACTGCGCGCCGCTCGTCGAGGCGCTGAACGCCTTCCCGAGCTCATTGAGCCACAGGCTGACCAGGTCGAAGTAATTGCTCGCGCCCGAGCTGCGGCCGACGTTCGAGGGCACGATCACCGCGATCGCCCCGGTCCGGCGGGCGACCTCCTGGACCTGATTGTGGTCGTAGTAGTTCGTCGAGAGCAGCACGCGAATTCTGCGCTCCTGCATCGCCGTGATCAGCTCGCGGACGTGGCGCGGTGAGGGCGGGATGCCGGGCTTCGGCTCGATGTAATCGAAGCACGCGACCTGGAACTCCCGCGTGAAATAGTCCCATTCCTTGTGGTAGCACGCCACTTGCGTGCCGCGGAACGGCAGGCCCTGCTTGAGCCACCCGCCGAGCCGGGTCATCAGCGGGGCGCCCTGGTATTGCCGTTGGCCCAGGAAGTCGAACAACTTGCCTTGACGGTCTAGGTCGGCGAGCGTGGGCCCGCTCAAGAGCCGCACCAGCTCGTCCCCGTACAAGGCGCGATAGATGCGATCCTCGAAGTCCTTCTCCCGCGCCGTGAAGTACGCGGCGTCGCCGGGGGCGACGCGGTTCAGCGCCGTCAGGATGTTGCGAGCGATCTGGACTGCGTTGAGGGGATCCGTCCAGATGTGCGGGTTCCCGAACACGTGGATGTCCCCTTGCGTCCGGGAGAAACTGGCCGGGATGTCGAGCAAGGGGATGCCGGTCCATGCGGCCACGTAGCCCGGCCCACCCTCGGTCACCTTGGGGTTCGCTGCCTTGTCGAGCAGCGCCGGCACCCACAGCTCGAGATCGAGGCCGGTGGTGACGAAGACATCGGCGCTCGCGAGCAGCGGCACGAAGCTCGGCTTCGGCTGCACGTAGTGGGGGTTCTCGTCGCCGACCGCGATCGAGTTCACGGTACCGCGGTCACCCACGATCTCGCGGGCGATGCTGGCGTAGGTCGTGAGGGAGGTCACGACTTTGACGGGCGCGGGCGGCGGAGTGACGCCGCCGGAGAGGGCGAGGAGCAGCGGGATGTAGGATATCATGTCAGTACGTCTCGTGTTTGTGGGGACCGATGGCCCAGACCGCCTGAAGGGCGAGCTGGTTCGTGGCTGGAGTGCCCGCGACCTTCTGCCACAGATACTGGCCGCGCAGGAACACCCACTCGCTCTGCCACAGCGTCAGCGACGGCATGATCTGGCGCGTGATCTCGCCCGTCTCGGGCGACTCGACGTAGTCGTACCGGGCTCCCGCGATCCAGCGCTGGCCCAGCTTGTACGTCGTGCTGACGTAGCCGCCGAGCCGCGTGGGACCGACGCCCGCGAACTGTTTGCGGAAAGCCAGCAGCTCCGCGCGCAACGTCCATTCGCGGTACAGGGCACGGGAGGGCGGCCGCCAGGTGAGGCGGAAATCCGCGCCGCCGACCGTGGTGCGCAGCGCGGAATCGGGGTTCGTCCCGTACAGGACGCTCCCCCCGAGTTGCATGTACGCGGAGCGGCCCAGCTGCCAGAAGTTCAGCAGGTGCCCGAGGTAGGTCGGCCGGCCGCCGTTCCCGAACAGGGCTTCGTCGCTGCCGCTCCGCGTGACCTGCACGGTCAGCTCGTGCGTGCCCAGGCCACCGAACGCCCGGTACAGCGAGAGACCTGCCCCGGCGAGTCCGTCTTCACCGAGATAACTCGTCAAGGCGAGGGGATACTCTGTCTCCGGCACGGCATGCAAGTGCCACCGGTTGAGCTCGCCGAATTGTTGGCGGAACTTTCCCACATCCAGCCGCAGCCGGCCGGGAACGCCGGTCCAATAGGCATACCCTTCTTCGACGTCGACCTCGCCGTTCTCGAGCGCCACGAAGATCTTCGTGTGCGAGTAGGGATCGAGCGCCGACTGGAACCCGACCTCGAACTCGTGCGGGTCGAAGTTGTT
>DASYQX010000009.1:0-32308 GCA_036004985.1 Gemmatimonadales bacterium
ATGGCAAACGCAACCGACGTCGTTTCCGCGATCCGAGAGCTGACGAACACCAAGCAGCTCGAGCGCAGCGAGTTGATCGACCTGCTCAAGGACGGCCTGCACGCCGCCCTCGTGAAACGCTACGGGCCCAACGTGCGCGCCGAGATCGGGATCGACGAGATGAAGGGATCGATCCGGATCGTCGTGCTCAAGACGGTGGTCGAGGCGGTCGAGGATCCCGGTACGCAGGTGTCGCTCGAGGAGGCGCGGTTCGAGGACCCCGAGTTCCAGCCCGGCGACGTGCTGGAGGAAGAGGTTCCCTTCGAGCAGTTCGGGCGGACCGCCGTGCAAGCCGCCAAGCAGCGCATTATCCAACGTGTGCGCGAAGGAGAGCGCACCCGCATCCGCGAGGAGTTCTCCGGCAAGGTCGGCGAGTTGCTCTCGGGCGAGGTGCAGCAGATCGAACGCGGCAAGATCGTCGTGATGCTGAACAAGTTCCGCGAGGCCGAAGCGATCATCCCCTACCGCGAGCAGAACCACCGCGAGCACTTCCATCAGGGCGATACGATCCGCGCCGTGCTGAAGCGCATCGAAGAGACGCCCAAGGGACCCCGGCTCATCCTGTCGCGCGCCGATCCGCTGTTCGTCAAAGCCTTGTTCAAGCTCGAGGTTCCGGAGATCCAGCAGCAAATCGTCGAAATCCGCGCCACGGCGCGCGAGGCGGGCAGCCGGACCAAGATCGCGGTCTCGTCCCGCGACGACTCGATCGACCCCGTGGGTGCGTGCGTCGGCCTCAAGGGCTCGCGCGTGCAGGCAGTGGTCAACGAGCTGAACGGCGAGCGCATCGACATCGTGCCGTGGTCCACGGACCCCGAGCGGTTCGCGAAGCTGTCGCTGGCCCCGGCGCGCGTGGCCCGCGTCTTCTCCGACCCCGACACCAAGACCATCCAGGCGATCGTGGACGAGGACCAGCTGTCCCTCGCCATCGGCCGCAACGGCCAGAACGTGCGGCTCGCCTCCGAGCTGACCGGGTGGAAGATCGACCTCTATTCGAGCCGCGAATGGCTGGAGCGCGGCGGTGAGGGCCCGCTGTTCACACCGCTGCCCGCCGCCGACAAGGGCGTGACCGACGTCGCGCTGAAGGAGATGAAAGGGTTGCCGCCCGAGCTGGTGGCGGTGCTGGAGCAGGCGGGCAAGAAGACGCTCCAGGACATCCTCGATCTCGAGCGGGAAGAGGTGGATCAGGTCCCGGGCATGACGCCCGACCTCGCCGACAAGCTCATGGCGTTCCTCAATGAGATGACCGAGGAGAGCGGCGAGGACGAGGAGCCCGAGACGAAGCCGAGCGTCGAAGGGCCGGCGCCGCCCCCCCCCGCCCCCCCCGCTCCCCCGCCGGCGGCGTGAGCGACAGAGTGATTCGCCTGCTGGGACTCGGACTCCGGGCCGGGCACGTGGTGGTCGGCGTGGCGGGTGTGCGGGCGGGGTTGCAGCGAGACAAGTTGGCGTGTGTGGTTCTCGCGGCGGACGCGGGGCCCCGCACGCGCGACAAGGTGGAACGATTGGCGCAGGCTCGGGGGGTGCCCCTGGTGACGGGACCCGACGCGGCGCAGTTGGGCGCAAGGCTCGGCCGGCCGCCGGTGCAGGCGGTCGGGGTCGAGGATCCGGCGCTCGCACGTGGCTTGACCTCTGTGGAGGAGTGAGTGGCGACGACGCGGATTCATGATTTGGCGGCCGAGTTCGGTATCTCCAGCGAGCAGCTCATGGGCATGCTCAAGGAGCTGGACATCTTCGTGCGCAGTCACCTGACGCCGCTCAAGGACGAGCAGGTGGCGTTGATGCGTGCCCGCTGGGAGCGCGAGAAGCGCAAGCAGAAGGAGCCGGCGGCGGCGCCCAAGCGGCGCCGCGCCGTCAAAGCGGCGGTGGAGCCGGCGCCCGCGCCCGTGGTGGATGCGCGTCCCAAACGCCGCCGCCGTACCGCCGCCGAAGTCGCGGCCGCCGACGCAGCCGCCGCCGAAGTCGCCGCGGTGCAGGCGGCGGAGGCCGAGCAGGCGCGCCAGGTGCTCGAGGCCGCCGCCCGCGAGCAGGAGGAGGTGCGCACCGCGGCCTCGCTCGAGGAGCGGGCGGCCGCCCTGTTCAAGGACCTCGCCCCCGCCGAGCCGGCGGAGGCCGGCGCCGCAGCCGGCGCGGCGGTCGACACGGCGCCGGCCCAGCCGAGCTCGCCGCTGCCGATGCCGCCCCGGCCGTTCATCCCGACCCCGGTGCGTCCCCGGCCGGTGGCCAGCGCCACGCCGTCGGGCCCCGTGCCGCCGCGTCCCGTCGCCTCCGCGGCTCCCGGTGCGCTGCCGCTCGACGAGCGGCGCCGCGAGAAAGGGAAGAAACGCAAGAAGGGCAAGAAGTCGCTGGTCGACCAGGAAGCGGTCGCGCAGAACATCTCGCGCACCCTCGCCACGCTGAAGGGCCCCGTCGGCAAGAAGGGCGTCCACCGGCGCGAGGAGGGGCCAAGCTTCCGCGAGGTCCAGGAGGAGAAGCGGCGCGAGGAGAAAGAGCGCGAGAAGACGCTGGTGCGCGTGACGGAGTTCATCACGGTCTCCGAGCTCGCCAACATCCTCAAGGTCCCGCCGACCCAGATCGTCACCTTCGCCTTCAAGGAGCTGGGGCAGATGGTGACGATCAACCAGCGGCTCGACTTCGACATGATCGAGCTGATCGCATCGGCGTTCGGCTTCCAGGCGGTGCGCGAGGAGGAGTACGCGCTCGAGAAGACGACGGAAGCGGCGGACGCCGCCGAGACCCTCAAACCGCGGCCGCCCGTCGTCACCATCATGGGCCACGTGGACCACGGCAAGACCTCGCTGCTCGACTACGTCCGGAAAACCAACGTGGTGGCGGGCGAAGCGGGCGGGATCACCCAGCACATCGGCGCCTACCAGGTGACGCTGAAGGACGGCCGCCAGATCACGTTCCTCGACACGCCGGGCCACGAGGCGTTCACCGCGATGCGCGCGCGCGGCGCGCAGGTGACCGACATCGTCGTCCTGGTCGTCGCCGCCGACGACGCCATCATGCCCCAGACCATCGAGGCGATCTCGCACGCTAAGAACGCCGGCGTGCCGCTCGTGGTCGCCATCAACAAGATCGACCTGCCGACCGCCAATGTGCAGAAGGTCAAGCAGGACCTGCTCAGTCACGGCGTCGTGCTCGAGGAGTTCGGCGGGACCGCCCTGGCGACGCCCATCTCCGCCAAGAAAGGCACGGGCATCGACGACCTGCTCGAGCAGATCCTGTTGCAGGCGGAGCTGCTCGACCTCAAGGCCAACCCCGACCGCCGCGCCCACGGCACCGTGCTCGAGGCGACGCTCGACCCGGGGAAGGGCCCGCTCGCGACGATCCTGGTCCAGAACGGCATGCTGCGCGTGGGTGACGACTTCATCTGCGGCCAGTACTCGGGACGCGTCCGCGCGATGTACGACGAGCGCGGCGGCGCGGTCACGGAGGCCGGCCCCTCGACGCCGGTGCAGATCCTCGGCTTCGAGGGTGTGCCCGAAGCGGGCGACACGTTCCTCGCGATGGCGGACGCGGCGGCGGCGCGCGACATCGCCCAGAAGCGCCAACGGCTCGAGCGCGAGGCCCAGCACCGGCGCTCCGGTCGCGTGAAGACCCTCGAGGACTTCATGGCGGAGAGCGCGCAGGGGGGCGGGGCCACCCTGCGGATCATCATCAAGGCCGATCAGGGCGGACCGGCCGAGGCCCTGGCCGACGCCCTCGCGCAGCTGTCGACCAATGAGGTGAAGGTCGAGGTCGTGCATCGCGGCGTCGGCGCCATCAACGAAGGCGACGTGCTGCTCGCCAAAGCGTCGGGCGCGATCATCATCGGCTTCCACGTCCGGCCCGACTCCAACGCGCGCGCCGCCGCCGACCGCGAGCGGGTGGAGATCCGCACCTACCGCATCATCTACGAAGCGGTCGAAGAGGTAAAACTGGCGATGGAAGGCCTGCTGGCGCCGGAGAAGAAGGAAGTGATCCTCGGGGAGGCCGAGGTCCGGCAGCTGTTCAAGATCGCCAAGGTGGGCACCATCGGCGGCAGCTTCGTGCGCAGCGGCGTGATCCCGCGGACCGCCCGCGTCCGGGTCATCCGCGACGGCGTCGAGGTGTACGACGGGACGCTGGCGTCATTGAAGCGATTCAAGGATGACGTCCGCGAGGTGCGTGAAGGGTTCGAGTGCGGCATCGGCGTCGAGAACTTCAACGACGTGAAGGTCGGCGACCTCATCGAGGCGTACCGGATCGAGGAGGTCGCGCGGTCGCTGGGCGCCCCCGTGCCGTGATCGTTGGGGTCATGACGTGGGAGCTGCACCTGATGGCGTGCCAGTCACTGAAGGATAAGCGCGCTGTGCTCAAGAGCCTCAAGGATCGGTTGCACAACCGGTTCAACGTGTCGGTGGCCGAGACGGCGCACCACGACCTGTGGCAGCGCGCCGAGCTCACCGCTTCGGTGGTGAGCACCGACCGGCGCCACGCTGAAAACGTGTTGCGCGAGGCGGACCGGCTGGTGGCCGACGTCCCCGGCGCGCGCATCGTGGACACGAGCACGAGCTATCTCTGACATGAAGCGTCCGAGCCACCGCCCCGAGCGCGTGGGCGAGCTGATCCGCAAGGCCGTCGGCGAATTCCTCACCGGGAACGTGCGCGATCCCCGCATCGGGTTCGTCACCGTCACCGGCGTCGAGGTGTCGCTCGATCTGTCGCACGCCAACGTCCGCGTGAGCGTGATGGGCACGGACGAGGAGAAGGAAAAGAGCCTCGAGGGGCTCGCGAGCGCCGCGCGCTACCTGCGGGCTCAGCTCGCCGGCCAGCTCCGCCTGCGCACCAGCCCCGAGCTGCACTTCCACCTGGACCGCGGGATCGAGCACGCGCAGCGGATCGACCGCGTGCTGAAGGAGCTGAAGGAGTCGGACGACTGAGCTCGGCAGGGGAGTGGGGAGGGGGGGGAGTCATTCTCGTGGCCAAGCCGGCGGGCCCGACCTCCCACGATGTGGTGGACACGGTCCGACGCGCGCTCGATGTACAGCGGGTGGGGCACCTGGGGACGCTCGATCCGTTCGCCGAAGGGTTGTTGGTCGTGGTGGTGGGACGGGCGACGCGGCTTGCACCGTTCGCCGCCGGATGGACCAAGTCGTACGAGGGCGTCATTCGCCTCGGGGCGACGACCGACACCGATGACGCGACCGGGACGGTGGTGGCGACGGCGCCGGCGGACGCCGTGAGCGCCGCGCAAGTCGCCGCGGCGCTGGCCGGGTTTCGGGGCGGGTACCTCCAGCGTCCACCGGCCTACTCGGCGGTGAAGATCGCGGGTGAGCGGGCCTACCGGCGGGCCCGGCGTGGGGAAGCGGTGGAGCCGGTGCCGCGCCGCGTGGAGGTCCGCGAGCTGGAGATGGTGGATTTCGCGGTCCCCGATGTCCGCTTCCGCGCCACGGTGGGCGGCGGGACGTACCTGCGCAGCTTGGCGCGAGACGTGGGCGCCGCGCTGGGATGCGGGGCGCACCTCGCGACGCTGCGCCGGACCGCCGTGGGGCCGCTGCGACTCGAGGACGCCGTAGCCCCCGAGCGGGTGACGCCGGCCCACCTGCGGGATCCCGCGGCGCTGGTCGCCGATCTGCCGCGGCGTGAGCTGACGCCGGACGAGCGGGCCGCAGTCGTGCACGGGCGGCCGCTTGAGGCGGGGAGCGGGGAGCGGGGAGCGGGGAGCGTGGCGTTGTTCGCCGACGGACAGCTCGTCGCGCTGGCGGAGGTGGTGGAGGCCGTGCTGAAGCCGCGCGTCGTGTTGGCAGACGCATGAGCGGGACCGTCGTCACGGTCGGTACGTTCGACGGCCTGCATCGCGGCCATCAGGCGGTGCTGGCCGAGGTCGTGCGGCGCGCCCGGGCGGGCGGGGGAACGTTGGCCAGCCTGCTGGTGACGTTCGATCCGCACCCCCTCGAGGTCGTGAATCCGGCGGCGGCGCCGAAGCTGCTGACCCTGCCGGACGAAAAGCGGGAGCTGGTGGCGGCGGTGGGGGTGGACGGGATGGTCGTGCTGCCGTTCACGCGCGACGTGGCGCAGCTGCCGCCCGACGCGTTCGTGCGGCAGCTGCGGGACGAGCACGACCTGCGGGAGCTGGTCCTCGGGTACGACCACGGCTTCGGCCGGGGGCGAGCGGGCGATGCGGCGCTGGTCCGACGACTGGGCGAGGCGCTGCGGTTCGGCGTTGCAGTGGTGGACGCGGTCCGCGAAGACGGGCAGCCGATCTCGTCGACCCTGATTCGCACCGCCGTCGCGCACGGTGATCTGGACGCGGCGGCGCGGTGGTTAGGTCGGCCCTACAGTCTCCTGGGCCGGGTCGTGCCGGGGGCGGGGCGGGGGCGGACGATCGGCGTCCCGACGATCAACCTGGCGCCGCCGGACCCGCGGAAACTCCTCCCCCCGGACGGGGTGTACGCGGTGTGGGTGTCTGTCGGGGAGCGGAGAGCGGGGAGCGGGGAGCGGTACGGGGGGATGATGAACCAGGGGCCCCGGCCCACATTCGCGGAAGCCGGCCGGACGCTCGAGATTCATCTGTTCGATTTCGACGGGGATTTGTACGGGAAGACGGTGCGGGTAGAGTGGGTGCGTCGCCTGCGTGACGTGCAGGCGTTTCCTTCCCGCGAGGCGCTGGTGGCGCAGCTGGAGCGCGACCGCCAGGCGGCGCGGGCGAGCCTCAACCGGTAGCCAGATGCAATGAGCACGATTCGTGGGCGGTTGATCACCATCGCGGTGCTCGTGGTCGTGAGCATCTACTATGTCGTGCCCCGCAATGTGACGCAGCGCGTGCGCGACCAGGTTACGGGCGCCATGAAGGACACGACCGTGCGCCGAGTGCCGATCAACCTGGGGCTCGACCTTCAGGGCGGCATTCACCTGGCCCTCGAGGTGGACGAGAGTAAGGGCGCCGTCCCGGACTGCGCTGACGCGATCCAGCGCGCCGAGCGGGTGGTGCGCACGCGGATCAACGAGTTCGGCACGACGGAGCCGGTGGTGCAGATCATCGGGCGGTGCCGGCTCATCGTGGAGCTGCCGGGGGAGAAGGACCCGCTGCGTGCCAAGAGCGTGATCCAGCGGACGGCGTTCCTCGAATTCCGCATTACCGATATGAAGAACCTGTTCCGCGACGCGCTGCCGCAGATCGACGCCGCGCTCCGCCAGGCCGGGGTGCGGTCGCGCGCGCAGGCGCCGTCGGCGGTGGCGCAGCTATTCGGCGCCGACACGAGCAAGACCGCCCGCGACTCCGCGGCCGCGGCGAACGCCCCGGGCGCGCTGTCGTCGTTGCTGTTCCAAGGCCAGCTCCCGGGCGAGTTCCTGGTGCCCGAGGAGGAGTGGCAGCTGGCGGACAGCCTGGTTCAGCGGCCCGAGGTGCGGCAGTTCATCCCGCGCGGCCTCGACCTGAAGTGGGGGGCCGAGCCCATGTCCCGGAACGCGCGGTCGTTCCGGCCGTTGTACGCGGTCGAGTCCCGTCCCATCATCACCGGCGAGGAATTGCAGCAGGCGACGGCGCGGCGCGACCAGCTCACCAACCAGTCGGTCGTCGAGTTCAAGCTCAGTCGGCGCGGCGGGCGCCTCTTTTCCCAGGAGACCGGCCGCCACATTCAGGACTACATGGCCATCATCCTCGACAACCGAGTGCAGGGCCAGCCGCCCATCATCAAGAGCCAGATCGGGGCGAACGGCATCATCGAGCTCGGCTCGAAGCCCTTGCAGGACGCCAACGATCTGGCACTTGTGCTGCGCGCCGGCGCGCTGCCGGCGCCGCTCACCATCGTCGAAGAGCGCTCCATCGGTCCGTCGCTCGGTGCGGACTCGATCCGTGCCGGCGTCCTGGCGGGCACCGTCGCGGTGGCCCTCGTGATCCTGATCATGATCGGCTACTACCGCGTCTCGGGAGCCCTCGCCGTCGCCGCGCTGGTGCTGTACGTGCTCTTCACGGTGGGCGGCTTGGCGATGTTCGGGTTCACCCTCACGCTGCCGGGCCTTGCCGGCTTCGCCCTCTCGATCGGCATGGCGGTGGACGCGAACGTCCTCATCTTCGAGCGCATCCGGGAGGAGCTGGCCCATGGGAAGTCGGTGCGCCTCGCCGTGGACGAGGGCTTCAAGCACGCCATGAGCGCCATCATTGACTCCAACATCACCACGGTCCTCACCGCCTTGATCCTCTACATCGTGGGGACAGGCCCGGTGCAGGGGTTTGCGGTGACGCTGACCATCGGGATCGCGGCGTCGATGCTCTCGGCCGTCTTCGTGACCCGCACGCTGTTCCTGATCTGGCTGCAGCGCCGACCCGCCATGACCACCCTGAGCGTCTGATAATGCGACTCTTCGCCCACGCCAACTACGATTTCATCCGCTTGCGGCGCTGGGCCTACGGCCTGTCCGCCGCGCTCATCGTTCCCGGCTTTGTGCTCATGCTCGTGGCCGGGTTGAACTACAGCATCGAGTTCACCGGCGGCACGGAGATTCAGCTCGATTCCGTCGCCGCGGGGGCGACCGCGGAGATCCGCGCCGCGCTCGAGACGGGTGGCGTGCCGGGCGCGGAGATCAAGACCTACGGATCGGCGCACGAGTACGTGATCCGCGCCCGACTGGCGGGGGCCCGCGGCGCCGCGGCACCCGGAATGGAAGAGACCACCGCGGCGGTGCGCCGCGCACTCGACGCGGGGCTCGGCGCCGGTCGATACCGGATCGTGCGGACCGAGGCGGTGGGGCCGAAGGTGGGGAGCGAGCTGCAGGAGAAGGCGCTGCTCGCGATCTTCTTCTCGTTCTTCGTCACCCTCATCTACTTGGCGTTCCGGTTCGAGTGGCGCTTCGGCGTTGCGGCGGTGATCGCCACGGCGCACGACATCCTGGCGACGATCGCATTCATCCGGTATCTGGATCTGGAGGTCAGCCTGGTCGTGGTAGCGGCGGTGCTGACCATCGTGGGGTACTCGCTGAACGACACGATCGTGATCTTCGACCGGGTGCGCGAAAACCTCCACAAATTCCGCCGCCAGAACCTGTACGAAATCCTGAACCTGTCCGTGAACGAGACGCTGCCGCGGACCATCCTCACCGGCGGCACGACGATCATCACGGCGCTCGTCCTCGCGTTGCTGGCAGGCGAGGTGATCCGGCCGTTCTCGCTGGTGATGGCGTTCGGGATCATCGTGGGCACGTTCTCCTCCATCTACGTGGCATCCCCGGTGCTCCTGTGGATCGAGAGTCGCTGGCCTGGTGAGGACGCACGCGGGGCCCGCGTCTTCGGGGCCCGGGCCCCCGCGCCGGCCGCCCCGGCACCGGCGCCCAAGCCGCCGCGCGCGCCGCAGCCGGCGCGGTAGCAAGGGCGCAGCATGCTGCGCCTCCATTTGGTCGATGCCCATTGCCATCTAGGCGATCGGGCGTTCGACCCCGATCGGGACGCGGTGCTGGAGCGGGCCCGCGCCGCAGGGGTGGGGCACGTGGTGGTGATCGGCGAGTCGCTCGCCGGCAGTGAACGGGCCGTCGCGCTCGCCCGGGCTACGCTCGGCCTGTCGGCAACGGCGGGGGTGCACCCCCACGAGGCCAAGAGCTGGTCCGCGGAGAGCGCGGCGCGGGTGCGCGAGCTGTCGCTGGCGCCCGAGATCGTGGCGGTCGGGGAAACGGGGCTGGACTATCACTATGAGCACTCGCCCCGCGAGGCGCAGCGGCGCGCGTTCGACGCCCAGCTCGAACTGGCCTGCGAGTTGGGCAAGCCGGTCGTGGTGCATGCGCGCGAGGCCGACGCCGACGTCGCCGCCGCGTTGCGGGCGCTGGGCCCGCGGCCCCCGGTGGTGGTGCTCCACAGCTTCTCATCCGGCCCCGAGGTCTGGGATGCGGGGATGGCGATGGGTGCATATTTCTCCTTCAGCGGCATGATCACCTTCAAGAATTGGAACCAGACCGGCCGTCTGGTCGACTGCCCGTCCGACCGGCTGTTGGTAGAGACCGACGCGCCGTATCTCGCCCCGGTGCCGCATCGCGGCGGACGGAACGAGCCGGCCTTCGTGCGCGACGTGGCGGCGCGGGCGGCCACGTTGCGCTCGGAGACGACCGAGGCGCTGGTCGAGCAGACCACCGCGAACGCGCGGCGCTGCTTCGGCGCGCGCCTCGACACGGCGCTATGACGACGACCGCGCGGGTGCCCTCCGACATCGCGATCGCCCAGGCGGCGAAGCTCCGGCCCATCGCCGACGTGGCGGCGGAGCTCGGCCTCGGCGACGACGACATCGAGCTGTACGGCAAGTACAAGGCGAAGGTCACCCTCGGCGCCCTCGAGCGCCGCCCCCCGAAAGGCCGCCTGGTGCTCGTCACCGGCATCACCCCCACACCCGCGGGAGAGGGGAAGTCCACGGTGACGGTCGGCGTCACCCAGGCGCTCAAGAGGCTCGGCAAGAACGCCATCCTCTGCATTCGCGAGCCGTCGCTCGGGCCCGTGTTCGGGGTGAAAGGCGGCGCGGCAGGCGGCGGCTATGCGCAGGTGGTCCCGATGGAGGACATCAACCTCCATTTCACCGGCGACTTCCACGCCATTGCCGCCGCCCACAACCTGCTCTCCGCGATGCTCGACGCGCATCTCCACCACGGCAACGCGCTCGGGCTCGACGTCCGCCGCATCATCTGGCCGCGGACCATCGACATGAACGACCGGGCGCTGCGCAGCCTCGTCGTCGGCCTCGGTGGGACCGGCGGTGGCCCGCCCCGCGAGGAGCGGTTCGTCATCATCCCCGGCTCGGAGATCATGGCGATCCTGGCCCTCGCCACCGGGCTCAGCGATCTCGAAGCGCGGCTCGCGCGGATCATCGTGGGGCTGCGGCAGGACAAGACCGCCGTGCGCGCCGGCGATCTCAAGGCGCACGGTGCGATGACCCTGCTGCTCAAGGACGCGATCAAGCCGAACCTGGTGCAGACGCTCGAGGGCGGACCGGCGCTCGTCCATTGCGGCCCGTTCGGCAACATCGCCCACGGTTGCAACTCCGTCGTCGCCACCCGCCTGGGATTGGGCCTCGCGGACATCGTCCTCACCGAGGCGGGGTTCGGCGCGGACCTCGGCGCCGAGAAGTTCTTCGACATTAAGTGCCGCATGGCGGGGCTCAAACCGGAGGCGGCGATCATCGTCGCCACGGTGCGGGCGCTCAAGATGCACGGCGGCGTGAAGAAGGACACGCTCAGCGCGGCTGACCCCGCTGCGGTCCAGCGGGGTTCCGAGAACTTGCGCCGCCATATCCGTAACGTGCAGAAGTTCGGCGTGCCGGCGCTGGTGGCCTTGAACCGCTTCGTGACCGACACTGAGGCCGAGGTCGAGGCGGTCGCCTCGGTCTGCGCGGCGGAAGGAGTGGACGCCGTGCGCTGCGACGTGTGGGAGCGGGGCGGGGAGGGCGGGATCGGCGTCGCCGAAGCGCTCCTCAAGCTGTTGGGCGGAGGCAAGGGGAGGGGAGCGTTCAAGCCGCTGTACGACGAGCGCCGGCCGATTCGCGAGAAGATCGAGACGATCGCGCGCGAGATCTACGGCGCGGCGGGCGTGGCGTATTCCCCGGCCGCCGAACGGGCCCTCGAGCTGCTGCCCAAGCTGGGGTTGGGCGAGACCCCGGTGTGCATGGCCAAGACGCAGTATTCGTTCTCCGACGACGCGTCGAAGCTCGGCGCGCCGAGCGGGTTCACGCTGCACGTGCGGGACATTCTGCCGTCGGCCGGCGCGGGGTTCGTCGTGGCGCTCGCCGGTGACATCATGACCATGCCGGGACTCGGCAAGAGCCCGGCGGCCGAGCGGATCCGCCTCCACCCCGACGGCACGATCGAGGGACTGTTCTGATGCGCAAAACCAAGGGCTTCGGAATCGTCGCGACCGACGCAGCGCCCAAGGCGGTCGGCCCCTACAGCCAGGCCATCGTCACCGACGGGTGGGTGTTCACGGCGGGCCAGGTGGCGCTGGATCCGACGAGCGGCGAGCTCCTGGGAACGACGACGGCCGAGCAGACAGAGCAGGTGCTCCGGAACCTGCAGGCCGTGCTCGCCGCCGCAGGGACGAGCCTGGGTAACGTCGTGAAGACGACCGTCTATCTCGCCGACATGGCCGACTTCATGCAGATGAACGAGGTGTACGCGAAACATTTCGGCGCCCATAAGCCTGCCCGTTCCACGGTCCAGGCCGCGGGCCTGCCCAAGGGGGCGCGCGTGGAGATCGACGTGATCGCGCTGAAGGGCTGATGCGACGAGGCGCGTGGCTCATCGTCGCGATGGCCGCCACCTGGGCGTGCGGCGGCGACTCGGTCGACCCGGGGCAGCCGGGCGCGTTCGCCGTCCCCGTGAGCGGCGCGCTCAACCGGACCTACTTCTATCTGAACTACGTGGACGAAGGGGCCGGCGCCGCGATCCAGGACTACACCTGCGGGCCCAAGACCTACGACGGCCATCTGGGAACCGACATCACCCTGCCCAGCTTCGCGGTCATGGATTCGGGGGTCAACGTCCTCGCGGCCGCGGAGGGCACCGTGGTCGCCGTGCACGACGGGGAGTTCGACCGCCAGAAGTCTTGGGTTTCGGGCGCGATGTGGAACTTCGTCGCGATCCGTCACGCGGACGGCGTGCAGACGATCTACGGCCACGTCAAGAAGAACTCCATCGTGGTGACCGTGGACCAGGCGGTGCAGGCCGGCACCGTGCTCGGGCAGGTGGGCAGCTCCGGGTTCTCCGACATTCCCCATCTCCATTTTGAAGTGCGGGACGCGAACGGGACGGTCATCGATCCGTGGATGGGGTCGTGCGGCGCCGGCGAGACCCGTTGGACGGCGCAGCTCGGCTATCAGAACGCATTCTCCCTGTTCGCCTCCGGGCTGACCAACACCAGCAACATGACGCTGGACGTCGCGAAGGATCCGCCGGCGCAAGTGGATACGTTCTCGACCGCGGACGGGCGGGTCACGATGTGGGTGGAGCTGTTCAACGTTCCAGCCGGGACGCCGGCCGAGTTCCGGCTGTATCGGCCCGACGGCACGCTGCATTGGAGGTTCCCGTTCACGCACCAGCGCTTCTACAGCCTGAGTTGGTGGTGGGGATTCCACGCCATTTCCGGGTCTCTCAGCCAGCCTGGGCGGTGGCGCATGGAGTACCGGCAGACCGGGGCGCTCTTGGCGGTGCGGTCGTTTGTGCTCGTGGCCGCTCCGGCTGCCGCGCAGACGGCGCCACCCGTCGTCTTGCTGCCTCGGGCAGGCATGGGCGGTGGAGGTGTCGGCCGGCCCTAGGTTTCGCGTGGGGGCGGATCGGGCCTGGTGGCCTGAGCAGTCTTCAAAACTGTTTGGAGCTCGAACGAGCTTCGGTAGGTTCGATTCCTACACGCTCCCGCCAGGGCGCCCCTTGCGGCGCCCCCCTCTCGCACCTACATGGTGCTGGCGTGCCACCCCTTGATTTGCCGTACATCACCGGCCTGTACCGCGCGCATGGCGGGGCCCTGGAGCGGGTGCGCGCCGCCCAGCGTGAGTTCTACGCTCTACGGGGTGATGCCCGGCTGGAACGCTACGCCCCCTTCCGTTTCATCGGCACCACCCTGCGGCGCATCGGCCTGCCCCCCCACTATCGCAAGCTGCTCAAGCCCAAGTTCGACGACATCGAGGCGGAGATCACCTACCTGTTGCTCCGCGATCGCCGTCCGGCGGCGGTCGTGGAAATCGCCCCGTACTACGGTTGGTCCACGACCTGGATCCTCCAGGCGCTGCGCGACAACGGGACCGGACGCCTGTACTCCTACGACCTCGTGGACTATGCCCTACGCGCTGTCCCGCCCAGTCTGTCCGATGGGCGTTGGACGTTCATCCAGGGGGACGTGCGTCGGAATCTCGACCGCCTGCCCGCCACGATCGATCACGTATTCATCGACGCGGAGCACACCGCTGAGTTCGCCTGCTGGTATACCGACGAGCTGTTCCCCCGTCTGGCCTCGGGCACGACCGTCAGCGTGCACGACGTCTTTCACCACAGCGACCCAGGCCGCTTTACCGAGGGTCCCGTGCTCGTCGCCTGGCTCGAGCGCCGCGGCATCCCGTGCTTCACGGCCGCGCCGGCGCGGGCGCCGGACACCTACGCGGCTCTCAGCGCCGTCAAGCAGGACCTCGGGCTCACGCCGGCAATCCACGACTCGCGCGTCAACCCTGCGGTGTTCTTTCGGATTCCTTGAGGTCCGGGATCGACGCCAACCTGCGTCGCCTGTTTGTGACCGGCGTCACTCCGTCGGCCGCGCCATTGTAGCACTGTTGTCGCCCCAGACAGCAACCCGAGGGTGCAACGATGGCGGGAATGTGGGCTCGATTGGGAGCCGATCTGAATTGCAAGCTGCGCCGCGGCGCGTGGTATCGCCTCCTCAAAGTCGACGGACTCGCCGCGCTCGTCGACGTGAATCGCAAGCCGGTCCCCATCGTCCGTGCCTTCCTGCAGGTCTCACACACGCCACCCCGTCGCTGGACCGTCGTCGCCACGCCGAGCACCGCGCGCGCCTTACCGCCCGACCTGGGCTCCCAGTATGCGGTCTGTCCGTCGTGTCGTGACCGCGCCGCGCTCCACGGCCGGCCGCAGCGCCTCACCTGTCGGCGCTGCAACGTGGAGTTCGCCGTGGACTGGGACGAGAAGTACCTCGCCTCGAGTCGTTGATCGCTGACGCCTGATCGCTGACGGCTGATGGCTGGCGGCTCACAGGGTGGTATCTTGGTAGCCGCTTGCTCCATGCGCACGTCATTCTGAACCCCGCCGCGGGACGGGGCGCGGCGCGCCGGGCCCTCGATCCGGTGTGCCGCGCGTTTCGCGCGCAGGGCTGGGCGGTGGACGTGTCGCGGACTGAACGGCCGGGGCACGCGGTCGAATTGGCCGCCCAGGCGTCTGGCAACGGCGCGCGGCACGTCGTCGCCGTCGGCGGGGACGGCACCGTCCACGAAGTGGCCAATGGCCTTCTCGGCGCCGGCTCCGACGCGGCGCTCGGCGTGGTCCCGATCGGCTCGGGGAACGACTTCGCGAAGCTCGTCGGCGTCTATCGCCACGACCCCGGTCGCAGCGTGGCTCGGCTCGTCACGGCCGCGCCACGGCGCTTCGACGTGGGCCGAGCGCTGGGCGAGTGGTTCGTCAACAGCATGGGGTTTGGCTTCGGTCCTGCCGTCGTCCGGACCCGCAATGCGATGCCGGGCCTCCGGGGGTTCCTGTCGTATCTTGTGCCCGTGCTCCGCGCCTTCGCCACCTTCCGGCCGCCCCGCTTCGACGTCCGCACGGACGGTTTCGCCGAGCGGGGGTACATGATGATGGTCGAGGTATGCAACGGCACGACCGCAGGCGGGAGCTACCGCTTCGCCCCCGACGCCGACCCGACGGACGGCCAGCTCGACGTCTGCCTCATCCGTCGCGTGTCCCTGCCGCGCTTCCTGCTGGCCATTCCGCGCGTGATGCGCGGGACCCATGGCGGCATGTCGGAGGTCGCGCAGGTCCGCACCGCGAAGCTGGTGATCCGGTCGCTCGATGAGCCGCTGCTGCTCCATCTCGATGGCGAGCTGCGCGAACCCGGAGTCAACGAGTGCACCGTAAGGATCGAACCGAAGAAGCTCACGGTCCTGGTGGCGCGGTGAACCGGACGGCCGGAACGGCGGACGGCCGGACGGGCCGATTGGCGCTGGTCCTGGGGCTGTTGGCCGTCAGCCCGTCCGCCCGTCTGCCCGCGCAGGACACCGCCCGCGTCAACCAACCCGCGGCGCTCCTCGTGAACCCCGATACCAGCCACCTGATCCGCCCGATGAACGCGTTCTGGCGCTCGCTCCTGGTTCCGGGGTGGGGCCAGGCAGCGACGGGGCGGCACACGACGGGCGCGGTGTTCGTCGCGTGGGAGGGCGTGACGGCCATGATGACGCTCAAGGCCCAGCAGGAAGCGAACTACCTGAAGCAGATCGGCTCGGCGAACGTCAAGGCGAAGCGCCAGGAGGTGCAGGACTGGCTGGTGCTGTGGATCTTCAATCACCTGTTCTCCGGCGCCGAGGCGTTCGTGTCCGCGCATCTGCAGGATTTTCCCGCCGACCTGAAGATTCAGGCGTTCCCGCGCGGCATCGGGGTGAGTGTGTCGCTCCCGTGAACGCCGCGCCGCTCGGCGTGTTCGACTCCGGTATCGGCGGCCTCACCGTGGCGCGGGCCCTGTTCGAGCGCCTCCCCCGCGAGTCGGTCATCTACTTCGGCGACACGGCGCGCGTGCCGTACGGTCCCAAATCCCCCGACACGGTACGCCGCTACAGCGGCGAGATCCTCGCCTACCTGTTACGCCGCGGCGTGAAGGCCGTCGTCGTGGCGTGCAATACCAGCACGGCGCACGCGCTGCCGCACCTGCAGGCACACTCGCCCGTTCCCGTGGTCGGGGTGATCGAGCCGGGGGCGCGCGCCGCAGTCGCCGCTACGAAATCCGGGGCGATCGGCGTCATCGGGACCGCCGGCACGATCGCGAGCGGCGCGTACGAGCGCGCCATCAAGGCGCAGCGCCCCGCTGCGCGCGTCCACGCCCAGCCCTGCCCCCTGTTCGTGCCCCTAGTAGAGGAAGGGTGGTTCGATCATCCGGCCGCCGAATTGATCGCGCGGGAGTACCTGGATCCGCTGCGCAAGGCCGGTGTCGATGTCTTGGTGCTCGGCTGCACCCACTACCCCCTGCTCAAGCCGCTGCTCGCACGCGTGATGGGACCGGGCGTTACGTTGGTCGACTCTGCCGAGGAGACAGCCAAAGCCGTCGCGGCGGAGTTGGACGCACGCGGGCTCCTCGCCGCCGGTGGGAGCCATGAGCATCTCTTCGTCGTCTCGGACGACGAGCCGCACTTCCGGAAGGTGGGGGCGAAGTTCCTGGGGGAGAAGCTGAAACAGGTCGAGGTGGTGCCGCTCGGGTGAAGCCTGCGCTCACCGCGCACTCCCGAATTGTCGCAGCTCTACGCGCTCCTGCGTGACCACCGCATACCGCCCACCATCGAGAAACGCACCCGGGTTGAGATAGGCGCGCCCATCGGGACGGGTATCCACCACGGGCCGATGCGTGTGCGCCAGGATCACCAGCCCGATATCCGAGCGGCGCGCCAGGAAGTCGGCGCCCCATTGACGTTGCGCCGCCGCGGCCCGATCCAGCACCGCCCGGTCCTTGGTGTTGTCGGCGAGGTGCCGGGAGAAGAGATCGGCAATCCAAAAGCCGATCGTGGGATGCAGGAGTCGGAACACCGCGACGGTCGCAGGATGCCGCGTGAAGCGGTGCATCAGTTTCCCGGTCCAATGCTGCTCGGTGAGTCCATCACCGTGCGCCACGAAAGCGCGGCGCCCGGCGAACTCCAGCTCTGCCTCGCCGCCGAAAAAATCGATGCCGAGGTCGTTGCGGAAAAAGCTGCCGCCCCAGCGATCATGGTTCCCGCCCACGAACGTGATGGGGATGCCACGGGCGCGAACCTGCTGCAGTTTGGCGGCGGTGGCAAAATGCTTGCGCGGGATGACGCTCGGGTACTCGAACCAGAAATCGAAGAGGTCGCCGATGATGAGCAGGTGATCGCCCAGTTGGAGCACCTCATCCAGGAACGAATGGAACGCGGCCCGCACGGCCGGCGGCACCTGGCCGAGATGGGCGTCCGCGACGACGATGACGCGGGAACCGGGTGGGTGCACGGCCACAAGTGTAGAACGGCTGACCCCGGGCGCAAGCCCGGGGAACATCAGAACCCGCACGCTCAGGTCTTAGTCCACCCCGGACTGTCGCCCGGGGTCAGTCGAGCACTTAGATTGTCCCGAGCAGCTATGACTGCAACCCGTTCTCCGACCGCCGCGCGGCCCGTTCCGGCGCCGGCGTACCCGGCCCCCCGCGAGACGGCTTCCGGGCGCAACCCCGGGACCGCGCTCGACCTCGAGGCCGTGCTCGCCCTGCGGGTAAACCGCAGCGCCGTCGAGCGCCGCGCCGCCACCATCCCCACCCGCCGCACCGTCAAGAAGGAATGGCAGGCGGCGTGGCTGCTGCGCGCCATCACGTGCATGGACCTCACCACGCTCCAGGGCGACGACACCCCGGGCAACGTGGTGCGGCTCTGCGCCAAGGCGCGGCGCCCGCTGCGCCCCGACCTGATCGACGCGTTGGGTGTGGGCGACCTGGACATCAAAGTCGGCGCCGTGTGCGTCTATCACGCCCTGGTGCCGACCGCGATCAAGGCGCTCGCCGGCTCCGGGATTCCCGTGGCCGCCGTCTCGACCGGGTTCCCGGCCGGCCTCACCCCCTTTTCCGAGCGCTTGAATGAGATCCGGGCGTCGGTGGAAGAAGGGGCCGAAGAGATCGACGTCGTCATCACCCGTGGCCACGTGCTTACGGGCCAATGGGAGGCGCTGTACGACGAAGTCCGCGCGTTCCGCAATGCGTGCGGTGCGGCGCACATGAAGGCGATCCTTGCGACCGGCGAGCTCGCGACGCTGACCAACGTCGCCCGCGCCAGCATGGTCGCCATGATGGCGGGCGCGGATTTCATCAAGACCTCGACCGGCAAGGAGCCGGTCAATGCCGTGCTGCCGGTGGGTGTCGTGATGACGCGAATGATCCGCGCATACCTGGACGGGACCGGCACTGCCGTGGGGTTCAAACCGGCGGGCGGGATCCGGACGGCCAAGCAGGCGCTGGAGTGGCTCATCCTCATGAAGGAAGAGCTGGGGGACCGCTGGCTCAAGCCGGTCCTGTTCCGCCTCGGCGCGAGCGCGCTGCTCACCGACATCGAGCGGCAGCTCGAGCACTTCGTGACCGGTCGCTACTCGGCTGCGTACCGGCACCCGATGGTGTGACATGACGACCATCGCCAAGCTGTTCGAGACGATGGATTACGGCCCGGCGCCGGAGAGCGACGCGCCGGCCTTGGAGTGGATTCGGCAGCAGGGCGGCCAGTTCGGGCACTACATCGGCGGCCGCTGGGTGCCCCCGGCCGAGGGGCAGTACTTCGAGACGATCAACCCGGCGACCACGGCGGTGCTCGCGCGCGTCGCGCAGGGAAGCAAGGCCGACGTAGACGCCGCGGTCGCCGCCGCGCGCGCCGCGGCGCCGGGCTGGGCCGCCCTGACCCCGCACGCGCGCGCCCGCTACCTCTACGCTCTCGCGCGCGAAGTGCAGCGCCACTCGCGGCTGCTGGCGGTGCTCGAGAGTCTCGACAACGGCAAGCCGATCCGCGAGACGCGCGACCTCGATATCCCCCTCGTCGCGCGGCACTTCTATCACCACGCCGGGTGGGCGCAGCTGAGCACGACCGAGTTCGCCGGCTACAAGCCGGTCGGCGTCGTGGGACAGATCATCCCCTGGAACTTCCCGCTGCTGATGGTGGCCTGGAAGGTGGCGCCGGGGCTCGCCGCCGGAAACACGATCATCCTGAAGCCCGCCGAGTTCACGCCGCTCACGGCGCTCTGTTTCGCCGAGATCGCCCGGGAAGCCGGATTGCCGCCCGGCGTCTTCAACGCGGTGACGGGCGACGGGTCGACGGGGAAGCACCTCGTCGAGCATCCCGATGTGAACAAGATCGCGTTCACCGGCTCGACCGAGGTCGGACGCATCATCCGCAAGGCGACGGCGGGGACGGGCAAGAAGTTGACTCTCGAGCTGGGCGGGAAGAGCCCCTTCATCGTGTTCGACGACGCCGACCTCGACAGCGTGGTGGAAGGCGTCGTGGACGCGATTTGGTTCAACCAGGGGCAGGTCTGCTGTGCCGGCTCGCGCCTGCTCGTGCACGAGGGGATCGCCGACCGGCTGACGCAGAAGCTGCGCGTGCGGATGGAGAAGCTCCGGGTCGGCTCGCCGCTCGACAAGGCGGTGGACATGGGCGCGATCGTCGCGCCGGTCCAGCTCGAGCGCATCCGCGGCCTCGTGCAAAAGGGCGTCGAGGAAGGCGCCAAGATGTGGCAGCCCTCCTGGGCCTGTCCCACGGAAGGGTACTTCTACCCGCCCACGCTGTTCACCGAGGTCTCCCCCGCCGCGACGATCGCGCAGGTCGAGATCTTCGGGCCGGTGCTCGTATCGATGACGTTCCGCACGCCCGCCGAGGCCGTGGCGTTGGCGAACAACACGCCGTACGGCCTTGCCGCGAGCGTGTGGACAGAGAACATCAACCTCGCCCTCGACGTGGCGCCCAAACTCAAGGCCGGCGTGGTGTGGGTGAACTGCACCAATCTCTTCGACGCCGCATCCGGGTTCGGCGGGTACCGGGAGTCGGGGTTCGGGCGCGAGGGTGGACGGGAGGGGATGTACGAATACTTGAAGCCTGGTTGGGAAGAAACGGGAGACGTGAAACGGGACACGGGAAACGTCTCCACTCCAGCGATTCCCGTTTCCCGTGTCCCGATTCCCGAATCACCGCTGCCTCCAATTGACCGTACGTACAAGTTGTTCATCGGCGGCCAGCAATGCCGCCCCGACCAAGGGTATGCGCGTCGCATCGCGGGGCCGGACGGGCGCATCCTCGGCGAGGTGGCGGAAGGCAACCGCAAGGACATCCGGAACGCCGTGGAAGCGGCGCACGCGGCGTCGGCGTGGGGCCGCGCGAGCGGTCACAACCGCGCGCAGGTGCTGTACTACGTCGCCGAGAATCTCGCCATCCGCACCGACGAGTACGTCGCCCGGATTGATGCATTGACGGGCGGTGGTCCGGACACGGCGCGGCGCGAGGTCGAGGCGGCCATCGCCCGCCTGTTTACGTACGCCGCCTGGGCTGACAAGTGGGACGGCGCGGTGCACCATACGCCGATCCGCGGCGTGACGTTGGCGATGAACGAGCCCGTCGGGGTTTTCGGGCTCCTCGCGCCCGAGGAGTTCCCGCTCTTGGGCTTCGTGTCGCTCGTCGCTCCGACGATCGCCGCGGGAAACACCGTGATCGCGATTCCCTCCGAGGCGCGCCCGCTGGCCGCGACCGAGTTCTACACGGTGCTCGAGACCTCCGACGTCCCCCCAGGCGTCGTGAACGTCGTGACGGGCGGCAAGGATGCGCTGGCCAAGGTGCTCGCCGAGCACGACGACGTGGACGGGGTGTGGTACGTCGGCGGGGCGGGGGGGGCAAAGGCCGTCGAGTTCGCCGCGGCGTCCAACATGAAGCGCACCTGGGTCGTCACGCAGGCCCGCGATTGGCTCGACCCGCGTCAGGGCGAAGGGCGCGAGTTCCTGCGCCGCGCCTCGGAAGTCAAGAACATCTGGATCCCCTACGGCGAATAGGCTGGCGCCCGGCGTGATCAGCGCGGTCCAGCACCGCGTCAATTACTCCGAGACGGACCAGATGGGGTTCGTGTACCACGCGAACTATTTCATCTGGCTGGACATGGCGCGCACGGAACACATGCGCGAGCGGGGGGTGTCCTACAAAGAGCTGGAGGGGCAGGGCGTCTATCTCGCCGTGACAGACGCGCGCATCCGCTACCGGCAACCGGCCCGGTACGACGACCTGCTGCGGGTGCGGTGCTGGGTCCGCGACCTCGCCTCGCGGCGCGTCACCTTCGGCTACGCGGTCGACCGAGCGGAGACGGGCGAGCTCCTCGCCACGGCGGAAACGTCGCTCATCGCGCTCAACGCACAACACACCCTGTCGCGCATTCCGGAGCACGTGTGTGACCTGCTCGAGCCCTCGCCCGATCCCGTCCGTCTGTAGGGCCGGCCTCCTCCTGCTGCTCGCCGTCGCGCTCCCGCCCGTCCCCGGGGCGGCGCGGGCCCAGCAGCCGTCTACCGACGAAACGCTCGTCGGCCAGCTGGCGGCCTTGCTCGCCGCGGCCGACGCCCGGCGGCTCGACGCCGCGGTGTTCCGCGACGCCCTCGCCAACCCGAACCCCGCGGTGCGACGTCAGGCGGCCCTCGCCGCGGGCCGGATCGGTGATCGTGCCGCCGTCGATCTGCTCGTGCCCGTCTTGGCCGACACGACCCCGGCGGTGCGCGCTGCCGCGGCGTTCGGGCTGGGACTGTTGAAGGACGCGCGCGCACTTCCAGGGTTACTTCAGACGGTGCGCGCGACGGCGCCCGCCGACCAGGGGCCGCCCGAGCTCGAGGCCGTGACGGCGATCGCGAAGATTGGGGTCGAGGAAGGCGCGCGTGCCCTCGTCGAGATCATCGCCACCGGCTCCCCGGGGTCGGCCACGCCTCCCCCCCCCGTCGTGGGCGCGGCCCTGCAGGAGGCGTGGCGGCTCGGCCCGCGCGCGCCCGTGGCCCAGCTGGTGGCGTTCGCCGACGACCCCGATATCAGCACCCGCTCGCGCGCACTCTATTCCCTGGCGCGGCTGCGGGCGCCGCGCGGGGCCGCGCGGCTCGTCGCCGCGCTCAGCGACCGCGAGCCGACCGTGCGCGCCATCGCGGCCACCCGGATCACGCGGACGTTGCTCGACAGCGCCCAGATCGACGCGCGCTCCGTCGTGGACCGGCTCCGCCCCTTGCTCGCGGATGCGAACCCCAAGGTGCAGGTCAATGCGCTGCGCGCCATCGGGTCGTTCCGCGATTCGGCGCTGGCGCCGGCCGTCGTTCCACTCGTGGCCGACCAGGACATCGGCGTCGCCGTGCAGGCCGAGACCACGCTGGGCGTGCTGCGGGGCGGGGCAGCCGTGCAGGCGCTTCAACCCCGCCTGGCGAGCAGCGTGTTCGCCCTCCGGCGGCAAGCCTTCATCGCGCTCGCGCAGGCCGACAGCGCCGCCGGAATCCGGGCGGCCTCCGCCCTCCTGGACGACGCCGACTGGCGGTGGCGCAGCGTCGCCGCCGAGGCGTTCGGCGCGGCGCGCGCGCGCACGCCGCTCGAGGCCCAGCTGGCCGACGCCGACGGCCGCGTGGTCGCGCAGGCGCTGCAGGCGCTGCAGCGGATCGTCCCCGCGCCCGACAGCGGGCTGCGCGCGCGCGCGCGCCGCCTCCTCACCCACACCGACCCCGCCGTCCGCAGCGTCGCCGCCGAGCTCCTGGGCCGCCAGCCCGATCCGCAGGACGTCGATCTCCTCGTCGAGGCCTACCGGCGGGCGGAGGGCGACCCCTTCAACGACGCTCGCTTGTCGGCGGTTGGCGCCCTGGGGGCGATCGCCGGCGCGAGCCCGACGGGACGGTTGCGTGTCGCGACCCGGTTCGTCGCCGCCGTGCCGCGGCCCGACGACTACCTCGTCCGCCGACTCGCCGCCGACACACTCCGCGACGCGCGCGACGCGTGGGGGCTCGCCCTGCCGATCGCCACCGGCCGCGCGCCGGCCGACTACCGCGACGTCGCCCGGCGCTGGCTCGCCCCCGCGCTCACCGGCCAGGCCAATCCGCGGATCACGATCGAGACGGACCGCGGCGTGCTGGTCGTCGAGCTGTTGCCGGCGGAGGCGCCGCTGACGGTGGCGGCGTTTCTCGGGCTCGTGGAACGGCGCTTCTTCGACGGCACGCGCTGGCACCGCGTCGTCCCCAACTTCGTGGTGCAGGACGGCGATCCCCGCGGCGACGGGTGGGGCGGCCCGGGAGCCGGTTTTGTGCTGCGCGACGAGGTGAACCCGGTGCGCTACGAGGTGGGGACGATGGGTATGGCGCTCTCGGGCCCCGACACCGGGGGCAGCCAGTACTTCATCACACACTCGCCCCAGCCGCACCTCGACGGCGTCTACACCGTCTTCGGGCGCGTCGTCTCCGGCGGGGCCGTGCTCGACGCGATCGCCATGGGTGACCGCATCCGGAGTGTCCACCGGTGAGGCTTCCCACGCTGAAGCGTGGGCCCGTGAGTCCACTGCCGTTAACGGCAGTGTTGTGCTGGGCACAGGCTTTAGCCTGTGTTCTCGGGATGGCCGTGACTCTCCCCGCACCCCTCTCCGCGCAATTCGGCTATTTCGGCCAGAACAAGATCCAGTACCGGCGCTTCGACTGGCGGGTGCTCCGCGGGGAGCACGTAGACCTGTACTACTATCCCGAAGAGGAAGAGCTGGGGCGCGTCGCCCTCGCATACGCGGAAGCGAGTTACGACTCGCTGGAACGCCGGTTCACCCACGCGGTGACCCGACGCATTCCCTTGATCGTGTATGCGTCCCACACCGACTTCGAGCAGACGAACATCCTGCCCTTCATCCCCCCGGAAGGGTTGCTGGGCGTCACGGAGTTCTTGAAGCGCCGCGTCGCCCTGCCGTTCCGCGGGAGCTACAGCGAGTTCCGGCACACGCTGCGCCACGAGCTGGTCCACGTCTTCCAGCTCAGCCTGGCCGCCGCGGTGTTCGACCGCTACCCCCGCATCCGGCAGGCGGGGCTGCCGCTGTGGTGGACGGAAGGGCTCGCCGAGTACTTCTCGAGCGGCGAGGACACCCGGGACGAGATGGTGCTCCGTGACATGACCGTCACGGGGCAGCTGCCCTCGCTGCGCGACCTGACCTACGCATACGGCGGCCTCGTCTATCCGGTCGGCGGGAGCATCCACCGGTTTCTCGCCCAGCGCTACGGCGAATGGCGCATCCTGGAGCTGTACGGCGACCTGTGGAAGTACGGCACGTTCGACGAGGCGATGACCGGCGTGTACGGCCTGTCGCTCGATCGGCTGTCGGACGAGTGGCAGTACTGGATGCGGCAGCGCTACTACCCGGCGGTCAACGCGCAGCGGCCCCTCGCCATCACCGCACGCCGGCTCACGGACTTGGCCATCAAGCCCGCCGCCTATCGCGTGCCCGGCGATACCACGCCGGGATTCCTGTTCTTCTCGCCGGCCAACGGCTACGCCACGATCTACGCCCAAGCGTTCGACGGCGACCGGAAGCGCGCCGTGGTCAAGGGGGAGCGGACCGAGCAGTTCGAATCCTTCCACTTTTTCGAGTCGCGGCTCGATGTGAACGCGGACGGCATCGTCGCCTTCAGCAGCAAGTACGCCGAGCGTGACGCCCTGTTTCTCTGGAGCCTGGCGCGCGGCGACGTCGTGGGGCGCTTTCAGTTCCCGGAGCTCGTGTCGATCCTGTCGCCCGCGTGGGCGCCCGACGGGCGCAGCGTCGTCTTCAGCGGGCTGTCGGTCTCGGGCTATTCGGACCTCTACCGCCTCTGGCTTGCCGACGCGCGCCTCGAGCGGCTGACGTCAGATCGTTACGAAGACGTGGACCCGACCGTCAGCCCGGACGGTCGGAGCGTCGTGTTCTCGTCCGACCGCACGCCGTTCGGCCCCGGCGGCGCGCGCAATCTCTTCACGCTCGATCTGGCGACCGGCGGCGTGCGCTACCTCACCTACGGAGACTGGCGAGACGAAGGTCCCCGCTGGTCGGCCGCGACGGGACGGATCTACTTCGCGAGCGACCGCGACGGCACGTTCCAGGTCTACTCGATCGACTCGAGCGGCGTCGGGCGGCGCGAGACCAATACGTTGAACGGCGCCTTCGACCCGCAGTGGGTGCCGGAGCGGAACGGGATCCTGTTCGGCGGCTTCGCCGACTTGAGCTTCCACATCTACTTCGCCCAGCCGCTCGCCGATACCACGAGCGCGTTCGCGCTCGCGGCCGATCCCCCGCCGGCGGCATGGGCGTGGGGCGAGCTGACCCACCCGCAGTATGCCCGCGCCGACGCGGCGCCCTACGAGAAGAAGTTCACCCTCGACTTCGCCGCCGGGGACGCTGTCGTGGCCCCGGGCCTCGGGTCGGCGCAGGGCGCCGTGTTCCTGTTCAGCGACTTGCTCTCTGATCACGTCGTGTTCGTCGGCGTGTCGTCCTTCCAGGGGAGCGGACTCGGCAACCTCGTCGACAACATCAACGGGACGGTGTTCTACCTCAACCAGTCCCGGCGCGTGAACTGGGGAGTCGGGGCCTTCCGCCAGCGGGGCCTGTTCTACGAAGGAGACTTCAATTCGCTGTTCGAGGAAACGTCGTACGGCGCCATTGCGCAGCTGCGCTACCCCTTCACACGGTTCCGCCGCCTCGTCGCCGAGTATCGGCTGGAGCGCTCGGACCGGTTCGACCTGCTGACGGAAGGCGTCGACGAGCTGCGCCGGGTGGGGTGGCTCGCGTCCAACTACGTCAGCTACGTGAAGGACAACACCCTGTGGCTCGCCACCGGCCCGATCGACGGCGAGCGCTACAATCTCACCGCCGGGCTCGTGAACGACTTGAGCCATGGCCGCTTCGATTCGTGGCTGGTCTCGGCCGACATCCGCAAGTACCTGCGCGCGTCCCTGCGCAGCGCCCTCGCCGTGCGGCTCCAGGGATACGCGTCCGGAGGCGAGCGACCGCGGCGCATCAATATCGGCGGCTCGTGGGGACTGCGCGGCTACCCGCGCTATGGGTACGTGGCCGGGACCCGCGCCTGGCTCTTCAATGCGGAGTACCGCTTCCCGATCACGGACTTTCTGACCATCGGCTTTCCGTTCGGCGCTGCGCGCTTCCCGGGCGTGCAGGGCGCCTTGTTCCTCGACTACGGCCGCGCGTGGACGGAGGCCAGCACGCGGCGCGGCGTGCTCGGCTCGAGCGGGCTCGGGCTCCGGATGCCGATCGGGCCGCCCCTGGTGTTGCGGCTGGATCTCGGCTACCGCTTCCACTCGGGCGACGTGGGCTTCTACGGCCTCCCGCAAAGCAGCCACGGGACCAAGTTCGTCGACTTCTTCTTCGGGTTTAACTATTGAGCCGTCAATGCTTTCTGCTTGACCGGCTCCGCACCCTTTCCTACATTGGCGCCTGTGCCTTGCTCGCGGCCTGCCCGCGGCCCCCGGCGCCGCTCGTTCCCGTAGCACTCGTACCGGCGAGCCGCGACAGCGCCGCGGAGTGGAGCCGCAGGACGTTGCCCGCCACGCCGACCGTCATCCGGTTCCGGTGGCGCTACCAGGACGGCCGGGTGCGATACGCGGGGCGGGGGAGTGCGCGCGTCGCGCCGCCCGATTCGCTGCGGTTCGATTACGCGGGCCCGTTTGGCCTCGGCAGCGGCGCGGCGGTCGTGATCGGCGATACGGTCGCGTGGGCGGACCCGGAGAAGAACTTCCGGTCGCTCGTTCCGGCGATCCCGATGCTGTGGGCGTCGCTCGGCATGGTCCAGCCGCCCGCGGACGGCGCGGCGGTGTCCGGTCTGGCGCAGGTCGCCGGCGACGTGCGCCGCGCCGTGTGGCGGTTCGCGCAACGGGACGACACGCTGGACTATGTCGCCACCGACGGTAAGGAACGGTTGCTCGAGGCGGAGTGGCGGCGCGATGGACGGGTGGTGGCGCGGAGCCGCACGCAGTTCGGCGCCCAGCAGCGGCCGGCGGCCGCGCGCGTCGATTTCCCGGAGGCTTCGGCCCGGTTTGAGCTCACGGTCGTGGGAGTGGATACGGCGGCGGTCATCCCGCCGGCGTTGTGGCGCAGTCGCCGTTAGCGCGTCCGGCCTGTGGCTCGCGGCCTGCCTGTACGGCTTCGCCGGCGGCGGGCTGCCCGACGTCAAGACGGTCGCGATCCTGCCGTTCGAGAACGACACCCCCGAACCCGCCCTCACCCAGGAAGTGAGCGAGGCCGTGCGCGAGGCCCTCGAGAGCCGGCTCGGTCTGCGGGTCGCGGGCGAAGCGAGTGCGGATGCGGTGGTGCGTGGGCGCGTGGTGCGCTACGAGCCCGACTTGCCGGTCGCGGTCCAGCCGGGCCAGGGGCGCCTGAACGTCACGCGGCGCAAGGTCCAGCTGACGGTGGACGTCGAAATCGTGAATCAGCGCGAAAGCAAAACCGTCTGGCAGAAGCAAGGGCTCGTGGTCGAAGGCGAGTACGACCCCCCGCAGGACGCCCAGGGGCGCAAGCTCGCCCTCCAGAAGCTCGTCAATGACATTGTGGACGGGGCGCAATCGCAGTGGTGACGCGTCGCGGCGCAAGCTCGACGGGCTGTCTCTTCTCCTTGCTGATTTTCGTCGCCGCGCTCTACTACGGCGTCAACATCGGCGAGGTGTACTTCCGGTACTACCGGCTGGTGGACGAGATGGAGACGCAGGCGCGCCTCGCCGCGGCGGTCGACGACGGCACCATCCGGCGGCGGGTGCAGCTGGCGGTTCAGGACATCGGCCTCCCCGAGGCCGCCGGCGCCAATCTCGTCATCCGACGGACAGCGGTGCCGCGAGAGATCGTGATTGAAACCCGGTACGGCGACGCCGTGTCCCTGCCGCTGTTCCATCACACCTTCCACCTGAATCCCCGGGTCACCCAGCCGCTCTGAACACCGCTCCGAAGATCCGCGCGCCGGAGGCCGCGGCCGCTTGGCGCGCCGCGCAGCGCGGCCGGATTGTGTTCACGAACGGCGTCTTCGATCTCTTGCACGCCGGCCACATCGCCCTGCTCGAGACGGCGCGCGGCGAAGGGGACGCGCTCATCGTCGCCATCAACAGCGATGCGTCGGTCCGGCGGCTCGGCAAGGGACCTCCCCCCTCTCCCCAACGGCCGCTCGTCCCGGAAGCGGAGCGCGCGCGCCTCGTCGCCGCCCTCGCGGCCGTCGACTGCGTCGTGTTGTTCGACGACGACACCCCGCTCGCCTTGATCCGGCGGCTTCGGCCCGACGTCCTCGCGAAGGGTGCCGACTACGCGCGTGACGCGATCGTCGGGGCCGACGAGGTGGAGGGGTGGGGCGGGCGGGTGGTGCGCGTCCCCCTCGTGCCGGGCCGCTCCACGACGGGACTCATCGAGCGCCTGCGCCGGTGAAGCTGCTCGTCGCGACGCGCAGCGCCGGGAAGACGCGGGAGATCCACGACCTGTTCGCGGGCTTGCCGTTCCAGCTCGCGTTCCCCGCCGATCTCCTCCTCGAGCCGCTGCCGGAAGAGGCCGACCTGGAGCGCGGCACCAGTTACGTCGAGAATGCCGTCGCCAAGGCCCGTTACTTCGCGACCCGCAGCGGCCTGCCCACCGTCGCCGACGACTCGGGCCTCGAGGTCGAGGCGCTGAGCAGCGCGCCGGGGGTCCGCTCGGCGCGTTGGGCGAGCGACCGGCCCGATCTCGATGCGGCGAACAACGCGCTGCTGCTCGAGCAGCTCGCCGACGTTCCGGAGGCGCGCCGCACGGCGCGGTACCGCTGCGTGGTCGCCTTCTTGGCCGTGCCGAGCGCCGTGCCCGAGATCGTCGAGGCCACCTGCGACGGGGTGATCCTGACGGCGCCGCGCGGGACCGGGGGATTCGGATATGATCCGCTCTTCTATTCGCCCGAGCTCCAGATGACGTTCGGCGAGGCCCCCCCGCCCGCCAAGCACCGGGTCTCGCACCGCGGGCGCGCGTTTCGGGCCCTAATTGAGGTCCTGGTACGCCGAGTCGTATGAGATTTCGATTCTCCTGTTGACGTTGTGGCGGAAACGCCGTAGCTTCGCCGCAACAGCTGGAGGCTATAATGACGACGAGCGTCAGAGAGTTCCTAGAGACGTACCCCTTACACGAAAAGCTGCAGTCCCGTGCGGCGGAGCTGTGGCGTGGCGACTGGCCGGACGTCGTTGACGCGCACTGCCTCACCTGCCGTGCGATCCGTCCCTATTGGATTTGGCCGAGCAGAGTGGCGTCGTTCACGAGCGAGTGGGGCGTGTACATGCTCACGGGGACCTGTGAGACGTGTTGCACCACGCGTCTGCTGTACTGGGTTGAGGTGAACCCGCGGGAAGGGTGGATGCAGAAGGCCGGCCAGCTCCCGCCACCGATGATGTCGGACCGCAAGGCGAACGTAACCAGCAACTGAGCCTGCTCCATCGGCACGCGATCGCCGATCCATCCGGCCGGGTGGCTCGGCGATCTTCTTTTTAGGGCGTTGCAGTGCTGAAAGTGGCTTTTTGGCGGCGGGTTCATAGCTTTTCCTCTGCGTCTACGCGTCTGTGCGTCTACGCGTCTAGCCTGCTCGGGGTGTGGCGCAGCCCGGTAGCGCGCCTGGTTTGGGACCAGGAGGCCGCGGGTTCGAATCCCGCCGCCCCGATTTGCTCCCCTTGGTGTCTTAGCGCCTTAGCGACTGGGTCGTGTCGCGCCCGTAGCTCAGGTGGATAGAGCAGCAGCCTTCTAAGCTGTTGGTCGGAGGTTCGAATCCTCCCGGGCGCACTCCTTGACACCGGTTCCCGCCGGTGACATTTCCAACGAAACACACATCAGGAACGGGCCCGATGCCGCCTCTCACGTCGTACTGGCGCCCCAGGACGTCGGGTGTCCTGGCGGCGGTCGCCATCACCTTGGGCCTCACCCTCGCCGCGCTTCCGCTGCGCGCCCAAACGGGCACGGTGGAGGGCACGGTCAAGGCCGCGGTGACCGGCGAGCCGATCGCCGGCGCCGAGGTCACGATCGGCGGTACGAACATCGGCACCCGCACGGGGAACGACGGCCGCTTCACCCTGCTCAACGTCCCCACCGGGACACGCCAGATCCGCGTCCTCGCCATCGGCTTCAAGGTCGTCAACCTGATGGTCGCGGTGACGGCCGATCAGACGACGCCGGCCGACGTGGCGCTCACGCCCAGCGTGCTCCAGCTCGACGCCGTCGTCGTCACCGGCACGGCGGGACAGGCGCGCGTGCGCGAAGTCGGGAGCTCGATCGCGCAGGTCAATGTCGCGCAGGTGAAGGACCCGCCGGCGAACATGGACCAGCTGCTGCAGGCGCGCGCCCCCGGCCTGACCGTGATGCAGACGAGTGGGATGGCTGGCGAGGGTGCGCAGATCCGGCTCCGCGGCGCGGTCAGCGTCAGCCAGAGCAACCAGCCGATCGTCTACGTCGACGGGGTCCGCGTCCGCAGTGAAGGATACCGGCGCAACCGGCCGCCGTTCGACGACTCGAACGGCTTCCGCGGTGCCAACTACCAGGCCAGCCCGCTCAACGACGTCAACACCGCCGACGTCGACCGCGTCGAGATCATCAAGGGATCGGCGGCGAGCACGCTGTACGGCACCGAGGCCGCGGCCGGCGTGATTCAGATCTTCACGAAGCGCGGCTCGAGCGGCGCGCCGCGCTGGTCGTTCGAAACCGGGCAGGGCTTCGCCCAGCTGCGCCCGTTCGGGACCGACTCCGTGCCCTACCTCAATCTCCGTCCGGCGGGGGACGTCCAGGGTCAATGCCACGACGTCCCGGCGGCCGGCTGTTCCTGGATCCGTAACGGGTACCGGCAACGCTTCAGCGGCTCGGTGTCGGGCGGCACGATCGCGGGAAGGGCAATCCAGTACTTCCTCTCCGCTACGTCCGAGAATAACGACGGTGTGCTGCCCCTCGATAACGAAGCCAAGCTCTCGACCCGGGGCAATTTCGGTGTGAGCCTGTCCGACAACCTGCGGCTCGATTGGAACACCGTGTACTCCAACACCGACATCTCCAACACGCCGGCAGGGAACAATGCGCATGGGCTGGTGCTCAATGTGTACCGCGCCGAGCGGAACTACCGCTCGTCGAGCGATCCCGTCGTCATCGACTCGCTCCTCAATCAGTCGATCACGACGGGCATCCGGCGCCTCATTACGGGCGCTACCGTCACCTATACGCCGCTGCCCTGGTTCTCGAACCGCTTCACGCTGGGGTACGATCTCGCCCAACAGGAAAACCGCAACCTGCGGCCCTTCGGGTTCGTAGCCGCCCCTCAGGGCATTCTCCTCGATGAGCAGGTCCGTTACTCGCTGCTGACCGCGGACTACGTCGCAAACATGGACTTTCGGATGTCGCCCGATTTTGCCTCGACGTTCTCGGTCGGGGGCCAGGCGATCACCTCGGAAGAGGCGCGCACCAGCGCCTACGGCGAAGGCTTCCCCGGTCCGGGCCTGCCGGTCGTGAGCAACGCGGCCCTGTTCGTCGCCAGCGAGGCGCGTCTGCGCGTGATCAACGCCGGGTTCTTCTTTCAGAACATCTTCAAGTTTCGCGACCGCTATTTCCTCACCGGCGGCTTGCGGGTCGACGGCAACAGCGCGTTCGGACGGGCGCTCGGCCTGCAGGCGTATCCCAAGGTCAGCGGATCGTACGTCATCTCGGATGAGCCGTTCTGGCCCGCGGGCTGGGGGGAAGTGAAGCTGCGCGGCGCCCTCGGCTGGTCGGGTCGGGCGCCCGGCGCGTTCGACGCGGTGCGCAGTTGGAGGGCGGCCACCTCGAGCGGGCTGCCGGGCTTTGAACCGGGGAGCGTCGGCGACACCCTCGTCGGCCCCGAACGCACCCGCGAGGCGGAGCTGGGCTTCGACGCCGCGCTGCTCAATAACCGCCTGACGCTGGAGGCCACCTGGTACCACCGCCTCACCACCGACGCGCTGTATTCGGTGCGCCAGATTTCTTCGCTGGGCTTCCCCCAGAACCAGATCGCGAACGTCGGCAGCCTATCCAACACCGGGATCGAGCTGGCCCTCAACGGCGCTGTGGTCAGCAAGCCGGGATGGGGCCTCGACCTCGGCGTCACGGTCTACAC
>DASYQX010000010.1:0-17042 GCA_036004985.1 Gemmatimonadales bacterium
GGGGCGTGGGGCGTGGTGGCCCTGGTGGCGCTGCAAGTGGCGGTCGGCGCCGCCACCGTGCTGCTCGGACTGCCCAGCGCACTCCAGGCGGCGCACGTGGCGGTGGGAACGGCGGTGTGGGGCGCCATCGTGCTCCTCACGACGAGCGCCCGGCGATGGTCCGCCGGGCGCTCGCACATCCTAGGGCTCTAGGGCTCAGCCTTTGCCGGTTACCCGCACACGCGCCAGGCTGTGCGTGGTGCCGTGCGGATCGAACAGATTGATCCACAGCCGCCACGTAGTGCTGGCGGGGATGATGACCGTGCTCGCCTCGGGGTTGGCCACAGTCGCGCCGTCAAAGTTGCCGACGATTGCCGAGCACGCCGCGTTGCACCAAAGGACATCGATGTCCGCGCCGCTCGACGGTGCACCGACCCACTGAACGTTCACGCTGATGGTGTCGGGCCGGGTCAGGTTGTTGGTGATCGTGAAGAAGTCGTCGCAGTCGATGCCGACGCCGCCGGGGCATGTGCCGGACATGACAATGAAGTAGGCACCGTTGACTGCAATGTCCGGCGCGGTGCTGGGATCGTCGTTCACCGCGTCGTACGGATCGGCCAGGTCGGTGCGGCTGATCGTGAACGTCCCCGCGAGCGCGACCTGGTTGGGCCCGATGTTCGTGAGCACGAACGGAATCGAGCCCGTCGCGGCTGCAACCGGCGCCGCGGCGTCGATCGCGTCCGCCGTCACCCGCACTTGATCGGTAAACGAGGTGAGTGTGAATCCCGTACCGAAGGCGATCTGCGTGTCGTTATCGAACGCGGGTCCGCCCGCGGCACGCGTAAACGTAATCCGGTCGGCGGAGCCGCCCGACCCCGGCGAAATCGTGCCGGTGAACGTGCCCGGAATCACGGTCACACCCTTGCTCGCTACGACGCCGCCCGGCGGGCTGCCCGTCCCCGTCACGGTGAGCGTAAAGAGGCCCGGCGTACGCCCGGTGATCGAGCCGACCGGGGCTGGGAGGGCCTTCCCGATGAGGGTGTCGCTGGTCGAGAATGTGGGCGCCGGCACCCCGGTGACCGCATTACCCGTGCGGTCGCGGTACTGGTACCCGAACATGGTCACCGCGCCCGACTGGATGCTGTCGGGGCCTGCGGTGATGGCGATGCTGGCCGGGAACGTCGAGACCTGCATCGTGTCGGCCAAGGCCCCGGCCTCCGCGACCACGCAGGTCGCCCCGAACGTCAAAGCCTTAACGAAGAATCCGGTCCGTTGCAACGGGGTGTCGCTCACCGGGGTCACCGTCGCTACGGCCGCGTTGCAAGAGCGGACCGTGGCGGTCGGCGGCAGCGGCGTGTTCAGCGCGTCGCGCTCGATCACGAACGTCCGCACCGAGTCGCCGATGATCACTTCGCGATACGCGTACTCGAGGTCGAGCCGGGTCAGGGTCCCGCCCGTGTCGGCGAGGGGGTCCTCCTTACATGCCGCCCCGAACGCCGCGATGGCCGCCGCGCCCAACAATCCGTAGATCCGTCGCGTCATACAAACCTCGCTTGAGGGTCTCCTGCCGTGATCAGAACCGCTCGACCTCGATGACTGCTTCCGGTCCCAGCAGCTCCTGCCAGTTCGGCCGGCTGGGCTCCCGGCGATCGTCCGTCCAGATGAGGGCGTAGTTCCCGAACAGCGTCTGGTCCAGGAACACGTACTTCAGCGCCCGCCCCCGCGTGTACTTCCAGACCTCGTACGGCCGCGTGCTGCCGGCCTGCGGCCGGCTCAGCACTTCGTCGGCCGGCCCGTACCGGATGAAGATCCGGCCCCGGTCGGTCCGCCACCCCGGGATCTCTGCCGCGCCCCCCTCGCGGAAGCGCCGATTCGCCTCGGCGATGCGCCGGTAGAAATCGTCCTGCGCCTCGTTCCCGGGCGTCCCCGCCGTCGGGTCCCGCTTCTGCCAGAACTGCCGGATCCAGCTGCGCTTGCCCTCCAGCGTGAGCCCGGGGTACAGGCCCTGCTCGTCCGACGTCATCAGGTACATCAGCGGCAAGTACAGCGTGTCCAGCTGCGCTTCGGTCATGCCCGCGAACACATCCCGGATCGGCACGACCTCCGCGATCGCCGCTTCCGTCTCGAAGCCGGCCATCCGGAACGCCGCCACCCGCAGCACCGAGTCACCCGGCCCACTTGCCACCACCTCGAGCCGGTAGTCGCCGGGCGGCAGCCCCGCCAGATCGACCATCCCGCGCGTGACCCCGCCGCCCGCGGCCACCGGGATCCGCTCGCCCGGCGTCGTCACGAGCGGAGGCGACGGCGGAGCACCCGTCGCCGCCCGCACGCGCACCGCGACGGTCATCGTCTCCGCCCGCTGGGGGTACAGCTCCAGGTAGTAACCCAGCCGCGCCTGCTGCGGCGTCAGCACCGGCCGGCCGGATGCCTGGAGCACCAGCGTCCCCTTGCGGATCTCCCCGGCACTCGGCCCGGGGTCCGTCGCTCCCGCCTGCCGCATGTTGGTCGCGAGCAGCAGATCGGAGGCGGCCGGGGCGGGGAGCGCGGCGTACGCCTGGATCTCGCCGCGCTCCCGCGTGACCCGTCCCGTCGCCGAGTCCGTCACGGCGACGTCGATCGCGTACCGGCCCGGGCGGGCGGCGAAGCTGAAATGCTCCACCGCCGAGCCGCGGGCCACGCGCAACAGGCGCATCGGAACCGTCTGGGTCCACGACTGCGCCAGCAACTCCAGCCCAGCGGTGTCGCGCACCGTGACCGAGAATCGGTAGGCGGCGCCTCCCCCCCCCGTGCCCCCTCCCCCTCCTGTTCCGCCTGCTCCGCGCGGGAGGGGGTCGAGCAACGCGAACGGGACCTGACAGAACGCGTCCACGACCGTCTGCGCACCGGCGGGGCGGTAGAACCGCACCGCGGCGAGCTCGAGGCTCGCGCCCTCCGCCGGGGTCTGCGCCGTGAGCGCCACACTGAACAGCAACGTCCGCAACACGCTACCTGCTACGCCTCCTGCTACCACCCCAAGCTGAAGCTGAAGAAGTTCGTCGAGCCCAGAGGCCCGAGGTTCCGCCAGGCATAGTCGAAGCCGAACTTCAGGTTGCCCTTGCCGTAGCCGATGCCGCCGCCCAGGGCGAGGCCATCACTGGTGAAGCTGCCGCTCGATTCCTTCGAGGCGAACCCGGCGCCCGTGCCTACGGCGAACTCGTTGTCGGGTTGGATCGTGTAGCTGCCGCGCGCGGCCAGCGAGAAGCCCGAGTTGCCGAGGTTCTGCCCGGCCCACTCGAGGCCGGCGCTCGCGCCCGGCTTGGTGTTGTTGGGCTGCGTGAACTCCGACAGCACCGTCACCCGGTTCGTGCCCTGCGTCAGCACATCCAGCGAGACGCTGACGCGGAACATCACCGGGAGGCCGAACTCCTTGGTGCGGAAGCTCGCCGGCTGCGGCTCGCGCGGCACCGGCACCGTCCCGAGGGGCGGCTCCGGCACGACGCCGATCTCCACACCGGGGCCCTGGTGCTGCAGGGTGGAGCCGAGGTTCTGGATCACGAATGCGGCGCGAATCGGCCGCTGCCCGATCATCGCGTGGAAATTCGTGCCCAAGTCGAACGCAAACGCGCTCGCCGACGTCGAGCCGAGCTTGTCGCTGATGAACTTCAGCGACGCGCCGGCCGAGAACCGGTCGGAGAAATTCTTGCCGTAAGTGCCCGAGATGAACGTCTCGTTCACGGAGTACACGCGGCCGTCGCCGTCGGGGTTCTCGATGTCGTACACCGGCTGCTCCGAGAAGCCGAACGAGCCGACGCTGATGCCGAGCGCGCTGGAGCCACCGCCCATCGGATAGGCCATGCCGGCCCAGGTGTACCGCGTGTCGGCGATGTAGGTCAGGGTCGACACCATGACGCCGGGCCGGGCGAGCTGGGCGAGCCCCGCCGGATTGTAGTACAGCGCCGTGACGTCGGTGGCGAGGGCGGCGAAGGAGCCGCCCAGCGCCGTGCCGCGGGCGCCCGCCCCGAGGAGCAGGAACTCCGCCGAGCTGGTGCCGTAGGCCGTGTTGTCGGACCGGTCGACCACCTGCGCAGCGGCGGGAGCCGTGAACGCCGCCGTGAGCGCGATCGCCCAGAATCCGCGAGTGAACGTATGCTTCATGGCGTCCTCCCTTACTGCGCGAAGTTGACGACGGTGAACCGCCCGACCTTCGTCTTCCCGTCCGGGCCCTCGACGTGATAGAAGTACACGCCGGACGCCACGAACTGGTTGTTGCGGTTCCGCAGGTTCCAGGTCAGCTCACCACCGCCCGTCACGTCGTTGAGCGTGAGCACCTGCACCAGGACGCCGGACACCGTGTAGATCCGCACGATGGCTCGGTTGGGCAGGTTCACGAACTTGAGAATCTTCGTGTTCGGCGTGATCTCGAGCGGGTTCGTCACGTAGTACGGATCGGGCACGGTGTGGACGTTCGAGAGGTCGCCCGCCACCGAGCTGTCCACCGCGTACTGCTGGGTCACCGTCACCTGGTACTTGAGCCCCGGCGCGCGCGACGGCCGCACCGACGGGCCGGTGAACGTGTAGCCCGAGCAGTCTGTCATGACCGGCTGGACGGCCGGCGTGCAGGTGGCACCGATGACGCCGCTCACCGCCCGCAGGTGCCAGCGCGTGTTGGCCGCCGGTATGGCGCTCATCTCCATGATGAACGCTTCGCCGTTGACCATCAGGCCGATGCCGCTCGCGCTCCCATCCTGCGCTCCGTCGAAGTTGAAGTCGAGCGGTTGGTACTGCGCCTTCCGCTCGAGCTGAGCGCACGGGATCGCCCACCAGTCGGGGAAGCAGGTCGGCTGCGTCCCATAGATGTGGTGGTAGGTCAGCGCGGTCATGCTGGGCGTGCCGGCACCGTCATCCACGTCCGTGCTGACGTCGCCTGTGCCGGCTGTCACGCCCGCGGCGATCAGTGCCCGCAGGTTCACGAACCCCCAGCCGCTCCCGCCGTTCGGTGCGAACGGCAGGGTCAGCCGGTGCGTGGAATCGCGCACCGTGAGGCTCGAATCGGCGTTCCAGGTCACGATGAAGTCGGCCGGATACCACGCCGTCTGGGCGTACCCGTAGCCGCGTAGGTTCACGTTGATGTTGGCGTCACGGTATGCCGCGGGTGCCCAGATGCGGCCCACGCCCGTGAGCTTCCCGGAGTTGTGCGCCGAATCGGGCGCGTTCACGATGGTCGGATCGGGCGGCTCGTTCCCCGCCGCGTCGAACCAGCGCGAGTGCGCCAGGAAGCGCGACGTCTGGCGCGTCGCCGCCGCCAGCAGGCCGAACCGGCCCACGCCCAGCGATACGCCAGCCGAGGTGCGCACGGTCCCCACCGTCGTCGCCTGGAACGACAGCGGCATCCGGACGTCCTTGGTGAACTGGATGCCGAAGCGCCGCGCCGCCGCCGAGTCGTAGCGCGCGATCGGTTGATCGAAGCTATAGGTCACGTTCGCTGTCGAGCTGAATGCCGGCTGCTCGAGCGGAATCACCTTGAACACAGTATCCGTACCCGCATACATCGTCAGGTACAGGTTGGGCGCCACGCCGATCCCGCCGGTGAAGCCCGCGCCGATCGAGTCGTACCGCACCGTGATGTCCCCTGGCAGCAGCGCCTCCGCCATCGCCGACGTGAACAGCAGCTGCCCGTCGTTGGCCGGCGGCATGTTCCCGTTGAACGTCCCAGTCGCCGGGTCAATAGCCGGATAGTCCGCCGTCGTGGTCAGCAGGTTGGTGCCCTCGCCGTACACGCCCTGGACCAGGACGGCGGCGGTGGCGTTCGACGCCAGCTTGCGCGGCGTCACCGACTTCGTCACCCGCGGCGACTCGAGCGACGACGGACCCGAGATGAACGAGTTCACGTCGAACGCCGTGACCGCATAGTGATAGGTGAACGAGCTCTGCACATTGGCGTCGACGAACGCGAACCCGACGCCCGAGTCGGTGAGGTCGGGGTAGCCCGAGCCGTCACCCGTAACGGCGGTGTCGCTGCGCACGATCAGCACCGAGCCGTTGGCGAGCTGGACGCGACCGCCGGCCGGGACCTGGATCACGTTGCCAACCAGGTCGTGCGCCTCGCTGGTCGTGAAGGGGAACGCCGTCGCGAACAACACGGGGCAGTCGTCCTGCACGCCGAGCTCCGGCGCGCAGGCCACGATGCCGTCGGCGCCCCCGACCCGCCCGGGACCGTGGATGTCGGTCGTGTAGGCGAAGGTGCCGGTGAAGTCGGTGATCGTGGTCCCGGCGTAATCGAACTGCGCGATGAGCTCGAGCTGGCTCGTGGTGCGGCCCCGATAGATCCGATACCCTTCCACGTCGTACTGCTCGAAGTTCGGATTGTACAGCGTGTTGACCGTGAGGTCGGGGTTCAGGGGCGCGCTCGCCACGGCGTAGAACGGATCGCCGCCGCCCGGCTTGATCGTCTCCGTCTCGCTTGGCTGCCACACCACCGTCACCTTGTTGTCGCCCGGCACGAGGAAGAAGCGCGGGCTTTCCGGCGCGAACGGCAACAGGAACTTCTTGTCGAACACCGCCTGCGCCACCAGCGCCTTGTTGAGGAGCGAGCGCGGGACAGTGACCACCTCGTTCTGGTCGATGCTGTTGTTGCCGTTCGAGTCGCCCTGACTCACCCAGCCGAACGCCCGCTCGAGGAGGCGGATGCGGGTGGGGTCGTTGAAGATCGTGTCACCGGGCGCCGGAATGCCCGGCTTCAGATCGCCGCCGATCGAGGGGATCACCTGGGGCAGAGGCGCCGCATGGACGTAGGCCACCACGATCGTCTGCGACTCCCCCGGGTTCAGCGTGAACGGCCCGGACGATTCGAAGAACCGCGTGTCGGCCGCCGTCTGGTCGAGGAAGCACATCTTCTGCGTGAGCGGGTTCACCGTGCAGGGGTTGTCCCCGGCGGCCGGGCTGACCGTGCCCGACAGGTAGCGATACAGCTGGATCACGCCGATGGGGTCCGGGAAGCCGGTGGCCGCGTTCCGGGTGTTGGAGAACATCGACAAGCCCACCTCGACGCCGCCGATCTTGGGTGAGCGGAGATACTTCACACCCACGAACCCCGGCGACGACACGAACGGCGAGCCGAAGATCTCGGGCGGGAACGACCAGTTGGGCTCGAGAAAGTCGGACTTGTACGCCACGGCCATGCTGAAGGGCAGGACGGCGGTCGAGTAGTTGAAGCTCGCGTCACCGACGTCGGGATCCATCGAGAAGGCGGCGAACAGGTTGCCGATGGGATAGCCGCCGTCGGGAATGTTGAAGTTGAAGACGGCTTCGTTGCGGCTCTGGAAGCTCTGGCCCACCGCGCAGATCTCCGCCTGGATGGCGGGGTGGAGGCCGCTGTACACGCTGCAGGTGCTCGCGGTGACGTTGTAAAAGGTGAAGATGAAGTAGATGATGTCTTCGTTGCCGGTCGGGAAGTTCCAGGCCAACCCGCGCTCCTCGACCATGATCCCCGCCGGGTGGGTGCGCCCGGACAGGAACGCCGGGTTGCCGTCCCAGGCCCGCGTCCATAGATCCTGCTGCGAGATGTTGTCGCGGCCGATGAGGATCGAATTGTAGATCGCCGTGTCCCGCACCTTGGCGCCGTTGGGCCAGGCCCCCGCGTCACCGGCGTCGAGCGAGTTGTAGACCAGCGTGACGGCGTCGCCCTGCACCTGGGTGCCGCGGGCGTCGAAGAAGTACGCGCCCACGGTGTCGCCCGCCCACGGGAACGCGGGCTTGCCGCCGCCGGCGGTCGACGGGATGACGCCGGCCAGCTGGAGGCCCGAGTTGAAGATGTACTGGTCGGGCGTGCCCTTGGGCCAGAAGCCGCCGCCGACCACCGGGGAGTTGGTGGGGTCGACGCACAGCTCGCCGAGGTTGTTGATGCCGCAGAAGACGCGGTTGACGTTGAGCACCGCGTTGGTGACCGCGAACAGGTTCGCGGCGCGCCGCCGACCCGGCCGCTCCGGCCCGGGCTTGGCCGCCAGAGCGGTGGCGGCAGTGGCCGAGAGAAGCGCCAGGGCGACCGAGCCCCTAGCCGCGCGACTAAACCAGGTTGAACGCATAATCATCCCTCGAGTAGTGAAGAGACGGGGCGGCGCCCCGATCATCCGGGGCGCCGCCAGTCACCAACTGCTTAGAAGTTCACCTCGACGCCCAGGCGGATGTGCCGCGGCGCGCCGTGGAACCACTGGGGCCCGCTGAACGAGTCGTAGTAGGCGTTCAGCGCCACCGTCTGCTCGTCCAACGTGTACGTCCCGTTGCCGTCGCCGAACCGCGCTTCGGCGCGGCGCAGCAACACGCAGTTGACCGGAAGCGCCCACGACCCGCACGCCGACAGATCGATGGCGTCGCCGGGCCGCAGCGCGCCGTTCAGATTCGCCTCGTTCACCATGTTCTGGAACTCGGACGACAGCGTCTGCTCCCGGTGCTTCGCGTTCACCACGTCGCCGGTTTCGGCGAACAGCGACGTGACGTTCTTGAAGTTCAGGACATTGCGGAGGTCCGCGTACAGCATCAGGTCGGTGCGGCCAACCTTGAAGCCCTTGTTGAGGCGCAGATTGACGTCCTTGGTCCATGGCAGCGTCGAGGCGTTCACCGGCTCGAGCGACGTGGCCGTCAGCCCGAAGCCCTGCCGCGGCGCGATCGCGCCCGCGCCGTTGTTCACCTGCCGCGTGTAGGGCAGCCCACTGACGACGCGGAACGACGCGAACACACTCACGTCGCGCAACACGTTCCCGAGTGTGGTGCCCTTGCGCCAATCATTAGGCAGCGTCAACGCCGCCGACCCGACCACGTTGTGCGTCCGGTTGTCGTCGGTCGGCAGGATGGCCTGCGGCGGCGGCACCCGCGACCCCGTCACCTGGGAAATCTGCCGCGACGTGGTGCGCAGGTACGAGAACGGATCCGAGCCCGTCCCCTTGGCCAGCTGGAACGTGTAGGCCACCGACGCGTTGAGGTAGCTGCCGACGCGCCGGTCGAGCTTCACGTCCACGCCACGGATGTTGCCGAAGTCCGCGTTGGTCAGGACGTTCACGTTGATCGTGTCGCCCGGGTTGAGCGGATCGGCGTAGGGGATGATGCGCGCCGCGAGGTCGGACACCTTGTCCTTGTTGTAGGCCGACACGTCGAGCACCATGTCCTGGCTGAAGGCGTGCCGCACGCCGAACTCGAACAGGATCGTCTTGCCGAACTGCAGGTCCCGCCCGAACACGTCGTTCGTGTTGGTGAAGTCGAGGTCGTTGTTGATCCCCGTCAGCAGCGTGCTGAAGTCGGGGCTCTGGACCTGGTGCGAGTACGACAGCCGGAAGCCCGTGTTCTCGGTCACCGGGAACGAGACCCGGAGCCGCGGCGACACGGTGCTGTGGCCGATCCCTTTCGTGAACACGCGACTGATCGCCGCCGCGAGCGAGTCGGGGTTCGTCGCTGCCTGGGGGCTCCACGCCGGGTTGGAGTAGATCCGGCCCGGCGTGTTCGCGAACAGCGCGTTGCTGTTGTAGTAGTCGTAGCGCACCCCGAGCTCGAGCACCACGTCGCCCAGGTCGAGCCGGTCCGACCCGAAGACGCCGTACTTGAGCGGATCGACGACGTAGGCGTCCATGAACGCCTGCCGCAGCAGCGCCGAGCTCCAGAAAGAGAGGTTCGTCTTCACGAAGTCGCCGCCGAACTGGAAGCGGTTGAACCGGTTCGCCTGGAAATCCACCAGGCCGCGGCCCGTGTACCGCGTCTCCCGGTACAGCGTGGCGCCCACATCCAGCCCCTCGGTCCACCAGCCGCCCGACACCAGCCCGTACGGGTTCATCCGGTAGGGCTGCCGGAAGCGGAGGTCCTCACGGTTGAGCAGCGGCACGCGCGTCCCAGAGTTGGCGCGGATGTTGTTGACGATCTCGTCCGTGATGGGGAACGGGAAGTTGTCGAGCCCCGCGAACTTGATCGTGCCCAGCTCGACACCGAGCGCCGGACTGCGCGACCCGAGCTCGTAGTCGGGATCGAGCGGCCCAGCGACCTGGTTGTCCTGCTGGCGGGAGAAGTTCAGGTTCAACGACAGCGCCCGCTCGGCGCCCCGAATGAACGTGTGGCTCGCGTCCAGCACCAGGTAGCGGCTCCAGTTGTGGAAGCCCCCGAAGCTCGTCGGGTCACCGATCCTCACGCCCGGCGTGAACCGGCCCTGCTGGCCGCTCGACAACCCGGAGAGCGCGATGCGCGAGCCCTGGCCGTAGGTGAACTGCAACTTGCCCTGCAGGGTCGTGTTCGTGGTCCAGTCCATCGGGAAGCGCCGGCCCTGGCACTCGACGCCGTAGTTGTTCTGGATCGCCTGCGCCACCGCATTGGCATCCGAGCCCGTGCCCCCGCACTCGCCGCTGTACTGCACGAACTGCGGGATCGTCACGCTGAGCACGTTCCCCGTCGCAGGGTCGGTAACCGTCGCGGTGGTGTCAACGCCGCCCATGACGTACGACGGGTTCTTGTCCTGGCCGAAGCCGCGGAAGTCCGACAGCTGCCCCTGGACGACGCTCGACAGGAAGAACGTCAGGTTGTTCACCTTGGGGATCGGCCCGCCGGCGTTGATCTCGAAGCGGTTGTAGCCGACGCTGACCGCATCGCCGAACGGCGAGTCGCTCTCCCACGACGTCGCGCCGGTGTAGCTCTGGCCGCCGGCCTTGGTCGTGAAGGAGATGACGCCCGACTGCGCGTCGGCGAACTCGACGCCGAGCGCCCCCGTCGTCACCGACGCCTCTTCCACCGCGTTGGTGCCGAGGTTCACGCGCTGCGAGCCGCTCTGCGTGGCCCGCACCGGCGCGCCGTCGATGTAGACGTTGGCCTCACCCGGCCGGCCACCGCGGATCGACAAACCCAATCCCGATCCCGATTCCACCACGCCGGGCTGCACCGCGATGATGTTGCGCAGGTCGTCCACGGGCAGGCCGCCGACGAGGGTGGCGTTGATGATCGACTTCGAGGCCACCTGATCGCGCGGCACGAGCGGGTTCGCGGCCGCCGTCACGGTGACGCCGGTCAGCACGACCGCGGACGACTGCATCTTCACGTCCACCGTGGCCGTCTGGCCGCCCTGCACGCGGATCCCGCGCACTTCGGCGGGCGCGTAACCGATGAACTGGCCGCGGATCGTGTAGGTCCCGACCGGGACGTTGTTGATGAAGTAGTAGCCCTTGTCGTTGGTGACGGCTCCGAACGACGTGCCGACCACGAACACCTGCGCGTTCGCGATGGCCACGCCGGCCTGGTCCGTCACCGTACCTTCGATCTTCCCCGTCGTCTGCTGCGCAGCGAGCGGCGAGGTCGCGAGCACCAGGGTGACCGCGAGCCCGACGCCGAGCGCGAGGAAGCGACCGAAAGCGCTCACACGATGAGTCATGGATGCGTCCTCCAAAGGCGTGAATGCGCGTGGACTACCGGACGGAAATACTGACGTCGACACGCCACCTCCCTTCGGTATGCACGTCACCGACGGCGTAAGTGCTGCTATTTTGGTAAGCTGCGCCGCCGCAACAGAGACGTCAAGGCGAGATCACGTCAACGTCTAGGGCGTTTCCTGTCCACCCGAGGGGACAGACCGACGGCTCAGCGGCGGCGAAAATGTCGCTTGGAGGCCAACCCCGCAAGACCCCTGGCCGAACAGACGCCAAGACGCCAAGTCGCCAAGAACACCTCAAACCAGCAGCAACTCGGCTTGTGGAGCCCGCGGCGTGACCTCGGGGCCCGTCTCCTGAAGAAACACGTTGATCTCGGTCCGCATCCCGAACCGCCCCGGCAGATAGATCCCCGGCTCGACCGAGAACCCCACCCCCGGGACCAGCACGCGGTCGTCCGCCGTCTCGAAGTTGTCGAGGTGCGGGCCCGAGCCGTGGAGGTCTCTGTCGATGGAATGCCCCGTCCGATGGACGAACTGCTCCGCGTAGCCCGCGGTCCGGATCACGCTCCGGGCGGCGTCGTCCAGCTCCGCCCCCGTGACGGGATGCTTGCCCCACCGCTCGCGCAGCCGCGCCACCGCCGCGTCGCGGGCGCCGCGCACGGCGTCCCACACGCGTCTCACCTCGGCGTCGGGCGCACCTTTACCGCCCGCGAAGGCGATCCAGGTCTGGTCGGCAAACACCGTTCCCGGTGCCGTCCCCGCCCAGAGGTCGAGCAGTATGACCTCCCCCGCCTGCAGGCGGCGGTCCGCGCCTTCCCGCGGTTCGTAGTGGGGGTTCGCGGAGTTGGCCTGGAAACCGACGATCGGGGGGTGATCGGTGAACAGCCCGGCCCGCGCGAGCCCGTCGAGCACGCGCCCCTGGACCGTCGTCTCCCGCACCTCGGCGCCGCGCGTCAGCTCGCTCCCGGCCCAGCGCAGCGACTCCTGCGCGATCTCTGCCAGCGCTTCGGCGGCGCGTCGGTGGCCCGCCAGCTCCTCCGGGGACCAGCGGGCGGCGAACCGCGAGACGAGTGGGGCCGAGGACACGACCCGCGCCCCGAACTCTTGCAGCAGCTCGACCACGCCGTGCGGCACGCGGTCGAGATACGGTACGGCGTCGCGCGGCGAGATTTCCATCGCCACCGTTTTCCCGGCGACGAGCGGGCCGAGCTGGGCGTGCAGCTCGCGCCACGCGGCGTAGGGGCGCACGTCGCCCGGGAAGCCGTCGAAGGAGCCAAGCTCGATGCGGTGGGCGATCGCGACCGGTCGCCCCGCGCGCGGCAGCAAGACGAAGAACCGCCGCGTGCCCATCCCGCGGATGCCGAGCACGCGCGTGGCCACAGGGTTCACGCCGCGAAAGTCGTACAGCAGCCAACCGTCGGCCCCCAGCCGGCCGAGCTGATCGGCCAGCGCGGGGAAATCGAAGCCGTCGAGCGGCGCGCGGGGATTGGTGGAGGCGGTCATGCGTGCCGTGGGTCTGGTTGCGCAGCGCGCCACTCGCAACGGTCGGCGCCGGTGGCGCGGCAAGCGGTGTGCAGCATCGCCCCTTCGTAGCCGACGAGCAGGCGCAACAGCTCGGCGAGGCCCGCGCCGTAGAGACCGCAGGCGGCGCCGTCGGGCGTGGCATTGATGGCGATCGGGTCGGCCACGCGGGCGACCGGCAGGTGCTGCTCGCGCGTCAAGTCGGCGCCCAGCACGGCGCGCGCGGCGCGCCGCGCGGCGCTGAACTTGAAGAGTCGAAACAGTGGGAAGAGCCGGCGCACCGCCCGCCGCGCTACCCGCCGGCCCGCGTCGGCGAACACGAGGTCCGCGTCGGGGCGGCGCCCCACGAGCCGCAGCAACGCCTCGACATGTGCCGCATCCACGCGGGCGTCGCGCCGCACCAGCAGCTCGTACTCGGCGAGCTGCATCGCCACCGTCGGCGACAATCCCAGACGCTTCACCAGCAGCTCCTCGGCGAACTCGCTGAGCCCGTCCTCGACCGGCGTGTCGAGGTTCTTGACCGCCTCAAGGACGGCGAGCGGAACGATGCTGTGCACCACGGCGCGCGAAACCTAGCACCCCATTGCGGAAGTCGGGAGCCCGCGCGAGCCTTCAGCAACGCGTATGGCGACCAGCCCCCCGAGCCCCCCGAACCCCCCACCGCCGCCGGTCCCCTCCCCACAAGAGACCGACGAGAAGCGCGCCAGTTTCGAGCGCGAGGCCCTGGTGCATCTCGACTCGCTGTATCGCGTCGCCCTCCGCCTCACCAACAACGCCTCCGACGCCGACGACCTGGTGCAGGAGACGATGCTGAAGGCCTACCGGGCCTGGCACCAGTACGAGAAGGGGACGAATGCCAAGGGGTGGCTGCTCACCATCCTGCGGCACGCCTTCATTAATGAATACCGGCGCCGCACGCGGCACCCCGAAACCGTCGACCTGGACACCATTGAGCCGTTTGCGGTGTTTGGGGAGATACAGGAAGAGGACCCCCAGGGTGCGTTCTTCGACCGCATCGTGGACGACGAGGTGCTCCGAGCCATCGACCAGCTGCCGGAGGCGTTCCGGGAGACGCTGGTGCTGAGCGACGTGGAGGGGCTCTCCTATCAGGAGATCGCCAAGATCCTCGAGGTCCCCGTGGGAACCGTGAAGTCCCGCTTATTCCGGGCGCGGCAGCTGCTGCAGGCGCGGCTATACGACTACGCCGTCAGCATGGGCTACATCAAGGGAAGTCCGGCATGAACTGTCGGGAATGCGTCGAGCACCTGTACGAGTTCCTCGACCGCGAGGTCACCCCCGAGCTGGAGCGGGACATCCGCGTCCACCTGGAGGAGTGCCCCCCGTGTGGGGAGCAGTTCGACTTCGAGGAGTTGTTCCTCAAGTTCCTGCGCGCCCGGTGCAGCTCGCAGGGTGCGCCGCCGGAGCTCAAGCGCCGGATCCTGCGCGAGCTATTCGACGAGTGAGGTGGCTGACCGTCGGCGGCACGGCGGCTGCGCTCGCGATCGGTGGCGCGACGGTCTGGGGAGTGGGTTGGCGAGGGCTCGGGCTGCTCCTCGCTTTTTTTGTTTCGGGGAGCGTGCTGACGCAGCTCGCGGGCGGCGCCGGAGGACGGCGAACGGCGGCGCAGGTGTTCGCCAACGGAGGCGTCGCGGCGGGGGCCGCGCTGCTCGGCTGGTGGCCGGTATTCGCCGGTGCGCTCACCGCCGCGGCCGCGGATACGTGGGCGACGGAGATCGGCGCGTTCTCCCCCACGTCGCCCCGGTTGATCACGAGCGGCGCGCCCGTCCCCCACGGAGCGTCGGGGGGTATCACGGCCCTCGGTACCGTGGGGGGCGTCGTCGGGGCCACGGCGATGAGCTGGTTGGCCGTAGGCCTGGAAGGGCCCCGCGCCGGTGTGCTCACGCTCGCCGCCGCCGGCGTGGTCGGGATGTTCGTCGATTCCGTCCTGGGCGCGACGGCGCAAGGGGTGTTCGAGTGCCCGGCGTGCGGAGCGCGAAGCGAGCAGCGAGGAGCGGTGTGCCACGAGCCGGTACGGCTGATCCGGGGATGGCCATGGCTCGACAACGACGTGGTGAACGTCGGAGCGACGCTCACGGGGGCGGGGGTCGCAGCCGTCGGCTGGCAGCTCTGCTGCTGACGTGACCTGGGACGCCGTCGTGGTCGGCGCCGGCCCGGCGGGCTCCGCCACGGCGCTGCTGCTCGCCCGGGCCGGTGCGCAAGTGCTGCTCCTCGATCGGGCGCGATTCCCCCGCGACAAGCCCTGCTCGGAGTACTTGAGCCCTGAATCGACGCGCGTGCTCGAACGGCTGGGCGGCGGGGTGCTGGACGCCGTGGCGGCCACGGCGCACGCCCGCCTCCGAGGGATGAAGGTGGTCGCGCCGAGCGGCGTCGCGATGGTCGGACGGTTCAGCCGCTTCAGCTTCGCGCTGCCGCGCACCAGCTTCGACACGATTCTGCGGCGCGGGGCGGAGGCGGCGGGGGCCGTCGTGCGCGAAGGGGTGAAGGTCGAAGACCTGATCTACGAGCGGGGAGCGGTGGGCGGGGTCGTGGCGCGGGAAACGGGAAGCGAGAAACGGGAAACGTACCGGGCTCGGGTCGTGGTGGGCGCGGACGGGCTCCGTTCGGTGGTGGCTCGTCGGCTCGGCGCGGTGCGCACGTCGCGGCCCCGCCGGGTGGCGTTCACGGCCCATGTGGCGGACGTGGCCGGCGTGGACGACCTCGGCGAGATGCACGTGGGCCTAGTGGGGGAAGGCTACGTGGGGCTCGGGCCGATCGGCGGCGGCGTGACGACGGTCGCGCTGGTGGTACCGCTCCGCGCCCTGCGGCGGCGGCGGCGGCCGCGCCTCTTCGAGGCGCTCGAGCGCTTCCCCGCACTTGCCGGCCGGTTCGACCCGCGGCGTTTGGTGCGCGGGGTGCTGGCGACGGGTCCGTTCGCGCAGTGGGCGCGCCGCCCGGTGACGGCGGGCGGCGGCGCGCTCCTGGTGGGAGACGCCGCCGACTTCTTCGATCCGTTCACCGGCCAGGGGATCTACAGCGCGTTGCGCGGAGCGGAGCTGGCGGCCGCCTGTCTCGTCGCCGCGCTGGCGTGCGGCGGCGCCGCTCCCTTGCCGGGCGCCGCGCTGCGGCCCTACGCCCGCGCGCGCCACCGCGAATTCGCGGGCAAGTGGTTGCTCGAGCGGCTGATCGGGCTGGGCGTCGGCTGGCCGGCGCTGGTGGAACGGGTGGTGGCGCGGCTGGCGCGCCGCCCCGATCTCGCGGATCTTCTCGTGGGCGCCACGGGCAACAGCATTCCCGCGCGCGCCGTCCTGACGCCGGGCGTCCTGGCCCGGCTCCTGTGGTGACCCGTCGCGTGACCAAAGGCGTCGAACCCCCGCTGTTCCGCCAGCTGCTCGGCCGCTTCGCGACCGGGGTCACGGTGCTGACCACGCGCACGCCCGCCGGCGAGCCGATCGGGATGACCGCCAGCTCGGTCGCGTCCGTGTCGCTCCACCCGCCCCTTCTGCTCGTGTCGGTCGACCGGCGCCATGAGATGCACGCGGCGATGGAGGCGGCGTCGCACTTCGTGCTCAACGTGCTCGCCGCGGACCAGGAAACGCTGTCGCGCCGGTTCGCCGCCGATCAGGTGGATCGCTTCGACGGCGTCGGGTACCGGCCGAACAAGCAGGGCATCGCGGTGCTCGACGGCGTCCTGGCGCACATCGAATGCGACAAGCATTCGGCGGTCCCGGCCGGCGATCACACGGTGTTCTTCGGCATGGTCGTCGGCGGGAGCGTCACCGACCGGCGGCCGTTGCTGTACTACCGCGGCGGCTACAGCGGCCTGCACGAATAGTGCGCACCGTCGATCGGATTCACATTCGCGCTCCCCTGGGCCGCGTCTTCACGGCCGCGAGCGCGGTGGAGCGCTGGCCGGCGATCCTGCCGCACTATCGCCGAGTGCGACGGCTCGACCGCGGCCTCGTGGAGATGGCCGCGTGGCGGCCGTTCGGGCCGCTGAAGTATCCCACCTGGTGGGTCTCGGAGATGACGCTCGACCGGGCCGCGGGCGAGATCCGCTACCGTCACGTCCGGGGTATCACGCGGGGCATGGAAGTCGTGTGGAGGTTGGTGGAGGTTGGTGGAGGTGGTGGAGGTGGTGAAGGAGGCGTGGACGTGGAGATCGTGCACACCTGGG
>DASYQX010000011.1:0-18006 GCA_036004985.1 Gemmatimonadales bacterium
TGGTGCGGGCGGGCGTCTAGACGCGCCGCCGCGTCACCCGGCCGATCGCGGTGATCAGGTCGCCCAGGTCGTAGGGCTTGGTCACCGACGGCTGACCGCAGGACTCGAGGAAGTGCCGGGTTTCGTCCCGGGCCTGGTCGCCCGTGACGAAGACGAAGCGTTTCGCCAGTTGCGGCCGCTCGTCCACGAGCTGCTCGTACAGCGCGCGACCGCCGAGCCGCGGCATCTGCAGGTCCGTGACCACGGCGTCGAACACCGTGTCCTGCTCGCCGAGGCGCTGAATCGCCTCGAGGCCGTTCTCGACGGCCACCACGTCGTGCCCCTCCCGTTCGAGCAGCAGCTCCATCGCCTGCCGGTTCACGCCGTCGTCGTCCACGACCAGGATCCGCAGCTTCGGGAGGCTGGGTGGCGGGGTGGCGGCGCGGGCCATGGGGCCGAGGACGCTCTTCGGCAGCGTGACGACGACTTCGGCACCGGAGGTCCCGCCCCGCGGCCGGAGTCGCAGGCTGCCGCCGGTCGACTGGGCCAGGGCGCGCGCCAGGGCGAACTCGACCTCGCCGCCGCCCCCGGTTTGCGTGAAGCGGAACGGCGACACGAGACGTTGCTCCGCCTCGACCGGGAGCGGCGGCCCCGAGTCCCACAGGGCCAACACCAGCGAGGGGCCGGTCTCGGTGGCGTCGATCCGCAGCTCGCGCGGGGCGGGCGAGTCCCGCAGGCGCCGCAGCGAGAAGTCGAGCAGCTTGGTGAGCATCTCGGTGAGCTGCTCCATGGGGCAGGCGACCATCGGCAGGCTCGCCGACACGTTGCGCAGGATGCGCACGCCCAGCTCGCGAAACGTGGCCTCGCGCTCGGCGAGGACGCCGCTCACGACGATGGCCGCATCGCACGGCTCGGCGGCGCCGGTCGGGTGGTCGGCCAACTCGAGGAAGTGACTGGTGATTTCGGCGGAGCGCCGCACCTCCCCGTGCAGCATCATCAGGGCGCGGGCGCGCTCGGGGTCGAGCGGGCTGCCGTGCAGCAGGTCCGCCAGCGCGCCGATCGCCGACAGCCGGTTGTTGAGCGCGTTGAGGACGTTGGCCGAGCCCTCGTCCAGCACGACGTGGCGGATCTCCGGCGGCGGGGGAGGGCGGGGCGCGGGAGGCGCGGCCACGGCCGCCGACGGCCGCGCGACCGGGCGGCGCTGCCGACCGAAGAGAAACCCGAGGAGGAGCCCGAGGCCCGTCCCGAAGCCGAACGCGACCCACAATTCCATGAGGGATAATGCCTGCCCGCCGGGCGGTACCGCAACTCGAAGCACGGGCTGGACGCGCGGCTCACCGGTTTCTAGCTTTCTGCTTCGCTGGCTTCGCCCTGGTGGTGAAACTGGTAGACACGCTGTCTTGAGGGGGCAGTGCCGTAAGGCGTCCCGGTTCGAATCCGGGCCAGGGCATTCCCGCCGCCGCCGCCTTCTGTGGCTAGGTACCGACCGCGCTAGAGGCCGACGCGACGATGATCTCCCCGGTCTTGAGGCCCGTCAGCGCGTCCTGCAGCACGACGTGGATCATGTTCACGGTGATCCCTGACGCGCCGCTCGCGATCTGCTCGTTGAGCACAGCGTAGCCGACGCCCGGTAACGGGACGTACGTGTTGGGCGCCGGCAGGTAGTCTCCGATCGCGACGGGCACGCCGTTCACGGCAAGGTTGGTGAAGGTGGAGCCCAGCGCATTCCTGCCCGCTGCGCCGCTCACCCAGCTCGAGGTCGCGGCGATCACCGTCTCCGCGGTGATCACGCCGTTCAGGACGTTGACGTTTTCCAGGTGCGCGGTGCTCTGGGCCGTCGAGGCCGTGCTGTCGGTCGCGCCGGAGGTCATGGTGGTCAGGGCGTCCACGCTCACCTCGGATGCCGACAGGGCGTCCGCATCGGCCGCGACGAAGCCGCCGCCGGAGGGCAGCGTCACTTGGCCGGTCTGGAAATTGGTGGCGGGCGTTCTCACGGAGACGCCCAGGGCCTGGCCGCTGATGGGCGTCTGTGCGTGGAGGACGCCGTTGATAAGGCCCAGGGCCAAGAGCACCGTCGTCGGGCGAGTCATGGTCTGTCCTCCATCACTAGCGGGCCTGGCTGTTGCCGCCCGTCAGGTCCACCAGGCCGGTGCTGACGGACCCGTCCACGCTGATCCCAAAGCGGTCGGGCCCCTTCCCCTGACTCGAGCCGGGCTGGCCGTTGTCGCACGTGGTGGCGGTAAAGCGCCGCTGGTCACCGTTGTTCACCCGCGCGCTGCCACTCCATGTGAGGCACACGCCGCCGCGCTGATCCGATGACGTGGTCAGTCCGTCGATCACCACACTCTTGATCCGCGTCATCCGGGACGACCCGCCGTGGTAGACGACTTCCATCTGCCCCTGGAACGGCGGCCCCGACCGGCCATCTACGTTGAACCCGAACGTCGTTTTTCCGATCGTGGGATCGATCCGGCCACCGCCGCTCGCTTGCGCCCGCACCTGCTGCGGGACCGATGTGATGTTGAACGTCGCGCTGGTGGCCGGGGTCAGCCCGTTGGCGGTCGCCACGAGCGTGTAGTTGTTCCCCGCCTTGTCGATGCTCAGGTTCGAGAACGTGGCCACACCGTTCAACGGAGTCACGGTCTTCGTCCCGGAGAGCGTCCCGCTGCCCGGGTTGGCGCCGAGCGCGATGGTGATCGGAGTGCCGAAGGACGCGACGGTGTTCCCCGCGTCGTCCTTGGCGGCGACCTGCACGGCGGGTGAGATCGTGCTGCCAGCGGTCGTGTTGCTCGGCTGGACGGTGAAGACGAGGTGCGTCGCCGGCCGAGGAGTGATGTCGAACGCCGCGCTGGTGGCCGGGGTCAGGCCGTTGGCGGTCGCCACGAGCGTGTACCTGTTCCCTACCTTGTCGATGCTCAGGTTCGAGAAGGTGGCCACACCGTTCAACGGAGTCACGGTCTTCGTCCCGGAGAGGGTCCCGCTGCCCGGGTTGGCGCCGAGCGCGATGGTGATCGGAGTGCCGAAGGACGCGACGGTGTTCCCCGCGTCGTCCTTGGCGGCGACCTGCACGGCGGGTGAGATCGTGCTGCCAGCGGTCGTGTTGCTTGGCTGGACGGTGAAGACGAGGTGCGTCGCCGGTCGAGGAGTGATGTTGAACGTCGCGCTGGTGGCCGGGGTCAGGCCGTTGCTGGTGGCCTTGAGCGTGTAGCCGTCCCCGACCTTGTCGATGCTCAGGTTCGAGAAGGTGGCCACGCCGTTCACCGGCGTCACGGTCTTCGTCCCGGAGAGTGTTCCGCCGCCCGGGTTGGCGTCCAGCGCGATGGTGATCGGAGTGCCGAAGGTCGTGACCGTGTTCCCCGCGTCGTCCTTGGCAGCGACCTGCACGGCGGGCGAGATCGCGTTGCCCACGGTCGTGTTGCTTGGCTGGACGGTGAAGACGAGGTGCGTCGCCGGCGGCGGCGGCGGGTTGAGCGCGAGCGCCGTGGCCAGCCACGTGCCGCCGCGCGAGTCCTGGTCGAAGAACCACGTCCACTGCGGATCGACCGAGGTCGCGCTGGCCTTCACGACGAACTCCCCGTCGACTTTCATCACCGAATTCGACATCGGACCGACTGCGAGGGTGTTGAAGTCCGCGGGCGTCTCGAGGCTTACCACCCGGTTCGCCATCGTGACGCCATACGCGAGCGCCCCCGCGTTGACGTCAATCGGGCCAGGGTGGGCAAACGTTTGATTCGTGCTGAAGCCGAAATCCGAGCTTTGCGCACCCAAGGCCCGGGCAAAATCTGGGTCCACGCCAGTGTACGCGGAGATGAGGATTCCGCCGTCCGTGACCGCCTCACTGAGGTTCGCGCGCACCGCCAGAATCATATTCGGGTCCGTGCTCGCATCGGCGAAGTTCTGCACGTTCGTGGCGACAAACGTGGCCATCGAGATGCCATTGGCTTGGACGTACTCGACAAGGTGGTACGTGTTGCCGACGGGCGTATGCTCGGCGTTGGTGAGGTGATCGGTCACCGACTGGATGATGTTGGTCGAGCCGACCCAGAAGAAGGTCGCGATGATCGCGTCACCGACGTGCGGGTTCGTGGGGTTGAACCCCTTGATGATGCACGGGCTGCTGCACGGCTCGGGTATCCCCCTCTGGTCGAGCGTGCCGTTTTGCTGGTCGAGCGCAATACCGTTTGCCGCAGCGGCAAACTCTGCCACCGGGCGATCGCGGCGCTCGGGACTGATGGCGTCGCGACAGCCGGCTGGGAGCAACGCGGCTGCCAGAAGGCCGGCGAGGACAACGATTGTGGTACGCGTGGACATGATCCTTCCCCCGGCCGTGTGCCACCCGGGGTATTCCTCAGGGCAAGGTTCAGGCCAGGGGCTGCATTGTGCACCCGAGCACCGAGCGCCGCAATCGCGCCACGGTGCTGCGGCGCATGTGCTGCAGACTATGGAGGCGGAGCGTCAGTCCGGGGGATGGCGTCGAGGCTTACCGCCGCTTCCGTCCTCTCCCACAGCTCCTTCCCCAGGGTCGCGTCCTCTGCCAGCGGACTGGGCCGCGTCTCGTGGCCACGGTCGTAATACCGGCCGCTCGTCGTCGCGATTTCAGCCGCGGTGGCGCAGTAGAATGGCGTCCGTGCGCCCTGGGCATTGGAGAGCATGAACAACTTCCCCACCCATTGCACCGGTCGAGGCAGGGCGCGCCAAATGTTGGACGCCACGGTTCCGGGGTGGAGGGCGTAGGTGGTCACCCGGGTGCCGGCGAGGCGCCGCGCCAGCTCCTGCGCGTGCAGCACGTTCATGAGTTTCGTGACTGCGTAGTCCTTGAACGCGCTGCGCTTGGGTGCCGTCCGGCGGTCCAGCACCGACCAGTCGATCTGCTTCACGATCCTGTGCGCTTCACTCGCGACGTTCACGATCCGGCCTTGCGGCGCCTCGCGCAGTCTCGGCAGGAGGAGGTTCGTGAGCAGGAAGGGCCCCATGTGATTGGTCGCGTACGTCAGGTCGAAGCCGTCCGTGCTGAGGGCCCGCGTTCCCGCGATCCCCGCGTTGTTGACCAGGACGTCGATCGGCCGCCCCGTCGCGAGGAACCCTGCGGCGGCGCGCCGTACCGAAGCGAGATCTGCCACGTCGAGCTGCACCCACTGGGTGTCGGCGCCCGGGTACCGGCGCTGAATCGCCTCCAACACGGGCCTGGTCCGCTGCTCGGACCGTGTCGCGAGCACCACACGGCCCCCGCCCGCCGCCAGCGCCTCGACGAGCGCCCGGCCGATCCCGGAGCTCGCTCCCGTGACGAAGAAGGTGCGGCCCCCCACCAGGTCAGGACTGGACACCGCGCCGGGCATCGACGCTCCACGGCCCGGCGCCGGCGGCCGAGAAATAGAGCCAGAGGAAGCAGTACAGCACCGCGTCGGTGCCCATATTGAGGACCGGCCAGAAGCCGCCCGGCGCGTGGCCGTAGAAATACGCCACGGCCATCTCACCGGAGAGGAGGAAGGCCACGGGGCGGGTGAACAGGCCAAACAGGAGGAGCAGCCCCCCGACCGTCTCGAGGATCCCGGCGATTCCGGCCAGCGAGGTGAGTGGCGCCGTGCCGCCGCCCGGCATGATCGCGCCGGGGAACGCGAGGATCTTCCCCGTGCCGACTTGAATGAACAGGAAGGCGGCGAAGATCCTCAAGACGCTCCGCAGGTGCGGTGCCCAGCTCCCCCACTTCGTCACGAGATTCGGTGCGGTCATGGTGCGTGCCTCCGGTTGTCAGGCCGTCAGGTGTACGTCGAGCCGGTCAATATCACGACGAACGGGCTGGGGTGAAATCGACGTGCTTGCCGACCAGGCGAAAGGGCGCCAGTATCGAATCATGACAAACAATACCTGGTCTCGCCGCGAATTCCTCGGCACCGCCGGCGCGTCGCTTGCCGCGACCGCGCTCGGCCCGTTGCCCAAGAGCTTCATCCCTGCGCCGGGCACCGTCCCGGCCGGCGCCGGTGTCCGGTTCGGCATGATCGGCGTCGGCATGCAGGGATCGTGGCTCTTGCCGTCGTCCATCTCGCTTCCGGGGGTCGAATGCGTCGCCGCCTGCGACTTGTACGACGGCCGGCACACGCTGGCCCGGGAGATCGTGCGGCCCGACCTGCCCGTCACCCGCCGGTATCAGGACCTCCTCAACGACAAGAGCATCGATTGCCTTGTGGCCGCGGTCCCGGACCACTGGCACAAGCAGATCGTCGTGGACGCGGTGAATGCGGGCAAGGACATTTATTGCGAGAAGCCGATGTCGCACAGCGCCGCCGACGGCGTGGCCATGGTCGAGGCGCAGCAGAAGACCGGCCGCATCGTGCAGATCGGCTCGCAGCGCGTCAGCTCTCCAATCTGCGCAAAGGCCAAGGAGCTGATCGCGCAGGGGAGGCTCGGCGACCTGATGCTGGTCGAGGGTTGGCTCGGGCGCAACGATCCCACCGGCGCGTGGCAGTATCCGCCGCCCCCCGACCTCTCGACGCGCAATCTCGATTGGGACACCTGGCAGGGGACGGCCCCCAAACGACCCTTCGATCCCAAGATCTTTGCGCGGTGGCGGTGCTGGAAGGAGTACGGGACCGGGGTCGCCGGCGATCTGCTGGTGCACCTGATCAGCGGCATGCTGTTCATCCTGGGGATCAACGAGGCGCCGCGGCAGGCATTCGCCGTCGGGGGGATCCGGCGCTGGAAGGACGGGCGCAACATGCCCGACGTGCACGCGGTGAACTATTACTACGGGGAACTGCCCGTGTGCATGCGCCTGAATCTGGGTACGGCGGTGCAGGAGGCCTACCGGTTCCACGGCTCCAAGGGCCTGTTGGAGGTGAGCGGGTCCGAGCTTCGCTACACCCCCCAGAGCGGCGAAGACACGGGGCCCAGTTACTATGCCGGCAGCTTCCCCCGGGCGATGCGCGAGGCGTACGAGGCCCAGTGGCACCGCGAGCACGATCCGAAGCCGGGCCAACTGCCGCCGATGACCGAGACCACCGTGCTGCACGGCCCGGACGTTGACGACGTCAGGACGCACCTGTGGACGTTCTTCGAGGCGGTGCGGTCCCGGCAGCCCGTGACCGAGGACGCGGTGTTCGGGCACCACGCGGCGCTGGCGTGCCACATGGCGAACGAGTCCTACTTCCGAAAGGCTCCGGTCTCCTGGGACGAGGCGTCGAAGACCATCAAGACCGGCTAGGCTTTCGCCGCGTCGAACTCCATGATCGGTCGCACCTCGACGCTCCCGAGGTGCGCCGAGGGGATCTTCGCCGCCACCTGGAGCGCGTCGTTCAGATCCCGAGCCTTGATGAGGTAGTATCCGCCGAGCTGCTCTTTGGTCTCCGCGAACGGACCGTCGGTCGTGGAGACTTTGCCGTTCCGGACTCTGAGGGTCGTGGCCGTCCGCACCGGCTGCAGCGCCTCGCCACCGATGTAGTGACCGCTCTTCTTGATCCCTTCGGTGAAGGCGCCGTATTCGCCCATGAAGGCGTCCGACTCGCCCTTCGACATGGCGTTGAGCTTTTTCTCCTCGTCGTAGATCAAGCACAGGTATCGCATGAGGCCCTCCGGATTGGGAAATGAGCTGTGGACGCTAGGTAGTCGTTCGGGGGAGCTTGGATTCGACAGCCTTGACGCAGCGTACCACCAGCCGGGGGTCTCCCCAGCGTGCGGCGTGGGCGGCGAACGCATCGGTGGGGCCGCGCCACCGCAGCTCGTCCACATCGCGGAACAGCCGAGCGTCGGTCCGCAGCGTCGCCAGCCGCTTGAATAGCAGCGCCAGGTCGCGGCGCTCGCCCAATATCGCGGGCGGGAAACGCTCGATGGGGCCGTGTTCGTTCAAGAGCCGCGCCGCGGTGACGGGACCTATCCCCGCGATCCCTGGATATCCGTCGGCCGAGTCGCCCACCAAGGCGAGGAAATCGGGGATCAGGGCGGGCTCCACGCCGTACTTGGCGCGGACGCCGGCCGCATCGCGGATCTCCTTTCCTCGGCGGTCGACCTGCACGACCCTGTCGCCTTGAACGCATTGCGCCAGGTCTTTGTCTGGCGTCCAGATGCTGACTTTCTCCACGCGCTCGTCACTCGATGCGAGGTGCGCCGCCGAGGCCAGGGCGTCGTCGGCCTCCAGCTCGATCATGGGCCACACGGCCACGCCCATGGCGGCGAGGGCGTCTTCGAGGGGATGAAACTGCGCCCAAAGTGCGGGGTCGATCCCGTCGCCGGTCTTGTAGCCGGGCCAGAGGTCGTTGCGGAACGACTCGATGACGTGGTCGGTCGCCACGCCCAGGTGCGTGGCTCCCTGCTCGATCAACTCCAGGATGGAATGCAGCACGCCGACGACGGCGCCGAACGGCTTGTCCTCCGCTCGCTCGAAGCGGCGCCGGCCGTAGAACTGGCGGAACAGCTCGTACGTCCCGTCGATGAGGTGAACGATCATCGCGCCGGCATCAAGACTCCTTGAGGTTCCGGGCGCGTTGGAGGAGCAGGTCCCGCTCGCGGCTGTTCCGCGTGAGCGCGGCCGCGCGCTCGAACTCCGTCCGCGCTTCGGCGAAGCGCCCCAGCTTGAAGAGAAAGTCGCCGCGCACGCTGGGCAGGAGATGATAACGCTGGAGCGCCGGCTCCGCCCGCAGCCCCTCGACGATCTCGAGACCCGCCGCCGGACCGAAGGCCATGCCGTAGGCCACCGCGCGGTTCAGCTCCACCACGGGCGATTGCGTCAGCTGCGTGAGGGCATCGTACAGCGCCGTAATGCGGGTCCAGTCCGTCTCGTCGGGCGTGCGCGCGCGGGCGTGACAGGCGGCGATGGCGGCCTGCAGGGCGTACGGACCGAGGGCACCGGCGAGCTGCTCGGCGCGCTCGAGCGCCGCGAGGCCGCGGCGCACGAGCAGCTGGTCCCACCGCGCCCGGTCCTGATCGAGCAGCAAGATCGGCTCGCCGGCGGGGCCCACCCGCGCCTTGAGGCGGGATGCCTGGATTTCCATGAGCGCGATGAGACCGTGGACCTCGGCGTCGTGGGGCGCCAGCTCGGCCAGGATCCTGCCGAGGCGCAGGGCGTCCTCGCACAGCGCGGGCCGCACCCATTCGTCGCCGGCCGTCGCCGAGTACCCCTCGTTGAAAATGAGGTACAGCACGTCGAGCACGGACGAGAGGCGGGCGGCGAGCTCGGCGCCCGGCGGTGGCACCTCGAAGGGGACGCGCGCCTCGCGCAGCGTCCGCTTGGCGCGGACGATCCGCTGCGCGATCGTCGCCTCGGGGACGAGAAACGCCCGCGCGATCTCGTCGGTCGTCAGGCCGCCGAGGAGGCGGAGCGTCAGCGCCACCCGCGCTTCGGTCGAGAGCACGGGGTGACAGGTCGTGAAGATCAGGCGCAGCAAGTCGTCGCCCACGTGATCGTCAAGCGCCGTGTGGAGATCGTGCTCGGGGCTCTCTGCACCGGCGCGGAGCTCGTGCCCGAGCTCCACGTGCTTGCGGTCGAGCAGCTTGCCGCGGCGAAACTGGTCGATGGCCCGACGCTTCGCGGTGGCCATCAACCAGGCGCCCGGGTTGTCGGGAACGCCCGCCGCCGACCAGCGTTCGAGGGCGGCGACGAGCGCATCCTGCGCGAGATCCTCCGCCAGGCCGACGTCGCCGGTCAGTCTTGTGAGTCCGGCGATGACCTTGGCCGACTCGATGCGCCACACCGCCTCGATGGCGCGGTGCGCATCGGACGTCGTCACCGCCGGGCTTCGTTCTGCGCGACGCGCGCCTTGACGAGCTTCCGGACCAGCGCCGTCGGGAGCGGTTGCGCTACCGTAAACTGGATCGTGCCCTTGGACTTCTGGTACGGGGCGAGCGCTTTCTCGTGCGCCTTCATGAGCGCGGCGCCCACGCCGAACAGGCTGCAATGCTCCTTGAACGCGGCGAAGTACACCAACATCCCGTGATGCTTGTACGCCGGGATGCCATAGCTGATGAGCTCGGTCGCCTGCGGCGCGGCCTCCCTGATCGTCTTGCGCAGCTTCCGGAGCACCGCCCGCGGGGCGGGGGGGACCGCCCGCAAGTAGGCGGCCACCGAGGCGAATTTCTTCATGCCTCTCATGGGGCGAAAAACTCCCTCAGGACGGGGGCGAGCGCCTCCGCCGAGACGTTGTGGGTCTGACCGGGGAGCGTGCGGAGTTCCGCACCGGGAATGACCTTGGCGAGCTCCCGGGCCGCGTCGCGCAGCACCGGCATGCTCTTGCCACCGCTGAGCACCAGCGTCGGCATCGTGAGGGAGGCGGCGCGGCGAGCCGGCAGGGAGAAGTCTCCCATGATCGCAGAGTCGTAGGGCAGGGAGGGGGCCACCGCTTTGAGCCTGGACCACATCGGCAGGATCCGGAACACCGTCACGAGCCAGCCGGGCATCCCGATGACGTCTTTCATGTAGAACTTGACGGCGTCGCCGCGGCGACCTTCAGCGACCAGCTGCACGAGGTGCGCCTGGTGGTTCGCGGGAGGCAGGTGCGTCGGGCTACCGACCATGAACGGCGGCTCGTACAGGGCGAGCTTCTTGATGCTGAGGCCGCTCGCGGCTGCCTCGAGCGCGAGGGCCGCTCCAGACGAGATCGCGTAGACGAACGCCGATCCGCCGGCCGCGCGGATCAGGGCGTCGAGATCATCGATCTCGCGCTCGACGGCGTACGGCGCGGTGTCGCCGCTCTCACCCCTGGCGCGGCGGTCGTACACGAATACCGTGAAGTTCGGCGCCAACAGGGGCGCGAGCTTCGGCATCGGCCCGAACGCGCGGCTGCAGAACGCCCCGTCCACCAGGAGGAGCGGCGGTCCCGACCCGACCCGATCGTACGCGATCGTCGTGCCGTCCCGCGAGCGGACCTGGCTCACGCGAGGTCCAGCTTGCGGAAGCGCTCGACCGCCTCGCTGGGACCGAAATCGTCCAGCTCGTACAGCTGGCGCACTTCAATCTCGCCGTCCTGCAGCGCGGGATTGGGGAAACGCCTCGCCCATTCGAGCGCCTCTTCCCGCGACTTCACCTGGATGAGCGTGTAACCCGCGACGAGCTCCTTGGTCTCGGTGAAGGGCCCGTCGATCACGGTGCGCTTGCTCCCGGAGTACTTGATCCGCCAACCCTTCGAGCTCGGCTGCAGCCCCGAGGCATCGAGCAGGACGCCGGCCCGGTGGAGCTCTTCGTGGTACTTCGCCATCTCGGCAAAGACAGGCTCCCACTTCGGCCCGACCGGCATGACCTCGGTTTCCGAGTCCTTCGTAGCTTTCACGATGATCATAAATCGCATGCTCACTTCCCCCCCTTCTTTTGCCACCCGGCCTTCGCGCGCACGCGCTCCTCCTGCTCGCTGAACTCCGGCTTGAGCGCGGGACCGAAGTCCTCCACCTCGAACACCTGGCGAATCTCGATCTCGGCGCCGTCGCCGAAGGGTGCGCGTTTGACCCACGCGATGGCCTCGTCCTTCGACTTCACCTGCCAGATCCAGAAGCCCGCGACCAGCTCCTTCGTCTCCGTGAACGGCCCGTCGATCACAGTCCGCTTGGTGCCCTGGAACTTGACGCGCACGCCCTTCGAGCTCGCCTGCAGCCCTTCGCCGGCGAGCATCACCCCGGCCTTCTCGAGCTCGATGTTGAACTTGCCCATCTCGGTCAGGATCTTCTCGTCAGGAAGGACACCTGCCTCGGAGTCCTTGTTGGCCTTCACCAGGATCATGAATCGCATCTTGCCGGTCTCCTCAGTCTGAGTCGGGTTCGACGGTGACATCTCGGCTCGTACACAAGGACGACGAGTGGCGATCCGGGAAATCGACAGCTCGGCCGCCAAGCGTTAACCGAAAGCTGGGCGGGCAGTTGGAGCATCGCGCGCGGCGCGTCGGCACCCGACGGCGTGGCATCGCCACCGTCACGTGACGGGAGTGGTCGGCTCGGGCACGGAAGCCGGGCGCACGTGACGCAGCGACACGACCACCAGGATGGCCATGCCGATCACGACGAGCGCGCTCGCCAGGGCGGTGACGTGCAGCCCCGAGGTGAAGGCCGTTCGAGCCGCGTCGAGCAACGCCGTGCCGAGTCCCGGAACTTGCCCGGCTACTGCGACGGCGCCACCGAGGGTGTCTCGCGCGGCGTCCGCTGCGTCGTGCGGCAGGCCGTCGAGGACGGCACCCGCCATGGCGCTCCGATAGATCGCGGTGCCGATGCTGCCCAGGATGGCGATGCCGAGCGCGCCGCCGAGCTCCGAGCACGTCTCCGAGATCCCCGCCGCCGCGCCGGCGCGCTTCGGTGGGACGACCCCGATGATCAAGTCGTTGGCGAGGGTGAATACCGGAGAAAGGCCGAGCGAGAAGATTACCGTGCTGGTCGCGAGGAGCGCGAGGCCGGACGCACCGTCGACCTGCGCCAGCGCCGCGAAACCAAAGGCCGCGAGGACGAGCCCGACACTCATCAGGAGGGCGGGACGCACCCGGCGCGCGATGATCGGGGACAGGATGGAGCCGACGACGAACCCGCCGGCGAACGGCATGGACCAGAGGCCGGCGTGCATCGGTGACAGGCCGAGCACCAGTTGCAGATACTGGGCGATGAACACGTACGGCCCGAACACGGCGAACGTGGCCAGCAGGTACACGGCCAGCGATACGGTGAAGGCGCGCGTTCTGAAGAGCCGCAGGTCGATCAACGGATCGGCGAGTGTCCGCTGTCGGCGGACGAACACGACCCCGATGGCCAACGCCGCCGCGATACAGAGCGCCGGCAGGGGCGCCAGGCCGTGGGCCGCGATCTGCTTGAGGCCATAAATCACGCCCAGGACGGCCGCCATCGAAAGGCCGGCGCTGAGCACGTCAGGCGGGCGCGCCGTGGGATCCCGGAACTCGGGCAGGAGCATCGGCCCCAACGCCAACAGCAGCGCCATCATGGGGACGCTCACGAGGAACACCGACCCCCACCAGAAATGCTGCAGCAGCACCCCACCGAGCGGTGGGCCGATGACGGCGCCCGCCGAGTAGCTGGCGATCCACACGCCGATGGCGACCGACCGCTGGCCCGGGTCGAGAAACATGTTGCGAATGAGGGACATCGTCGACGGTGCCAGGGTAGCTCCGGCGAGGCCCAGCACGGCGCGAGTCGTGATCAGCATCGCGGGGCTGCGCGAGAAAGCGGCCAGGACCGAGGCGACGCCGAACGCGGCGGCGCCGATCAGCAGCAGCCGGCGGCGGCCGATCCGATCGCCCAGGGTGCCCATCGTGATCAGCGACCCGGCGACGAGGAAGCCGTAGATGTCGATGATCCACAGGAGCTGCGTGCTGCTGGGCTTCAAGTCGGCACTGAGGGATGGGACGGCGAGGTTCAGCACCGTGAGGTCCATCGAGTAGAGCAGGCAGGGCAGGGCGATGACGGCAAGCCCGAGCCATTCCCGCCCTCCCGCGCGCAGCCGGGGGGTCGTTCCGCCGGTCATGGGACCCTGCCGACCGCCGAGCTAGCCGAACCGCTTCGCAGCGCGCTCGTGCGCTTTGCGCGCCTCCTCCTCACGATTGCGCGGCGGGGCGTTGATCGTCAGCGACCGGATCAGGCGCGTGGCGGTCGCCGTGAGAATGAACGCGCCCTTGCGGGTACCAACGAGTACGCGCACTCCGCTCATGGTAGCCTCCCGGACGGGGTGTGTCCGAAGATGGATGTCATCGGCGGGTCTCGACCGGCACGAACGCCGACTCTATTATCACGACGAACGGGGCGTCCCCCAATCGACGGAGCCTGATGATGTGTCGTAACATAAAGACCCTAGCGAACTTTGCACCTCCGGCGACGGACGAGGAAATCCGCGCGTCCGCGCTCCAATTCGTGCGCAAGTTGAGCGGCACGGCCCGGCCTTCGCGCGTGAACGAGGCGGTATTCAATCGGGCAGTGGATGAGGTGACGATCGTCGCGCATCGTCTGATCCACTCGCTCCAGACGAACGCTCCCCCACGGAACCGCGAGGAGGAGCGGCGCCGAGCGCACCAGCGTGCGCTCAAGCGCTTCGGTCCGAGCGCGGGGCGCGCGTAGTAATAGCCCATGGCCACGATCCGCGCCAACATCGACCTGGCCGTTCTATTCACTACGCCAACTGCCGCGGTCCTGGCCAAGCTCGCGCTGACGCCGGACGATTACCTGATCGAGGTGGCGTGCGGGGACGGCCCTTTACGTGCGCCGCGATGACAGGGGCGTCGGGGGCGGCGCTGAGGAGCCCTCACCGCGCCGGGTTGAGCGCGAACACGGTGGCCAGCCACGTGGTGGCTGCGCCGCCCTGCGAGCCGAAGACCCAAAACCACCGCGGATCGACGGTGGTCATGGTGGGCGCCACCAGGTAGTCAGTCTCCGTCGCCATGACCAGGTCGGTCATGACAGAGGCGGTGAACCTGATGAACCCTGGCGGCGGATCGCGGTTCACCGGGGCGCTGGCCATCGTCACCGCAAGAGCGAGTGCACCCGCATTGACCGCGATGGACCCGGGCCCGACCGTCGTGTCGCGCGCGCTGGAGCCCGATGCCGACCGGACTGAGCCCAGCGCCGCCGAGAAACTGCCCTCCACCCCGGTCCACGCCGTCAGCATCACCCCCCCGTCTACCACGGCCTGCGACAACGTCGCGCGCACCGCCAGCACGACGTTCGGGTCCGGATTGGGATCGGGGAAGTTCTGGACGTTCGTGGCGACGTACGTCGCCATCGAGATGCCGCCCGCCGAGACCTGATGGACGAGATGGTAGGTGTTACCGACCGGCGTGAAGCCGACGTTGGTCATGACGTCGGTCACCGACGTGATGATGTCGGGCGGGCCGTACCAGAAGAACGTCGCGACGATCGCATCGCCGAGGTGCGGGTGCCGCCCGTTGAAGCCCTTGATGAGGATGTTGGTATTCTGCTCGTTGAGCGTGCCGACCTCGGCGTCGAGCGTGATGCCGTTCGGCGCCGCGGCGACGTTGAACGGGGCGCTGGCAGCGCCCGTCAAGCCGGAGGCCGTGGCTTGCAGCGTGTAGCCGCTCCCCGCCCGGTCGATGCTCAGGCTGGAGAACGTGGCGACCCCGTTCACCGCGGTCACCGCCTGCGCGCCGGAAAGGGATCCTCCACTCGGGTTCGCGCCCAGGGCAACGAAGATCGTGCCGCTGAAACTCGGGTCCGTGTTCCCCGCGCCATCCTGGGCGGTCACCTGCACTGGCGGTGAGATCGTGCTGCCGGCGGTCGCGTTGCTCGGCTGGACCGTGAACGCGAGCCGCGTCGCCACGGCCGGCTGGTTGACGGTCACGCTCCTCGAGATGGCGTTCGTCGCCCCCTGGTTGTCGGTGACGGTGAGGGTGGCCGTGTACACGCCCCCGGTCGCATAGGGGTGCGACGGGTTCTGGAGCGGCGACGTGCCGCCATCTCCGAACGTCCAGCTGTACCCGCTGATCGTGCCGTCCGGATCGCTGCTCGTGCTCGTGAAGCCGCAGGTGAGCCCCGAGCAGCTGAACGTGAAGTTCGCGGCCGGGGGCTGGTTGGGCGGGTTGGCGCCGACGCTCCGCGACGTGGTGTCGGGCGCGCCCTGGTTGTCGGTGACGGTCAAAGTGACGGTGTAGGTGCCCGCGTCCGTGTACGTGCGGGTCGGGTTCTGTGCCGTCGATGAGGTCCCGTCGCCGAAGGTCCAGCTGTAGGCGGCGATCGTGCCGTCGGGGTCGCTACTGGTGCTCGTGAAGCCGCAGGTGAGCCCCGAACAAGCGAACGTGAAGTTCGCGACCGGGGGCTCGTTGGGCACGTCGACGCCGAAGCTTCGCGATGTGGACGCGGTGGCGCCTTGGTTATCGGTCACGGTCAACGTGACGGTGTAGTTGCCCCCGGCCGCGTACGTGTGGGACGGGTTCTGCGCCGTCGCGGACGTACCGTCGCCGAAGGTCCAGCTGTAGGCGGCGATCGTGCCATCGGGGTCGCTGCTGGTGCTCGTGAAGCCGCAGGTGAGCCCAGAACAGGTGACCGTGAAGTTCGCGGCCGGCGGCTGGTTCGCCGTGCCTCCCGCCGGGTTGAGTGCGATCGCGCTGGCGAGCCACGTATTGAGCGACTGGAACGACCAGCCCCACTGCGGATCGACCGAGCCCGCGCCGGCCTGCACGGCATACTCCGCATCGAATTGCATCGACGGGGAGTCGGACCCATAGTTTTTGATGAAGGTAAACCCCGGCGGCGGCGTGCGGCCGACCAGCCCGTCGGACGACATCGAGACGGCATACACGAGGGCGCCCGCGCCGACCGTGATCGCGCCCGGATGGGCGATCGTGGGGGTGGACGAGCCGGAGCCCGCTGCCGAGCGGTGCGCGCCCACCGCCTGCGCAAACACCGGGTTCACGCCCGTATACGCGGAGACCAACGCCCCCCCGGCCGACACCGAGGTCCTGAGGTACGCGAAGATGACCAGCTCGTCCCCCGAGACCAGCTTCGGGGAGGGGAAGTTCTGCACGTTGGTGGCGACGTACGTGGCCATGGACATCCCACCGGCCGTGACGTACTCGACGAGGGTGTACGTGTTGCCGACCCGCTTCCCGTGCCACAGGAAGTCGGCCACCGAGTCGATGACGTTGCTCGAGCCGACCCAGACGAAGGTCGCGATCACCGTGCTGCCGAGCGGGGGGTTTTGGGGGTTGAACTCTTTCCCGAGCCAGGTGCCGCTCTGGGGGGGGAGCGTGCCGTTGAACCCCCACAGGGCAATACCCGATTCCGTCGCCTCCGCCGCGAGGGCAGGGGCTCCAGGATTGCGGCTCGTCGGAGGAGTGAAGGCGTCAGAGCAGCCCGCGGCGAGCAACGCGGCTGCCAGAAGCCCCTTGGACTTGATCCGGCCTCCCTGTGGAGCGGGCGCCACGTGACGTGCGGCGCGCCACAGCGTCACGGCAGCTGCGGGGGAGGCAGCAAAGTTCGGGCCACGCCTCGCGGCGGTACGGCGATCTCAGGCGGGTCGCTTCCGGGGCCCCCGGGTGTGAGATCGGCGCGACGGGCGTTGCGACGGAGTACCGACCTGCGCGGTCTGCGACGTCGCCGGCGCCACAGGGGGGAACGTATAATAGCACCACACTCCGTCGGGGGAGGCACCATGAGCAAGAAGGGCTGGTCGCGGCGCGAGTTCCTGGACGTGAGCGCGGCGGCGGCGGGCGCATCAATGATCGCCCAGCCGCTCGGCAGGCGCGTCCCTGCCAGCGACCGCGTTCGCTTCGGCATGATCGGCGTGGGGATGCAAGGATCGGGGCTGCTGGCGGAATCCATTCGACTCCCGGATGTCGAATGCGCCGCGGCGTGCGACCAGTACGACGGCCGCCACACGCTCGCCCGGGAGATCGTGCGCGCGGATCTACCGGTCACGCGCCGCTGCCGACCGCCGAGCTAGCCGAACCGCTTCGCAGCGCGCTCGTGCGCCTTGCGCGCCTCCTCCTCACGATTGCGCGGCGGGGCGTTGATCGTCAGCGACCGGATCAGTCGCGTGGCAGTCGCCGTGACTTCGTCGACCGCGGCACTGAACGCGGCCTCGTTCGCGCGGGAGGGGCGCTGGGTGCCGCTGAGCTTGCGCACGAACTGCAAGGCCGACGCGCGGATCTCGTCGTCGGTCGCCGGTGGCTCGAAATTGGCGAGCGTCTTGATGTTCGTGCACATGAACGCGTGCTCGAGATCGGGACCCCGTAAGTTACACGCCCCCGCCCCCCTCGCCTACCGTTGCTCAGTACCTGCGCCTGTTTCGGGAGGCTGGGTTCACGGGCGTCGAGGTTCTCGCGCGACACGACTATTTCGCGGCGAGCTCGAACGCAGAAACCCGCAAGGTCGCGGGCTCCTTCGGCGCTCACGCGGTTGTGCTCAGGGCGTTCAAACCCGCGCCGCGTGCATTGACCGACGCCGAGTCGATCGCAGGCACCCGGCGGAACGGTTCGTCAGAAGAAGTCGAATCCGGTTAAGAACTCGGCGACCCACGCGAAGACGCTCCCCGCGACTTCGCCGGTCCCGTCGACGATGCCGCCCGCGATATCGGCGAGGCCCGTTGCTCCGGCGGCGTCGATGACTCCC
>DASYQX010000012.1:0-5822 GCA_036004985.1 Gemmatimonadales bacterium
CGTCGACGCTTACTTCCTCGACATCGTCGGGGGGTACATCAATAACACCCAAGCCGACATGCATGAGGGCACCCGGCTCCTCGTGCAGGCGTTGCGGTCGCGCTACCCGCAGGTGCTACCGGTGGGCGAGATGCACTACGATGGACTCCTCGAGTTCATCCCGTTCTACCACGTGGGGCTTGGCCGGGGGCGCAAGTACGGCCGCTTCTTCTCGCACCTGTCGCATCCCGCGCCGGGACGCGGTAGCTCGGGCGTGCACGAGTCCGGGTTCGGCCGCTTCAACCCCGAGACCCTCTCGCTCGGGCCCGGCACGATTCCCACGATCACCGTGGTGGACGACACGTTCAGCACGCAGCGGTCGCTGATGGAGGCTGTGATCGAGCGCGCCAAGGGAGCGTAGGCTCCCGTGCCCTTGTATCTGGGCTTCGACGCCAGCACGCAGAGCCTGACGGGGATCGTGCTCGAGATCGCGGGATCGACACGCCGTGTGGCGTTCCAGCGGTCCCTCACCTTCGACGCCGAGTTCCCTCGCTACGGCACGCGGAATGGCGTGCTCCCTCCCCCGACCCGAGATCCACTTGTCGCGTCGTCACCGCCGCTGATGTGGGTCGAGGCGTTGGGGCGGTTCATGCAGATCCTGAAGGACGAGAGCGGTCTCGATCTCACGCAGCTGCGGGCCGTGTCGGGCGCGGCACAGCAGCACGGGAGCGTCTACCTCAACGCTCAGGCGAAGGCCCGCCTCGCGGCATTGGACCCGGCGCAGCCGCTCGTCGGGCAGGTGAGCGACATCGTGAGTCGCGCGGACGCGCCGATCTGGATGGACGCGAGCACAACGGCGCAGTGTGCCGCGATCACGCAGGCCGTCGGCGGGGACGACGCGCTCGCGCGCCTCACCGGCTCCCGCGCGTTCGAGCGGTTTACGGGACCCCAGATCCGGAAGTTCGCTGAGCGGGATCCCGCGGCGTACGCCGCGACGGATCGCATCCACCTCGTCAGCTCGTTCCTCGCCTCCCTCCTGATCGGCAGGCATGCGCCGACCGAGCCGGGCGACGCGGCGGGCATGAATCTGATGGACATCTCCGCCCAACGCTGGTCCGATGTCGCGGTCCGCGCGACAGCGCCCGACCTGGCACGGAAGCTCCCCGACCTCGTGCCTCCCTGGTCGGTGATCGGCCGGCTGGCGCGCTACTGGGTCGAGCGCTACGGGTTGCCGCCGGCCGACGTCGTGGCCTGGACCGGGGACAACCCCAGCAGCCTCGTCGGCGTGGGGCTCGTGAACCGGGGACGGGTCGCCATCTCCCTCGGCACGAGTGATACAGTCTTCGGACTGATGAACGCGCCCCAGATAGACGCGTCGGGAAACGGCGTGGGCCACCTGTTCGGCGCTCCGACCGGTGACTACATGGCGTTGGTGTGCTTCAAAAACGGCTCGCTCGCCCGCGAGCGGGTGCGAGATGCGTACGGCCTCGACTGGGACGGCTTCGCGCGCGCGCTGCGCGACACGCCGCCGGGCAACCGTGGGGCGATCATGCTGCCCTGGTTTGAAGCCGAGATCACGCCGCCCGTTCTTGCGCCGGGCGTGCGACGCTATGGGCTCGACGCTGCGGACGCGGCTGCCAACGTCCGGGCCGTAATCGAAGCACAGATGATGGCCACGGCGCGGCACGCCGGCTGGATCGGCGAGCGCATCGTGGCGATCCACGCCACCGGGGGCGCCGCCCGAAACCGCGACATCCTCCAGGTGATGGCGGACGTGCACGACGCCGACGTCTACCAGCTCGAGGTGGGCGAGGCGGCGGCCCTGGGGGCGGCCTTGCGCGCCTTCCACGGCGACGAGCTTGCCCGCGGCCGGCCCGTCAGCTGGGAGGACGTGGTGGCGGGGTTCGTCGAGCCCGCGGCGCATCTTCAGCCCGACCCGCGCAACGTGGCGATATACACCGAGCTGAAGCAAGTCTACGCAGCCTGCGAGGCGCACGCACTCGGCCGCGGCCCGGCCCCGATGTCTCTGCAGCCGTCAGGAGCCCATCCATGAACCGTCCACCAGTCCGAAGCCTCCGATCCTGGGCCGCCGTCCTCGTCCTGCTCGCGCCGAGCACCGGGGCGGCCCAGCGGACGACCCTCAACTTCGATGCGGCGTGGCGATTCCACCTGGGGGATGTGTCGAGAGCCCAGGAGCTCAGGTTCGACGACTCCGGTTGGCGGACGCTCGACGTGCCGCACGACTGGAGCATTGAGGGGGAGTTCAGCGCCGACAACCCGGCGGGCGTGGCCGGTGGGGCGCTGCCCGGCGGCGTGGGATGGTACCGCAAAGCGTTCGCGGTTCCCGCGCATGATACGGGCAGGCGCGTGTTCGTCGAGTTCGATGGCGTGTATCGCAACTCGGAAGTCTGGATCAACGGGCACTACCTCGGGAAACGCCCGTACGGGTACAGCTCCTTCCACTACGAGCTGACGCCGCACCTCCGGCACGGGCGGGCGACCAACGTGATCGCCGTGCGGGTGGACAACTCGCAGCAGCCGAACTCGCGATGGTATTCCGGGTCGGGGCTCTATCGCCACGTCCGCCTCGTCACGACGGACGCGGTCCACGTCGACCAGTGGGGCACGTACGTCACCACGCCGACCGCGACGCCGGATTCGGGACGAGTCACGATTCGCACGGCGATCCGCAACCAGTCACCGGCTGCGCGGCCGGTCACGCTGCGGACGATCGTGTATGACGCCGCCGGGAGGGAGGTGGCGGCCGGTTCGGCCAACGGGGTGATCCCGGCCGACTCGGTGGCGGAGATCGTGCAAGCATTGACGATCCGAAGCCCGACGCTCTGGTCGGTCGACCGGCCGTACCTGTACCGCGCCGTCTCGCGCGTGACCTGCGGCAGCAGGACCTGCGACGAGTACTTCACGCCCTTCGGCTTCCGCTCGTTTGCGTTCGACGTCGCCCGGGGGTTCATCCTCAACGGGACGCCGCTCAAGATCCGGGGCGTGTGCCTGCACCACGACCTCGGCGCCCTGGGCGCGGCGGTGAACACGCGCGCGCTCGAGCGACAGCTCGAAATCATGAAACAGATGGGCGTGAACGGCCTCCGTACCTCGCACAACCCGCCCGCGCCCGAGGTGCTCGATCTCACCGATCGCATGGGCTTCATCGTGATGGACGAGGCGTTCGACATGTGGAGGAAGAAGAAGACGGACTACGACTACCATCTGGACTTTGACGCCTGGCACGAGCGCGACCTGGCGGACATGGTGCGCCGCGACCGCAATCATCCGAGCGTCTTCATCTGGAGCATCGGAAACGAGGTCATGGAGCAGTGGACCGACGGCGACACCACGGCCGCTCCCATCGCCCGCGAGCTGGCGGGCATCGTGCGACGCCTCGACCCCACGCGGCCGATCACGTCGGCGAACAACAACGGCAGCTCGGGGAACCCGCTGTTTCATGCCGGCGCGCTCGACCTGCTCGGCCACAACTACCATCACGAGGCGTGGCCAAACTTCCCCACCCAGTTCCCCGGGGCGAAGTTCATCATCACCGAGGCGATGTCGGCCTTGAACTCCCGCGGTGTCTACGAGCAGCCCTCCGACAGCGTCGCAGTCTACTACACCCCCTACGAGAAGAGCCGCGGACCGCGGCCACCCACGAACGGCCGGATCTCATCGTACGACAACCGGCGGGCGTTCTGGGGCTCGCTGCACGAGGAGTCGCTGCGTTTGTTCGAGCGGCACGCGTTTCTGTCGGGCATGTTCATCTGGCAGGGGATCGACTACCTGGGCGAGCCCACGCCGTACGAGTGGCCGGCGCGCAGCTCGTATTTCGGCGTTGTCGATCTCGCGGGCTTCCCCAAGGATCCATTCTACTTGTACCAGAGCGTGTGGACGACGCGACCCATGCTGCACGTCTTCCCACATTGGAACTGGACGCCGGGCGACACCATCGACGTGTGGGCATACACGAACGCCGAGGAGGTGGAGCTGTTCCTGAACGGCGCCTCGCTCGGCGTGAAGCGGAAAGTCGAGGACGTCTCCCACCTGACGTGGCGCGTCGCGTACGCTGCGGGGACGCTGGGGGCCGTGGCCCGCAAGGGCGGGCAGGTAATCGCGACCGCGGAGACGAAGACTGCCGGCGCGCCGGCGCGGGTCGCGCTCGTGCCGGACCGCTCGCGCATCCGCGCGGACGGGGATGATCTGTCCTTCGTCACGGTGAGTGTGCTCGACCGCGCGGGCGTCGCGGTGCCGACGGCGGATCACCCGATTCGTTTTCGGATCACGGGCGACGCCCGGATCGTGGGCGTGGACAACGGCGACGCGTTCGGCCACGCGTCTCTCAAAGGCGATCGCATGGCGCTGTTCAGCGGGCAGGCCCTGGTCATCGTCCGCGCAGGTGTGAGGGCGGGAACGGCCACCCTGACGGCCGAAGCCGAGGGCCTGGCGCCTGCGTCCATTCTCATCGAGCTGGTGCGGCGGTGACCCGGTCGCTCCTGGTCGGGGCGGCGCCTCTGTGGTGCTGCCTCTTGGCGGCGTGTGTCCTCGTTCCTGGCGAGGGAGCGGCGCAGACGGAGCCGCACGCCCAGGCGCAGCCACGGATCCTGGGTGACCTGGTGGACGTCAGCGAGGAGTTCGAGCAGCCGGATCAGATCCACTTCGTCGGCAGCCGCGTCACACAGTTCGACGCGGCCACCGGCGCGGGGGTGCTCCGCTGGGACCGTTACATGCGGCAGCCGAGCTATTCGTTCAACAAGATGGACATGGGGCTCGTGCGGGCCGGCTCCAACGAATTCCCCGGGACCGAGTATGACCGCGACCCGGCGCTTCCCTTTGTGCTCAGCTTTGTCAGCCCGCGAACGGTGCGGCTCCGCTTCTTCACGCGGGACCTGCCGCCGGACGCGCGCCGCGACACCGATTCCCTCATGCTGGCGGGCCCCGTGCCCACGGACCGGTCGTGGAGGGTGGAGAGCCGCGACAGCATCGTCCGATACACCAGCGCCTACGGCGAGCTCCGTCTCATCAAGAACCCATGGCACATCGAGTTCTACGACGCCACGGGGAAACTGCTGACCCGCACCCAGACGCTCGGCGACCCCGCCTCGTTCCAGCCGTACGCGCCGTTCTCCTTCATCCGCCGCGCGCGGGACATGGGACGCAGCACGGCCGCCACCTTCGAGCTCACATACGACGAGAAGATCTTCGGGACCGGCGAGTCCTTCACGCGCATGAACAAGCGCGGCCAGAAGATGGTCATGTACCTGCGCGATGGCCAAGGCGTCCAGAACTACCGTCAGTACAAGGCCATCCCCTTCTTCCTCAGCAGCAACGGCTACGGGATGTTCGTGCACACGAGCGCGCCCGTCACGTTCGATTTCGGCCACGACTTCGACCAGCACACCGTGATCTACTCGGGCGACGAGGTGATGGACCTCTTCGTCTTCCTGGGGCAGCCCAAGGACGTGCTGAGCGAGTACACGGCACTGACCGGACGCAGCCCGGTCCCCCCACTGTGGTCCTTCGGGCTGTGGATGAGCCGGATCACGTACAAGTCGGAGGCGGAGGTGCGAGACGTGGCGGCGAAGCTGCGTCGCTATTTGATCCCGAGCGACGTGATCCATCTGGACACCGGCTGGTTCGAAACCGACTGGCAGAGCAATTACGAATTCTCCACCACGCGCTTCACGAGCCCCCGCACGATGATCGCGGATCTCGACAAGATGGGCTTCCACCTCAGCCTGTGGCAGTACACCTACTTCACCCGCAAGAACAAGATCTGGAACGAGATGCTGGAGGGCGGCTACGGCGTCCGGGACGAGGGGGGCCGCATCGCGCCCGAG
>DASYQX010000013.1:0-4000 GCA_036004985.1 Gemmatimonadales bacterium
GGGTGCGGCTCACGGTCGCGCCGGCGAGCAGGTCGGTGTACCAGCCGCCGGGGAACGCCGTGGATTCGACGCTGAGCGAGAGTTGCGGCGCGTTCGGGCTCGGCTGCCACCAACCCCGCGCTCGCAGCCGCAACGCGGTGATCCGTGCGGTGTCTTCGATGGCGCCGCTCACCCCACCGGCGCCGAGCGCCACCCCGCCCCGCGCTCGCACGAGGGTCAGCTCGGCGATCGCGTAGGCGGAGCCGGACGCGACGCCGTCGGACCGGGTACTCCCCGCGATGCCCGCGCCGAGCGCGACGGGCCGTGCCGTCCAAAAGTCGGCGCGGCCCTGGCTGGCCCAGACGCCGTCGCGCAGCGCGGAGAGGGAGCCATTTAAACCCAGGAAGTAGGAAGGGGCGACGAACTGGGCGGCGGGAGACAGGCTGACGGCGCTGAAGCTCGAGCCACCCGCAAACCGCACGGTGCCCACGCCGACGCCGACGGAGGTCTGCGTCTGAGCCTGGGCCGCGGTGGCCATGGCGGGCAGCGCCGCCAAAAAGAAAACCGGTCCCATTTTCATGGGACCGGTAACTTAAGCTCGAGCGCGTTACGCCGCGTTACGGCCTGCGGCCGTGCCCGGTGCCCGCGTCCGCCGGCTTCTGCGATGGCGAGGCAGGCGTCGCCGGCTCGGCGCGTGTCGCCGGGATTGCGCGACCGCCTTCCCCTGCACCCGGCTGGGCGGGCGTGGCGCGCTTCGCGCGGGTTGCCGGCGTCACCGGGCGGTTGTCAAGACCCACCGCCTGGCCGCGGACGCGCGTCGCGCGGCGCGCCATCGCCTCCGCCACTTTGGCCTTCGCGGTCGCGGACGCTTGCGCCGCCGGGATCGTCTTCGACTTCGCCGTCGCGGAGGCGTGCTCGTTGGCCGGAATGGGAGTCTGCGCCGCAAGCAGCGTTGGCACGACCAGCGCTGCCGCGATACCGAGGATTCGTTTCAACATGTACTCCTCCTTGCTACCGTGATTCCGCGGCCCGGTGAGCCCGGGCGCGTTCTGTCGCCAGCTGTCGGAGCCAGGTGGAGGCCCCGCGCCGCTGCTGGGAGAGCAGTGCCGCGGCTTGCCACACCTGCTCGAACACCTCCGTCACCACCCGATTCGCCAGGTCCGCGTCCATCATGATGCCGTAGACCAGCGCGTAGATCGACGTGCTGTGACGCCGTTGCAACTCGATCAGCGCCGTCGCGTCACGACTTGCCATTCTGTGCAGGAGCACCTGGTCGGGGATGGGGCTGAGGGGATTGAACATAAGGTCGCCTTTAAAGACGGCCCTGCGGAGGTGGAGGTAACGGGGATCACAAACCTTGGTGTGGCAGCACGTTACCGGGCGCCCCCTCACGGACTCTTTACCTAGTGATGGTTGCCTCTCCCCCCGCGGCGGTCTAGCATCCCGCGGTACGCTTTGGAGGAGCTGGTTGACCGGACGGGGCGGGGCAGCCGACGGAGCCGTCGTGCGAGCGATCCTGGCGGGCGACATCGAGCGCTACGCCGAGCTGGTGGAGCGATACCGCGACCGGTACGCGCGCTACGCGGCGCGCATGCTGGGCTCGGAGGACGCCGCGGAGGACGCCGTCCAGGACGCGTTCGTGCGGGCGTTCGACCAGCTCGCGCAATGCCGCGATCCGGACAATTTCGTGGGATGGTTCTTTCTGATCCTGCGAAACCGGTGCTTCGCGGAGCGGCGCAAGACGCGGGACACGGCGCCCCTGGAAGCGGCGGGCATGATTGCCGCCGCCGATCGACCGGATGGCATGGTCGAGACGACGGAGCGGCGCCGGGCGCTACAGCGGGCCCTGCTGAACTTGACGGCGGAGCAGCGCGAGGTGTTCGTGCTGAAGCATGTGGAAGGGTTGTCGTACGATGAGATCGCGGAGCGGCTACGCACCTCGGTGCCGTCGCTCAAGATGCGGATGCACCGGGCGTACGACCGGCTCCGCGAGCAACTGCGACGCACCGAAGACTAGGGCGGGACCATGACCGATTTCCATCCCGACGTGAAGCGACTGCTCGACGGCGAGGTGAGCCTCGCCGACCTGCCGTCCGAGCTGCGCGCAGAGGGCGAGGAGGCCCTGCGCCTCGTGGCCGCCGCGGCCGACTGGGCACGCACGCCCGTGACGCTCTCCCCGGCGTTGGATGCGCGCGTGATGGCTGCGGTGCGGAGTCGGGCCGCGGCGCCGTCACTGTGGCGGCGCCTCACCGAGCCGCGCGAAGTGCGCCTGCGTCTGCGGCCGTGGATCCTCGCGCCGGCCCTCGCGGCCGCCGCGGTACTCGCCCTCCTGCTCGTCCGTCCCGCGCCTTCACCGGTCGCATCCGCGACGGTGACGGTGCGGTTCGTGCTCTTCGCCCCTGACGCGCAACAGGTCGCCTTGGCCGGCACGTTCAATCAGTGGGATGTCGCTGCGACGCCCCTCGTGCGGAGCAATGCGCCGGGCGTCTGGACGGCGACGTTGACCCTGCCCGCGGGACAGCACGAGTACGCCTTCGTCGTGGACGGCGCGCGCTGGGTGCCCGACCCTGCCGCGCCCGCCGTGGACGACGGGTTTGGGCGGCGCAACAGCGTGCTGACGCTATGAAGCTCGGACTCGGACTGATCGCCGGACTGCTCGCGATTTCGGCGGCGCCCGTTTCCCTCGCGGCGCAGCAGGACATCGCGACCCGACTCGCGGGCCGGGTGCCGCCCGACGTCGCGGCCCTCGTGCAGCAGCTCGCCGCCGACGCGGCGGCGCGCGGCCTGCCCATGGATCCGCTGATTCAGAAGGCGATCGAAGGCAGCGCGAAGGGCGTGCCGGCAGAGCGCGTCGCGACCGCGGTGCGCACCGTCGCCGGGCAGCTCGACGCGGCCGCCGCCGCCCTGCGGGACGGCGGGCTGGTCCCCACCGACACGGCGGCGATTGCAGCCGGGGCGTTCGCGCTCAACGCTGGGCTCAACGACCGGAACCTCACGGACCTGACGCGGGCGAGCCGGCCGCCCTACAGCGTCGCCACGACGCTGCGGGTCGCCAGCACGCTCGCGGCGATGGGTGTTCCCGCCGCGCAGGTGGTGGAGCTCGTCACGCAGGTCATCGCGGCAGGCGAGCCCGCGGAGAGTGTGGTCAACCTTCCGGCACAAGTGCAAGCGCGGGTGTCGCACGGGCAGGGGATGACTCCGGCGCAGGCGGCCGCGGGGCTCGCCCGCGCCGCGGCGGCGCGCGCCAACCCGCCGGGGCAAAACAAGCCAAAGCCCCCGCACCCCTAAACCACCCGCGAGCGCTACCGCAGGGGTAGGTAGCCGATCGTGAGTGTGAGGGCCTCGACCGTCTCCCGCCGCCCGTCATCCAGGCGGCCCTGTTCGATTCGATAGGCCAGCCGGCCCCAGAATGGCTGCTTCGAGAAGCGCAGCTCGAGGCCCGCTTCGGCGCCGCGCCCCGTCGCGGAGGCGCCGACGGGGCCACCACTCCCCGCGAACGCCTGCCACAGCTCGACAAAGCTCTCCAGGCGGTCCGGGAAGAGCGTCCCGCGCGCGCTGACCCGTCCCGACCAAAACAGCCACCGCTGGTCGCCGAGCGCGGTTCCGTAATAGGTGCGCGCGTGTGGGCCGACCGCGAGCGTGAGCCAGGGACGCGCCTGATAGCCGAGCAGCGCTTCACCTTCCGCCACATTGCGCGGCATAACGAGGGCTCCGGTGTCGGCGCTGAGTCGCGCCTCGCCGTAGCGCAGCCGCCCGACGAAGCGCCCGCGCGTCACGACCGCTTCGCCCGCCAACAAGAGCCCGCTCAGCCGTTCCGTCGTATCGCCCCTGGTCCGCGAGCGCACGATCTCCCGCGCCCCGCTTGCCCCGAGCGAAATCTCCCAGTGGGTCTGGGCCGCGAGCGGTGGCGCGACGACGCCTGCCGCACAGATGAGCAGGAGCGCCCGGTTCACGGCGCCTCCGGCGTGATCACGGTTGGCGCGCCGGCGTGGACCGCAATTCTCACTTCGCGGACCCGTTG
>DASYQX010000014.1:0-43131 GCA_036004985.1 Gemmatimonadales bacterium
ATTCATATCGCAGCGCCTTCATCGGGTCGACCCTCGTGGCCATGCGCGCGGGCCGCAGCGTCGCGAGGAGCGCCACGAGCCCCAGCCCGACCGCGGCCAGGATGTATGTGAGCGGATCGAGCGCATCCACTCCGTAGAGGCGGCTCTTGATGACGCGGGTCGCCAGGCCTGCACCAAGGAGGCCGAGTGCGATGCCGGTTCCCGCGAGCGCGGCGCCCTCGCGCAGGACGAGGCGAAGGATGCCGCGCGCCTCCGCGCCGAGCGCCATGCGAATACCGAACTCGCGGGTCCGCAGCGCCACGCCGAACGCCACGAGCCCGTACAGCCCCGCCGCGGCGAGCCCGAGCGCGATCACCGCGAGAAGGGTGAGCATCTTGGCGAAGAGCCGACGCTCGGAGATGGAGTCCGCGATGCGCTCCGTGATCGGCTTGACCCACGCCACCGGGAGCGAGCTGTCGAGCTCCCCCGCAATGCGCTCGATCACGGCGGCGATCTCCGGCTCCGCGAGGCCCGAACGCACGAGCGCCATCCTTCCCATCCGCGGATCGCCCAGGGGCTGGTACACGAACGGCTCCGGGTCCTGCTCGAGGCTCCACCACCGGCTATCCGCGGCGACACCGATCACCTGATAACGACGTCCCTTTTGCGCCATGACGGGGAACTCTACGAGCCGGCCCACGGGATCGGTGGCGCCGAACAGGCGGCGGGCGAGCGTGTTGCTCAGCACGACCATGTCCTGCCCCGAATCCGCATTAACAAAGCCGCGCCCACGAACCAGCGGGATCCTGAGCGTCGCGAAGTACTCGGTCCCGACTTCATTGTTCCTGACGCTCAGCGGGTCGGCGTCCGGCATGTCGGCCCGGCGGATGCGCGTGCTCCAGTAGCCGGCGAAGGGCGCAGCCAGGGCCACCGTCACGGACTGGACGCCTGGAGTCGCACGGAGGCGGCGCGCGAATTCATTCCAGTAGACGGACACCTGCTCCGGCGGGTACCCTTGTTCGCGAGGCTGCACGCTGAAAACCGTCACGCCGGTCGGGTCGAACCCGAGGTCGACGGCGGAGAGGCGCTGGAGCGTGCGAACGAACAGGAGGGCGCCGACGAGCAGCACCACGCCGATCGCGAGCTGTGCGACCGCCAGCCCGCGCCGGAGCGGCGCGCGGCGGCCGGTCTCGGTCGGCCCGCCGCCCTTGAGCAGCGGGAGCGGATCGGCACGGCCCGCGGTCAGCGCCGGGGCCAATCCGGCGACCACACCCGTCACGAGCGAGGCGCCGCACGCGAAGGCGAGCACGCGCCAGTCCAGCGAGACGCCGTGCGTCTCGATCGAGGTGAACCGAACGCCTTCGAATAGACCGACGAGCCACAGCGACAGCAGCACGCCCATGGCGCCGCCGGTCAACGCGAGCACGGTCGATGCGACGAGGTGCTGCCGCAGCAGGCGCCCAAGGCTCGCACCGAGCGCGCGCCGCACGGCGATCTCGCCGCGCGCCGCGATACCTCGGAACAACAGCAGGTTCGCCACGTTGGCGCAGGCGATCAACAGGACGAGCACGGTGACGCCCACGAGCAGTCGCATCGTCGCGGCGAGCGCTCGGCGCGCCAGCGGGTTGCTCCCGATGCCCGGAAATACGGCCGCGCTCACCTCAGAGGCGAATTTGTCATTGACTTCCGGGTACAGCTCGGCGAGGTGGCGCGTGCCGGCCTTGAGCTGGGCTTCGGCCTGCTCGAACGTCGCACCCGGCGCGAGTCGCCCGACGTATTCGTAGAACGCTCCCCAACCCCGCTCCGAGACATCGCCGCGCCAATCCAAGTGGCGTACGTAGAACAGCGTGTTTCCGGGGAGCCAGATGTCGTCCGCGCGGTGGCGCTCTACGCCCTGAAAGCCGCGTGCGGTCACACCGATGATCGTGAACAGACGGCCGTTCACCCTGATGGTCTTCCCGAGGACCGCGGGGTCTCGATTGAACATCCCCGACCAGAGGCCATCGCTGATGACAGCGACCGGAGTCCCGTTCGGCGAACGGTCTTCGTCCGTATTGAACGCGCGCCCCAGCGCGAACCGCGCGCCGAGCACGTCGAAGTAGTTGGCCATGGCGAACTCGCCACGGACGTTCCGAGGTGCGACAGCGTCCCCGCTGACCGCGACGAAGGCCCCCTGGTAACCGGCGAAGCCGGCGAGTGCCGGCACCGTCGGCATCAGATCGGCGTGGTTCAAGTAGGAGAGCCCTGCCACGGAGAATCCGCGCTCGCTCTGATTCCCAAACCAGACGGTGACCAGGCGCCCATCGTCGTTCACGCCGGGGACGGGGCGCAGCAGGAGCCAGTTGGCGACGCTGAAGCCCGCCGTGGTCGCGGCGATGCCCAACGTGATGACCAGAACGGCTACCAGAGTCAAGCCTGGGGTGCGCGCGAGCGAGCGGACGGCGTAACGGAGGTCTTGAAACATGGGGCCTCGGGGCTAGGGCCTGGGGCCTGGGGAGGTGTAGGGCCGGTCCCGGCACGCGGGCTCGGCGTTCCACGACCGAGCCCCCCAGTCCCCAGGCCCTAGCCTCCAGCCCCTATTCATTTCGCAACGCCACCATCGGATCCACGCGACTCGCCCGCCGGGCCGGCAGCCAGCTCGCGAGCAGCGCCACTGCGCCCAGGAACACGGTCACGCCCGCGAACGTCACCGCATCCGTCGCGCCGACGCCGTACAGCAGGTTCGCCATCAGCCGCGTGAGTCCGAACGCCGCTGCAAGACCTACGGCGAGCCCGACCGCCACCACGCGCACCGACTGGGCGACGACCAGCCGGGTGATATGGCGTCGCGTCGCGCCCAGGGCCGCGCGAATGCCGATCTCACGCTTACGCAGAGCGACCAGGTACGCGATCACCCCGTAGATACCGAGCGCCGCGAGCAGCAGCGCGCCGGCCGCGAACCCCGAGAGCAACGTGACCGTGAAGCGCCGCTGCGCCAGCTGCCCCGAGAAGTTCTGGCGCATCGCTCCGGGACGCTGGCGGCCGGCGACCGGGATGTCGGGATCGACGGCGGCCACGGTGCGTGCGAGGAGTGGCACCAGGGCCTCGGGATCAGCGGCCGTCCGCGCCACCACGTTCATCCATCCCCAGGGGTTCACCGTGTACGGGATGTAGACCTCCGGTGCAGGCTGTTCCTCGAGGCCCGTGTGCCGCACGTCGCCCACCACGCCGACGATCTCAACGGAGAACCGCTCTCCGAAATCGGCGCGGGCCTGCGAGGACTTAAACAGAGTCACGAAGCGCCCCACCGGGTCCTGATCGGGCCAGTATTGCTTGGCCAGCGTCTCGTTCACGATCGCGACGTGTGACGCTGCGGCCACCTCATCCGGCGTGAACGACCGGCCCCGGCGAATCGGAATGCGCATGGTGTCGAAATACTCGGCCGAGATCGTCCGAAACAGCGCTTGCTCGTCCCCCTCGGGATCGGGCGGGCGCCCGGGAATCTCGATCGGTCTGAACAGGTAACTGCCGCTGAGCGGCAGGTGGTTGGACAGCGCCACCTGCTCGACGCCGGGAAGCACGGCGATCGCGTCGGTCACGCGGCGATACAGCTCGACCGCGCGGTCGGGGGCGTCGTACCGCGGAGACGGCGGGAAGACCGCCACTGTCGCGAGGCGGATTGGGTCGAAGCCCGGATCGACGTGGGTCAGCATCCACAGACTCCGGACCAGCAGTCCGGTGCCGATCAAGAGGACGAGCGCGAGGGCGACCTCGAGCGCAACCAGCGTCGAGCGGAGCCGCGATCGGATCCGCGCTCCGCCCGTGCCTGGCGAGCCTGCCTTCAAGGGCTCGGTCAAGTCGGGTGCTGTGGCGCGCAGGGCAGGCGCCAAGCCGATGAGAACGGTCGTGAGCACGGCGATCAGCGCGGCATAAGCCAGCATCTGTGCGTCCAGGCCGATCTCGGCGACGCGAGGCAAGCCCTCCGGCGCCGCGGCCCTCAACAGGCCGACTCCCCACGACGCGAGCAGCAGCCCGAGCACGCCGCCGGCGAGCGCGAGGACTGCGGACTCCGAGAGTAGGAGGCGCGCCACCCGTCGGCGCCCCGCGCCGAGCGCTGCGCGGATCGCGAATTCCCGGGAGCGGGTCGCGGCGCGCACGAGCGACATGTTCGCGACGTTGGCGCACGCGAGCAGCAGAACGACCGCGACGGCCGCGGTGAGGAGAACGAGCATCGGGCGCACCGCCCCGAACCGAAGCTCCTGTTCGAGCAGCGACACCAGCTCGATCTGTGTCCAGCCGCGACTTTCCGCCGGGTACGCGGCGGCAAGCCGGGCCTGGATGCCCGCCATTGCTGTTTGCGCCTGCGTGACGGACACGTTGGGCTTGACCTTGACGATCACGCGGCTGTCTGCGTGAAAGCCGCGCTGTGTGAGGATGCGATCCGTCGACGCGATGACGGCGAGTGGCAGGTACACCTCGGCCCAGTCCGGGAAACGGAACCAGGGCGGCAGGATGCCCACGACGGTGTAGGTCTCGTCGTTGAGCCGGATGGCGGAGCCCAGGGCGGCCTCATCGCCACCGAAGCGTTCCTGCCGCAGTGCGTGCGTGAGGACGGCTACGTGTGGGCCGCCGGGTCGTTGTTCGTCGTCCGAAAACGTCCGGCCGAGGAGCGTCGTGCCTCGCAGCGCCTCGAAGAAGTCCTCCGAGACGAACGCGCTCCCGACTCGCCGGGCACCTTGGTCGCCCGGCATGAGGCTCGAGGTCCCGCGCACGAACGCCAACGCTTCGAACACCTGGCTCTGCTCTCGCCAGTCGAGGAACGTCGGGTAGGACGCCAGACGGTACCCGCCCTCCTCGCTCCTTTCCCAGACCCCGTAGATCCGGTCGGCCTCGTCGTACCGTAGCGGTCGCAAGACAACGCCGTTCAGGACGCTGAAGACGGCGGTGTTCACGCCGATGCCTAGTGCCAGCGCGAGTACGGCGACGGTCGTGTAGCCGGGGCTGTTCCGCAGGGCGCGGAGAGCGTAGCGGATGTCGTGGAGCACCGTATCCATGGCTTCCTTCTCTCTCTCGGGGCTGGGGCCTAGGGGCTGGGGGCTGGGGAACTACCCGAGTCCCTAGGCCCTAGCCCCCAGCCCCTAGTATCCAGCCATCCCTCAGCTGAATCACGCGCTGCCCGTACTTCGCGTTCTCGTCCGAATGCGTCACCTGCACGATCGTCATCCCGGCGGCGTTCAGCTCCCTGAACAGCGCCATGATCTCCTTCCCCTGGCTCGAGTGGAGATTGCCGGTCGGCTCGTCCGCCAGGAGCAGCGTCGGCTTGTGGATCAGCGCGCGCGCCACGGCGACGAGCTGCTGCTGCCCGCCGGAGAGCTGGCGGGGATAGAGGTCCTTCTTCGCCACGACGCCGAACCGGTCGAGCGTGTCCGCGACGAGCGCCTCGCGCTCGCCGGGCTTCACGTTCCGGTACGACAGTGGGATGTCGAGGTTCTCGGCGACCGTGAGATCGTCGATCAGGTGATACTGCTGAAACACGAATCCGATGTGCTGCTTGTTGAGGCCAACGCGGTCCTTGGGTTTCATCTTGTGGACGTCGTGTTCCAGGAAGCGGTACTCGCCCGTCCAGTCACCGTCCAGCATGCCGAGCACCGCGAGCAGCGTGGACTTCCCCGCCCCCGACGGGCCCATGATCGAGACGAACTCCCCGGGCGCGATGTCGAGCGAGATCTGGCGCAGGATGTGCAAGCGGCCGTTGCCCTGGGAGACGGATTTCTCGAGGTTGCGGAGTGAGAGAAAGGGGCTAGGGCCTTGGGCCTCGGGCCTAGGGGGTCCCCCTCCCGACATCGGGGCTCCACCCGTCGGACCGGAACCCCAAGCCGCCAAGCCCCAGGCCCCAGCCCCTAGCCCCCAGTCCCTAGTCATACCGCAACGCGCTCACCGGATCGATGCGCGTCGTCGCCCGGGCCGGGATGAGTGTGGCGAGCGCCGCGACACCGACGAGGAGCCCGGTGACGGCCGCGAGCGTCGCCAGGTCCGTGGGAGTCACCTCGTAGAGCATCGCTGCGAGGAGACGGTTCGTCAGCAGCGCGCCGAGCAGCCCCACGACCGATCCTACGCCTGCGATCGTTAGGCCGCGCCGCATCACCAATCTCCGCAGATCTCCTGGGCTGGCACCCAGCGCCAGTCGCACGCCGAGTTCCCGCGTGCGTTGGCGCACCATCGTCGCCATGGCGCCGAAGAGACCGATGGCGGCCAGCAGGGCGGCGGCGCCCGCGAACACCGTCAGGAGCAGTGCGTTCAGGCGGGGCTGCGCCAGCGGCCCCGCGAGGAACGCTGCGAACGGCGCCGCGTCAACCAGGGCGACGCCGGGCTCGGCTTCAACGATGACGCGCCGGATCGTCGGCACGAGCTTGGCCGGGGGACCCGTCGTCCGTATCGCCAGCGTCACCGGCTCGAAAGGGAAGAACGGTTGACGGAGCGGGAAGTAGACGCTCGCGCGCGCTTCGCGCAGGTCGCGATAACGCGTGTCCGAGACCACGCCGACGACGGTGACCGCCCGCTCCAGATTCTCCCCTATCCTCAAGCGCTTGCCGATGGGATCATCGGTCCCCCAATAGAGCTGCGCCACCGACTCACTGACCACCACAACCGGGGGCGCCCCCTCACGATCGGCGTCCGTGAAGACCCGCCCGCGGCGCACGGGAATGTCCAACGTCGCGAAATACTCCGGGGTCACGACCTCCATGTTGAGCATCGGGTTGGCGGCGGCCCGTTCCGCAGACTGTCCTTCGGCCGCGAACTTGCCGTCCCACCCGCCGGGTCCTGCAAAGGGTGCGGCGACGACAGGCGACACGGCCCGCACGCCGGGAATCGCCCGCACTTGCCGCAGCAGCCGCTCGAGCAGCGCGCGCTGCTTCGCGGGGGTGTCGAACTGATCGTAGCGAAGCGCCAGGTCGCCGATCAGCAAGTGTGATGGCTCGAAGGACAGGTCGGCCCGCTCGAGCTTGACGAGGCTCCTCGCGATCAGACCGGCTGCGGAAAGGACGAGCAGCGCGAGTGCGACCTGCCCCGCCACCAGCCCCTCCCTCGCCAGCCGAGAGCGCCTGCCGGCACCCTGCCCCATGCCCGACCGGAGCACGCCCTGCAGCTCCACGCGCGACGTGAGGACCGCGGGTGCGAGGCCGAAGATGAGCATGGCGACGCCCGTGATGGCGACCGCGCCGGCGAGAGCGGTCGCATTCAACTGAACCTCGTCCAGGCGAGGTAGCCCGGCCGGCGCCACGGCGACGAAGCTCTCGACCGCAGCGGCTGCAACCACTACGCCGAGAGCGCCGCCGGCAAGCGCGAGCAGCGCATTCTCGGCGAGTAGCTGGCCGACGATCTGTCGTCGGTCCGCGCCCAGCGCAGATCGTACGGCCATCTCACGCACGCGCGTGAGGCCGCGCACCAGCAGCAGGTTCGCGACGTTGATGCAGGTGATCAGGAGGAGGAGGCCGGCCGCCGCGGCGAAGGCGACGAGCGCGGGCCTGGTCTCGCCGAGGACGAGCCGCGGCAGCGTGTGGACGACGCCACGCATGTCACGCTCCCACGGCGACCCTTCCGGGCGCCCATAGAAGGCCGTCAACTCGTCCCGCGCATGAGCGGCAATAGCGCCCGGCCGCAGGCGGCCGATCACCTCGACGTCCGCGACCGTCGAATCCGTCCCGGGTCGTGTCCTGGCGGGGACCAGCGGCGCCCACATGTCCACGCCTCTCGGGTAGTCGAGTCCTTGGGGCATCACGCCGACAATCGTGTACGCCACGCCGTCTCCATGCATCACGATCTGCCGACCCAGCACCTTTGGGTCGCCCCCGAACTGCCGCTGCCAGGCCCCATAGCTGAGCACGAGCACCGGTGCGGCGCCGATGACGTCGTCCGCGGCGCGAAACGCCCGGCCCAACACCGGTTCCACCCCCAGGACGTCGAAGAACTCACCCGACACGATCGCTCCGCGGAGGCGAGAGATGCGATCACCATCGCGAATCGGCCTCGGCCAAGCGCCCTCGTAGCCGAACACTGCGACCTGCGAGAGAGAGCGGGTTTGCCGCGCAAACTCGCGCGCTTCATCGAGCCCGAGCGGATAGTCGAAGGCTCGGTCGGGCGCTTGTCCCCAGAGCACCACGAGGCGGTCTTGGTCGTGGACGGGGAGCCGGCGCAGCAGCAGTGCGTCGGCTACCGTGAATACCGCGGTCGCGAGACCGATCCCTAGGGCGAGGGTGAGGGTCGCGGTGAGCGCGAATCCCGGTGTGCGTGCGAGCGACCGGAGGGCGTTCATCGAGCGCTCAACCCCCGAGCCCCCGAGTCCCTAACCCCTAGCCCCGAGCCCCTACTCATACCGCAACGCCACCATCGGATCGACCCGCGTCGCCCGGCGGGCCGGGAGCCACGCCGCCGTGAGCGCGACGCACACGAGCAGGGCCGTCACGGCGAGAATCGTCGTGAGGTCGGTGGGCCGCACCTCGTAGAGGAACGCGCCAATCAACCGCGTGAGAGCGAGCGCCCCCGCGAGCCCGAGTAGGACGCCGATCCCCGTCAGCGTGGCACCGCGACCGAGCACCATGCGCAGCACGTCGCCCGGCCGGGCACCGATGGCCATCCGCACCCCGATCTCGTGCGTGCGCTGAGCGACGAGGTGCGAGATCACGCCGTACATCCCGACCGCCGCGAGCACGATCGCGAGACCTGCGAAGGCGGAGAGCAACACCATGATGAACCGGTGGAAGCCAAGCGAGGTCCACAACACGTCGTCCATGGCGCGGACCTGTCCCAGCGGCACGAGCGGATCGACGGCCCGTATGACTGCGGCGAGCTGTCTCGCCGCCGCGTCCGGGTCGACGCGTGTGCGGACCACCACATGGATCGGGAACCAACTACTGAACAGCCGGGTCAGCCCGGCGGGTGTCTGCGCCGAGGGGACGAACACGGTCGGCGGCGCGGGCTGACCGACGAACGATCGCACGTCGCGCACGACGCCCACCACCTCCCGCCACGCGTCCTCGTAGCCGCTAAACGTCAACCTGCGGCTCAGCGGCGACCCACCGCCGAGGAAACGGTGGGCGAACGATTCGTTCACGACGACGACCGGCACGGCGCCGTCTACATCCGTCGCCGTGAAGTCTCGCCCCTGCGTGACGGAGACGCCGAGCGTCTCGAAGAACCCCGGAGTCACGCTGCGATAGTCGACCGAGAGGCGCGCGTCCTCTCCGTCCACGCTCACCGTCATGTTGCCGCCCTGCTCGAGCGGCAAGCCTGCCTCGACGACGGCGGCAGCCTCGACGTCCGGGAGTGCCTCGACCCGCGAGGTGAGGTCGCGATAGAACCCCGCAATCCTGGGCGTCGAATCGTAGCGCGTGCCCGTGAGCCAGATCTCCGCCGCCACGAGGTGCCCGGGATCGAAGCCGGGGTCGGTGCTGATCAGGCGCCCGAACGTCTGGATCAAGAGACCGGCGCCGACGAGTAGTACGAGCGAGAGCGCGACCTCTGCCACAACCAGGGCGTGGCGCAGCCCCGCCCGGCGCGCGCTCCCCGCCGCGCGGGTCGAGGCCTCTTTCAGCACGTCGTGAGGATCCATCCGCGCCGCCTGCCACGCAGGGATGACGCCGAACGCGAGGCCGGTGACGAGCGACAGCCCGAGGGTGAATCCCAGCACCTCGCCGTCCAGCCGGATCTCGGCAGTCGCCGGCAGGCCGCCGGACGTGAGTGCGACGAGCAGATCGAGGCCCAGGGCCGCCACGACCAGGCCGACGGCGCCGCCAGCGAGGGCAAGCAACACGCTCTCGGTGAGGAGCTGGCGCACCAGCCGACCGGGCGACGCTCCCATGGCGGTCCGCAGCGCCAGCTCGTGCTCCCGGGCGGCCGTGCGGCCGAGCAGCAGGCTCGCCACGTTGGCGCACGCGATGAGCAGCACGAACCCGATCGCGCCGAGCAGCACCCGCACCGGTGTTTCGAGATCAGCGGTGATCTGCGCGCGGTAGGGGTCGAGGTCGAGCGTGATGTCTTTCGACACGCTGCGACTGAACTCGTTCCGAAACGCGCCCGTCATGCGCGCCATGCCGGCCCGCGCCTGCGCGAGCGTCAGGTCGGGCCGCAGTCGGCCGATCACTTGCACGTTGGATCCGCCGCCCACGGTCTGTCCCACTTGGGCGAGCGTGGACCACGCCTCCGCGCCGTTAGGCGAGCGAAAGCTCGGCGGCATCACACCCACGACCGTGGTCGGTCGGCCATCGAGCGAGATGATGCGCCCGATCACCGCGGGATCGCCGCCGAAGCGCCGCCGCCACAGACCGTCACTCAAGATGATCGCGCTCGGCCCGTTGGGCTGGTCCTCGTCGGCTAGAAACGCGCGACCGAGCGCAGGGGCCACGCCAAGAACCCGAAAGTAGTGTTGGGAGACGCGGAGGCCGCGGACACGGTCGGCTTGGATGCCGTTCGAGAGATTGAATCCGACCGAGGCCGACCCCGCGAGCGACTCGAAGACCAGGCCCTGCCGTTCGAGGAACTGGAACTGCACGTAGGTGACGGCCTTCGCGCCCCGACCCCCCGGGTACGTCTGGGCCAAGCCCACCAGGCGGTCCGGGTCGGCGTAGGGGAGGGGACGCAGCAGAACGCCGTAGAACACGCTGAAGATCGCCGTGTTGGCGCCGATCCCGAGCGCGAGCGTCGTCACCACGGCCGCGGTGAAGCCCGGGCTTTTGGCGAGCGTGCGGACGGCGTAGCGGAGGTCGGTCATGGGGGCTAGGGGCTAGGGGCTCGGGGCTAGGGGGGTGCGAGGCAGGCGCTGGCCCTCGGGTGCGGCGCTCGACCGCCGAGCCCCCGAGTCCCTAACCCCTAGCCCCCAGCCCCTACTCATACCGCAACGCCACCATCGGATCGACCTTCGTCGCCCGCCGGGCCGGGAGGTAGCTCGCAACCGCCGCGACCGCCCCGAGAATCACCATCACCAGCGAGAGCACGAGCGGATCGTGTGGCTTGACGCCGTAGAGCAGCGAACCAATCGCACGACCCACCGCAAGCGCACCCGCGGCGCCGAGCAGGAGACCCCACCCAGTCACACGAAGGGCCTGTCCCATGACGAGCTCGAGGATGTCGCGCCGTCCTGCACCGAGCGCGATCCGCACACCCATCTCCTGGGTGCGCTGGGACACGACGTAGCTGAGCACGCCGTAGAGCCCTACGCCCGCGAGCACGAGGCCCAGGGCTCCGAACAGGCTCAGGAGTACCGAGCCCAGGCGCCACGGGCGGAGCTGCCACGCGAACAGTCGCGGCATGGGGTCGATGCTCGGATACGGAAGGTCCGCCGCCGTCTCTTGGATTGTCCGTCGCACGGCACCGACCAACGCGTCCGCCGGGCCGGCGGTGCGGACGAGAAGGGCCGTGACAGGCGAGTTCGTGACCGAGTCTGCTTGCGCGAGGGGGATGAAGTATTGGACAGCGCCCTCGTCCGTCACTTGGTTGAGCCGGGCGTCCTCAACCACTCCGACGACCGTGGTGCACGGCGCGCGCGGGTTTTTGATCTTCAAGCACTTGCCGAGTGGGTCCTGCCCGGGCCAATAGAGCCGGGCCATCGTCTCGTTCACGACCGCGACGCGCTGCGCTCCCGCGATGTCCGTCGGCACCAGAGCGCGACCGCGACGCACGGCGGCTCCCATCGTCTGGAAGTAGTCCGGCGTAACCGCTACGAAGTATGGTCCGCCGCTCGGCGATCGGGGGAGCGAGTCCAAGCCCGGCACGAAGAGCGTCATGGCGAACGCCCAACCGAAGGGATGCCCGACGGCGAGGCTCGCTCCGCTCACGCCGGGCAGCCGCTTGACGCGTTCCCGCATGTCCTCGTACAGGGCGTTGGCGGCGGGGCGCTCGTAGCCCAGACGCTGTAGGTCCACGGAAGCCACGATCAAACGGTCCGCGTCGAATCCCAGGCGCAAGCCTTGCACGTGACGCAGGCTGCTGACGAACAATCCTGCGCCCGCCAGCAGGACCAGCGTGAGCGCGACCTGGCCCACGAGCAGACCGGTGCGAACGCGCGACCGCTGGAACGTACCTTCGCGCTCCCCGGACTTGAGCGCCGAGGAAAGATCGGGCGCGCTTGCGTGATAGGCCGGAGCGAACCCCGCGAGCACCGCGGTCACGAGTACGGCGACAGTGGCAAACAACAGGACGCGCGTGTCGAGCCCGGGGGTCGTCGCGGAATCGGAGAGCAAAGAGGAGGAAAGCACGGGTCCCAGCCAGAGCGTGATCAGCAGGGCCGTGCCCCCCCCGAGCACGGTGAGCACGGCGCTGTCAGCGAGCAGCTGTCGGGCAAGGCGACCACGGCTCGCGCCGAGTGCCAGTCGAACGGCGATCTCTCGCTTGCGCTGCACCGCGCGCGCGAGCAGGAGATTGGCGACATTGGCGCAGGCTATCAGCAGGACGATCGCGCACATGACACCGAGCCAAACCGAGAGCTTCGCGTCTTTGCTGGCGTTCGGTCCGAGGGCCTCGTGCACGGATCCCAGGGAGACGGTGCCCGTGGAATCGCCGCTCTGGACAAATTGGCTGCGGTAAATCGCCGTCGCCTCGGCGGCTGCCTGTCCGGGTTTGACGTGGGGACGGAGCCGCGCGACGACTCCCGAGAGCCAGAAGTACCTGGGACCCAACGCAGCCGGCCCCATGAGCTCCGGGGCCGCCGCTGTGAGCGGCACCCACAGGTCCGGCACCTCGAGGTCGATCCCAGCAAAGCCTTGGGGCGCCACGCCGATCACGGTGTACACGCTGCGCCCCAGCTGCAGCGTCTTCCCGAGCACCGCTTGGTCCGCTCCGAACCGGCGCGTCCAAAACTCCCGGCTCAGCACTGCGACATGCGCAGCGCGTCCCACACTGTCCTCGTCAGCGCTGAAAAAGCGCCCGAGCTCCGGGCGGACGCCAAGTACAGAAAAGAAAGACGCCGTGACCAACCGGCCCGTGACGCGCTCCGCCTGCGGGCCGAGCCCGAAGCTAAAGCTCCCTCTGCCGTAAGCCGCTACGGCCTCGAAACTCCGCGCCCGATCCCGGAGGTCCTCGTAGCGCGGATAGGTCCCGATCGACGAGGTGTTGGTGCCCCACGGGGGCATCGTGGTCGTGACGTAGAGTCGCACGACTCGATCCGGATCGACCACGTGCGCCGGCGGCCGGAAGAAGAGCCGGTCCACCACTCCGAACATCGCGGTATTCGCCCCGATGCCGAGCCCCAGCGTCAGCACCGCGGCGAGGGACAGCCCGGGGCTCCGGGCGAGCGTGCGGAGGGCGTAGCGGAAGTCTTGTAACATCGGGGGCCTAGGGCCTGGGGGCTGGGGGCTGGGGAGAGGCCCTAGTCCCTAGGCCCGATCCCCCAGCCCCTTGTTCATCCACCACCCGCCCATCGAACAGCTGAATCGTGCGGTCGGCGTGTTGAGCGTAGCGCGGGTCGTGCGTCACCATGCACACCGTGGCCCCACCGCGATGCAGCTCGCGCAACAGCTCCATCACCGCTTCGCCGTTAGTCGAGTCGAGGTTGCCCGTCGGCTCGTCGGCCAGGAGGATCGCGGGGTCGCCCGCCACGGCACGCGCGACCGCCACCCGCTGCTGCTGGCCCCCGGAGAGCTGTGCCGGATAGTGCTTCGCCCGATGCGACATCCCGACCTTCTCGAGCGCTCCTTGCACGCGTTTCGTGCGCTCTGCTCCCGACGAGCCGCGGTAGGTCAAGGGCAGCTCGACGTTCTCGTACACGGTGAGGTCACCGATGAGGTTGAACGCCTGGAAGATGAAGCCGATCCGCCGGTTCCGAATGCGCGCCCGCTCGGCCGGCGTCAGGTTCGCCACCGGCTTCGCTTCAAGGAGATAGCTCCCCTCACTCGGCGTATCGAGCAGCCCGAGAAGCGAGAGCAAGGTCGTCTTGCCGCAGCCGGACGGTCCGGCGATGCACACGTACTCGCCCTGCCGAATCTCGAGATGCACGTCGGCGAGCGCGTGAGTCTCGACTTCGTCCGTGTAGAAGACTTTCTTGACGCCTTGCAGCTGAATGAGTGGTGCACCGTTGCCCGGCATGGGATCTCCCCGTTGGAGAGGGGCTAGGGGCTAGGGGTTAGGCGTTAGGGTAGTTCCCTAGTCCCCAGCCCCTAGTCCCTAGCCCCTATCTCACCCTGACGCGATCCACCCCATCGTACCGCGACATGTCCGAGAGAATCACCCGGTCGCCGACCGCGAGCCCCTGCACTATCTCGATCGTGCTGACCGAGCTGCGGCCGAGCTGCACCGGAACGCGCACGGCGTAAGCGCCGCCATCGACTAGCTTGAACATGCCGATCGTGCTGTTCGGCTGGCCGTAGGCCGGCCGGCCCACGTAGAGCACGTCCTCCAGCCGGTCGATCGTGATCGTTCCATCCACGCTGATGTCGGGACGCGCCCCGGGAGGCAACGCGCCGTCGAGCGCGATCTCCACGGTCACGGTGCCCTGCTGCGCTGCGGGATCGATCCGTACCACCCGCCCGGCGACGAGTCCGGTGTGCGTGTCGATCGAAGCGGGCTGGCCGACAGCCATGCCCGGCGCTTGCGTCTCCGGGATGCGCAGCACGGCCTTGAGCTTCCCCGGCTGCACCACCTTCGCGAGAATCGTCCCCGGGACCACCCACTGGCCGAGCTGGAGCGGCAACTCCTGGAGCACGCCGGGCTCGCCAGCCCGCACCACCAGCGCGTTGACTCGGCCGACTTGGAAGGTCGTGATGGCACGCAGCCGCTGCACTTGCGCGCGCTGCACGGCGAGTTGCGAGTCGACCGCGGACGCCAGCAGCTCGAGCCGCTGGCGCTCGATGTCGTAGCGCGCCTCGAGCTCCGTCGCCCGGTCCCTGGCCAGCGTCAGGTCGTTGCGGGACAAGCCGCCAGTCACCGCGAGTGTCTCGGCCACCGCAGCATCGCGCTGTGCTTGGAGGTATTGCGTGCGGGTCTGAGCTACGAGCCCGGCCTGGGTAAGCCGCTGGTTCGCCAGGCTCATGCGCAAATCGACGAGGGCAGCCTCCGCGGCTGTGAGCTGCCGCTCGGCGTCAAGCGCCTGGATCTGGACGTCCGGATTGGACAGCTCGAGGAGAACGGTCCCCGGGGTCACCGACGTACCGGGCTGCACGAAGATGCGCTCCACCCGCGCGGGCGTGAGCGCCGAGATCCAGCGGATATGCTCGGGGACGAGCGTGCCGGGGCCGCGCACCTCGCGCACCATCGTCCCCTGGCGCACCGTGTCGACCCAGGGACTGTCGACCGTGGGGGCCGCCGGCTTGAGGCTCGAGAGGAGAATGGTCAGGAGAATGACCGCGCCGGCGGCGATCCCGCCCTGGATGTAGCGCCGCCGCTTGCGGTCCGGTTGCGTGCGCGGAATGTCCACGGCGCCCCACAAAAGCAGGGACCGTACCACCACCGTCCCGGTGACAACGTCAAGCTCCGGAACGAGTTACAACTCGGGCCGCCACGACGACCGAAGGGCCGGTGTTCGCTCCTGGGATTCGCTAGTCCCAGAACCGAACGGTGCGGCGGCTTACGGCGCTCCCCCCCCGGCCACCACCGTACCCACACTCCGTTCCTTGAGCCGGGCGTTGAAGCCCGCCAGGTGCTGGTTCACCAGGGTGTCGAGCCGCGCGCGGACCGTCTTGAGCTGCCCCTCGAGCAGTTGCTGCACCTCCGTCTGCTGCGTCGTGGGCGCGAAGTCCGAGCTCGCGATCCCATTCGCCAGGTACGAGATCTGGCCCGCCAAACGCGTCGGCCAGCGGATGTTGTCCTGGCCCCGGCCCGTGACCCGCAGCTCGAGCAGCTCGCCCTCGAGCGCGGCGAACATCCGCTCGAGTGAGTCCGCCCCCGTGCGCAGCTCCCCCGGCAGGACGGCCTTCAAGCCGAGCAGCTGGCTGCGCACCGACTCCATCTGGTTGACCATGTCGGCGGCGGCGCCCAAGTCGGCCTGGAGCGCGACCAGCACGCGGTTCTGCGTCTGGATCTCCTCCTCAGTCCCTGCGGAATTTGGGTCTTTGCGCACGACGAGCGGCTGCGTGAGCTCCTGCCCGCCCACGCGCACCTTGACGGTGTAGGTGCCGGGCGGCATCAGCAGCGACATCCGCCCCACGCCGGGCGCCGGCCGCGTCCCGTCGGGGCCGAGCCGCACCTCCGGCGCGTAGGGCACCGGCGTGCGGAGCCGCGCTTCCTTCGTCTCTTCGTTGCGCAGGTCCCACCACGCCCGGTTGATCCCCGCCTTGGCGGGCCCCTTGAACGTCCGGACGGTCTGGCCGGCGGCGTCCGCGACCACGATCGTGGCGCTGTCCGTTTGCGCCCCCTTGAGCCAATAGTTGATCGACGCTCCGTAGGGCGGGTTCTGCCCCGCCGTGGGGTCGTCGGTCATCGCGTTCGGCCCCGTGATCTGGCGGAACCGGTACGCAGGCCGCGGCTTGAAGAGGTACGCGACACCGCTCCGCACGTCTGCCGAGAGCTGCTGCAACGGCGTCAGATCGTCGAGAATCCAGAAGCCGCGCCCGTACGTCGAGATGACGAGATCGTTGAAGTGCTCCTGCACAACCAGCCAGTAGACTGGGGCGTGCGGCAGGTTCGACTGCAGCGGCTGCCAGCTCTCCCCGTCGTCGAACGACAGGTACAGCGAGTTCTCGGTGCCGAGGTAGAGCAGCCCGCGGCGCACCGGATCCTCGCGCACCACGTGCGCGTAGCTCATCGGGCTCTTGGGAATCCCGGTGACGATCAGCCGCCAGCTGCGGCCGTAGTCGGTCGTCTTGTAGACGAACGGGTCCCGGTTGTTCGCCTGGTGGGCGTCCACCGCGATGTACGCGGTCGCCGTGTCGTAGCGTGACGGCTCGATGTTCGACACGGTGCCCCAGGACGGCATCCCGGGGATTGCGGCGGTGACGTTGGTCCAGCTCTTCCCGCCGTCGCGCGTCAGCTGCACGACGCCGTCGTTCGTGCCGGCCCAGATCACCCCCGCCTTGAGCGGCGACTCGGCGATCGCGAACACCACGTCGCCGTACTCGACGCCGATGTTGTCGGGCGTCAGGCCGCCCGAGATCTGCTGCTTGCTCTTGTCGTTGAGCGTCAGATCGGGGCTGATCACCTGCCAACTCTTGCCCCCGTCCGTCGTCATGTGCACGAACTGGCTGCCGGCGTACACCTTGTTGTGGTCGTGCGGCGAGATCGTGAGCGGCATCGTCCAGACGAACCGGTACTTGAGGTCCGCCGCCGGATGCCCGACGGTGCTCTGCGGCCAGATCTCCACGTGGTGTGCCTGGCGTGTACGCTCGTCGTAGCGCACGACGATCCCGCCCACGCTCCCCGAGCCCGACGCTGTGGACCAAATGATGTTCGGATCGGTCGGATCGGGTGTCGCCCACCCGCTCTCGCCGCCCGCCACCGAGTGCCACTCGCCGCGGGGGATAATCCCTCCACCCCCTCCACCTCCTCCAAAACCGCCGATCCTCGAGTTCGACGGGCCGCGCGTCGACGGTCCGTCCTGCCGGTTGCCCAGGACGTAATAGGGGATCTGGTTGTCCGGCATGGCGTGGTACATCTGGGCGATCGGCAGCTGCTGGCGGTACCAGGAGCGGCCGCGATTCTCGGAAATCGCCACCTGCCCGTCGTTCCCGACGACCATGCGGTCGCCGTTCTTGGGATCGATCCACATGTCGTGGTTGTCCCCGCCCGGCGAGCCGCCGAATGGGATGTCCGTCGTCGTCGCGCCGCCGTCCAGCGTCTTGGAGAACGACGCACACAGGAAGTACGCCTCGTTGTCGCGGTCCGGGGCGACCGCCATGCGCGTGTAGTAGGGCTGGCGGCAGGACAGCTGACGGTCGTACGAAACCGCGCGCCACGTCTCGCCACCATCGTCGGAGCGCCACAGCTCGCCGCGGTCCGTCTCCTGCCCGTGCCACGGCACACCGTCGCCCGTCTCGATCAGCGCGTACACCCGGTTGGGATTGCTGGGCGCAAAGGCGAGGCCCACCTTGCCGAACGGCTTCGTCGGCAGCCCGTTGCCCGTGAGTCTCTTCCAGGTGGCGCCCCCGTCGCGCGACATGTAGATCCCGCTCCCCGGCCCGCCGCTCTCCCGCCCCCAGGTGCGGATCACGAGCTGCCACATCCCCGCGAGGAGAATGCGCGGGTTGCTCGGGTCCATCACCACGTCCGACGCGCCGGTGTTCTCGTCCACGAACAGCACGCGGTCCCATGTCTTCCCGCCGTCGGTGGTCCGATAGACGCCGCGCTCCTTCTGCGGGCCGTAGCTGTGCCCCATCGCGGCGGCGTACACGACGTCCGGGTTGGTGGGGTGCACGACTACGCGGGCGATGCGGCCGGTTTGCCCCAGCCCCATGTTCTGCCAGGTCTTGCCGGCGTCCGTGGACTTGTAGATCCCGTCCCCGATCGAGATGTGACTGCGAATGAACGCTTCGCCGGTGCCGGCCCAGACGACGTTCGGGTCGGAGGGGGCGACGGCGAGAGCGCCGATGGACTGCGCCGGCTGGTCGTCGAAGATGGGTTGCCAGTGGATGCCGCCGTCGGTCGTTTTCCAGATGCCGCCGGACGCGGCACCGGCGTAGTAGACGCTCGCGTCACCGGCCACGCCCGCGACCGCCGAGACGCGGTTTCCAACGGGACCGATGTACCGGTACCGCAGCTGCGTGAACGTCGCCGACACGTCCGCCTGTTGAGTTGTTGCCGCCGCGGCTGGACGCGCCGGCTGCCGAGCCCGCCGCCCCTGAGCATGGGCGGGGACGGCGAGGACATTGAGGACGAGGACGGCAGCGGCGGCGGCGGCGGCGGCGGCGGTACCACGGGACATGGGAGCCTCGCGGGCTGAACGGGGTGTTTATGATTCCTCCCGGGAACCGACCCTGCAAGGGCCGCTCGACGGGCGGATGTTGCGGTCGCACCACAACGGGCGGAGGCGACTTCGATGACGGCGTTCATCTTCGATCTCGACGGCACCCTGATGGACAGCGTCTATCAGCACGTCCTGGCGTGGCGCGAGGCGCTGGAGAAGGCGGGGATCGAGCTGTCGGTCTGGCGCATCCACCGCCGCATCGGGATGAGCGGCGGCCTGTTCATCGACGCGCTATTGCGGGAGACGGGCCGCCGGTTCAGCCCCGAGGAAGCGGCGCAGGTACGCCAATCACACGCGGCGGCGTTCGCACGCCAGGTGGGGGGCGTCCGGCCCCTCCCCGGCGCGCGCGAGCTGCTCACCTACCTCACGGAGACGCGGGTCCGGTGGGCGATCGCGACGAGCGGCTGGATCGATAGCGCCCGTCCCATGCTCGACTTGCTCGGCGTCCCCAAGCAGGTGCCCGTGATCACCCGGGACCAGGTGGAGCACGCCAAGCCCGACCCCGACCTGTTCCTGAAGGCAGCCGAGCGGCTCGGGATCCCCGTCGATACCACGATCGTCGTGGGGGACAGCGTGTGGGACCTCCTCGCCGCCCGGCGGGCCCGCGCGCTCAGCGTGGGCCTGCTGTCGGGCGGCTACGGGCAAGACGAGCTCGAGCGCGCCGGAGCGTATCGCGTCTATCAGGACCCGGCCGACCTGCTCGGACACCTCGACGAAGTCGGAGTGCGGTTGGGGCGGTGAGTGGAGTGGTCAACCCGACGTGTCTCGTCCCCGTGCGCTGAAGCGCCGGCTCGGCGACATCTCAACCCGGCCCCCACCTTTCTACCTCACTGCCCCGGTCTCGGCCTCACCAGGTGCGGATCAGGCCCTGACGCGCGTGCGCGCTCGGGCGTCGAGGCTCAGCGGCCCGGCGCCGAAGTACGCGATCAGCAGTGCGCCGCCCAACATCGAGACGTTCTTCAGGAACATGACCCGCTGCAGCATCGCGGCCATCGGGTCGGTCAGTCCCCAGAAGCGGTGCAGTGTGAGCGTGACGGGCACCAGGAAGAGTACCAGCAGCCAGGCGCCGAGCCTCGCCTTGTAGCCCACCAGGATGCTGAGCGCGCCCGCCAGGGCGATCACTCCCGAGAGCGGCACTGCCAACCACGCGAGCGGCACACCCTGCTGCGCCGCGTAGTCGATGGTTTGCCGCGAGAAGTGGCTGAACGTCGTGAGGAAGATCGCGACGAACAGCGCGCGTGCCACCAGCGCGAGGTACCGCGCGCGGTCCGTGCGATGCTCGAGCGACTCGCTCGAGCTCTGCCCTATGTCCAGCGCCGCGATGTGAGTGCTCATGTCAACCTCCATCGGTCGTTGTGTGGTAGATCGAGCGGGGCGCCCCAACCGGACGCCCCTCGGTCATGTCTATACGGTTCATAAATGAACTATATCCCCAAAAAGGTTCCCCCGGGGTCACCGCGCGAGCCGCCTCAAGACAGACTCCAGCCGCGCCGCGTCCCCCGCCCCTAGCGCGCCCACGATGACCCGCTGCTCCGCGGCCAGGACCCGCTGGGCCCGGGCGTGGGCTCGCTTCCCCGCCGGCGTGAGGGCGGCCCGCACCCCCCGGCGGTCGACCGGGTCGGGCCGGCGGCGCACCAGCCCATCCTTCTCGAGCCGGTCCATCAGCTGTGTGATGTTCGATCGCACGCAGCTCGCCCGCTCCGCCAGAGCGCGCAGCGCCAGCGGCTCGCCCGCCTCAGCCAGGTGGGCGAGCACGGCGACCTTGGCGAGGGAGAGCCCCAGCGGGTCCAGCGCCGCCTCGAGCCGCGCCTGCACCGCTTCAGCGGTCCGCACCAGCGAGAAGAGGAGGGGGTCGGCGGTGTCCGGGCGGCGCGCCGGCGGCCGGGAATAGTTGTTCATGACTGAACGATATCGTGAGAACCGCGTTGTGGCAAGCTTCAGCGCGAGCTCGGCGCCCCCACCATGCCGAGCGGCTCGCCCGGCGACGTCGCCGGCGTCGCCACCACGTAGAGCATCATCCCCGCGAACGGCGCCCGCACCTCGCTCAGCCGATTCCCGAAGAAGTCGGTGATCGTGCCCAGCAACGTCCCCGCCCCGACGGTCTGGCCCGGCTTCACGACGGGATGCCAGGTTCCCAGCACCGCGGAGCGGAGCACCTCGGTGCGCTCGAACCAGATGGGATGCTCCACCATCTCGACGTCCCCAGGCAGCATCCTGAGATAGCGCAGCAGGCGATTGACCGCCCGCACGTTCAGCTGCACGTAGTCCTCGGCCGCAATGCCGAGCTGCCCGCCCTCCGCGGTGATCGCCGGCTTGCCCATGAGCTGGGCGGTGTTCTGGGTGTAGACCGACGCGCGCGGGTCGCGCGGCCGCGCGGTATCGACCACGATGTAGTCGCTGCCCCAGGCGAGGTTCATGTCGCGCGCGATCGAATCCACCCGCGCGTCGAGCCCCAGCTTGCTCCAGTAGGTGTAGGGGACGAGGGCCTCGTTGCCGTCTCCGGCGTGCATGTCCACCAGATACTGGGCGCGCATGATGATCTCGCGCGTGATCGTGGCCGCGATCCGCTCCGACACAGTGCCGTCGGCGCGCCCGGGGTACACCCGGTTCAGGTTCTTGCCGTCGACGGGCGAGTAGTAGATCGTGCGCCGCTGGAACGACGGCATGTTGGCCACGTGCACCATGAGGACCGTGCCGCGCAGCCGGGCGGGGTCCAGCTCCCGCCGCACGCGTTGCAGGGCGACGATGGGCGCGACCTCGGAGCCGTGGGTCCCGGCGATCAGGGCGAGCGTCGGCCCCGGCTCGCGGCCGCGCACGATCGTGATCGGAATGCGCGTGCCGGAATCGACACCGGCCGGGACCTCGAGAAAGCCGCTCGCCATCTCGCCGGGGCGGGCGGTGATGGAGCCGATGGTGAGGGGCGTCTGCGCTTGAGCGGCGAGGGCGATCGAGAGAACGACGGAGACGGCCGGCATGACAGGACTCCGGGGGGGGGGAAGGCCGCAAAACTATCCCCCCGGAGCCCGCAGAGCTACGTCACCGGGTGAGCCAGTACGACACTTTCACAAGGAAGGTGTTGTCGGGGTGCTGGGTGAACAAGCGCCCGAAGTCGCCCATCACCGATCGCGTACCCTGCGCGCCTTCGGGGTCCTCACGTCCCTGGGTCCACACGACAAACAGGGTGGAGCCGGGCCGGTACTCCCAGCGGACCACGAAGTTGGACCGGAACTGCTTGAAGTTGAAGCCGCCGGGATTGTTGGTGACCGCCGTATCGCCGTAGGTCTGGAAGCGATCCTGGTAGCGATCGGCGCGGGGATCCAGGAGCTCGCGCACGTTGGAAAACGTGCCTTTACTCACGAACGGCGACGCGTACAGCTGAATGGACAGGTCGGGCGACACGGTGTAATCCACGCGCGCGTTGATCGACGCCGTCTTCCGGCGCAGGTGCGCGAAGGTAAACGCCGTATCGCCAAACGTGCCGAAGGGCTGCTTGTCGTCGCGGCTGCTCGTGTAGCTCCCGTAGAGCGACGCCGTCATCCGGCTGGCGAACCGCAGGTTCGCGCCGCCGTTCACGTTCAGGGAAACGGAGCGGCCGCCGTCGCCCACGAAGTAGTTGAAGAACAGCTCCGGGATCACGACCTTGCGGTCGTCGCCGACGATCCCGCCCCAGGGCGCGATGTAGGGGTCCACGCGCAGCGCCGGCCCGCCCCGGGCGCAGTCGACGTCGCAGAACACCCTGCCCAGCTGGCCAGCCGTGCCACCGAAGTGGATCCACCAGTAGTTCTTCATCTGAAAGTGGGCGTTCGTGTTCGCTGCCCGCTCGAGCGGCAGCCCCTGGGCCGTCCAGAACTGCCACCAGTTGAAGTTCCAAAACCCGCGCCGCATGAACTTGTTCGGGTTGGTCCAGTTGAACGCCGCCCAGTTGTTCCAGCTCTGCTGGTTCGCGCGCAGCAGGAAACCGAGATCGTTCACCTCGAATCCCGGAGAGCGCCGCTGGTAGCTGGTCTCGAACCGGATGAACCCGCTCGTCTTCCCGAACAACACCTCTTCGGCATCGCCGGTGAGCGAGGTGCGCAGGGAATCGAACGCGAGATCGTCGTCGGGCCGCTGGTAGAGGTGGACGCTGCTGCGCTGCGTCCGAGCGATCGCCGCCGGCGTCCCGGTGACCGTGCTGAAATCCAGAGAGCCGGTGACTTGGTACGTCCCCTTCGCGAAGCGGTGCCGGAAGTCCACGGCGCCGACGTACGCGGACCTGCGCAGGACGTTCTCGGTCCACTGGTCCACGTTGCGGTTCACCGCCGTCCCCATGAACCCGATGCCGCTTTCGCCCTTGCGGAAGTCCTGCTGCAGGCGCACGGCCCCGTAATTCGTGGTGGGTTCGATCGTTCGCCCGGCCGCCCCTTCGGCGCGCCCGGTCACGGCGTCGACCACGCCGAGGGTGAGCCCGCCCGGCAGCCGGCCGGTGATCTTCGCCGCGCCGATGATCGTGCTGGCGCTGGGCGACTCGGGGTCGAAGTAGCCGGGCGCGAAACGCAGCTGGGGCTGCCGTCCCACGCGCCGCGAGTAAAACAGCCCTTCACCGCTGCAATTCACGATGCTGCAGTTCACGCCGAACTGGAAAATCCCCGTGCCCTCGATGAAGAACGGCCGCCGCTCCTGGAAGAAGCTCTCGAACGACGTGAGGTTCAGCACGGAGGGATCGGCCTCGACCTGCCCGAAGTCGGGGTTGACCGTCGCGTTCACCGTGATGTTCGATGTCAGGCCGTACTTGATGTCGGCGCCCGCCGTGATGCGCTGCTCGCGTTTGAAGCTCGTCGCGGTGGGCACCGACACGTTCTTCGTCACGACGTACGGCGCCACCTCGAGCCGCGTCGGCGGGGCGAGACCCTCGAGACCCGTGATCTCGCCCAGCTGAGACGTGAACCCGGCGCGCGAGGGCCAGAACGCCGGCCAGGCCACGCGCTCCGAGAAGCGCCTGATGTCGCGCCAGATCCCGAAGCCGAACGTGTTGCTCGGCCCGGGCGCGAAGCGCAGCTGCGAGAGCGGAATCCAGAACTCCGCCGTCCAGCCGATGGAGTCGACCGTGACCGCGACGTCCCACACAGCGTCCCAGGCTTCGTCCTCCTGGCCGTCGTTGAAGATGGAATAGTCGCGCTTCACCCCGGCGGGGTTCACGGCGAACTCGAAGCCGGTGCGGCGGTCGTGATAGGAATCGATGATGATTTTCAGCTGATCGGAGGCGGTCGTCTGGTCGCGGCGCGCGAGCAACTTCAGGATGCTGTCGGGGTGCGGATCGAAGGCGCGGATGAAGACGTACAGGTTGTGCTCATCGTAGGCGACCTTCGCTTCGGTCGCGAACCGGGGGTCGCCGTCCTCGCGCGGCTGAAACTCGCGGAACTGGGTGATGGGGGGCGCGAGGCGCCAGATCTCGTCGGCATCACGGCCGTCGATCACCGGTGCGGTCGCGGAACGCACCGCCGTGACGCTCGGAGCGGCTGCTCGGGCCGGGGGCTGTGCCGCGGGCGGAGGTGACCCGGGAGTCTGAAGGGCGAGCACGAGGACGGAGAGTGACGCCAACGGGGCCATGAGGCATCCGGGTTAAGGACCCTACGTTGGATGCTACGGATGGGAAAAGGGTTGGTTTCGCCTAACCGCGTTTCCGGCGCTCCGTCCGTGCAGCCTGCGGCGCCTCGTCGGCGGCGGCCTCGACCTCGGTGGCGACCTGAGCGGGGAACAGCTCCGAGCGCAGCCACAGCCCCGGGACCGGCATGGTGACGATGACTTCCTGTGACGCCCGGGCCTGCTGCGCCGCGCTCGAGCCCGGGGCGGCCACCGCAGCGAGCGCGCTCCGCCACACGGGGGTCGTGAAGTCGAGCGAGCGGAGCGGGAAGGCGACGTAGTTGCCCACGCGACCCACCACGACGTTCTCGATCACGTCGGTGAGCGGGCGACCCTGTGGATCGCGCAGCTTGGCGAGCGCCAGGAACCGCTCCGCCGGGTCGCCGGCGGCGATGATCGTCGCCGAGTAGTAGACGAGATGAGTGGCGATGTGCGCGTACAGGCGCTGCTCGGCGGCGGCGGGCGGCGGGTCGGCGCCCAGCACCCGGTCGATGTCGGGGCCGAGAGTGCGGTCCAGCAGGCTGCGGCGCAACGCATGCCCGAAGCGCCGCACCACGGCGCGCGTGGCGATATTCGGCAGCTGGAAAGGCACGAGCAGCGCCGGCCGGAAGCGCGGCGACCGGACGATCACACGGTAGCGCTCCACCGGCTCAACGAAGTGATACGTGAGCACTCCCTCGGACCGCATGTTGCGCAACGTACGGATCGACGTGCCCGCGGGCTGCTCGCCGCCCCCCCCGGCCCCTCCGCCCCCCACCAGCTCCGAGACGCCGAGCGCACGGCGGCGCAGGGCCTCGCACGTCCGCACCGTGCGCTCCGTCAGGAGCCGAACGGTGTCTACGGCCGCGCTGGGCAGGTCGGCTGCGACGCAGGGGTCGAGCGGCACCGTATCCATGCCGTCACCGAGCTGGCGCGCGCCGACCATCTTGGCGACGATCTGGAGCGGCCGTTCGCGCGCGTCGGGCTTCTTGCGCCAGCGACCATCCGACACCGCGAGCTTCACCTCTTCGCCGGGGCCGAGCGAAACGCTGTACAGCGTGTCGCCCGCTTGGGCGCCGAGCGACTGCCAGATCAACTCGATCTCGAGCAGCACGCCATAACGGACGGTCGTCGGATCGGGAGGCGGCGCGGCGGCGTGCGCGGCGTCCGGAGCGGCCGTCATGTCTCGATCCTCGGGGAGCACGCCGACGCGCGCGAACCGCACCAGGCGCCCCGGCTGCGGCCGCGAGGGCGCGGGCGGAGGAGCCGGTGGCAACGACGACGCCGCCGCGCCCGCGAGCGGGAGGTCGCGCGGCGCGGTGAGGGGAATCGGATCGTCCGGCAGCGAGCGGGCGTCGAGCTCGATCGTCTCTTCGTTGCGCAGCCCGACTCGGAGCCGGAGCCGCGGGCGGTCGTGTTTCGGGATCAGCACGAGCCCGTCTGCGTCGCTCATCCAGTAGCCGCCGGCGCGACCGCCATCCTCGAGCACGCTGACCGGGACCCCGGGGACTGCTGCCCCCGTGTCCTGATCCACGATTCGGAACGTCCAAGAGTCCTGCCAGGTAGTCATGGTCGCTCGCGGTGTACCCTACGTTCCAGGCAACTTCAGGGCCAGATTCGCTAATGCGCTGTCCGCCCGCGAGTTGCGCCGCTGAGCGCGACCGGGACGGGGGCGCCCGGAGCCTCAATGAGCACGACCTGTGGAGTTGTGCGACCCCGCGATCCCAGCGCATCGTTGCGAGAACGGCCCACCCACCTCCACCCCTCGAACCCCATCCGGAGCCCGCATGCGCCGCTTGCTCATCTCGCTCACCGTCGCCGGTTTCCTCGTCGCTCCCGCGGCTGCGCAGCGGCCTGCCGGCGACTCCGCCTACGTCCGCACCGACGCCATGATTCCGATGCGCGACGGGGTCAAGCTACATACCGTGATCGTCGCGCCGCGCACCGCGGCCGCCGCCAGCGCCGCCACGCCTCGCCCCATCTTGCTGCTTCGGTCGCCGTACGGAGCGAACGGCGAGGCGGAGAGCGTGAACCGGGCCGACGAAATGGGGTTGGGCGGATACATCTACGTCTTTCAGGACATCCGCGGCCGGTTCGGCTCCGAGGGGACGTTCGATATGAACCGGCCGCCGCGCTCCGGCAACACGGGGACCGACGAGAGCACCGACACCTACGACACGATCGACTGGCTCGTGAAGAATGTGCCGAACAACAACGGCAGAGTCGGCGCCCTCGGCGTGTCGTATCCCGGCTGGTTGACCGCCGTCGCCGGCATCGGCGCACACCCCGCGCTCAAGGCGATCAGCCCGCAGGCGCCCATGGGCGACGCCTGGATGGGGGACGACTTCTTCCACCAGGGGGCCTTCCGGCTGAGCTACGGCCTCGAGTACGCCTGGATGATGGAGGCGTCCACCGACCTGAGCGTGACGCCGTCCCCCGCGCGCTACGACACCTTCGAGTGGTACCTGTCCTTTCCCACCCTCGGCGCGTTGGCGCAGGCCGTGGGCGCGAACCAGTGGCCCACCTGGCGTCGGTTCGCCGAGCACCCCGCGTACGACAGCGTGTGGCGGGCTCATGCCCTGCCCCGCTACTTCACGCACACCACCGTCCCGACCCTCACCGTGGGAGGCTGGTGGGACCAGGAGGACGAATATGGCCCGCTCGCGAGCTACGCGGCGTTGGAGCGGACCGACACCGCGGGGCTCAATCACCTGGTGATGGGCCCATGGTACCACGGCCAGTGGTCCGGCGACTCCGGGACGGCGCTCGGGAACATCCGCTTCGGCCGGCCGACCGGCGTGGAGTACCGCGAGCTGCAATCGCGCTGGTTCGCCCACCACCTCAAGGGCGAGGGCGACGGTCGTTTCTCCGAAGCGTGGCTGTTCGACGCGGGAACGAATACGTGGCGCGCGTTCGACAAGTGGCCGCCCGCTGGGGTGGAGCACCGGCGCCTGTACTTCCGGGCGAATGGCGCCCTGTCGTTCGAAGCGCCGACCGACTCAGTGGGGAGCGACTGGTTCGTGTCCGACCCCGCGCATCCTGTCCCGTACCGGCCCCGTCCCGTCGAGCGGACCTACTCGCGCGGCTCACGTTGGCGCCGCTGGGAGACCGAGGATCAACGATTCGTGGATGGCCGGCCCGACGTGCTCACGTGGCAGACCGCGCCGCTCACCGCGGACGTCACCGTGGCCGGGAACGTCGTGGCCCGGCTCTACGCGTCGACCACTGGTACCGATGCCGACTGGGTGGTGAAGCTGATCGACGTCTATCCGGACACCGTGCCGGACAGACCCCAGATGGGCGGCTACGAGTTGATGGTAACGGGCGACATCATGCGCGGGCGGTACCGGCTGAGCTGGGAGCGTCCGGCACCCATCGCGCGGAACCAGACGCTGCCGTTCACCGTGGACTTGCACCAACAAGCCTACACCTTCAAGCGGGGCCACCGGATCATGGTGCAGGTGCAGAGCACCTGGTTCCCGTTATACGATCGCAATCCACAGACCTTCGTGCCCAACATCTTCCAGGCGAGCCCGTCGGCCTACAGGGCGCAGGTGCATCGGGTGCAGCGGACGGCGCGGTATCCGTCGGGCGTGGAGGTCGACGTCCTACCTTAGATCACAGAGCCGAACTGGCTCTCGGTGGGCTCCGCTCAGCAGAACCACGGCTCGCTGAGGCGGGCCGGCCTGGGTTGCCCCGCGCTCCGTCTGCGTGGAGGCGGCGTGGGCCGGCCGGCAGCCCGATATGCGGCCTCGCGAACCCGCTCGAACGTGCTCGCCGCGTCGGCCTCCTGCCGCGTGCCTCGCTCCACAATCGTCATCACCGCGCGTTGGAGGTCGTCCATCCTCGGGTCGGGGTGCGTCCAAGTGTAGGTAAGCGCCGTCGGGTCCAGCGGGCCGAGGAAGGGACGCAGCGCCGGCCGTTCGAGCAAACCGGACCGTGGCGGGACGAGGAGCCGGATCCCGTACTGCACCGGATCCACGTGGTACACCAGGTCCTCCGCGGCAACGAAGTCCAGCAGCTCGAGGTAGTCGTCGAGCGTCGCCCAGGGGGTGAAGGGCACGAACGACGGCCGCAGTGCGATTCCCGCCACCCGCATCGCCGCGAGCGCGGCGTGCACGTCCGCCCGCGTATGTCCCTTCTCGAGGTGCGCAAGCACCACGTCCGAGAGGGATTCGACGGCCGAAACGATGAACGCGCAGCCCAGGCCGGCCAGCTCCGGAAGCAGGTCGCGCCGCTCCAGCAGGTGCTCGATCTTCGCCGTGCAATCGAAGGTCACATGGGGGAACTCGGCGTGCATCGCGCGCACGATCTTGAGCGAGTGGCCGGGGCCGTTCAGGAAGTCCGGGTCGCCGAAGGTGATGTGCGTCGCGCCGGCCGCGACCTGGCCCCGGATGTCGGCGAGCACGACGTCGGCGGGGACGACGAAGAACCGCCCGCCGTACACCGGCGGGATGGGGCAATGCCGGCAGTGGTGGAGGCAGCCGCGGCTCGCCTCCACGTAGCCCGCCGGCCGGCGTCCGCGCTCGTCAATGAGCGCGGCGTAGGGCGCCGGCAGCGCCAGCGAGCGGCGCCGAGGCAGCGGGAAGTCCAGCCGCTCCAGCACCGGCTCGCGTCGACCACGGGAGCGCGCGCCGGCCGCGACCGACCCGACCACCTCGACCAACTCCTGCTCGTACTCGCCGCCCAGCACGGAGTCCGCAATCCCGTCGAGCAAGTAGTCGGCGTTCAGCGTGGCGTAGAGACCGTAGAAACAGATGTGCGCGCGGGGATTGACCTGCCGCGCCCGCCGGGCGGTCGCGACGCCGAGCCGGAGCGCCGTGTGCATCGGCACGGAGATCCCGATGAAGCGGGCGGCACGGAGTCGGGTTTCGTCGAGCGGCTCGACGGCGAGGTCGAGGGCTGCCGGGCCGTACCCGGCGCGCTCGAGGAAGGCGAGCGGGCCGGCCAATCCTTGCGGCTCATGGCCCAGCTCGTAACACGACAGCAGGAGAACGGCGCCTGGGGCGTGGAGCGCGCGTGCAGCGGGCGGGGCGATCACCCCGGAAGTTACTCCCGCTTCGCCGCCGTTTGGAACAGCCGCAGGTATTGCCCGTAGCCCTCGGCGTCGAGGCGCTCGACCGGCACGAACCGCAGCGCCGCCGAGTTGATGCAGTAGCGCAGGCCCGTGGGCGCAGGCCCGTCGTCGAACAGATGCCCCAGATGGGAATCCCCGTGCGCGGAGCGGACCTCGGTCCGTACCATGAAGAGCGACCGGTCGGTTTTCTGGACGATGTTCGCGTCCTCCAGCGGCCGCGTGAAGCTGGGCCAGCCGGTGCCGGACTCGAACTTGTCGAGTGAGCTGAACAACGGCTCGCCGGACGCGACATCCACGTAGATCCCGGCCCGGTGGTTGTCCCAGTACTCGTTGTGGAACGGCGTCTCCGTCCGCTCGTGCTGCGTGACTTCGTACTGCAGCGGAGTCAGCGAGCGCCGCAGCTCGGCGTCGGTCGGCTTGTGCCAGGACATGGCTGGTTGCACTCCTCCCCCTCCCTCGGCGCGAGTCGTGTCCGCGCTCCGCCCCCACACCTCCTGGAGGCGCCGGTCGCGACCACAGCCCGCGCGATACATCCCGTACCTAACGGGATTCTTCTTGTAGAAGTGCTGGTGGTACTCCTCGGCTGCGTAAAACGCGGTGGCCCGGCGGATCTGCGTGGCGATGGGCTGCTTGAAGCGCCCCTCGAGCGCCCGGCGCGAGGCCGCGGCCACCCGATGCTGCTCCGCGTCCGCATAGAAGATCGCGGTGTGGTACTGCGGACCCCGATCGCAGAACTGCCCGTCCGCCTGCGTCGGATCGATGGCGTGCCAGAACGCGTCCACCAGCTTCTCGTACGTGACCTGGCGCGGGTCGTATACGACCTGCACCGACTCGAGATGTCCGGTGCGTCCCCTCACGACGACGTCGTAGCTCGGGTTCGCGACGGTACCGCCCATGAAGCCCACGGTGACCGACACCACGCCGTCGAGCTGGTCGAACGGATGCTCCATGGACCAGAAACAACCGCCGGCGAACGTGGCGGTGTCGAGCGGAGCGGCCAGGGCAAGCAGCAGCAGTAGGGTCATTGGGTTCGCTAAAGATACGCCCCCGACCACCGCGGCGGATGTCAGCCCCGGCGGCGGCCTCCCCCTCCCCCGTTGGACGGCCGTGATGCCGGCCGCGATGCGCCGGACGAACCGCGCGAGACGCTCGGCCTGCTGCCGGAGCCACTCGAGCCGCCGCGCGACACACGGGGGGGAGGGGCCGAGCGACTGCCGCCGCCATCCCGCGCCCGCGGCGGCGTGCTCGTGGCGCGCGGCGACCGCTCGCGCGGCTGCACGCCCCGGGATGTCGCCTGCCGCCCGACGTCGGCCGAGCCGACGCGCGGGCGCGGTTGGATGCCCCTGACCCCGCTGTCCCGCACACGGTCGCGTGGAATCACGAACCGCGACCCTCGGCTTACGAAGCCGCCACCCAGGTACGTCCGGCCGTACACGTAGGGCCGACTATAGTAGAAGCCGGAGTACCCAAACCCGTACGCGTACGGGGCGTAAGGGAAATAGCAGCTGCCAGTCCAGCTCCAGAACGGGTCGTAGCAGAAGGGGTCGTAGAACGGGTCGTTGAAGTAGCCGTAGCGGTAGGGGTACCCGAACGAGAGGCCAAAGCGGAAGCGATACGGGTAGCCGTACCCGTAGTAGGACCCATAGCCGTAACGCGACGCGATTTGGCGACCCACGATGTACGTCGCGGCGTCGTACTCGAAGCGGGTCTCTCCCGCCATGCGTTGCACGATGTCGACCAGCCCGGCGAGCGGATCGTCCTTCAGCGACGTGTTTCCCGCTCCGAGCGCCCTGTAATCCCAGTGGCCGTTGCGAACAAACGCGTCATACCTGAAAGGATCGGGCGAGAGGGCGGCGAGCACGGTTCCGGAGCCATCCTCGCCATCGACAAAGAACGCGTCGCGGCCCGAGCGCCCACGGATCTCCTGGCGCCGGCCGCCGCGCACGAAGTCGTCGTCGGTGGGATCGAGCGGGAACAGGACGCGCACGCGGCCGTCGGGGTCGGCGTGCAGCACGAGCAGGTGGCCGTCCCGTTCCGTTTGGACGTAGACGCGGGCGCGGTCGCCGCGGTAGAACTGCTCATGATTGATTTGGACGCGAACTGGGGGATCGTCAGCTTGGGCGACGGCAGGTGCGAGCGACAACAGCAGGGCGAGGAACATGGGCGCCTCCTAGTGGAGGATATACCCCACTCGCGGGCGCCATGGCAAGGCTGGAGTTGTTGCCCGGCCCAAGGGCTGGTGACGGCAGTCACTCATTGGAACGCACCGGGCGTCCGACCTTACAAAGGGAAGGAGGCTCCTCATGATGACCGGCAAACAGTACGCCCGGTTACGGGCTGAAGCGAACGTGCCGCTGCGGCGGGGCGCGTGGTACGGCGTCGTGAAGGTCACCCCCACCGACGCCGTGCTCAACGTGCACCAGCGCATGGTGAACGTGCCGAGGTCCTTGCTCGAGATCGCGTCCCGGCCAGCCGTTACTTGGGCGATCGTGCCGCGCCCGCCGAATTGTCGTGCGCCAACCAGCTGGGGGGCGCGATACGCCGTGTGCCCCAGTTGTCACGCGCGGGCACCGTTGCCCCGCGGGCCCGTGAGCATGCGGTGCGGTGGGTGCAATGGCGTGTTCGAGGTGGGGTGGGGGGACGCGTACTACGCATAGCTGGGTTCAACAGCTGTGCCCCCACATCTCGATCACCTCGACAAACTCAGCCGCCCACTGAGCGAGGTCCGCGGCCGTCGCTGTGCCCCGGCCGCTCCGCTCGACGACGACTTGGATCTCCTTGGTCAGCTCGGCATCGTCAGGCGCCAGGGCGAGCGCGCGGGCGAGCGGGCCGATCGCGTCGTCCCACCAACCGTGGCGCGTGTAGAGACGCGCCAGTGCCTTCAGGGCCTCGACGTCGTCCGTGCTCTCCTGCAGGTGGATCATCAGCGAGTCCAAGTCACGGCTGATGGCGTCGAGCTCGCTCAGCGTCGGTCGCTGGGGCTCGGCGGGCGCGCCGGCGGGCCAGAGCACCGCCTGCGAGCGGGCAGGCAGCGGCGGCTCCGTCGCGAGGAACTGCGGACCCGCGATGAGGGCGACGTCAAAGGCGGCGGCGATTACCAGACCTTTCCAGTAGCGCATGGGATCCTCCCGGGAGCCTGGGAGGCACATCCCACACCAGCGGATTTCGTGCGGGGCTAGGCGGGCGTCGTGTCGTCGGAGACACGGCGCGAGAAATGCGTTGTGTGTCCCTACAGACACTACTTCGGTCGCATGACGAGGGGCACGATCGTGGTGCCCCAATGCAGCCGCAGCACAGCTGAGTCGGGCGCCACTACGGGGAAATAGTATGCGAGGACTTCCATGTGGGCGCCCTGCTCCGGCGTCACGGTCACGCGCAACACGTCGGACGACTCTCCGGGATACGGCGTATGCCAGACGCCGAGGGCGTGGCTGAAAATCACGGTCCAGAGCTGGGGCGGCTCGGCGGGGATGGTCCAGAGCGTGTAGCGACCGGCGGCGAGGTCGTGGCCCTCGACGGTCACGTCGCGGCTGAAGGAAATCGTGGTGGCCGAGTCCGCGCCGGGGTGCCACACGCGCCCCCAGCGCACGATGCCGCCGAACAGCTCCCGCCCGCGCGCGACGGGGCGGTTGTAGGAGATCGCGATGTCGGTGATGCCGACGCGCTGCGTGACCGAGCCGGGCTGGCTCCGAGGAACCTGCTGGAGCAGCGCGCCGGCGATCAGCGCGAGCGCCAGCCTCACCCCGTTCGCCCCGCCTCTCCCTCGGCCGGCGCCTCGCCCTTCTTGTCGTCCTTCGCGCTCCAGCGCTTGAACACCCACACCGCGAAGAACAAGAGCCCGACGAAGAATGCGATCTTCAGGATCGTAAAGATCACACCGAGGAGCACGCCGGAGAGCAGCTTCCAGAGGAGGACGCCGATGAAACCGACGGCGGCGAGCTGGAGGACAGGCTTTACCATGGTCGACTCAAGGATAGGGACCCGGTCCCTACGGGGCGAGGGGGGAGGTGGTGTCGGCCTGGGGCTTGCCTTGGCGGCGGGCGGAGGGCACGTTGCGCCTGTGCCCCAGCGCGATGGCGTAGAGCCGTTCTCTCCGGCAGAGGCCGACCAGATCCGGGCGATGCTGGTCGCCTCGAACTCGACGGTGGTGTGTCCCCGGTGCCGGGGGGCGCTCAAGTTCGCAACTGTGCCCGGCGCCGATCTCCAAACGGCGGTGTGGGAGCTCGAATGCGGCGCCTGCCAGCGCCGCCTGGTGGTGAGCGAGCGGGCCGAGTGAGTTTCACCCCTCCCCCGGGGGGCATGCATTATGTTGGGTGGCACCGCCTACCTCAGGGGGCACGCAATGAGCCGACCGAAGGGCATGTCCGCCGTGCTGCTGGCCACGCTGGCCGGCGTCGCCTGCGGGTCGCACCGAGTGCTCGTCCCGCCGCGGCTCGATCTGCATCCCTATCAGCGGCTTGGCCTTGTGACGTTCACAGTCGAGAACGCCAAGGGCACGTTGCATCAGTTCGCGACGGAGCGGTTCGCCGAGAATGTGCTCGCGGCGCAGCCGGGGATTGAGGTCCTGGAGCTCGGCAACATTGACACACTCATGCAGCGCGTCGGCGAACGGGAGGTCGGCGTCGCTACGGCGCGGGAGCTCGGCAGGCAGCACGGTGTGGGGGCGGTGTTCGCCGGCCACCTGAAGATCACGAATCCACAGGCCTCGGGCGGGATCGCGGGGCTGCTGACGCCGCGCCTCGAGGCGAGGGTCAGGACCGACCTGACGGTGCGGCTCCTGTCGACCCAGTCCGGCGGCACGGTGTGGCGCTCGAGCGCGTGGGCCACTCAGAAGGTCGGCGGCGTCTCGCTCGAGGGCGGGCAGCTGAATTTCGCCGCGCGGGACCCCAAAACCGCGTACGGACCGATGGTGAACACGATCGTCAACATCGTGACGCGAGACCTGTGGTCGACGTGGCAGAAGCAATGAACCAGCGTCAGTGCGGCCCCGGCGAGCCGGTGCCGCGTGCCGCGCCGCGTACGATGTCGAGCCGCAGCTCGGTCCAGCCGTCCAACTGGTAGTACTCGACGCGCAGCTCGTGCCGTCCCGGCGCCAGCGGCACCGCGTCGACGGTCGATTCGTGCGGTTTCCAGTTGTCGATCACCAGCGCACCGTCCACCCAGACGCGCACCGCATCGTCGCTGATCGTCCGCAGGGTGTACGTGCCGGGCGCGAGGCTCACCGTCCCCGTCGCCTCGAGCGCCCAGCGCTCGCGCGGTAGTCCCGGGACAGTCGGGCGGTACCACATGTAGTCGAGCCGTGGCGCACTGAGGGTGAGGATCGGAGGGGGAGTCGCCATGAGCGACTCGGCCACGGTGCTCAGGGTGAAGAACCGCACCGTCCAGCTGATCGCGGGCTCGAACCGCCCATACGAGAAGCGATAGGGTTGCCCGGCCGCTCGCTGCACCCCTTTCGGCGACACGGTGGCCGCCCCGCGATACTCGAGCGTGAGCTCCCAGTCGCCTGCCGACTCGGGCTGGGGCGTCACCACGACGGTATCGCCCACCCGGCCCGCCGGCGCCGACACGGATGCCAGCCCGCGCCGCGCCACGACACGCCACCTACCCGGGGGGCCGCGCACGGCCAGTCGCAGGGGGATCGCGCGCGTCGAGTCGGCCGGCCACAGCTTGGGCGAGCGCCAGTCGTACGGGCCCCACTCGTCCACCACGATGGCGGAGCGATCGCGGCGCGTCAGGTCGGACTCGGGGACGCCCCCGGCCGGTCGCGGCGGAGCCAGTCGCGCGTATTCCGCAGGAAGCGGGGGGGCGGTCGTGTCGTCGCTCGCCGCGTTGTCCACCGACCGGAAGCCCGCTGTATCCCCCAACACGCCGACGGAATCCACCGCGACCCAGCGGTTGTGGGTCACGACCAACCCACTCGTGCGCGCGGCGCGGATCGCCACGCGGTTGCGCACGAAGACGTTGTCCGCCACGCGATAGTCCCGGCTGCGCGTGTCGTGGTGCTTGGGGTAACCCCACTCCGACGGCTCGATCGAGTCGGCCCACAGACGGATGGCCGTCGAGTCGCCCAGGAACCGGTTTGCGACGATGAGATTGTCCTGGCCGTGCTCGATGGCGATGCCGACCCGGTTGCCGCTGAAGTCATTCCCGACGATCCGTGACTCGAAGCTGTAGCCGGCCCACAGGCCGTAGTCGTTTCCGGCGGCGCGGTTCGCGACGAACGTGTTGCGACTGAACGTGGCCTCCATGCCGTTCGCGGGCGCGAAGCTGAAATCGTTCCCGACAAACAGGTTGTCGTTCGCGCCGCCGGTCCCGGAATCCATCGTGCTCTGTCCGGCCCACAGAAACAGCCCGTCGCCGCCGTGGGTGATCGAGTTGTAGGCCACGACGTTGCGCGAGCTCTGCTCGAACATCAGCAGCCCCGCCGAGTCCTGGCCGCGGCGATAGAACCGGTGGCTATAGCCGCGGACGTCGTAGTCGATCCGGTTGTGCACGATCGTGTCGTCGCTCGAGCGATACAGCCCGATGCCCAGCCCCGAGTTGAACGAGAACTCGTTGTCCCGGATCGCCATGTGGTCCGAGCGTACGAGCATCAGGCCGTTCATCCCTTGCACCGCGCGGTTACCGCGGACCTCTCCGCCGCTCACGTCCGCGAGGTAGATCGCCGCGCCGAAGCGCAGCCACTCATCCTGCTCGTTGTGGTGGAATGACAGCCAGTCCACCAAGCTCTCGTGCTCGACGAGACTGAAAAGCCGCGGCTTCCAGGTGTAGCTCACGTCGTTGTCGATGAGGGCGAGCCTACGCGTGCCGCGCGCCAGGATCCCTACCCGGTAGCCGCGCACGCGCGCATTGACGATCCGTACGTTGCGCCCGCCCGCGACGCGAATAGCGACGCCGACGGCGCGGTCGGGATCCGCCTCCGGGGCCATCCCCTCGAGTGTCGCACCCTGGAAGTCGACGGTCACGTCGTCGCCCTGGACGGTGATCACGGCGGAATCGAGCGACGCGGGAGCCGGAAGACGGTACGTCTTGGGTACGATGCGCACCGACCGTGTGATCACGAGGCCGGGCCGCAGCTCGACCTGGGCGGCGCCGTCCCGGGCGGCAGGGCCGAGGGCGAGGAGCGCGGCGAAGAGCGCGTACGGTCGAAGCATGCGGGAAAACGTTAGCACTCTCACGACACCGCTGCTTGGTGACCCGTCTCACAGGGCAACGTGCGTACTTGTGCAACAGTTGTCTCACTCGCAATGCTGCTCGCACGACACAATCCCTTGCGGGACCGGCGAATACGGCGAGGCATCGGGTTTGCACTGGGAAGGGGTCATGATCACACCGCTCATCCACCGAGTGTTGACGCGCGAGGACCTGCTGCGGCTGATCGCGGAGATCGGCCGGCTCGACCAGGCCGAGGCGCGCGCTGCCGAGGAGGCGGTGCAGGCGGGCGCGGTGGATGCCGTCCTCGACTCCCCGATGGCGCTCGAGGCGGTGCGTGGCCGTGGCGGCGCGCCCGCGGCGGTCCCCTTGTCCCTCCTCTGGTACGTCCCGGTACGCGCGGCCCTGCGCGCGCGTGGCGTCTCCGACGTCGAGCTCGCCGACTACGCCGCTACGCTGCCCGTGGTGTTCGCGACGTGGCGCACCGTGCGGACCGTCGCGCGCGGCGAGACGGGGATCGGCGTGTGGTGGCGCTACGTGTCGTCGCTGCCCGACGGGACGGTGGCACAGGCCGAGGGCGCGGCCGACGTGGCGGCGCTCGCGTTGTGGTGGGCGGGGTGCTTCCCCGAATGGGTGAGCCGACGGATGGCGGGCCGGGGGATGCTCCGGGCTTACGTGACGTTCGCCGCTCAGGCGCTGGCGCTCGCCGCCCGGATCCTCGGGCCCAACGGGCCGCTGTACGGGCGCGCGGCCGGCCAGGCGGAAGCCTTGCACGCCGCGCTCGCCGAAGCTCGACGCGATTATCTCGGCCGGGACGTGCACACGCCCGCGAGCCGCCTAGAGAGGTTTCTCGGTCGGCTGAACTAGCGTCACCGCCGGTCCCCCTCTCCCGAATGCGCTTCGGGAGAGGGGGAACGAAGCCTCATGGGCAGGCGCTCGGCCTGGGGTGCAGCTGGATGTTGCCACCAGCGAGGTTGCCCGACGCGTGATACCTGCTCGGCACGTCGATCGTAAAGATGTCCTCGCGCCCCGGTTCACCGTTGTCGGTCACGTTCACGATGTAGGTGAAGCCGCCGACACCGTCCACCTCTGCCGTCCCTGTGATGCGCCGTGAGAACTCGCCCGTGACCTCGTACCCGGTCACGCCCGTGCCCTTCACCTTGGGACCGTTGGAGCCGTGGTCGATGTAGGTCAGGTGACCCCAGTTGCCATTCTGCTTGATCCCACCGCCGACGCCGAAGTTGGCGCGGGCTCCCGCCGACGTCTCGATCCAGCCGCCACCAGTCACAAAGTCTCCGGCGGGCGGGGGGAACGAGCACGGGGCGGCGGCGCAGGTGATGTCCGCATGGGCCGAGGAGATCACGACGTCGGCGAGCACGTCCCCCGAGAGTGGGACGAACGTCGTTACGTGCAGCGCGTTCACCGTGATCTCTGCCTGGTTGCCGTCCACGCGCGACGACTGCTCGTTGATGATGATCCGGCCGTTCGGCAGCTTGATCTCTTGGTTCGGCGCGCCCGTGACGTCGATTACCTCGTTATTGACGACGAGCTCGGCGAGCTGCGAGCTGCCGCGCACGGTCGCACGGCCCTGGCCGTCGCACGTCGCCTCGGCCTGGGCGCGGAGCAGACTGGCCGTGACGGTGTTGTTCGCTACGTCCATGCTGACGTTGGCCACGGACGCCGCCGCGCTGCTCGTCGAGCCCTGGCCGACGGTGGTGGCCTCACCGACCACGGCGCTGAGGCCGAGGATCCCGTTGGTCTCCTTCGACACCCCGACCGTGGCCAGCGACCCGTCCAGCGCGCCCCCCTCGGCGGGAAGCTCGCCCGTGTCTCCCAACCTGATCGATTCGGCGTTGAGCAGCGTCGCTTGCACGACGATCGCGCGGCCGCTGTACGTCGTGGCGGCCGGCGCGACCAGCTCCGCCTCGGGCCGCGGCACACTCGCCGGCGCCGTCGGCTTCTCGCACCCGGCAACCAGGGCCGGCACGAGCGCGAGGAATGCAGTGCGCTTCATAGTCCCTCCTTGTGTGAAGTCCCGAGGCAAGCCTCGGTACCGGCAGCGTAGCGCGACGCGTGCCTAGTGTCTGTCGGGAGAACCCGTCAGGGGTGTGGGGAGACTTCGGGCAGCCGATTGTGGGAAGAACTCCCACGCGGGGGGGTGGGGCGGGGGGACGGGGCGGGCGCGCTACTCGAGCTTGAGCAGGCCGGCGCGCAACGCGAAGCGGACCAATTCGGAGCGGTGCTTCAGGCCGAGCTTGTCCATGATCCGGGCGCGATAGGTGTCCACGGTTTTCGGGCTGAGGCGGAGCTGCTTGGCGATCTCGGTCGAGCTGTGTCCTTCGGCAGTGAACGCCAGGACCTGGCGCTCTCGGACGCTGAGGCGGGCCAGGGCGCTCTTCGCTTCGGGAGTGTGCGGTTCCTTATGGTGGTCGACGAGGACGCGAGCGGCGCTCGGGTCGAGGAATACCTCGTTCTGGGCGACAGCACGAATCGCCTGCGTGAGGTTCTCCGCCGTGGCGGATTTGGTCACGAAACCGCTGCCACCCGACTCCAGCACTGCCAGCAGTGTGTCTTCGTGGAGATGCACGCTGAGCACGAGGATCTTGGTGCCGCCGGGGAGGGCCGCGATGCGGCGAACGGCCTCCAGCCCTCCGATGCCCGGCATGAGCAGGTCCATGAGCACCACGTCGGGCTTCAAGGTGCGCGTCTTCTCGACCGCCTCTTCACCGGTGGTCGCTTCTCCCACCACGCGCAGATTGGGCTGGCCGTCGAGGACGGTGCGCAGCCCCGCGCGGACGACCCAGTGGTCGTCGGCGAGCAAGATCTGGATCGGCGGTGGCACGGGCGCGGATGCCGGTGGCGAATGCCGTCTCACGGTCGTGCCTAGCTCGCGGAGCGAGGAACGTCTGCTCCGACCGGGCGCCCAGATGCTTCGGAGAGACGGTATCACGATACGAGAGGATGGCCGGTTGGGGCAAGGCGAAGGCGCACCGGCGGCGTGTGCTGCGCAAGGCGTGGCACGCAAACGCCCTGCCCAAACCCTCGTGACGCAGGTCACCCCGGTGAGCGTGCTGCGCGACCCATAGTAGCGAACGACCCGACGGCAGCCCGATTCTCAGCACGCCCCGTTTGCGCCCGCACTTCGGCTCAACGGGGCGTGCCGTTTTCAGCGGGCTGTGGCGCCCCAGGACCGTGGGTCGACCATCATCACGAGGGGGATTTATGCGCAGAGTATTTTGCCGGGCGGCCGTCCTGGCGGCCGTGACATCGGCGATCACCGCATTGGCCGCGGCGCAGACCGGGAACGGCGCGCCGAGCGGCCCGCATTACAGCCTCAACATCATCGGTGTCGCGCGCGACAAGAACGTCCAACCGGAGTGGGCGAGCGGCCACGTCATCTTCGTGGACCTCGGCGGCAAGAGCAGCGCCGCCGTCACCACCAAGATTCTGCTCAGTCAGAACGCGGCGGGGTCGTTCGAGGTGCTCGACAAGAACGGCACCGATGGGGAAGCGGCGTTCTCGCTGCCGGCCCCGGGCGGCTACACAGTTTGGGCACGTGCCCTCGGGACGCCGGGCGGTCAGGCCAAGATGACGACGTGCGCGACCGACATCGAGCTCAGCACAACGGGCGTGATCTGCTCCACGCAGAACGAGGTCTTCGTCCGCGGAACGGGCAAGAGCAACTTCCGTAACGTGACGAACGCCCTCACCACGATCACCCTCGATCCGGTGGCCGATGCAGCGGCCGTGGAGGCCTGCGGCGGCACGACCGTGAATCTCTTCGACACGTGCCTGCAAGGCTTCTTCTGGCAGTACGACAACAACGGGTTGAGGCTCTTGCAGGTGCGCTTCTACCCGAATCCCACCTAGAGGCTGCTAGGAGCGGGGAGCGCACTTGGCTCCCCGCTCCTACGGACGGCTGGTTGGGGCAAGGCTGGCTGAGCTACGCCCTCACAACTGCGGCTGGTCGCGCGAGGGGCGGGGCGGCGGCGGGCGCATCGCGGCGAGGGCCTCGCCGGCGTCGGCCCAGCGGCGGCGCAGCAGCTCCGGGAGCCACGGCGGGAGCGTTCGACCCTGCTCGAGCGGCTCCCCATCGCGCCGCGGCGGCCGGCCCGTGAGCATCTCGTAGACCAAGACACTGACGGCGAACATGTCGTCCCGCGGCGTGGGGGGCTCGTCGGGTTTCGCCCGGCCGGGCGCGAGGTACGCCGGCGCGCACAGCGCGGCGCTCACCGCCCCGGGCGCACCGGCGGTGAGCGAGCGTCCGACCGCTCCCACGATCCCCGCATCGGCCATCAGGATCCTGCCGTCGGTCAGGAGTACGTTTTCGGGCCGCAGGTCGCCGTGCGCGACGTGGGCCGCGTGCGCGTGCGCGAGCGCGCTGAGCACGTCGCGCAGGATCTCGACGGCGCGCGCCAGCGGGACCGAGCGGTGGTTCTGCAGCCATGCCCGCAACGTCGTGCCCTCGACGAAGGGCCGGGTGTGATAGACGAACGGTCCCGCGCGTCCCGCGCCGCGGGGCGCGACGAGCCCTTCGTGGCCGAGCCGGTCGGCGAGGAGGATGACCTCCCGCTCGAAGGCCCGCGCGTCGATCGCGAGGGAGAGCGCGCCGGGCAGCACTTTCACCAAGAAGTCGGGGCCGGCCGTGATCGGGTGCGCGACGAAGAGGCGGCAGTCGCCCACGGGCCGCACCTCGCGCTCGACCCGGTTGAGGGGCCCGAGGGCGTCGGAGAGGGCGAGGCGGAGCTCGGCCACGAGGGGAACTTAGCGCAGCGCCGGGTGGAGCGTCACCCTGGCTTCCCCGGACCGCGCCGGCCAGCGCGGGGTGTACGAATGGCCCTGCACCGTCTCCTCGAACCCGCGCTCCGATCGGGAGACCGTGGCGCATGGGAAGGACCACACGTCGGCCGCGGGCGCGATGTCGAGCTGCACCTCGCGAGAAACCGAGATCTCCGGACAGAAGAAGGCGTCGGATGGGAAGGCAGCGGGATCCCAGCGGTAACTGACCGTGAGATCACCCGACGGGCTGAAGCGCACGCGCTTCTCGAAGGATCCCGCGCGCAGCACGACCTGCACGACGAGCGGCGACGCTTCGAGGCTCGCCTGGAACGGCGCGCGCGCCCAGGAGGCGACGGTGTCGAAGTCCCCGCCCCGATAGCCGTCGAGCGTGACGTGACCCGGAAGGACCCGGTCCACGAACAGCGCTCGGTCGGCGGGGTCGACCGGCGGCAGCCGCTCCAGGCGACTCGAGCGCTCGATATGGTGAATGCTGGGTGTGCCGTCGGCGTCAGCCGGCGCGTCGCCGGGCTCGCGCGACTGCGTGTGGTATACCTCGCGCCGGCGGGTGAGCACGTCGGCATAATTGACGCCCGATTCGAACAGCGTGTACTCCTCGATCACCCCACCCCGCGTGGGACTCACGACGGCCGAGAAGACCGAGGAATGAATCCAGGTCTGCAGCGATCCATCGCCGTCCAAGTCCAACTGTTCCGCGACGAGGGGCTCACCGTGCCGCAACTCCCGCTCGGCCTGGGCCAGATTCTGCCAGATCGCCGATCTCAAGTGCGGCAGGTACAGGCCGCCGAACACGCCGTGCCAGTAGGCGTCATTGCACTGGGCGCGGCCGATCGCCCGCCGCGCCGCGGGCGGATCGCCCCGCGTCCGGCACAGCGCCGAGAGCGCCAGCATCTTCTTGTGCATCCGGTTCGCCTCTGGGTACTTCACGAGAAAGTTGCGCCAGTGCCCTCCCCGCACGAGCGCCCCATCGGGCCCCGCGACGCGTGCTTCACCGAGGTCGCGCTCGAGCGCGGCGAGACGCGCGGCGGCGGCAACCGGTAGGGCCCAGCCTTCCATCTCGCGGTATGAGGCGGTGGGGAGATACGCCAAGCCCGCGCTCGGGACTTCAGCGAGCGCCGCGCCCGGCGTCGTGAGGCGGACCTCGCCACCCTGCACCAACCCCCCGATGGCGTCGAAGAACTGGGCGAGCCAGCCGCGCGTGTACACCCAGTCCTTGGTCCCAGGCCAGCCGCCGAACTTCTCGCCGTCGTCGACGAAGACGGCGAGTGGACGGCCGGCGGCGCGCAATTCGCGGAGATATGCCGCAATGCTCGCCGGCGGCTTGAACGGGATGAGATAGCGGAGTCGCTCGTCGATGGGAAACACGGCGACCCGCTTGCCGCCGCTCTCGGTCCAGAAGGGCGCGTGCAGCGTTTCGCGCTCGAAGCCACTCACCACAAAATGGCGGTCGTCCACGAGGACGTAACGCACGCCGGCGTCGACCAGATCGCCGGCGAGGTCGGGCTCCCACACCCGCTCCGTGAGCCAGAGCCCAGTGGCCTTCACGCCGAAGCGCCGCCCGATCGCCTCCCGCATCCACCCGATCTGCTCGATGCGGTCCTGGCGCGGCAGCGACGCGAGCACCGGCTCGTAGAACCCCGCGAGGAGCAGCTCCACGTTACCGTCG
>DASYQX010000015.1:0-6324 GCA_036004985.1 Gemmatimonadales bacterium
CACGCGGCGCTACATGCAGCTGCTCACGCCGGACTGGGTCACGATCTCACTCGGCGCGACGAACACGTTCGGGCACGTCCACACGCAGACGAAGGACCTGCTCCGCGAGCTTGCCATTCCGTGGTATCGCACGGACCAGAATGGCAGCATCACGATCCGCTCGCCGGGTACGCCGGGAGGCGGCTACACCATCGTGGTGGAGCGCGGCTCGGCGAGCATGGACGGGTCCAGCGACGCGACCTCCGGCCAGACGGCGTGTCAGAACTTGTAGCCGAGGCCGACAGGCTCCGGCGACGCCACACCACCGGCCCGATGCTCGTCCTGCCCAACGCCTGGGACGCGGCAAGCGCTCGCATCTTTGAGGACGCCGGGTTCCCCGCGCTCGCGACGACCAGTGCTGGGATCGCCTACGCGCACGGCTACCCCGACGGCGAGCGGATCAACCGGGCGGAGATGTTGGCCGCTGTCGCGCGGATTACCAGCCACGTCGCGGTACCGGTGACCGCCGACATGGAAGCGGGGTACGGTCGCGCGCCGGAGGCCGTCGCGGAGACGGTGCGCGGCGTGATCGCCGCCGGCGCCGTCGGCATGAACCTCGAGGACAGCACCGAAGAGGACGGCGGGGCCCTGCTCGACTTCGGGCTCGCCGTCGAACGCGTGCGGGCGGCGCGCCAGACGGCGCAGGCGGCGAGTGTCCCGATCGTGCTGAACGCGCGAACCGACGCCTTCAGCCCGAACGGCGGGGGCCTAGCGGAGGCGGTGCGCCGCGGGAATGCATTCCGTGGGGCCGGCGCCGACTCCGTGTTCGTCCCGTTCGTCCAGGACCGCGATACGATCGAGCGGCTCGTCCAGGAGATCGCGGCGCCCGTCAACATCCTCGGCGGCCCGAACGCCCCGACCCTGAGGGAGCTGGAAGCGCTGGGCGTGCGGCGAGTGACGTTCGGCTCCGCCCCCATGCGCGCCACCCTGGGCCTCGTGCGCCGCATGGCCCGCGAGTGGAAGGAGAAAGGGACGTACGGGACGCTCGAGGCCTACGGCATCCCGTTCGCGGAGATGCAACAGCTGTTCCGCTAGCGGAGCTCCACGTGAAGGTGATCCGCCGTCCCCACGTGACGCAGCGTGTCGAACCCCATGGCCCAGAAGTAGACCTGCACCACCCGACTCCTGAGCCAGCCGCGCCCAGCTCCCGTCCGCAGGTCCACGGCGTGCACCCACCCGTCCGCCTGACGGTAGTGGAGCGATGCTTCGTTCACCGGCAGCTTCATTCGCGGGTAGTCCTCGCGCGAGCGACGCGTGTCGGTCACGACGATGTCGGGGTCCACGAGAATCCAGGTCGACAGCCCCAGCCGCAGCAAGGGATGCAGGGTCGTGTAGTAGGCGCGCACCGGCTCGTCTTTCGCGTTGACGCGCGAGAGGTAGAGCAGCGCGTATCCGCAGTAGAACACCACGAATGGGACCGCGACCCACTTCGCGAGCAGCCAGACCCGGCGCTGTCCCGTCAGCTGGTGCGACAGCCACGACGCGTACGCCGTGACGACGGCGACCGTGAGGAGGGCGGCGGTCAGCAGGGCGAGCCACGCCGGGACGCGGCCGTGCTCGTAGAAGAAGACGGCGCCGCGCACCAGCACGAGGAACGGCAGGACGAGAATCACGAGCAAGCGGAACGCCCCGTGCAGTAGCGTGGTGGCGAGCTCCCGCCAGTGAAGGGGGCGGTCGCCGGGGAGGGGGGCGCCGGGGGCGCCGGGGGCGCCGGGGGCGCCTGGGGGGGGGGGAGCGCCGCGCTTCGCCCGTTTGCGCCGCTTCATGCGCCTTTTCCATTCGCGGGCGGCCTCGCGCCGCAGCTTGGCCAGCCGTTCGGCAAACCCGTCCATGCCTAAACCTACGGCGTCCTTGACGACCCAGTTTTCCCGGCGCATACCTAGCCGCGACAGCCCAATCTGGAGGCGGCGATGGCAGACGCGACGCGCTTGGTGGACTACTACTACGCGATGGTGCCCGACAAGCCGGGCGAAGGCGCGCAGGTGCTCAAGGTGCTGCGCGACGGGCGGGTGAACTTGCTGGCCTTCTCCGCATTTCCCAGCCAGCGCAAGTCGCAGGCCGACTTCATACCGTCGGACTCGGCCGCCTTCGTGGCCGCGGCCAAAGCCGCGAAGCTGAAGCTGAAAGGCCCGAAGAAGGTGTTCCTGATCGACGGGGACGACCGCGTCGGGGCCCTCGCCGAGGTCATGGCGAAGCTCGGCGGCGCCAAGGTGAACGTCACGGCCGTGGACGCCGTGTGCTCGGGGATGGGGCGGTACGGGGCGCTCCTCTGGGTGAAGCCCAAGGACCTGAAGAAGGCCGCGGCGGCGCTGGGCGTGATGATGTAATCGAACCGTCATTGCCCGGTTGTCGATTCGTCACGCCGCTCCTGTGTCAGCGTTCATGGGAGCGGCGTCTCATTAGGGCATCCTCCACAGGAGCTGCCCGTGAGACCGCGCCCGAGTGTCCTGCTCATCCTGTTGATCGCCGCGTGCACGGATGGTAGGCAGTACGCCGCACGTGACTCCGCTTCATACGTCGACGGGTTTCGCGGCATGTCGGCCAGCCCCGGGTTCCAACAGCAGCAGCCTGCGCGCATGGCGCGTGCCGTAGCTGTCCCGGCACCGGACCTGCCGCGGATCGTGATGGCCGATAACACGGCGACCATGGTGATCCGCACCGCGACGGCGCGCATCGAGGTCGACTCGCTCGAAGCCGCCGTGGCGGGCGTCCGCCAGGTCGCCGCGCGCGTGGGCGGCTTCATCGCCAACGCCCAGATGCAGACCGGCGCCGGCCAGCTGCGTGCCGCCACGCTCGACGTCAAGGTCCCAGCCGCGCGCTTCGACGAAGCCCTCAGCGGCCTCACGCCGATTGGCAGGCTCGAGTCGGTCGACGTGCAGGCCGCGGATGTCGGGGAGGAATACGTGGACGTGACGGCGCGGATGGAGAACGCGCGGCGTCTGGAGCGCCGCCTCATCGAGCTGCTGGCGACGCGCACCGGGAAGCTCAAGGACGTGCTCGACGTCGAGCAGTCCCTCGCGCGCGTGCGCGAAGAGATCGAGCGCTACGAAGGCCGACTGCGCTACCTCAAGGCCCACACCGCCACGAGCACCTTGACCGTGACGGTGCACGAGCCCATGCCGGTGGTGGGGGTGGCGGGCACGAGCGTGATGGGAGAGGCGTTCAAGCAGTCCTGGCGCAACTTCGTCGGCTTCCTCGCGGTGCTGGTACAGGCCCTGGGTGTGGTGTTGCCGCTCGGCGTGTTGGCGGGCGCGGGCTGGCTCGTGGTGCGTCGTTGGCGCGGGTCTCGACCCGCCGGCACGGCGGCGGCGTGAGCCGGCCGGGTTGCAACCTTTGAAGACGCTGTAACGCGGCGCAGGTAACGCGAGTCACTTCCACGCGCGGCATGCATGCCGCGCGCGCTCCCAACGTTTGTCGCGGCTCTGCCACGACCCAGTCACCTCGCGTGTGCTCGAACGGGCCGCCGGCTCCACGAGCTTCGAATGGCACAGCGTATGCGGCAAGCCGGGCGCGTCCCGCCCGCGCGGCGGGCGCGGTCTAGTGAACCTCACTAACGGAGGAGTGCATGAAACGCCTCACGCTGAACGTCGAGGAGCTCGAGCAGCGCATCGCTCCCGACGGCATCGGGGGTACCCCCGGGACCGGGCAGAGCAACAGCAGCGGTCACGGGACCGAGGTTTCGGGCGGCGCGAGGCCGCAGCCGGAGCCGTCAGGCCGGTAGCTGAGTCAAATGAGGATGGCCACCGGCTGTTTGGCGGTGGCCATTCTCGCTCAGTGAGGTGGTGATCGTTGCCAAACCGTTACGTGGCCGACCTAAGAGCACGGACAAGTAGCCCACACCAATGTTGGCAGGGTCCATAAGGGTCCTGCCCCGGCGAAGCCATGTCTGCGCCCGCAGGCTTCGCTCACAATGGGCGCGATCTCGCAGAGGAGGTCAGTCATGCGGAAGCTCACGCTGAACGTCGAGGAGCTCGAGCAGCGCATCGCTCCCGACCCGCTGGGCGCCGGGAACCCCGGCAACAACAACCCGCCGCTCAACAACACGAACAATCCGGGCAACGAAGGCACCGGGGGTCAGGTGTCGACGGGTGGATGAGCCGGCGGGATCAACCTTCCAATTCATGAGGTGAATCCATGAACCGCATCAAGCTGGACCTGGAGGAGCTGGAGCCGCGGATCGCCCCGGACGGGTTTGGTCCGTCGGACAACGGCAACCCCGGGAACGAGGTGTCGAACGGCGCCTCGCCCCAGCCGTCCGGTGGTGACGGCGGCGGCACGAGCGGCGAGAGCAACGGGAACCCCGGCAACGAGGTTTCGAACGGCACCTCGCCCGAGCCTTCAGGCGGCTGAGCCGAGCGGCTCGAACCGTGAGGAAAGGTCACCGGCGCTCCGGTGGCCTTTCCCACGGCGCTCCGCATGAGCGAACCGAAGCTTCGCACTGACCTCGTCGTCTCCCACCAGGAGACGCCGGCCGGGGTCGTCCACGTCCTCAAGGATCCCCGGTCAGGACGATTCTTCCGCCTGCAAGAAGCGGAATATGCAGTCGCCCGCCGGTTGGACGGCGCGACCCCGCTCGATGCGGCGGCCCGCGCCGTGTCGACTGACCTCGGCGTCGAGGCCGATGCCGAGGCGCTCCGGCCGTTCGTCGAACAGCTCCGGCAGCGGGGCCTGCTCGACGACCCCAACGGAGCGCGGCCGGCCCCGGCCAGAGGCCCACAGCGCGGCAATCTCCTGTGGTACCGTCTCAAGGCCTTCGATCCCGACCCCTTGTTCGACTGGCTGATCGGGAAGATCCGTTTCTTCTTCACACCCCAGTTCGTCGCGCTCTCGACCGGGCTCATCCTCTGGGCGATCGCCACTGCGGTCGTCTCGCACGCCGAGATCGCAAGCGACCTCACGCGATTGTGGCGGGTGGAGAGCCTGCTGTTCGCGTGGATCACCGTCCTCGTCGTCTCGACCCTGCACGAGTTCGCCCACGGCCTCACCTGCAAGCACTTCGGCGGGCGGGTCCACGAGATCGGCTTCCTGCTCATTTACCTCCAGCCGGCGTTCTACTGCAACATCAGCGACGCCTGGCTCTTCCCCGAAAAACGCAAGCGGCTCTGGGTGACGTTCGCGGGTGGGTACTTCGAGCTCTTCCTTTGGGGGCTGGCGACGCTGGCGTGGCGCATCGCGGAGCGGGGGACCTGGGTGAACGACGCCGCGCTCATCGTGATGGCCACATCCGGGATCAAGCAGCTCTTCAACTTCAATCCGCTGATCAAGCTGGACGGCTACTACCTGCTGAGCGACCTGCTCGACATCCACAACCTGCGGCAGCGCGCGTTCGGCTACGTCTTCGCCTGGCTGCGGCGTCTGTTCTGGGGACGCGCCCTAGTCCCAGAACTGCCGGCGGCCACGCCGCGCGAGCGGCGCGTGTTCTTCGCCTACGGCGCCCTTGCCGCCACCTTCTCCTACTGGCTGCTCGGCACGGTCCTCCTCGGCTTGGGCCGGTTCCTCACGGCGCAGTACCAGAGCTGGGGCTTCGCGTTCACGACCTTCTTCACGCTCGCGGTCGTGGGCAGCGTGACCGGCAAACCGCTGCTCCCGCGGCCGTCGGCCGTCTGGCGGCCGGGGCGCCGCGCTCAGGTGGTCATCCTCGGCGCGGGCCTCCTGGTTCTGTCGTACCTCGTGCGCCTGCCGCTGCGCGTGTCGGGAGAGTTCGAGGTTCTGCCCGCGGGCAACGCGGACGTGCGCGCCGAGGTGGAGGGGATCGTCGAGGAGGTCTACGTCGAGGAAGGCGACCGCGTGGCCGCGGGGCAGCCCATCGCGCGGCTCTCCGACCGCCAGGCGCTCGCCCGGCTGCGCATGGTCGAAGCCGAGATCGGCGAGAAACGGCAGCGGCTCGGCTTGCTCCGCGCGGGGGCGCGGCGCGAGGACCTCGATGTCGCCCGGCTGGCGGTCGCCAAGGCGGATGACCGGCTGCGCTTCGCCCGCGCCGAGCTCGAGCGCGCACAGGCGCTCGCGGCGGCGCAGGCGGCCTCGCGCATCGAGCTGAATCAGGCGGAGGAGCGCGTCGCGGTCCTCGCCCGAGAGCGCGACGAGGCGCGGGCACGGCTCCAGGCCCTGGAAGCGGGCAGCCGGCCCCAGGAGATCGCCGCGCTGGAGCAGGAGATCCTGCGCTCCGAGGCGGACCGCCGGCGGCTCGAGGGGGACCTCCAACGAGTGGTCCTCGTGGCGCCGCATGCCGGCGTTGTGGTCACGCCCAAGCTTCACGAAAAACTCAACGAGTACCTACGCCCCGGG
>DASYQX010000016.1:0-1610 GCA_036004985.1 Gemmatimonadales bacterium
CATGCCGGCAGCGCGAGGAGGTCGTGGGCCGAGAGGTCGTCCGGGGTCCGCGGCGTTCCACGCTCGGCCAGATACGCGGGCGACGCGCACATCACCAGCGCCCAGTCCGCCAGGTGGTGGCGGACGAGGCTCGAGTCGCGCAGCGGCCGCGAGATCGTGATCGCGAGATCGATCCGGTCCCGGATGACGTCGACGCTCTCGTCAGTCACGACGAGCTGCAGCGAGAGCGCCGGATACGCCTTCAGGAAGGGCGTCAGCGCGGTGACGAGGTGGGTCGCGGCGAAGGTCTCCTCCTCGAGCCGCCGGATCTGCTGGCTGACGGCGGACGGCGTGAGGCCCAGCTCGTGCGCCGCTCGACGGATCGACCCGCTCTGCACCACCGCGACCAGGATCGCCATGCGGCGATAGCGGTCCATTGTGCAGGCCACCTTAACACTGAATGTCCGGCCCGCGTCTTCTCAGCGGGGCGCGCGTTGCGTACCCGTAGGGGGATGCGTGGCGGGTCGTGGGGGCTGCGTACGGAGGACCGAAATGGTGATGAAGAAGCTCAGCCGGCGCGAGGCGCTCGGCATGATGGGCGTCGGCGCGGCCGCCTCGCTCGGGTGTGGCAGCGAGGGCACGACCAGCCCGACCACGACCGGGGGCACGTCCGGCACGACGGGCGGCTCGGCCTCGTCCTGCGCGGTCTCGCCGACCGAGACCATCGGCCCTTACCCGTCGCTCACGAATTTCGTCCGTAGCGACATTCGCGAGGGGAAGGCCGGGACACCGCTGACGTTGACGATCACGGTGGTGAACGCGAACAGCTCCTGCAGCCCGGTCACGGGCGCGGCCGTGGACATCTGGCAGTGCGACGCCAGCGGCAACTACTCGGAGTACGCGCAGCCCGGCTACAACGGGACCGGGCTCACGTTCCTCCGGGGCATCCAGATGAGCGACAGCAGCGGCCGCGTGACCTTCACCACCGTCTTTCCGGGATGGTACGCGGGCCGCGCGACGCACATCCACGTGGAGGTGAAGATCGACAACGCGGTGGTGAAGGTCACCCAGATCGCGTTCCCCGAGAGCGTCATCGCCGCCGTGTACGCGTCCGGCGTCTACGCGGCCAAGGGCCAGAACCCGACTTCCAACTCGGGCGACATGGTCTTCGCGGACAGCCTGACGTCAGAGCTGGCGACGGTCACGGGCGGCGACCCTGCGACCGGCTACACGGCCACGTTCACGGTGGGGATCTCGATCTAGGCGCGCTCCCCGGTGTCCTGGCGCAGCACCGCGAGCATGGCGCCGTGCAGAGCGCCGTTGGTGGCGACGATTTCGTCCGCGCGTAGCCCGAGCGGCGTTCCGTCGAAGCGAGACGCCGCGCCTCCCGCCTCGGTCACCATCAGGATTCCCGCCATCATGTCCCAGGGCTGGAGCCGCTCTTCCCAGAAGCCGTCCACGCGACCGGCGGCCAGGTAGCAGAGGTCGAGAGCGGCGGCGCCGTCGCGCCGGATGGCCCGCGCCTCGCCCATGAACCGGTTGAAGAGCCGCAGCTTGCCCTGAAGGTCGTCCCGCAGGTCGTAGGGAAACCCGGTGACGAGCATGCTGCGCAGCAGCTCGGTGGCGCTCGA
>DASYQX010000017.1:0-3267 GCA_036004985.1 Gemmatimonadales bacterium
TCGGCTGGATCGGGGCCTGGTTGGGTTCTCCCGTGCTCGGGCACTGGTGGGAAGGCGTGAATCGCGGCGAGATCTACTTCGTCCCTGCCGTCCTCGCGTCGGCGGCGCTGGTGGCGCTCGCCGTGGACCTGACCAAGAGCGTTACCGGTCTCTTGAGAGCTGGCTAGCTGCACCGGCGCAGGATCCACTAAGGCCTTGACCGCCGTCGGAGCCGCCGTTAACTAGCATCGCATGAGCGGCTGTTCCCTCTGGTCGCCGGTTTGGCTGTGCGGGTGTCGCGCCTGCTGCTGTTGCCCTCCCCAGACGGAGGTGGGGACCGGCTCGGCGGAGATGCGCGCCGTGTAGACGCGCGAAGCAGAGCAGAGGCAACTGGCCCACCTCCCTAGTCATCGAGGTGGGCTTTTCGTTTGCAGGAGGATGTGTGGCGGGCAGTCTCGCCGGAGCGACGCACGAAGTACCGACCGTCCCCGGCCGGCGCGAGCCGGTACTGTGGGGACTCGTCGGGAACACCCCGATCATTCCGCTCGAGCCACAGGGCGAGCTCGCATCCGCCGGGCCCGCGTTGCTGCTCAAGGCGGAGTGGCTCAACCCGGGCGGCTCGGTGAAAGACCGCCCGGCGCTAGAGATCCTCAGGAGCGGGCTCGCCCAGGGAACGCTGCCCGAGCGGCGCCTGCTCGACTCCTCCAGCGGCAACACGGCGGTCGCCTACGCGATGCTCGGCGCGGCGGCGGGGATCGGCGTCACCGTGTGCGTGCCGGCCAACGCCTCGCGGGCCCGCCGCAACCAGCTGCGCCTCCACGGCGCGGAATTGATCGAGACCGATCCGCTTGAGGGGAGCGACGGTGCCATCCGCTGCGCCCAGGGCCTCGCCGGGGCAAACCCCTCGCGCTATTGGTACGCCGACCAGTACAACAACCCCGCGAATCCTCGGGCGCACGAGCGCACGACGGGGCCAGAGATCTGGCGCGCCACCAGCGGCCGGATCACCCACCTCGTGGCGGGCGTGGGGACGAGCGGCACGCTCGTCGGTGCGGGACGGTTCCTGAAAGGACGGCGCCCCGACATCCGCCTCGTCGCCGTCCAGCCGGAGAGCCCGCTGCATGGCCTGGAAGGGCTCAAGCACCTGGCGACGGCGATCGTCCCCGGCATCTACGACCCTGCGCTTGTGGACGAGACGGTGTTCGTAGCGACGGAGGCGGCGGAGGCGAAGGTCCGCCAACTAGCGCGCGAGCGGGGACTGTTGGTCGGGTGGTCCACTGGCGCGGCGCTCGTCGCGGCGGAGGCGGTGCTAGCACGCGCGAACGGTGGCGAGCCGGTCGTCGTGGCGATTGCTCCGGACGGTGGCGCCAGCTACCTCGCCGATGAGCGGCGCCTGCTCGGAGAGTTATGAACATGCGGATCGCCCCCGGCGTGCTGGCCGAGATCCGACGTCACCTTGCCGCGGCGTACCCGACGGAGGGGTGCGGCCTCCTGCTCGGCACGCGGACACCGAACGGTGACGTCGTCGTCCGCCGCCAGCAGCCCGTTCCCAACCGGCGGGCGGCGGACGGCGGCGCGCGCACCCGCTACCTGATCGGACCCGAGGACTTTCTCACCGCCGAACGGGATGCGCGTCAAGCGAGCCTCGTGGTAGTGGGCGCCTACCACTCGCACCCCGACGTGCCCGCGCGCCCCTCCGCGTACGACACCGAACAGGCCTGGCCGTGGTGCTGCTACCTCATCGTGTCGGTCGCCCGCGGCGACGTGCGCGAGGAGCGAGTGTGGGAGTTGCGCGACGATCGTAGCGGTTTCGTGGAACGCGACCTCGAGGTAAAGGAGTCCTGATATGCCAGTGACCGTGCACATTCCGACGCCCCTCAGGCCGTACGTCGGAGGGCGCGACACCGTCGCGACGAGCGCGGGAACGGTAGGCGAGATTCTGGAGCGGCTGGCCGTTGAGCACGCGCAGCTGCGCACCCATCTCTACCGCGACGACGGGCGGCTGCGGTCGTTCGTCAACGTCTATCTGAACGACCGGGACATCCGCGACCTCGCGCGCGAGGGAACACGCGCGGCGGACGGCGACGAAGTCTCGATCGTGCCCAGCATCGCGGGCGGCGCGGTCGACCTGGCGGCCGCGAGCCCCGACCTCAGCCACGCGGAGATCCTCCGCTACTCGCGGCACCTCATCCTCCCCGAGGTGGGGCCGCACGGGCAGCGGCGCATCAAGGCGGCACGCGTGCTGCTCGTCGGGGCCGGTGGGCTGGGCTCGCCCGCCGCGCTCTACCTCGCGGCGGCGGGCGTCGGCATGATCGGTCTCGTGGACTTCGACGCCGTGGACGTGACCAACCTCCAACGCCAGATCCTGCACGGGACGGGCGTGGTCGGGCGGCCCAAACTGGAGTCGGCGGAAGCGCGGCTCCAGGATCTCAACCCGCACGTGCACATCGAGACGTTCCCGGTGCGGCTCACGTCGGAGACCGCGCTCGAGATCCTGCGCGACTTCGACGTCGTCGTGGACGGCACGGACAACTTCCCGACGCGCTACCTCGTGAACGACGCGTGCGTGCTGCTCGGCAAGCCGAACGTCTACGGCTCGATCTTCCGGTTCGAGGGGCAAGCATCGGTGTTCCACGCCGAAGCGGGCCCGTGCTACCGCTGCCTCTATTCGGAGCCCCCGCCGCCCGGGCTCGTCCCGTCGTGCGCCGAGGGTGGCGTGCTGGGCGTGCTGCCCGGCATCATCGGCAGCATCCAGGCGCTGGAGGCGCTGAAGCTGATCCTGGGTGCGGGCGACACGCTCGTGGGGCGGCTGGTCCTGTTCGATGCGCTGAAGTTCCGCTTCCGGGAGCTCACGCTCCACAAGGACCCCGACTGCCCAGTGTGCGGGTCACACCCGTCGGTACGCGAGCTGATCGACTACGAGGCCTTCTGCGGGATCGGCGCGGCTCCCGCCTACCTAGGCCCGGAGATCACGGCGACTGACCTGGCGCGCGATCTCCGGGAGAATCCGGACCTCGAGCTCGTGGACGTACGCGAGATGCGGGAGTGGGAAATCTGCCGCATCCCGGGGGCACGGCTGATTTCTTTGGGCCAGCTCCCCGAGCGGCTGCGCGAGCTGGACGGCCACAAGGAGATCGTTACCCACTGCCACAAGGGGACCCGCTCGATGCGCGCGCTCGAGATCCTGCGGGCGGCGGGCTTCTCCAGGGTGCGGAGCCTCCGGGGCGGTATTGACGCCTGGGCGACGGAGGTGGACCCGTCGGTGCCGCGATATTGAGTCGCGTTTGC
>DASYQX010000018.1:0-22074 GCA_036004985.1 Gemmatimonadales bacterium
TCTATAGACCGTGCGCGAGTCGCCACGCCTGTTCACGTCCTACCACTTGCCGCTGCCGCGGCGCCGTCAGGGGCCCGCGGCGGCGCTCGCGCTCGCCGGCCACGTCGCGCTGGCCGCGGTCCTCCTGTGGCGGGGCGCCGTATTGCTCGGCCCCGGTGCGGGCGGCGAGGGGCCGCGTGGTGGGGGCGGCGGGAGCGGGGGTCGGCGCGCCGTCACCTGGTTCAGTCTCCCCCCTGCGCCGGCACCCCCCGCGGTCGACATGCCAGCGCTCCCCACCGTCGTGCCGCCCCCGCTGACGTTGCCCGACCCCGTGACGATCGACGTGCCGGCCGTGCAGCTCGCGGCGCCACCGGCCGCCACCCCAACAGCGGCCGCGAGCAGCGCGGGCGTCACAGGGGGGCAGGGGCCGGGCTCAGGCGGTGGGCAGGGGACGGGGACGGGACCGGGCACCGGCGCCGACGCCGGGCCTGGCTCGGGCGGGGAAGGTGGTTACATTCTCCCCGCGTTCGTCAAGGGAGTCATCCTCCCGGCCGAGTGCGCTCGCGGGGACTTCTTGGTGCGGTTCTGGGTCGAGGTCGACGGGCGCGTGTCCCGCGTCGAGGTGAATCCTCCTCCGAAGGCTGCGGGGTGCCGGCGGGAGATGATGGAACGCATGAAAGCGTACCAGTTCAGACCGGCGACGACCCGCGACGGCCAGCCGGTCGCCAGCATTTACCAGATCCGACTCGTTCACTGAGTTACACTCACAGCCGCGGAGTTGATCGACCATGCTGCTTGGCCTGGTTCTCAGCTTAAGTGTGTTCGCTCTGCTGGTCGCCGTCGCCCTGGCGCGGTGGGTGCTGCACCAGGACAACGGCACCGCCGAGATGCGGAAGGTCTCCGATGCGATCCAGGAGGGCGCGGAGGCGTTCCTCCGCCGCCAGTACCGGACGATCGGCCTGCTGAGCCTCGTGCTGGGCGTCGTCATCTACGTCCTGTACGCATTCTTCCGGAAGCCGCACGGCGAGGAACCTGCGGCTGCGACGCTCGCCCTCACGACCACGCTCTCGTTCCTGTTCGGGGCGATCTGCTCCGGCGTCGCGGGGTTGGTAGGGATGTTCGTGGCGGTGCGGGCGAACATCCGGACGGCCAGCGCGGCGCGCTCGAGCCTGAACCTGGCGCTCCAGATCGCCCTGCGCGGCGGCGCCGTGAGCGGTCTCTTCGTGGTGGCGATGAGCCTGCTCGGCGTCGGTGGCCTGTATGCCACGCTCGAGCTGTTCGGCTTCCCCGCCACCAAGATTCCCCTCATGATCGTCGGCTACGGTTTCGGTGCCTCGTTCGTGGCGCTGTTCGCTCAGCTCGGCGGCGGCATCTACACCAAGGCGGCCGACGTCGGTGCCGACCTCGTCGGGAAGGTCGAAGCGGGGATTCCGGAGGACGACCCCCGCAATCCCGCCGTCATCGCCGACCTGGTGGGGGACAACGTCGGCGACTGCGCGGGCCGCGGCGCCGACCTGTTCGAATCCACCGCCGCGGAGAACATCGGCGCCATGATCCTCGGCGCGACGCTCGGGCTGTCGAACCCCGGATCCTTCGCGCCCCAAGCGGTAGTCGGGCTGATGCTGTTCCCGCTCGTGGTGCGCGCTTTCGGGCTCCTCGCGTCGATCGTCGGGATCGTGATTGTCCGCGCGCGCGAGAATGAAGACCCGATGCACGCCCTCAATCGGGGGTACATGGTCACCGCGGTGCTCGCGGCGATCGGATTCGTGATCGGCACGTACTGGCTGCTGAATCCGGCCACCGCGCCCGACGCGTGGTGGCATTTCGCTATCTGCGGCGTGATCGGCATCGCGACCTCGATCGCCTTCGTCTACATCACGCAGTACTACACGGAGTACCGCTACCGGCCGGTGAAGTCGATCGCGGCGGCGTCGGTGACGGGGGCCGCGACGAACATCATTGCGGGGTTCGCCGTCGCGCTCGAGTGCACCGCGCTGCCGACCTTCACGATCGGCGCCGCCATCATCGCGTCCTACAAGCTCGGCGCATCGAGCGGGCTCGAGCACGCGGGGCTGTTCGGCACCGCGGTCGCCACGATGGGGATGCTCGGCACCGCCGCCTATATCCTGGCGATGGATACCTTCGGGCCGATCACCGACAATGCGGGCGGCGTGATCGAGATGTCGCACCAGCCCGACGCCATCCGCAAACGCACCGACCGCCTCGACGCCGTGGGCAACACCACGAAGGCCCTCACCAAGGGGTACGCGATCGGCTCGGCCGCGCTGGCCGCGTTCCTGCTGTTCTCGGCGTACCTCGACGAGGTACGGTTGCTGGGATCGCCGCTCACCGCCGTGGACATCTCCAAGCCCGAGGTCTTCGTGGGCGGGCTGCTCGGCGCGATGCTGGTGTTCTGGTTCTCCGCGCTCGCCATCGGCGCCGTCACCAAGGCCGCCGTGAGCGTGATTCAGGAGGTGCGGCGCCAGTTCAAGGCGGACCCGGGGATCCTGAAGGGCACGTCCAAGCCGGACTACCGGCAAGCGGTCGACATCGTGACTGTGGGGGCGCTCAAGGCGATGGTGCCGCCGGGACTGCTCGCCGTCGGTATGCCGATCGCCGTCGGCCTCTTCTTCAAGCTGTTCCACGTGGGGGCGGAGGCCGTGGCGGCCTTCCTGATGGTCGGGACGATCGGGGGCATCCTGCTCGCCACCATGCTGAACAATGGCGGCGGCGCGTGGGACAATGCCAAGAAGTTCATCGAGACAGGGGAGTACGGCGGCAAGGGGAGCCCGGCCCACAAGGCGGGCGTGGTGGGTGACACGGTGGGCGATCCGTTCAAGGATACCGCCGGCCCGTCGATCCACGTCCTGATCAAGCTGCTCGCCACGGTTACGCTGGTCCTGGCGCCTCTGTTCGTGTGAGCGCGTTGCGCCAGCTGTTTCAGCGCAAGCCGATCGCGGAGCTGCTGGCGGACAGCGGGCACGCCGGGGGGCTGAAGCGCGCGCTCGGCGCCGGGGACCTCATCATGCTGGGGATCGGCGCCGTGATCGGCGCCGGCATCTTCGGCGCCATCGGCACGGCGGCGGCCGGGCAGTACGACGCGGCGGGCAATCTGGTGCGCGCCGGCGCGGGCCCCGCGCTGGTCCTCTCCTTCCTGCTGCTCGGTGTGTGCTGCGCCCTGGCGGGCCTGTGCTACGCCGAGCTGGCGTCGATGATTCCGCAGGCGGGCAGCGCCTACGCCTATTCGTACGCGACGCTGGGCGAGTTCGTGGCGTGGATCATCGGATGGGACCTGATCCTCGAGTACGCCGTCGGCAACGTCGCCGTCGCGATCTCGTGGGGCGATTACTTTCGGTCGCTACTCGGCAGCTTCGGGATCGAGCTGCCTGTCTGGCTCACCACGGGGTACCGCACTGCGCTGCTCAGTCCCGACCCCGCTATCCACGGCCTCCTCGAGTCGGGCCCCCACGTGGTGGGGATCCCGATCCTCATCAACCTGCCCGCGTTCGCGATCGTGATGTTGATCACGTGGCTGCTGCTGCTCGGCGTGCGCGAGAGCGCCACCGCCAACAACATCATGGTGACGATCAAGCTGCTGGTCCTGGGGCTGTTCATCGTCGCCGGGCTGACGCACATCGACAGCGCCAACTATCACCCGTTCGCGCCGCACGGGTTCCGCGGCATCCACCAGGGCGCGGCGATCGTGTTCTTCGCCTACATCGGGTTCGACGCCATCTCCACGGCGGCCGAGGAGACGAAGAACCCGCAGCGCAACCTGCCGATCGGCATCCTGGGCGGCCTGGCGATCTGCACGGTCATCTACGTGATCGTGGGCGCGGTGTTGACGGGGATGGTGCCGTACACGGAGCTGGGGGTCGCCGACCCGCTGGCCAAGGCGCTGAACAGCGCGGGGTTCACGACGGTGGGCTGGATCGTCGCGCTCGGCGCGATCATCTCGATGTCCGCGGTGCTGCTCGTGTTCCAGTACGGCCAGCCGCGCATCTTCTTCGCCATGGCGCGCGACGGGTTGCTTCCTCCCTGGGCGGCGAAGCTGCACCCCAAGTACCGCGTCCCGCACATCACCACGCTGATCACCGGCATCTTCGTCGGGCTCTGGGCGTTGGTGGGGGACGCGGGTGAGACCTACAACCTCACCAACATCGGGACCTTGTTCGCTTTCGCGTTGGTCTGCATCGGCGTCCTGGTCTTGCGGTACACCGATCGCGATCGTCCGCGGCCGTTCCGCGTCCCGTGGGTGTGGCCCATCGCCGTGTCGGGCGCGGTGCTGTGCGGCATCGTCATGTATGGCTTGCCCGGAGAGACGTGGGTGCGATTTGCGGGTTGGCTGACGTTGGGTCTCATCCTGTACGCCGCCTACGGCTACCGTCACAGCCGGCTGCGGCGTGCCGCGGTGCCACCGCCCTCCTCCCCCGCGGCGTGAAACTCCACACCAAGATCATCATCGGCCTGGGATCGGGCGCGACGGTTGGCGTCGTCGCGAACGCGTTTGCGACCGGTGCGGGCTGGGTCGCCTGGATCGGCGTCCCGGCTGAAGCGGCCGAACCCGTGGTGCGCTGGATCGGGAACAACATCGCCGGTCCAGTGGGCCAGATCTTCCTGCGGATGCTGTTGATGACGATCGTGCCCCTCGTCTTCTCGTCGCTGACCCTCGGCGTCGCGGGGCTCGGCGACATCCGGCGCATCGGCCGGGTCGGCGCGCGGACGATCGCCTATTTCCTGGTCTCCACCGCCGTCTCGGCGACGATCGGCCTCATCCTCGTGAACCTGGTCCGCCCCGGCGACGGGCTCGACCAGGCGATCCGCGACCAGCTGATGACCACCTACCGGTCCCAGGCCGAGGGCCTGCAGGCGGGGGGCGGGGGCAAGTTCGGCATCGACATGTTCGTGAACATCGTGCCGCGCAATCCAATCCAGGCTGCGGCCTCGCTCGACATGCTGGGGATCATCTTCTTCTCGCTGGTGTTCGGCGCCGCCCTGACGCTGCTCCCCTCGGACAAGACGACGCCCATGGTGCGCGTGCTCGACGCGCTGGGTGAGGCGGTCGTCAAGATCATCGAGCTCGCCATGACGCTCGCCCCATACGGGGTGTTCGGGCTCATCTTCGTGGTGACGTCGCGCTTTGGATTCGCCCTGTTGCAAAAGCTGGGCCTGTACGTCGCCGTCGTCCTCGTGGGTCTCGTGCTGCACGCCGCCGTCTCGATCTCCGCGTTCGTGCGGCTGCTCGGCGGCCTGTCGCCGCGCGTGTTCTACAGCCGGATCCGCGCCAGCATCGTGACGGCGTTCTCCACCAGCTCGAGCAACGCTACGCTCCCGACGAACCTCACCGTGGCCGAGCAGGAGCTCAAGATTCCGCCCCACATCGCGGGGTTCGTGCTCCCGCTCGGCTCCACGATGTGCATGAACGGGACGGCGCTGTTCGAAGGCGTGACGGTGCTGTTCCTCGCGCAGGTCTACGGCGTTCCCCTCAGCCTGTCGACGCAGATCATCGTGATCATTCTGAGCGTCATCACCGCCGTCGGCGCCGCGGGCGTCCCCGGCGGGTCGCTGCCGCTGCTCATGGGGGTGATCGCCATCGTCGGGGTCGACCCCGGCGCGATCGCGATCATCATCGGGGTGGATCGCATCCTCGACATGTCGCGCACCACGCTCAACGTGATCGGCGACATGAGCGCGACGGTGTACGTGGCGCGAACCGAAAGCGACTGGGATCCGAAGTCGGTGGCGGCTGCCGCGGCCTAGGCGAGCCGGGCGGCCAGCCGCAATGCGCCCACCGGCGCATCCACGGGCCCGTCGATCAGACGGGCCCGCGGCTCATCGGACCCGAGCGCCGCTTGCAAGCCCGCTAGGACCAGAGAGCCGGGACGCAGCAACGCCCCCGCGGTGGCCACGGGAATCGCGTCGCCAGCGGGGAAGTGCCGCGCCAGCGCCCGCACCAGGCGCGCCAGCTCTCGGGCCGCGTCGCTCACCGCGGCCTGGGCAACGGCTTCGCCCTCGCGCGCGGCGTTGAGGACGTGGGGAGCCAGCGCGGCCACCTGGGCGGGGCTGGCGGTGACGGTCCAGCGGATCAAGGCGTCGAGGTCGCGCAGGCTGAGCGCCACGAGCAGCCGCTCGAGCAACGTAGATGACTCCTCCACCTCGTCGTGTGCGCGCGCCGCCGCCGCGAGCGCCCGCCGGCCGAGCCAGTAACCGCCGCCCTCGTCGCCCAACTGCCAGCCGTAACCCCCGGCCCGATGCAACCGGCCGTCGGGGCTCCGTGCGAACGCGATCGATCCCGTGCCCGCGTTGATGAGAATCCCGGGCTCATCCCCGAACGCGGCCGAGAGGGCGACCTCGCTGTCCCCGGCGACGCGCACGGTCCGGGCTACGCCGGCGGTGACGAGCGCGGCGGCGAGGTCCCGTTGCTCGGGCTCGCGGCCCGCGCCGGCGGCGCCTACCATCGCCGCCTCGGCGGGCAGCGTGACGCCGGCTTGCGACGCCGCACGCCGGGCGGTATCGGCGATCACGGCTGCGGACGCATCGGCGCCGCCGGGGCGCATCGCGGACGGTGGGCCCTCGGCGCGCGCCAGGACGTTGGCGTCGCCGTCGCCGACGACGACCGTCGTGTGCGACCCGCCGCAGTCGATGCCCAGAAGGACGGGCGGACGGGCGGACGGCCCGACGGGCGGTTCTGTCATGCCGGTGTCTGTGGCCGTCCGGCCGTCTGGCCGTCCGGCCGTCGAATCAGCGACGACAAGATGCCCACCAGCACCGTCACACCCGTGCCCAGCGGTACGTACCACGGCCAGGCGAGGCCGCTCGCAATGATGAGCGCTCGGGGATCGGGATCGGGAAGGAGCTTGAGGAGGGAGCGGGCGAACACGATCGGGGTCATGACCACCAGGGACACGACAATGGCGACGATCACGTCGCGCTCACGCGCACGCTTCCACAGTCCACCGAGCAGATAGGTCCCCAACAACCCCCCGTAGGTCAGCGACGCGACGGAGAGTGCCATCTGCACGACGGGAGTTCCCGGATCGGTCTTACGCAGGAGCCATGCACCTCCCACGAGTACTGCCGCCCAGCCGATGGTGAACCACCGGCCGACCCGGAGCAGGTGCTCGGGGTCGCTGCGGCCAGTGATTGGGGCGTAGAAATCATGCGCGGACGCCGATGCTAGGGAATTCAACGACGAGGACACCGTACTCATGGCTGCCGCGAGTATCGCCGCCACCACGAGACCCGCCAGCCCCGCGGGGAGGTGCTCGACCACGAACGTTGGATAGATCAGGTCACCGCTCGGAAAGGACGGCCGGTCGGCGTGCGCCATCCAGAGTGTGGTCCCGACAATTAGGAAGAGGGCGAACTGCACGATCACGAAGAAACCTGACCCGATGAGAGCTTTCTTCGCATCCGGGAGATCTCGCGCCGCCAGCAGGCGCTGCACGATGAGATGATCGGTGCCGTGCGAAGCCGCCGAGAGCAACGCACCGCCCACGAGGCCTCCCCACAGCGTGTACGTCGTCTTGAAGGAAAGATCTGTGTCGATGACAGCGAGCTTACCGGCCGCCCACGCCTGCGCGAAGCCCCCATCGGCGAGCTGCAGCGCCACGATGATCGTGGCGATGCCTCCCAACAGATAGAACACGAGCTGCACGACATCCACCCACACCACCGCCCGCAAGCCGCCCACCCACGTATAGAAGATCGTGACGATACCGACGGCCAAGATCCCGACGGGAATGCTCCAGCTCGTAATGATCGCCAGGGGGATCGCCGTCGCGAACACGCGCACCCCGTCGCCCAGGGCCCGGGTGACGAGGAACGCCGCCGACGCTACGCGCCGGGCCGCCGGGCCGAAGCGCCGCTCGAGGCGCTGGTAGGCCGTGTCTTGCGTGCCGTCGAAGTAGCCCGGAAGAAGCAGGGCGGCGACGCCCAGGCGTCCCACCAGATAACCGAAGGAGAGCTGCAGGAACGTGAGGTCGCCGCGGGCGGCGAGGCCGGGAACGCTGATCACCGTCAGCGCCGAGGTCTCCGTGGCGACGATTGAGAGCATGATCGCCCACCACGGCAAGCCGCGACGACCGAGGAAGTAGTCGGCCGCGTCGCGCTGGCGCCCCGCGAGCAGCAGGCCCGACGCCAGGACGGCGCCGAAATACAACACGATGACGGCGATGTCGAGTGGGCGCACGGCTCAGGCGCAAAAAGGCCCGCGCGAGGCGCGGGCCTGGGATGACGACTCGATGTGGTGCAACGAACTCAGACCGTGAACGACGACCCGCAACCGCAGCCGCCGGTCGCGTTAGGATTCTCGAACGAGAAGCCGGACTCCTGGAAGTTGCTCTTGTAGTCGATGACCACACCGTTCAGATACTGCCCGCTGAATTCGTCCACGAACAGCCGGACGCCGGCGCTCTCGATGACAACGTCGTCGCTCGCGGGTTGCTCTTCGACGCTCAGGCTATAACGGAACCCCGAGCAGCCGCCCGGGAGCACGGCGACGCGCAACCCGGCGCGCTCGGCGGCGACCTTTTCCTCCGCAAGGAACTTCCGGACTTCCTCGCCTGCGCGCTCGGTGAGCGTCAGCGTAATGGTGGGCTTTTGCGTGGTGCTCATCACTATCCTCCGGTCTGGCCGCAACTTAGGGGGGAGCCGCGGCCCTGTCAACGGCCTGCCCGGCTTGCCTCCTCAGGCCGCGACCCCCCAATTGGTGGCCCTATGCGACTCACCTACGTCGACTGGCTGATCATCGCCCTGTACTTCGGGTTCAACATCGCGATCGGCTTCTACTACAAGGCGCGCGCCGGCAAGAGCACCAGCGAATTCTTCTTGTCGGGGCGCAACGTGCCTTGGTGGCTCGCCGGCACGTCCATGGTCGCCACGACGTTCGCGGCCGATACGCCGCTCGTGGTCACGGGCTTCGTGGCGCGCAACGGCATCGCCGGCAACTGGCTGTGGTGGTGCTTCGTGGCGAGCGGCATGCTCACCGTGTTCTTCTATGCCCGGTTGTGGCGCCGCGCCGGCGTCATGACCGACGTCGAGTTCGCCGAAATCCGCTACGCCGGCAAGCCCGCCGCCTTCTTGCGCGGCTTCCGCGCCCTGTACCTCGGCATCCCGATCAACTGCATCATCCTGGGTTGGGTCAACCTGGCGATGGTGAAGATCCTGGAGCTGCTCTTCGGCGTCACGAAGGTCGAAGCGCTCGTGATCGTACTGGGGTTGATCGCGCTCACCTCGGCGATCTCGACGCTGTCCGGGCTGTGGGGTGTGTTGGTCACGGACATGTTCCAGTTCGTGGTCAAGATGAGCATGGTGATCGTCCTGGCCGTGTTCGCGGTGCGGGCCGTGGGCGGGATCGAGATGATGAAGGCGAAGCTCGTCGAAAACGGGCGCGCCGACGTGCTGAGCTTCGTCCCCGACGTGAATTCGGCATGGATGCCGATGATCGCGTTCCTCGTGTACATCTCGCTCAATTGGTGGGCGACCTGGTATCCGGGTGCCGAGCCGGGCGGGGGCGGCTACGTGGCGCAGCGCATGTTCAGCGCCAAGGACGAGCGGCATTCCTTGCTCGCCACGCTCTGGTTCAACATCGCGCACTACGCCATTCGGCCGTGGCCCTGGATCCTCGTGGCGATGGCGTCGCTGATCCTCTATCCCGGCCTGGCCGATCCCGAGACAGGCTACATCCGGGTCATGATCGACCACCTGCCGCCCGCGCTGCGCGGTCTCATGGTTGCGGCGTTCGCCGCGGCGTACATGTCTACGATCGCGACGCAGCTCAACTGGGGGGCGAGCTACCTCGTCAACGATTTCTGGCGTCGTTTCGTGCGGCGCGACGCGGACGAGAAGTACTACGTGACCGCGTCGAAGCTCGCGACCGTGCTGCTCACCGTGATTTCGGCGGTCGTGACGTTCTACATGGGATCGATCGGCGGCGCCTGGAAGATCTTGATCGTCACCGGGGCCGGCACCGGCGCCGTGCTCTTGCTCCGCTGGTACTGGTGGCGCATCAACGCGTGGAGCGAGGTCTCCGCGATGGTGTCCGCCTTCGTCGTGTCGGTCGCCTTGCAGCTGGGATTCGGCTTCGACACCGACCAGCCGAAACAGTTCGCCTGGATCATGATCATTACCGTGGCGATCACGACGGTGGTATGGATTGCCGTCACGTACCTCACGCAGCCGGAGTCGCGCGAGACACTGACCGCGTTCTATCGCCGCACGCGCCCGTCGCGCACCGGCTGGGCGCCGATCGCGGCGCTGGCACCCGACGTCAAGGTCACCGCGGGCGGATTGTCGAACCTGCTCGATTGGGTTGCGGGCTGCGTGATGATCTACGGCGTGTTGTTCGGTGTCGGCAAGTTGTTGCTCCACGAGACAGCGCCGGGGCTCCTCCTCCTCGCGTTGGGCGCCATCGGTGGCTTTGTGATCTACCGCGATCTGACGCGGCGCGGCTGGGCTACTGTCGTGGAGTGAGAGCGTCCATCACCAGATCGGCCACGCGCGGCCGGACCCGGATGATCCGGCTGTTCTCGCGGGTCGGGTGGACGCGGTTGGTCAGCAGGATGATGAAGACGTCGCGGTCGGGATCCAGCCAGATCGACGTCCCGGTGAACCCCGTGTGGCCGAAGGCCTGAGGCCCGACCTTCGTGCCCGCGCTCGAGTTCTCCGATGGCGTGTCCCACCCGAGGGCGCGGGAGGAGCCGGGGGGGACGTTCTGGCGGCGGGTGAACTCACGCACGATCTCGGGGCGGACCGTGTCGGTCGGAGGCGGTCCGTGGCGGTCTGCGCCAGCGTTCTCCGTCCCGGTTCGCCCCTGACCGCCCCTGACCGCCAGTAACCAGCTGGCGAACCGCGCCAGGTCTCCCGCCGAGCTGAACAGCCCCGCGTGACCTGATACGCCCCCGAGCTTCCACGCGTTCTCGTCGTGCACCGTGCCGCGAATGATGGTGCCGTCCTGGCTCCGCTCCGTCGGCGCGATGCGGTCGCGCCACTCGGGAGGCGGCAGATAGCGCGTGCTGGACATGCCGAGCGGCTGGAAGAGGCGCCGCTCGAGGAACTGATCGATCCGCTCCCCCGCGATGGCCTCGACCGCCTGCGTCAGCACGATCGCGCCCAGGTCGGAGTAGACGGCGGCACGACCCGCATCGGCGGCGAGCGGGGTCGTATCCACCAGCGCCAGCGCCGTCGCCCGCGTGGTCGCCTCGGTATAGAGCGGCCGCCAAGCGGGGAGACCCGACGAATGCGTCAGGAGGTGGCGGATCGTCACTCGCTCCTTGCCCGGACCCCGGAACGCCGGTACGTAGCGCTGGACCGGCGCGTCGAGATCGAGCTTCCCCTCGCCGACGAGCATCATGCACGCGGTCGTGAGACCGATGACTTTGGTGAGCGACGCCAGGTCGTAGACCGTCTCCGTGGTCACCGGGCGCGCGTCATCGATGCCGTAGTGACCGACCGCCTCGAGCAGAACGAGGCGACCGCCCTGACTCACGGCGACAACGGCGCCAGGGAATGCGCTGTCCACTTGCGAGCGCAGGTAGTTGAGCACCGGCGCGAAGTCGACGCTCCCGGTGGGTGCCGGGGGCGGAGCCCGGTTCTGCTGGAGGGCGGCGCGCGGCGACCCGCACGCCGCGCCCCCGAGTGCCAGGACCAGCGCCGCGCGCGCCCTCACGGCGTGACCGGCAGCAGCGGTGGGGGCGGGGGCGGCGGGGGGAGGATCGAGTCGGGGAGCATCAGCCCGTGGCCGATCGGGTAGCCGGGCGGAATCCGAATCGGCAGCCGGCCCCGGATCGGCGAATAGCCCAGCAGGGCCCGGCCAACCGCGCGCTCGGCGGCGCGCACCCCGCTCCACGCAATGACGTACGACTTCGCGCTCGGCGTCTGGCCCAACAGGTAGGGGCTGCCGAGCGACACGAGCACCGTCGGCTTGAGCGAGTCCGTGACGGTGATCAGCCGAGCCAGCGAGTCGGGCAGCGCGATCGTGCCCCGCGCGGTGAGCGGCCGGACGTTCGCGACGAACACGACCGTCGGAGCGCGCCCGATGACGGTGCGGGCCGAGTCGTACGACAGCGTCCCCGACATCGGCCACAGGCGGAAGAAGCTGACGGTGTCGCCCCCTTTTCCCAGCGCCTCGGCGATCCGCTGCCCGACAAAGCTCTGCAGCTCGTCGCCGTACGCGATGAGGGCGAGTCGCCCGCGCGAAGTGCGCATGCGGGTCAGCGTGCCGGCCGTGTCGCGCACGAGGGTGAGCGAACGCTGGGCGAGGCCGTCGGCGAGGTCCTGGTACCGCTTGGCGCCGACGGTGTGCATGATCGAATCGAGGGGGACGATGCGGCGCCTGAACAAGCCGAGCCGCTGCTTGATGTCGAGCACGCGCCGCACGGAGGCGTCGAGGCGCTGCTGGGTGATGCGGCCGCTGGCCACCGCCGCCACCATCGCGGCGATCGCGGAGTCCGGGTCGCTGGGGATGAGCAGCAGGTCCGACCCGGCGAGGAACGCCCGCACGGTGGCTTCGCCCGCGCCATACTTCGCGACGATCGCACCCATCTCCAGCGCGTCGGTGACGACCATGCCGCGGAAGTGCAGCGAGTCGCGCAGCAGGCCCGTCAACACGGCCGCCGACAGGGTGCCGGGGTCGTCCCCGCCCGTGACGGCGGGGAAGGCGATGTGCGCGCTCATCACCACATCGGCCCCGGCGTCGATGCCGGCGCGGAACGGCACCAGTTCGAGGGTGTCGAGCCGGGCGTAGCCGGCGCGAATCGTGGGCAGCCCGATGTGCGAGTCGACCTCGGTGTCGCCGTGCCCCGGAAAGTGCTTCAGGGTGGCGAGCATGCCATTCTCCTGCAGGCCGCGCACGTAGGCGCGCACCAGCCGGCCCACGGCCCGCGGATCTTCGCCAAACGAGCGCGTGTTGATGATGGGGTTCAGCGGATTGTTGTTGACGTCCGCGTCGGGGGCGAAATTGACGTGGATGCCGACGGCCCGGCCTTCGAGCGCCGCCACCTTCCCGATGCTGTAGGCGTCGAGCGAATCGCCGGTCGCGCCCGCGGACATGATCATCGGGAACGACGTGGCGCCGGTCACGCGCATCCCCGCGCCCCACTCGAGGTCGGCGGAGATGAGGAGCGGCAGGCGCGAGCGGCGCTGCAGCGCGTTGAGCTTGGCCGCGATGTCGAACGGCGAGCCGGTCGAGATGATGATGCCGCCGACCTCGAGCGTGTCCACCCACCGCGCCGCGACCTGGAATGCGGAGTCGTCGAACGCTGTGTAGGTTCCGGCCAGCCGGGGGACCACGAGCTGGGCCACCTTCTGGCGCGTCGTGAGCGACGTCAGGGACGGGGCGGGACCACTCGGCCCGCCGGCCGCGCGAGCGCCGGCACAACCGAAGAGCAGCGTCAGTATCAGGAGTCGAGGGAGTCTATGCGCGCGCATCATCTCGTTTGGGTTGTGGGGTCGCTTGCCTGCTCGACCCCTCGCTCCGTTCCGGTGGCCGCGGCCCAAGTCCGGCCCGGGATCGAGGTGGTCGTCACCGACTCGTCGCGCCTGATCGCCGGCCGGCGCATCGGACTCCTCACGAATCACACCGGCATCGACCGGCGCGGGCGGCGCGACGTCGACGTCCTGATCGCCGGCGGCCAGCGCGTCACCGCCCTGTTCAGTCCGGAACACGGCTTCCGCGGCACGGAGGACCGTGAGGGCCTCGCGGACGCGCGCGACTCCGCCACCGGCCTCCCAATCTATAACCTTTACCGCCCATCTCCCAACGCGGTGCGCACGGCGCTCGACTCGGTCGACGTCGTGCTGGTCGACCTCCAGGACATCGGGGCCCGGTACTACACCTACATTGCGACTGCCGCATCGCTGATGCGTCACGCGGCGCGGGCGGGCAAGCCCATCGTCGTGCTCGACCGTCCCAACCCGATCGGCGGGGTGGCGGTGCAGGGCAACGTGCGCCTCCAGCCCGGCGATCCCGACTCCGCGCTCGTGGGCTTCCTCCCCGTTCCGATGCGCCACGGCATGACGCTCGGCGAGCTCGCGCGCATGGCGAACGACGTGCTCGGCCTCGGCGCCGACCTGGTCGTCGTGCCCGCCGCCGGCTGGAAGCGCGGCACGCCGTACGACAAGACCGGCCTCCCCTGGGTGAAGCCGTCCCCGAACATGCCGGACCTGGAGAGCGCGCGGCACTACCCGGGGCTCTGCCTGTTCGAGGGCACGAACCTCTCGGTCGGGCGCGGGACGGGGTTCGCCTTCCAGGTCATCGGGGCGCCGTGGCTCGATCCCGATGCCGTGCTCGCCCGCCTGGTTCAGCCGGGCGACTGGCGGCGGGTGCGGGGCTGGCCGCTGGTGGGGGTGGAGGTGACGCGCGCCGTGTTCACGCCGCGCGCGCCCACGGATGGGAAGTATGATGGGGAAGAGCTGTGGGGATTGCGCGTGCACGTCACTGACGCGCGGCAGTACGACCCGACGCGTCTGGCGGTGGCGTTGCTGGCGGCGATCCGGGCGACGCATCCGCGCGCGTTTCAGTTTCGCGCGTCGAGTTTCGATCGGTTGGCGGCGGGTCCCGAGCTGCGTCTCGCGCTCGAGGCCGGCCGTCCCGCGTGGGAGATTTGGAGCGGGTGGGAGGCCGACCTCGCCCGGTTTCGGGCCGCGCGCGCCAAGTACTTGCTCTACTAGCGTTTTGGCCTTTCCGCCGCTTCCAGGGCCTATTACCTTCCCCCCCCTATGAACATCCTGCCCCAATTCGTGAAGGACGGCTTCCCCCGCCTCGTTGCGCCGGTTGCCCGTCTCTTCATTCGCTGGGGTGTACGTCCCAACGTCATCACGACGTTCGGCACGCTGCTCGTGATCGGCTCGGGCGTGGCATTCGGGTTCGGCAGGATCCATCTGGCTGGGTTCCTGTTGCTCTTGAGCGGCGTGTTCGACATCCTCGACGGCCAGGTTGCCCGCTGGGGCGGGATGACCACGACGTTCGGCGCGTTCTACGATTCGACCCTGGACCGGGTGGGGGAGTCGGCGGTGTTCGCCGGCCTCGCGGTCTATTTCGTGCGGGGCGGGGTGCCCGAGGCCCAGCAGACGCTCGCGCTGAGCGTCGCGCTGACGGCCCTCGTCGCGTCACTGCTCGTGTCGTATGCGCGGGCACGGGCGGAAGGACTCGGACTCGAGTGCAAGGTCGGTCTCGCGGCCCGCGCGGAGCGGGTGTTGCTGCTCGGCGTCCCGGCGTTCCTGTTCGGACCGGGCCGCGAGGGCAGGTTACTGTTCTGGATCGTCGCGATTCTCGCGCTCGCCACGGCGATCACCGTGGTGCAGCGCGTGGTGCATGTGGCTCGCATCGCCGACGGCGCGCCCAAGCCCGCCGTGAAGCGGGACACCATGCCCGGGGTCGCCACCCGCCGGAAAGGACACTGATCGTGCGGCAGAAGACCGGACGCGACATCGCGCCCGCCACTGGGAAGCTGGGCGTGATGCTGGTGGGGCTGGGCGCCGTCTCCACGACGTTCATTGCCGGCGTGGAGAACGTCCGGCGCGGCCGGGCGCTGCCGATCGGATCGCTGAGCCAGATGGCGACCATCCGGCTCGGCAAGCGCACGGACCGGCGCGCGCCCAGGGTCAAGGACTTCGTGCCGCTCGCGGACTTGAAGGACCTCGTGTTCGCGGCCTGGGACCCGATCCCAGACGACGCGTACACCGCGGCGATCAAGGCCGGCGTGCTGGAGCGGCACGAGCACCTCGAGCCGATCAAGGATTTCCTCTCGGGGATCAAGCCGCTGCCCGCCGCCTTCGACCAGTATTACGTGAAACGGCTGCAGGGCGCCAACGTGAAGCACGGGAAGACCAAGCGGGAGCTCGCCGAGCAGCTGCGCGAGGACATCCGCACCTTCCGCAAGAGCGCGCGCGTGGACCGCGTCGTGGTGGTGTGGTGCGCGTCGACGGAGGTGTTCATCACGCCGGGCCCGGTGCATCAGTCGCTCGCGGCGCTCGAGAAAGCCATGGAGCAGAACGACCCGGCGATCGCCCCGTCGATGCTGTACGGCTACGCGGCCTTGATGGAGGGCGTTCCCTTCGCGAACGGCGCTCCGAACCTCACAGTGGACGTGCCCGCCCTCGAGCGCCTCGCCGAGGAGCGCAAAGTCCCGATCGGCGGCAAGGACTTCAAGACCGGCCAGACGATGATGAAGACCGTGCTCGCGCCCGCCTTCAAGGCGCGGATGCTCGGGCTCGCCGGCTGGTACTCCACCAACATCCTCGGCAACCGCGACGGCGAGGTGCTGGACGACCCAGAATCGTTCAAGACCAAGGAGGAGTCCAAGCTCGGCGTGCTCGAATACATCCTGCAGCCGGAGATGTATCCCGAGCTGTACGGCAAGGTCTTTCACAAGGTGCGGATCAATTACTATCCGCCGCGGGGCGACAACAAGGAGGGCTGGGACAACATCGACATCTTCGGATGGCTGGGCTATCCGATGCAGATCAAGGTCGATTTCCTCTGCCGCGACTCAATTCTGGCCGCCCCCATCGTCCTCGACCTCGCCCTGTTCTTCGACCTGGCGCAGCGCGCCGGCCTCTCCGGCATCCAGGAATGGCTCTCGTTTTACTTCAAGAGTCCGCAGACCGCGCCGGGCCTGTATCCGGAGCACGACCTCTTCATCCAGCAGACGAAGCTCAAGAACACGCTGCGCTGGATGATGGGCGAAGAGCAAATCACTCACCTCGGCATCGAGTACTACGAGAAGGCGTGACGCCCGCTCAGCTCGCGGTCACGGCCGCCGGCGCTGCCGCCATCGTATGGGTCCTGTGGTACTTCCTGTTCTCGCGTGGGCCGGGCGTCACCGCGGCGGTCGCGCAAGGCGTGCAGGAGGTCCGCGTCACGGTGAAGGGCGGCTACACGCCCGACACGATCGTCGTCCAGGCCGGGAAGCCGGTGCGGCTGCAGTTCTACCGCGACGAGACGGCGGACTGCTCCGAGCGTGTCGTGTTCGACCGCTTCGGCATCAATCAAGAGTTGCCGGCGTTCCAGACGACCACCGTCGAGTTCACCCCGACGGAGCCGGGGGAGTACCCGTTCCGCTGCGGGATGAACATGCTGAAGGGCCTGCTCGTGGTGGAGCCGGCCGGTGACCGGCGCGCGGGAACCTCCCCCCACAAGTTTCACGCCGCATGAGTAAGGCGCGGATCCTCCTCCCCATCGAGGGGATGAGCTGCGCGAGCTGCGCCATGACCGTGCAGGAAGCGCTGGTCGGGACGCCCGGCGTCACCTCGGCGGCCGTGAACTTCGCGACCGCGCGCGCGGCGGTCGAATACGACGACGCCCAGACCAACGTCGGTCAGCTGATCCGGACGGTACGCGAGGCCGGGTACAATTGCGGGAAGGCAAGCGTGACGTTCGGCGTGACGGACCTGCATTACGCCCCCAGCGTCGCGCCGCTGGAGCGCGCCCTCGCGAGTGTGCCCGGGGTCATCCGCGCCGTGGCCAATCAGGCCACCGAGACCGTGACGGTCGACTACGTCCCGGGCGTCACCAGCGCGGAGGACCTGGAGCGCGCCGTGGCCGCCGCGGGGTTCCAGGTCGCGGCGCCGATCCCCGCCGAGGATCCGCTGGAGCGCGAGCGGATCGCGCGGCACCGCGAGATCCGGACGCTCACGGCGCGATTCGCGGTCGCCGCCATCGTCGCCGTCGTCGGGATGATCGGCGCCATGTTGCTCATGGCCGACCGGCCGCCCGGCGAGCACGGCACGTTCAAGCAGTACGACCTCCTGGGACAGCTCCTGATGCCCCTCGCGCTCTCGCTCCGCGACTGGGTGACGGCCCAAGGCTTCGTCCTCGACCTCGAGTGGGTGAAGCGCGGGCTCGGCATCCTGACGCTGCCGGTGGTGGTCTGGTCGGGCCAGCAGTTCTACAAGGGAGCGTGGAGCGGCGTCCGGCACCGCACCGCCGATATGAACACCCTGATCGGGCTGGGTACGGGGGCGGCGTTTCTCTACTCGATTGTCGCCACGGTGGCGCCCGGCCTGTTCACCCGCGCCGGGCTGCCGGCCGACGTCTACTACGAGGCGGTCGCCGCGATCATCGCGCTGATTCTGCTCGGCCGCCTGCTCGAGGCCCGCGCCAAGGGCCGCACCTCGGAAGCGATCCGCCGCCTGGCCGGGCTGCGGCCACGGGTGGCGCACGCCGTGCGCGACGGGAAGGAAACCGACGTGCCCGTCGAGGCAATCGTCACGGGCGACCTCCTGATCGTCAAACCGGGTGAGAAGATCCCGGTGGACGGCGTCGTCACCGAAGGCGCGTCGGCCGTCAACGAATCGATGCTGACTGGCGAGCCGATGCCCGTGGCCAAGAAGCCGGGAGACGACGTGATCGGTGGCACGGTCAACACGACCGGCAGCATCACGTTCCGCGCCACGCGTGTGGGCAAGGAGACGGCCCTCGGCCAGATCGTACAGCTCGTCGAGGACGCCCAGGCCACCAAGGCCCCGATCCAGCAGCTCGCCGATCGCGTGGCGGGCGTGTTCGTGCCGATCGTGATCGCGATCGCCCTGGCCGCGTTCGTCGCCTGGTTCGACTTCGGGCCCCAGCCGTGGGTCAACGCGTTGGTCTACGGCACCGTGGCGTTCGTGACCGTCCTCATCATCGCCTGCCCCTGCGCCCTCGGCCTGGCGACTCCGACGGCGATACTCGTCGGCACCGGGAAGGCGGCGGAGCAGGGGATCCTGATTCGCAGCGGCGAGGCCCTCGAGCGCCTCGCCCGGGCCCGTACCGTCCTGCTCGATAAGACCGGGACCATCACCGAGGGAAACCCGACCGTCACGCATATCGTCACGGCCAAGAGGCCCGACGGGACGCCTATCGCCCCCGCCGACGTGCTCAAGTGGGCGGCGTCGGTGGAGCAGCGCTCCGAGCATCCGCTCGCGCTGGCGATTCTCAACGCGGCGAAAGACAAGAACGTCAGCCTCCTCCCGGTGGAGAAGTTCGCCGCCATGGAAGGACGCGGGGTGCGCGGCACCGTGGACCGCCGCATCATCGAGGTGATCTCGCTGCGTCACGCGCGCGAGCGGAGCCTCGAGCTCGGCGCGCTCGGCGCCGACGCCGACCGCCTCGCCGCCCAGGGCCGCTCGCCGGTGATCTGCGTCGTGAACAACACCGTCCACGCGGTGATCGCGATCTCCGATCCCATCAAGCCGACCTCCAAGACGGCGGTCGCCCATTTGAAGCGCCTCGGCTTTCCCGTGGTGATGGTGTCGGGCGACTCTCGCAAGGGGGCCGAGGCGGTCGCCGCCGAGGTAGGCATCGACGAGGTGCTCCCCGAGGTGCTGCCGTCGCAGAAGGCCGACCTGGTAAGAAAGCTGCAGCGGCAGGGGAAACACGTCGTCATGGTCGGCGATGGGATCAACGACGCCCCGGCGCTCGCGCAGGCCGACGTGGGCATCGCGATCGGCACCGGCACCGATATCGCCATGGAAGCGTCCGACGTGACGCTGATCCGCGGCGACCTGCGGGCCGTGGTCACCGCGATCCAGCTCGCGCGCCGGACGATGCGCACGATCCGTTGGAACCTGGTGTGGGCGTTCGGCTACAACGTCGTGTTGATCCCTGTGGCCGCCGGCGCGCTCTTTCCGTTCACCGGCTGGCTGCTGTCCCCCGTGCTCGCCAGCGCCGCCATGGCGTGGTCGAGTTTGTCCGTCGTATTGAACAGTCTCACGTTGCGGCGGTTCAAACCCGCCTGGGCGACCTGACATGCGCTACTTCCATCGCACCACCGCGTCGCCGGAACGCGTCCTCGAGACGGCGAAGAGTTTTTTCGGCGGGCGGCTCACGCCCGCGGAAGAATCACCGCGCCGTCGCGTCTATCACGGCACGTTGGGGCGCATCACCATCAGCGCGCGGCCCGAGGCGGGGCACTACACGTTCGTCGAAGTGGGGACGGACCAGGTGGGTGAATCGGAGCTCGACAAGCTGGCCAAGCGGTTCCTCGCCGAGGTGCACCGGCTCGTGGAGCCGGCGCATGACGTGCGGGGAGCCTACTAGCCCCCGAGCTTCGCGCCGTACCCCGCTTTTTCGACGGCGCCGATCAACTGCACCGGCGTGACCTGGTCGTCGTCGAAGTCCACTTCCACTTCGCCGTCCGACAGATCGACGATGGCCGTGTAGACGCCGCCCACGCCCTTCAACGCCTGCTCGACCTTTTGCCGGCAGTGGCCGCAGGTCATGCCCGTGATCCACAACTTGACGCTGGCCATGCGCGCCTCCCCGCGAAACGCTTGATTTGACTGGGCGCTCAGGCCAAGTTTCACGCCCACTATAATTTACGTCATGGACTCCCGCGCCGCGCGCGCGCCAACGCCCGCTCCCGCCGCTGTGCCAGCCACGCGGCCGACCGCCCTGCCGGCCGTGCTGTCGCGCGACCAGCTGCTGGAGATCTACTACTACCTCCGCCTCACCCGGACCCTCGAGGAGCGCCTCGTCGCGCTGTACCGGCAGAGTAAGGTCATCGGGGGACTGTTCCGCTCGCTCGGCCAGGAGGGGGAGTCGGTGGCCTCGGCCTACGCGCTGGAGCGGGGCCGGCACAAAGACATCCTCTCGCCCCTCATCCGGAACCTCGGGTCCCTGCTGGTGATGGGGGCGCCGCCGGTCGAGATCCTGCGGCAATACATGGCCAAGGCCGACAGCCCGACGCGCGGCCGTGAGCTGAACGTCCACTTCAACGACCTCGAGCGGGGCTACCTGGGCCAGATCTCCCACCTGGGGGACATGATCCCGGTGATGGCCGGGATCGCGCTGACGTTCAAGGTGCGGGGCGAGCCGCGCGTCGGTCTCGTCTACATCGGCGACGGCGGTACCTCCACCGGCACCTTCCACGAAGGCCTGAACTTCGCGGCCGTGCAGCGGCTGCCGCTCGTGGTGATCGGCGAATACAACCACTGGGCCTACTCCACGCCGCCCGAGAAGCAGTTCGCCGTCCGCGACCTGGCCGAGAAGGCGAAGGGTTACGGGATTCCCGCGGTTACCGTGGATGGGAACGACGTGTTCGCGGTGTACGAGGCGACCCGGCTGGCCGTGGACCGGGCGCGCCGCGGAAAGGGCGTGCATTTCGTCGAGGTGAAGACGTACCGGCGCAAGGGACACGCGGAGCACGACGATCAGCACTACGTCCCGAAGGGCGAGCTCGACCGCTGGGCGGCGGAGAACGACCCGGTGGATCGCTACGTGCGGCGTCTGCTCGACAGCGGGATGGTGACAGAGGCGGATCTCACCGACATCGACGACCGCGCGCGGGCTGAGATCGACCAGGCCACGGACGCCTGCGTGAACGAGCCGCTCCCCGAGCCCGAAACGGCGCTGCCGGGCGTGTACGCCCATCCGCCCGCCGCCGATCGCCTCTGGTTCAAGGCGCTGTAATGCCTGAAGTCACCTTTCTCGAGGCGCTGCGCCAGGGGCTCTGGGAAGAGATGGAGCGTGACGAGCGCGTCTTCATCCTGGGCGAGGACGTCGGCCTGTACGGGGGCGCCTTCAAGGTCACCGACGGGTTCGTGAAGCGCTTCGGCGAGGCGCGCGTGATCGACACGCCGATCTCCGAGGCGGCGATCGTCGGCGCGGCTGCGGGCGCGGCCCACATGGGGCTCCGGCCCGTGGCGGAGATGCAGTTCATCGACTTCATCTCGTGCGCCTACGACATGCTCACGAACTACGTCGCGACGGCACGGTACCGGGCCGGGCTGTCGACGCCGATCGTGGTGCGCGGGCCGTGCGGCGGCTACGTGCGCGGCGGGCCGTTCCACTCGCAGAACCCCGAGGCGGCGTTCCTGCACACGCCCGGACTCAAGATCGTGTACCCCGCCACGGCCCGGGACGCGAAGGGGTTGATCAAGGCGTCCATCCGCGACGAGGACCCCGTGCTGTACCTCGAGCACAAGTGGCTGTACCGCCGCATCAAGGAGCAGCTCCCCGAGGGCGAGGAGGTGCTGACACCGATCGGCGAGGCGCGGCTGGCGCGCGAGGGGCGGGATCTCTCCATCGTCACATACGGTGCGACGGTGTGGAAGGCGCTCGAGGCGGCGGAGCTGCTCGACAAAGAAGACCACCTGTCGGTCGAGGTGCTCGACCTG
>DASYQX010000019.1:0-56813 GCA_036004985.1 Gemmatimonadales bacterium
TCACGGGGATCGAAGGGAAAGTTCGGGAGGTAGGGCACGAGCTGCTCGAACACCTTCCCCGCCGTGACGGCCTGGCTGCGCTGGATCGCGTCGAGCCGCACCGCGCGGGTGTACCGCGCCTTCCAGATGACGAACACGAGCGCCACGGCGAGAACTGCGAGGGCGGCGACGAGCGCGACGAGCAAAGCGGTGGGGAGGGAGCTCACGGGGGACCACGCCTCCAGGGCCGGAACGGGCCGGTGACTTCGACCTTCACAGGATAGCCCTCGAGTTCGGCCGGCAACGCCGCGTCGGTGGCAGGGCTCGCGTCGGCGACGAACACGCGGATGCACGGCGCCCCGCCGGAACGCCCGATGGCCGTGCCGACTACTCCCGGCACGGCCATCAGCGCGTCCGTGTGCCCCGCGAGGACGTCCTCGATCGTCTTCAACGACCCCTTACGGTCTGTTCACTCTGATCGTGGTGCCGTTGCTACCGCCGTCCACATCGTGGTTGAACGCCCGATCGTACGTCCGACCGTCGAGGGTCACGCTCACCACGGTCATGTTCACAAAACTCACCGACCGCTTCAGGCTCGGGAAGAGCACGATGCACGTCCCCTTGCCTCCCAGCTCGCCGGTGGTGCACGTGTCGGAGTTCAGCCCGATCTGGCTCCAGTGGCCCACGACGGTCGCGCCGTTCAGCGGGTTGTGATCGGCGTCGTGCACCGTGATCTCGACCGTGGCCGACCAGCGGCTGCCGCTGTTGGACGCCACGCCGTCCAGGTCGCCGATGTGGATGATCACGGATGGCGAGTTCACGGTGACGGTGGTCGAGGCCTGATCGTTGGCCGCGTTCTCATCGAGGAAGGCCTGGCTCGCGGTGAGCGTGTGGCCGCCGAGACTGGCGCCGGTAGTGTTCCAACTGAACGTGAGCGTCGTGGAAGCGCCCGCGGCCAGACCGGGCACGGTCTGCGGAGTGCCGATGGTCGTGTTATCGGTGACATCCTGGAGCGTCACGACGATGTCCTGGGCGACGCCCTGGTTACCGACGTTCTGCACGGTGACCGCCACGTTCACGGTGGTGCCTTGCGTCGTTGAGGCGGGCGCGGTGACGCTGGTGATCCCGATGTCGGTCACGGGGTCGGGCGGAGGGGGCGGCGGCGGCGGCGGGCCGGCGTCCACGCGCACGCCGAAGCGATTCAGCACCAGGTCGATCCGGTTCGCGATCGTCTGGGTGGAGCTGCCCGCGAACAGGAGGCCGACGGGGCTCTTGTTCACGTCATCGCTCACGATGAGCGAGCCCGAGTCGCCGCCGCCCGAGAAGCCGCCCGGCTCGATGATGAGCTGGTCGACGAACCGCGCCGACTTGATGCAGAAGATGATCAGGACCTCGTAGCAGATGTCGACCGTGGCATTGATGCCGGTGATCTGGCCGTGCGTCAGCTTCGTGGTCCGCCCGTACTTCTGGACGTTGAGGCCGAGCAGGGCGCCACGGTCGTCGAACACGCCGTCGCCGTTGGCATCGCCGTAGATCCCGCCGCCGGGCATGCCGTACCCGTCATCGGTAGGCGTGACGTTGTCGAGGTTGGTCGTGTTGGACAGCGCGATCGCGGCGTCGATGGTGTTGTTGCCGCCCGAGAAGTCGATGGCCTGGAACGCGAACAGCGTCCCGATCTCGTCGGCGGCGGTCCCGCCGTCGAAGGGCCCGGGCTGCAGGGCCGGGTCGCCGATGGCGGCGTCGTTGCTGTTGGCGAGCACGTGGTTGTTGCTCAGCACGAACACGTTGCCCGAGGGGTCGATCACCCGCGCCCCGATGCTGCCCGCCGTGATGGCCGGATGCCCGACGGAAAAACCCATCGGGGCGGGCCGCTGACGCTTGGTCGGATCGCTGAAGGCCATGAATAGGCCGGTGACCTGCGTCGTCACCGGCACGCCGTCCAAGGCGGCCGGCAGGCCCGACACGCCGGGGTGCGCGAGAAAGACCCGCACGGCGGGTTGCCCGTTGGGCAGCAGCCCCACAGCCGTGCCTACGACGCCGGGGGTGCGCAGCAGGGCGTCGAGGTGGCGCTCCTGGACGGCGATCGCGGCGCGAATCGCCGGCGACTGCACGCCGAGCGGCGGCCGGCCCGATGGCCCGGTGAGCGAGTCAGGGGTGCCATCGGTACAGGCCGTGAGCAGCACGGCGCTGACGCCGAGCGTGGTGAGAACCTTGTTCATAAGTCGCTCCCATCGCGAGCAGGGCGCGGGGGATTGAGGTGGGGCGCAGCGGTCCTAACATGAGGCGTGTGTTCGTGGAGGGCAAGCGGCGGGCGATCGCGCCCTGTAAAGCGGCGTGGAATCAGGGCGCGCGCCAGCTCAGTCCGACGTGGAGCAGCCCATCACCTGAACGGCCTAGAAGGTGACGGCATAAGCGACCCCGGCAAGAGGGTGGATCGTGCACTCGCCAATCAGGCTCCGAAGGCGGGATTCGGAGAAATGTTCGGACCGGAAGCCGCCTGCACTTGCGAGGTAGGTCGCCGCCTCGTCCACGATAGCGTGCCCCAGACGACGATACCACTCCCGCCTCGGCGGAACTGAGCTCTCGGCGAAGACCGAGATGAAGCGCGTCCGCGGCCGCGGAGCGAGGCGTCGCATTTCGTTGAGGACCCCGAGCTTGTCGCTCATCGTCCCCCAGGTGTTCGTGAGGCACGTCGCGAACTCGAATGAGGCCCGTAGGGGGATGGCGGTCGCGTCGCCGGTCACAAAGTGTACGTGGCGGGCGCGCGTGTTCCGGCGCGCCTGAAGGATGTACCCCCGTTCATAGTCAACGCCGACACCCATGCGCAGGCGGTCGCTCAGCATGCCCAGATGCCGTCCCGTGCCGCACCCAACGTCGAGCACCGACGTCCCTTTCAGGATGAGGCTGTCGAGCAGCTCGATCTCCGCGCGCATGAAGGCCCGGATTTCGGGCGGTTGCGTGGCCGGATCCAGGGCCCGATTCAGGAGGCCGGAGGCGTAGACTTCGTCGTTCGACACTAGGTCTCCCGCGTGTTACACCCGGGCGACGCGCAGATGCATCAGAGTCGAGGGCCCACGTCGCGATGAGCCTCGACGATCTGCTCGAAGGGGTAGCGCCGATCGATGACCGGCGTGAATTCCCCCGCCTGAGCCAGCCCTGCGAGGAAACGCAAATCGTCTGCGCGGACGGCTGCTGGTTAACGACGCGCCTAATCTACGCGCGCCGCCGGGTTCACGCGCGGTAGGCCGCGCTTCGGGGCGTTCGAGAGTCTCTATCGTCCGCTCGATCATAGCCTGGGTCATGGTCGCGAGCGCTAACGGAAGCGAGGCCGCGTGTTGATGCTGCACCGCAGTTACCTGCGGCACCGGCGCCCCAGAGGAATGTGCGGCACGCCCGCCGCAGCGTCGGCCGACCAACGCGGTGTTCCATAGGCCGTTGCACGCGCGCGCTGCAGTTTGGTTGCAACGGGCGCGACACGCTGTCCGTCGCTGCGAGCCCGCGACGTTCTGGCCCGAACGTTGCAATTGGGAAGGGCGACACGCGGCGACGCGTGGCGTACACACGACAAGGCGCGGAATCATGCACACGCGGACACGGTTGGCTGGCCTGCCAGGCCTGGTAGCAGCGACCCTGCTATTGGGGGGGTGTAGCGACAAGTCCCTGCCCACCGAATCTGGCTGGCGCCCCACCACGCCCCTTGCTGCTCCGGACGTCAGCGCGGCGTCGACCGTCTGTCACGCCTACACCACACAGCTGTACCGCATCAAGGCGCAGCTCGCGCAGAGCCCGGCGGCTGGCCAGCTCCAGCGGACGGCCGACGCGTACCAGCGGCTTGTCGCCGACGTCTGCGACTAGAGCCGAGATATGCGCCGACCGCTCCCGCTCATCGCCCTTGGAGTCGCCTTCTCGGCGGGGCTCGGCGTTACCGTACACGCGCTGGCTTTGATTCCCGACAAGGCGCTCGTCTACTGCCCGGTCGGGATCGACACGATCGGGTGCTCGCGCATCGTCGCCGCCCTATCCGGTCCCGAGGGGCCGTTCCCGAGCGGCGTCGATCGTGGCTACGACGGCACCTCCGGGACCGTGGACCTCGCGACCGCCGACCTGAGTCCGTACGCTGTATTCATTGTCCCCTCCCTCGCTGACGATCCGACTACCAAGCCCTACGACCTGTTGCGAACTAGCGGCGTCGCCTACCGGCTGAGCACGGTACTGCGCGGGCGGCTGGTCGTGTGGTCCGGGACCCCGGATCTCGGCTCCGCGAACCGGGCGGAAAAAGACCACCTGATCCGCAACCTCGCCATCTGGGCGCGGGCCGGCACGGCGAACCCGGGGGCCGGAATTGTGGTCCTCCAGGACCATTCGGCGAACGACGCCGAGCAGTACGGATGGCTCACGGGGTTCGCTGGGCTCGCGGTGTACGCTGATGCAGCGGCCGGCGTCTACGACAATGTCGTGGCATTGACCGATGCGGGGCGGGAGATCCTCAGGGACGGCAGCGGGCAGCTCGCCTATCCCACTATGGCGTCGTTCGGGGTGCAGCCGCCCGCGGCGGGCTCCGGGGCCGCGGCCGATGTCCGCGGCGGCTCGGCGGACGGGCAGGTGGTGCTGGTGACGGCGCCGCAGCGATTGGCTTGGGTCCAGACGGACAAGGCAGACTACAGTCCGGGCGAGCCGGTGACGTTTACGGGGTCGGGCTGGAAGCCAGGGGAAGGCGTCACGCTGGTGCTGCATGAGGCTGCGATGCTCCACCCTGACCGCACGTTGCTGGCGACCGCCGACGGGTCAGGGAACATCGTCAACAACGAGTTCACACCGGAGGCGCACGACGTCGGGGTGACGTTTTATGTGACCGCCCAGGGGCAGACCTCGGGGCTCGTCGCGCAAGCGACGTTCACGGATGCGGCCCTTCCGAATAGCGTCAAGCTCCAGCAGTGGGAGACGCTCCCGACCGGGAACTGGACAACCGGCAACCTCGGCACGAACAACTCCGATTACTCCGAAGGAGAGGTAGTGCCATTCCGGCTGGACGTGGGTGGCCTCGCGACGTCGGGGAATCCGTACACTTTCTCCGTTTGCCGCAACTTTCAGAGTGGGACGAAGCGCGGCTATCTGTTCCTTGCGCCCTTCAACACGAGCCGTGCAGCGGCCCCCGGGGGCACCATCACCTCGACCAACGGACCGTTCAGCGGCGTCAGCGTCACTATCAACTCGGTGACGGAAGTCGGCGGGCAGGGAGCGTGCGCGACCGGTGAGCGGCAGACGATGGTTTCCATCAACAGCACGAACGCCCAGACCGCCTTCGTACTCTGGGGCGGGCACCTCGCCGCGCCCAGCGACGTGTTTGAAGCGCAACCGGTCGGCGCGGGCAACGGCTCAGCCTCGTTCCCCGGTTCGAGCCTGCACATGAAACTGCTCTCGCCCAGCAAGAGCGTCTCAATCAACCCCGCGGCCATCAAGCCCGAGAAGGCGACCCCGACGGTCGCCACGGTGATCCACGACCCGAACCACGGCGTGGTCACCTCCGTGACCGTTGGCACGACGGTGCATGACAAAGCCACGGTGAGCGGGAGCGGGGCGACGCCAACCGGGACCGTAACCTTCAGCTGGTTCACCAACGGCACTTGCGCGGGGACGGCCGAGGCCACCTCGAGTCCCCAAACCCTGGTGAACGGGATGGTGGATGCCACCGGGTTCACGCAAACTCCTGCGGCGCCAGGCTCCTACTCCTTCAAGGCCTCTTACAGTGGGGACGACACATACGTCTCCGGGGACGACCCCTGCGAGCTGCTGACGGTCGGCAAGGCCTCGCCGACGGTGACCACGGAAGCCACCCCGACGGCGTCGGCGGGCGGGACGATCTCGGACGAGGCGACGCTCACCGGCTCGAGCGGGTCGAACGCCACGGGGACGATCAGCTTCACGGTGTTCGGGCCGAACAACGCGACCTGCGAGGGGGCGGGCACGCCGGCGGGGAGCGCCACGGTGACGGGCGACGGCACCTACAGCTCGGATGCCGTCCCGGTGATCCAGGCCGGGACGTACCGCTGGATCGCCAGCTACTCGGGCGATGGGAACAACAACGAGTTCACCACCCAGTGCAACGACCAGAACGAGACGAGCGAGGTCGGCAAGGCCTCACCCACCGTGACCACAGAAGCCACCCCGACGGCGTCGGCGGGCGGGACGATTTCGGATGAGGCGACGCTCACCGGCTCGAGCGGGTCCAACGCCACGGGGACGATCAGCTTCACGGTGTTCGGGCCGAACAACGCGACCTGCGACGGGGTGGGCACGCCGGCCGGGAGCGCCACGGTGACCGGCGACGGCACCTACAACTCGGATGCTGTCCCAGTGATCGAGGCCGGGACCTACCGCTGGATCGCCAGCTACTCGGGCGATGTGAACAACGATGGCTTCACCACGCAGTGCAACGACCCGAACGAGACGAGCGAGGTCGGCAAGGCCTCGCCGACGGTGACCACGGAAGCCACGCCGACGGCGTCGGCGGGCGAGACGATCTCGGATGAGGCGACGCTCACCGGCTCGAGTGGGTCGAACGCCACGGGGACGATCAGCTTCACGGTGTTCGGACCGAACAACGCGACGTGCACCGGGGTGGGCACGCCGGCGGGGAGCGCCCTGGTGACCGGCGACGGCACCTACAGCTCGAGCGCCGTCCCGGTGGTCCTGGCCGGGACCTACCGCTGGATCGCCAGCTATTCGGGCGATGTGAACAACGATGGCTTCACCACGCAGTGCAACGACCCGAACGAGACGAGCGAGGTCGGCAAGGCCTCACCCACGCTCACGACGACGCCGAACCCGACGAGCGGCACGGTGGGAGTGGTGCTCAACGACGCCGCGACGCTGGCGGGCGGCGTGGGTCCCACTGCCGTCGGCCCGACGGGCGTGATCACGTTCAGGCTATTTGATCCCGATCAGGCCGGCTGCACCGGCACGCCACGCTACGTCCAGATAGTGCCGGTGGCCGGCAACGGTACCTACAGCACCACAAATATCCTCATCGCGACGGACAAGCCGGGGATCTGGAACTGGACGGCCACGTACAGCGGGGACGCCTTCAACAACGCGGCGGCCAGCGCGTGCGGTGAGGAGCCAGTCTTCGTGGGTGAAAAGGAGAAGAAGAAGGGTAAGTTGTAGTGAGCCGCGCGGGATGCGTGTCCTGGTCAGGAGCCGCCCACAGCCGCGCCAGCCCCTGCGACGCAGCGCGCGCGAGATCAAGCTGTTCATCATGCCGTGCCCCACCAACATCACCGACCCATACTCGTGCGCAAGCCCGCCAAGGCGATCGGCGGCGCGGTGCGCCCTGCCCTGCCCGTCGCGCAGCGACTCGGCACCGTGCGACCAACCACAGAACCACCCCACGCGAGCGAGCAAGGACCAGTGGCGAGGCGCCGAAGCTCGAGCCTGGAGGCAGCGGGAATGTGCAGCGGCCATCCGATGACATCGATGTCTGGCAGTGCCGCGCAGGCCGCGGCCACGATGCCCACACGCCGCGCGGCCACTCCCTGCTGGGTCCAGGCTGCGGCGCGCTGAAGGGAGAGGCATTCCCTAATCTACGCGCGCCGCCAGCTGCAGACTTACGGCTCGACGATGGTCAGTTTCAGACCGGCTTCTGTAGCCATCTCCTTGGCACGCCGGACCGTCGTCCCGAAGATGACGCCGTGCTCCGCCTTGACCCGGAGGTGCTTGAACTTCACGTCGCACGGGCAGACGGCAAGGCCCAGATGCGTGAGGATGCCCACGGCGCCCCGGCCGTGGAATCCCAGGACATCACTTTCGCATTCCACGAGCCCGGAGCCCGAATCGCCGAACGACCCCGCGAAGTCGCCCATCCAGAAGTCCCTATCGCCTCCACCCCCAATCCCAACCCTTGCCTTGGTCGGGAATACTTCTCCGAAGCCGAGCCCATTGCCGTAGTGGCAACCGAAATCTCCCGCCTCCAGCTGGTCGATGCCCTTGGGGCCGCCCCACACGGGCATCTCTGGGCGTACGAGCGACGCGGCTTCCACGGGAATCTCGACGACCCCGAAGTCGTTACCGACGTCCTCATCACCCGTCGCGTTCGTCTGACGCGCGTAGGCGACCCTGCCGAGCGTCACGAGCGTTCCAACCAAGAGGTCCGTGCGGAAATTGCCTTCGCAGTTCTCGACGCAGACTTGGACCGTGACGCCAGACGCGTCGTAGTCCGCACCCGGACCGTGCGTGGCCTTCTTGTCCGCAGGGAGGAAGCAGTGTCCCGCGGCGCCGAGATACAGTTTCGTGCCCTGTGCCCAGACAAAGTTGGCCGTGCATCCAAACCGGCCTTCGTCGGGAATGGTGATGATGATCGCCGATCCCGGACCGATGTTGCGTGCGGCCTCGGGAGTGACGAGATGGGCCGGGACGGTGGTCGTCTCATCCGTCCAGTCAGTCACGTCGACCCTCGGACGGCTCAGCTCGATCTCCGCGCCCGTGGTCGCATCCGTAAGAGACCAGCTCGCCGCGGGAAGCGCAGCGTCTGCGCCCGTGGGTGCGGGGGGTCCGTCCGCGCAGGCCGCCAGTAGAGTGAGGCCGAAACCGAGGGTGGGCAACGTGAGAGTCACGCGCATGACCTCCTCCTGTGTAGGGGCACCGTGCAGCCGGGCGCGCAATTCACGTGCCGAGGCTAAGGTGGATAAGGAACTGACTCCAACCCGATTGGCCGACGATACCCCGGGACGAGCATTTCACGCTGTGGTGTCCGCGCTGCACGCGTGGCGCTGCCGCTGCGCCGGGAAGACTGAAGACGCGGGAGGGCCTCCTGGGCGACGGCATGCGGCCGAGGCACGGCGAGGCATGCGCGATGCATGCGTGTCGCACCGACCTGCCGACCCGACCATCACCACCGGAGGCCTTATGAGGCGCCTAGTGATTGTTTGCCTCGCCCTGCTCGCCGCGTGCGTGGACGCCCCGCCCACCGACCCTGCGGTTCCCTCGGTCACCGGCGTCTCCGCCGAGGAGATCGTCCTGGTCGGCTTCACAACGCCACCGGGCGCACCCGAGACGTCGCTGATCGAGAGTCTGGGCGGCCGGGTGACTCACCGGTACACGTACATCCCGGTCGTGGCGGCGACCATTCCTCCGGACCAGGTGGCCGTCCTCGCCGCCGATCCGAGCGTGGCCTACGTCGAGGCCAACATCCCGATGCACCCCCTCGGCAGCAAGCAGATCACCGACTACGGGGTTTCGTTGATCGGGGCGCCGGGCGCGTGGGCGCTGGGCTTTCGCGGGCAGGGGATCAAGGTCGGCATCTTCGACTCCGGGATCGACATCGATCACCCCGATCTCCCGGTCGCGGGCGGGTTCGATCTGGTTGGTGACGGGCACGGCCTCGACGATTGCAACGGGCACGGCACGCACGTGGCCGGGATCGTGGGCGCCCGGAACAACGGCAACCACACGGTGGGGGTGGCCCCGAGCGTCGAGCTCTACTCGATGCGCTTCGCGGACTGCGACTGGGCCGGCGCCACGCTGGCGAAGATGCTCCAGGGCGTCGAGTGGGCGATCGACAACGGCATGGACGTCGTGAACATGTCGTTCGGCTTCGGGCTCGAGGGGCTCGTCTCGTCCCCGCTCTCCCCCAGCCAGGCCGCCGAGGACGCCTTCAACGAGGCGCAGGCGCGTGGCATCGTGCTCGTCGCCGCCTCGGGCAACAGCAGCACGCCCTACGTGGGGTTCCCCGCGGCGTACGCGAGCGTCGTCGCCGTCGGCGCGACCGACGACGCGGACAACCTCGCCACGTTCTCTCAGTGGGGTGAGGACCAGGAGCTGACGGCGCCGGGCGTGAACAACCTTTCCTCCTATCTGGTGGGCCAGGGCCAGTCGACCACCCTCACGGTGGGTACCGATGGCAATCGCGAGCTCGAGGCCATCGCCCTGTTGTTCGCCGGCATGACGAGGAAACAGGGCGTGACGGCGGACGCCGTCTACGCCGGGTTCGGGACCGCGGTGGAGTTCGCGGGGGTGAACTGCGTGGGGAAGATCGCCGTGATCATGCGCGGTGGCCCGACGTTCGCGCAGAAGACAGAGGAGGCGATGAACGCCGGCTGCGTCGCGGCCGTCATCCACAATCACACGCCGGGCAACTTCAACGGCACGCTCGGTGCGCCGACGGCGAGCGATGGCCGGCCGTGGATTCCCGTGGTCTCGATCACGCTCGAGGACGGGCTCTATCTGAAGGACCAGATTGGGTCCCGGCGGACCACCCTCACGCTGATCAACGCCGCGGGGAACCTCGCGATCCTGAGCGGCACCTCGATGGCCTCGCCGCACGCGGCCGGGGTGGCGGCGCTGGTGCTCAGCAAGAACCCCACGCTGTCGCCGGAGCAGGTCCGGACGATCCTGCGCGAGAGCGCGAAGGACCTCGGCGTCCCCGGGTGGGACCCGCTATTCGGCTATGGCCGGGTGAACGCGCGGAGCGCCGTGGAGGGAACGCCGTAGCTCGCGTGCTCCTCAGGCACCCAATGGGCCAATAGAGTCAAGAGCCCGAGCGTCACGAGCAGCAAATACGGCACGAGCAGCACGGCCAGTACCGAAGAAAAGAGGAGCAGGAGGACGAACAGTCCCAGCGGGCCGGAAAACAGGTCCACGGCATCGTTGGCCTGCGTGAGGCTGTGCCGGAGATTGGCGAGGAGGGCGCCCATGGTGGTGGGACGCTCGCACCACAGCACTTGTTCCCCTGCCCAGAGGTGCGGTTGCACGCCGGCCTGTGTCCGCGCGCCGCCTCGCCTTCAAGTCTTTCCCCGCCAACCGCGCGCGATGCCGATGCCCAAGAGCAACCCGACGCCGGCGAGCGCACAGATCACAACGGGCGTGACAGGAGTGTGGAGATTGGTCACCGCGATCGGGGCGGCCACCGCGAAGCCGACCACCCCGCCGAGCACCGCCCCCGACGATCATCAATCGAAAGCCACCCCACCTTGGAAGCACCGGCAACGGCCGCGCCGACTCCCAGCACTCCTCCGATGACGGCGCCGGCAAATAATCCAGTCTTCCCAGCGGCGTTCCCCAGGATGGATCCGAGTACGGCTCCGAACCCTGCAAGACCCCACGCGATGATGAACAGAGCAAAAGGCTTCACGAGACTTGGTGTGCTCCCGAGCCGGGTCAATCGAGAACCCAACCCATGAAGATGCTCACCACGCGGTCGCCTCGGAAGAACACCTTCATGAGGTGCATCTCCGATGCGTGATCGGCATCGTGATAGACCCAGGCGTTGGACGCTGTATCGACCGACGCAGGGGTGCCATAGAGCGCGCGGACGCGATTGCGGGGGTCCCCAACGCGAAGCCCGCGGTGTGTCGGCGCGCGCGAACCCAGAACCCAAACGGCTCCGACCTTCTCTCCTCCATTGTAGAGAATTCGGAACTGGGGGTACCACCAGTCGATCAATTTCCCGGATGCGTCGTACGGATGATCAGCCGTCGTGATGGAGTCTGGAGCTCCGAGGAGGCGGCGGACTTGGGCGGAGTCGACACGGTCACTGATGCCACCGACCACAAAATCGGGCGCGCGCAGAGGAGTCTGGCCGGTCAGCATGACCGGGAGGCAGCACATGGGCAGGACGACGAAGGCCCGTCTACGTTGTCGCATTGAGTTCCGCGTCGAGACTCGCCCTTTCGCGCTCCGGCAACCAAAAGAACAGTTCATTCTCATCCAGATCGCGGATAACCAGGGTCGGGGCGCCCCACTGGAGCACAGTCGTCTTGATGCCCTTTTCCTTGAGATGCCGACGAAATCCATCTGCTTGGTCGTTCTCGAGCCCGATAAACACGCGGCCATGACCAGCCCGAGCTTCCGTCCCTGGCTCAATCTGATTGAGGATCAGTTCGAACCCGAGCAGGCTGACTTGAAACACGAATGCCCGCCCTTGTGCTTGGTAATTCCAGTCCAGTGAGAAGCCGAGCGTTTCCGTGTAGAAGGTGAGTGAACGCTCAGCGTCTTTGACGAAGAACACGCTCCTCGCATAGAGATTTTCCACGATCGTGACCTTGATTTCCTCGGCCTTCGTCGGCCTCATTGCGGCGACATTGCCATCGCGCCTAACGCCGGAGCATCGAGCGAAGACGGGAGCCTGGTCAGGAGCCCCCGACCCAGGAAGCTACCTCACGCCCCACGGCGGCCAGCGCGCTGTTGCGCGCCTGCGCGCTCACGTCAGTTTCCGTCAGGTACGCGGCCACGAGCACCGGCTCTCGTCCGGGCGGCCACATGATGGCGACGTCATTCGTGGCACCGTGGGCGCCGGTCCCTGTCTTGTCTGCGACGCGCCAGGTCGACGGTACACCCGCGCGCAACCTGTCGCCGCCGGTGGTGCTGCCGAGCAGCCAGCTAACGAGTCGCTCGCGAGACGCGACGTGCAGCCGATTCCCGAGGATCAGACGTTCGATGTTCGCCAGCATGGCGCTTGGGGTTGTGGTGTCACGCACGTCGCCGGGTTCAGCACTATTCAATTCGGGCTCGATCCGATCAAGGCGAGACACTCGATCCCCGATGCGCCGCAAGAATGCCGTGAACGATGCTGGACCGCCGACGGTTCGCAGGAGCAGGTTCGCCGCCGTGTTGTCCGACGTCTGGATCGCCGCAATCGTCAGCTGTTCGACTGTCATTCCTCCATCATGCACGTGCGCGCGTGTGACTGGCGCGTGGTCGAGCAGATCCGCGTGTCCATACGGCACCACCCGCGACAGCTGCTCCTCGGCGGCGTCGACGCGGGACAGGACCTGCGCGGCGAGCAGCCACTTAAACGTGCTGCACATCGGGAACCGCTCGTGCGCCCTATACACTAATCGCCGACTCGCAGCAACGTCGAGCACCGCGACGCCCAGACGTCCAGCCGCACCTTGCTCGATTGTTGCGAAGTGCGATCCGGAGGCGTACTCACGCGCCCGGAAGCATGACGCGAGCAGAATGGGTTGCGCGAGTCCGCCCAGAAGCACTGCTACGGCGTCTCTACGCTGCATCCTGAAATCATTTGCCTGCAAGGAACGGTGAATGTCGCCTAACGGATGGCGCCTAAGCTGCGGCGCGCTGAACAAAAGGTCATTCCTTAATCTACGCGCGCCGGCAGCTTCAAGCGCTTGTTAGGCCGCTCCTTGGACTTCGCTTCCATCGAACAGCACCCGCTCAGCGACGATCTCGATGGCATCCTGGCTCCAGAGCTCAGCCCAAAACCGCCAATGCCCCGCATGCTGTTTGCTTCGCTCTATGACGATCTCGCTGAGCTCTGTGTGGTTCCACGGCGCCGTGCTTGGGCGATCAAGGCGGAAGCTCAACACAGCGTCGAAGGAGAGCGAGTAGCGATGAGGGGTGCCACCGTTGACCACATGGAGGTCGAGACGGACGCGGCGCTCGGTGACGTCCACCGACAGGGCGTCCAAGGCGCAGGGCTCAATCGCATCGTAGATCTGCTCAGGTGTCACGGAACCCGCCATGGAGCGGCCTAACGGATCGCCCTTAAGCTGCGGCGCGCTGGTGAACGATTCATTCCCTAATCTACACGCGCCGCCAGCTTCAAGCGGTTGTTAGGCGGCGGATTGTTCGCAAGAACCAAAGAGTAGCGAACGTCAGAGGATCGGGCTAGGGCAGATTGGTCTATTTGTATGCCATAAAGTAGCCTCCGGCCCATGGAATTGGCTGGAAGCGTAGCGTCCCTTGTACCGTCACCGTATCCCAGAAGCTGAGGCCTAATGAGGTCAGCGTATCACGCGCTTGGTTCATACGCGCGTGAAAGTTGATTGCGCATGTTAGATCCTTACACCACTCTTCAAAAGTAAGAGTGGAGTCGGGCGAATCCCCGGCGTAATAGGCGATCCGCGCGAGCGTATCGTATCGGACCCCGCCGACACTCCATACAACTGGCGGCATTGTCACCGCGAAGGTGCTGTCTTGGATCGGCGTCAGTGTAACGTCGAATGATGATGGCGCTAGCGCGCCCGAATCGAGGGCCAACACCCTGACGTGCCAGGTGCCCGCCGCAGTCGGGCGTGGGTTGGTAGAGCTGCACGCTACAAGTGCGGCGATTGGGAAGCAGAGTGCAAGCACTTTAGGAACCAGTGACGTTCTCATCGCGTCTCCCGCGCTGACGCCGCCGCCTAACGGATCGCGCTTAAGCTGCGGCGCCTAATGGGAGTATTCACAAATGCAATTCTACCACAGACGACGGGCGCCGTCAGCTTCAAGCGCGTGTTAGACGGCCCCATCAGCGAAGATCTCAGTGCATAGTTCGACGCAATCTCGGCAAATCGCCCCTCCTCGGCACGCAGCGACGGCCCTAAGCCCTTCTGACAGGCGCCCGCAGAATGAACACCGCTCCGGTTTCTCTAGGCCCGGCGCGAGTGAAGTCCAGCCCCCGTGCGGCACTGCCTCGAGCGCAAAACGGACTTGAACGTGGCATTCCAGGCACACGCCGACGCCCGGCCCTTCTATGAACGAAGGCCCGTCTTTTGTTCGACCGCAGGAGATGCACGGTGGCTTTGTTCTCACCTATCCTCGAAAACTCCTGGGCCGTCTAACGTGAATTCGACTGGTCTTCTTAGACTAAACCGCCTATACCGACGCCGCCAGCTAGCGCCGCTCCCGCAACCAGGCGCCGATTGATTAGGCAGGTCAGCCTAAGTTTCATACGCGACCACCCCGGCCACCCTGGCGACTCCCCCCGGTGCGTGCCAAACTCTGCCCGTGCCCCTCGACCGCCGCGAGTTCCTGAAGCTGGCCGGCGCCCACGCCGGTGCCCTCGCCCTGACACACCCAGCCACCTGGCTTGCCCGCTCCCCCGACGTCGCGGTCATCGGCGCCGGCGCCTTCGGCGGTTGGACCGCCTGGTACCTGCGCCGCCTCGGCGCCCGCGTCACCCTGGTGGACACGTGGGGCCCGGGCAACTCGCGCGCCACCTCGGGCGACGAAACCCGCGGCGTGCGCTCCTCCTACGGCGACAAAGGCCACTGGATCCGATGGGCCAACGAGGCCATCGCCCGCTGGAAAGCGTGGGACGCCGAGTGGTCCGAGCGGCTCCGCCTGAAGCTGTTCTTCACGACCGGCGACCTGATCCTCAGGCCCGAACCCGAGCCCTGGCTCACGGACACGCTGCACATCTGGGGCGAGCAGAAAGTACCCCACGAAATCCTGACGCTCGACGAGGTGGCCTACCGCTACCCGCAAATCAGCCTGGAAGACATGACTCTCGCCGCGTTCGAGACGAACGCCGGCGTGGTCCGTGCGCGACGTGTGTGCGAAACCGTGGCGGAGATGTTCCGCGCCAAAGGCGGCAAGATCGAGCTGGCGCGCGCCGAGCTAGGCACTCGCACCAGCAATCGACTCAGTGACGTAACCCTATCTGATGGCCGACGGCTGACAGCTGACGTCTTTGTCTTCGCCTGCGGCCCCTGGATGGCGAAAGTGCTCCCCGACGTAATGACCGACCGCCTCCGCACACCCCTCGGCCAAGTGTTCTACTTCGCCACGCCGCCGGGCGACCAGCGCTTCGTCTACCCCCACATGCCGAGCTGGAATGTCCCGGGCGTCACCGGCTGGGCGGCGCTCCCGCCCGACCATCGCGGCTTCCGGGTGCGCACCGGCGGCGGCCGCCGCCCCGGCGCCCCCCGCCCCACCGATCCCGACGAATCGGAGCGCTGGGTTCCGCCGGAAGCGATCGAGCGCGCCGTCGAGTTCGTGTGCCAACGGTTTCCGGCGCTCGAGCACGCGCCCCTGCTCGAGACCCGGGCCTGCCACTACGAGCTGAGCGTGAGCCGGGACTTCATCGTGGATCGCCACCCGGCACTCGCCAACGTGTGGATCGCCGGCGGGGGCAACGCCGAAGGCTTCAAGTTCGGACCGGTGATCGGCGAGTACATCGCGCGGCGGGTTTTGGGCAAGGAGACCGACCGCACCCTGACGGAGCGGTTCAAACTGCCCGAGGGCACGTTCGACCCGGCGTCGACAGGGTTCCGGGAGGAGGAGGAGAGCTTCGGGGTTCAGCTGTGACCCCGGGGCACCGCCCCGGGGTCAGCCGAGGGTCAGGGACGCCTGGGGTCGGCTGACCCCGGGCCGGCGGCCCGGGGTGAGAACCGTTGGACCCGCTTGTAAATGTCGACTTCGCCCGTGTACAGATTGCCCCGCGAATCGACCGCCAGGTTGTGCACCCAGCCGAACTGCCCCGCCTGTCGTCCACCGCGCCCAAAGCTTGCCACGACGCTCAGGTCGCTGCGCCGCAGGATCCAGATCTTCTGGTTCGTGCCGTCGGGCACGAAGACGTAGCTCTGCGCGCTGTCGCGCGAGAAGGCGATGTCCCACACCGACCCCATCGCGCGCGTCGCCCGCGCGAGAAACACCTCGCGCACGAACGCACCGTCCTTGCGGAACACCTGGATGCGGTTGTTCACACGGTCGGCCACGTACACGAGCCCGTCGCTCGAGAGGCGGACGCCGTGGACCGTGTGGAACTGCTGCGGCGCCTTGGTGGTGTCGTAGCTGGGCGGCCACATGGAGGCCACGGCCGCATCGTACGGCACGGAGTCGCCGTCGATCGGGCGCCGGCCGTAGGCGCCCCAATGGCGTTTGTAGGCGCCGGTGGTCGCGTTGAACACGATCACTCGGCGGTTGCGATACCCATCGGCGACGTACACCTCGTTGGCGGGAACGTCGACGTCCACGGCCGTCGGCTGGCCGAGTCGCACCGTGTCGTTGCTGCCTCCGGTCTCGCCCGCTCGACCGATTTGCAGCAGGAACCGACCCTCGGCGCTGAATTTGAGCACGACGTTGTCGGCACGGCCGTTGGACCCGATCCAGACGTTGCCCGCGGCGTCCACGGTGATGCCGTGCTCGGTGCCGGGCCAGAACGAGGCTCGATTCTCGCCGCTCGCGCCCCCTGGGGCCGCCGGCCCGCCCCACGCGCGCACCACGTTGCCGTCCTGGTCGAGCTCGAGCACGGACGGCGCGGGCACGCAGCACGTCGAGAGCGGCGGATTCTGCACCGCGCCCGCCTCGCGCGCGGTGAGCGTGCGGGGGCGATGGACGATCCAGATGTGGTCGTTCGGCCCCACCGCGACGCCCGAGACCTGGCCGATGATCCAGTTGTTGGGAAGCTCCCGCGGCCAGAAGGGGTCGACTTGGTACTGGGGAGCACCACCCCCCGCCCCACCCCCGGGGCTAGGGGCTGGGGGCTGGGGCCCTGCCTCCCCCCGGTTCCGCGCGACGGGCGGCGGCGGAAGCGGCGATTGCATGGGAACGATGCGGCTGCGGAGCATGCCGAGCTGCTCGATCTCCACTTCGACCACATCGCCGGGGTGCACCGTGTTGTCCTTCCCACCGATGGTGGGATAGGTCCCCGTGTAGATGAGATCACCCGGCAGGAGCGTGATGTACCGGCTGAGGTAACTCACGAGCTGCGCTGGATTATTGAGCAGCTGGCTGGTGCGTCCCGTGGCGACGGTCTCGCCGTTCACGCGGATGTCCACGCGGAGGTCCGTGTAATCCACGCCGGTCACGATCGCCGGGCCCAGGGCGGCCCAGGTGTCGACGGATTTGGAGATGAGCCGTGACGGCTCATTCACGCCTTGGCGCTCGCCGTACCAGGTGTTTTCGCTGAAGTCGTTCCCGACCGAGACGCCGAAGATGTACCGGGGCGCTTCCTCGACGGTCACGTGCCGCGCTCGGCGGCCGATCACCAGCACCAGCTCGCCCTCCCAGTCGAGGTTCGACGCCTCGGGGGGATGGTCGACGTCGGCCTCTGGGCCGACCAGGCTCGTGGGCATCTTGGCGAACCAGCGGGGATGCGGCACCGACTCTTCGCGGCCCGGCCGCCGGGTGTTGATCGCCACGCCGAGGACCTTACCACCCCGCGCCGGGTCGATGGGCGCCAGGAGGCGCACGTCGGCGAGCCGCGCGGTGCGCCCGGTGGGGCGCGGCGTCGAGAAGGGATCGCCGGACAGCTCGCGGATCGTGGTGCCTTCAAGGAGCCCATACGACGTTCGAGATCCTTGGGAGTAACGGACGTAGCGAGAGACCGACTGGGCGGTCAACGGCAAGGCGGCGGTCAGGGCGGTCAAAACGACAACGGCGGCGGTCCTCATGGCTCCTGGCTCCCAGCTCCTGGCTCCTTAGTCGGCAGCGCAAGAGCTACCAGTTCAGCAGGTACGTCGGCGCTCGCAATGGCGACCACGATGTACTGGCGACCCCGATGCATGAATGTGATCGGCGCGGCGTTCGTGGCGGCCGGAAGGTCGATCGTCGCAATTTCGGCGCCGGTCGCCTTGTCAACTGCGTGGAACACCCGTCCCCCGCCCCGCCCTTCGCCGTAGAACAAGAGCGTCCGCGTGACGAGCAGGTTGGCGTGGGCACTCTTGCCGGTGCGCGGCAGGGTGACGCCGCGCAGCGCGGCGTGCGTCTTGACCTCGTCGGGGGTGTCGCCGTTCGGGATCATCCACCGATGTTCGCCCGTCGAGAGGTCGATCGCCGTGATGCGGCCGTAGGGGGGCTTGAAGAGCGGCAGCCCCTGCGGGCCGCGCAGCCCCCCGGGGCCCTGCGACACATAGCGCATCTCGGAGCGCGCGGGATTGCTCTCGAGGGAGATGCGGCTCACGCCGCCCTGCGACGCCACGTACAGGATCCCCGTCTCGGGATCGACCGCCGAGCCGCCCATGATGTTGACGCCGCCGTTCGCCCCAGGCGCCTGGAACGTCCCGCGGGTGCCGTCGGGCGCGTCGACGCGGGAGACAGGCGTATACAGTGGCCCGAACCGGTAGACGCGCGCGATCTCGAGCGCCTGCTGGCGCAGCTCGGGCGTGAAATCGATCAAGTCGTTCTCCGTAACTCCCTGGCGCTCGTACGGCGGCGGGCGTGTCGGGAACGGCTGCGTCGGTGAGGTCCATTCCCCCGGCGTGTCCGACGCGGGCACGGGCCGCTCCTCGATCGGCCAGATCGGCATTCCGGTCAGGCGGTCGAAGACATAGGCGAATCCCTGCTTGGTGGTCTGCACCACGATCTGGCGCCGCCGCCCGCCGATCGTGAGGTCGAGCAGGTTCGGCGCCGTGGGAGTGTCGTAGTCCCAGATGTCGTGATGGATCATCTGGAAGTGCCAGACGCGGCGGCCGGTGTTCGCATCGAGCGCGAGCACGCTCTCCGAGAAGAGATTCGCGCCGGGCCGGTGACCGCCGTACCAGTCGTTGTGGGGATGGCCCACGGGGATGTACACGATCCCCGCCGCCGGGTCTGCGGCGAACGGCGCCCAGGCGTCGTTTTTGCCAGCCACCTGGAACGAGTTATCGAGCCAGGTCTCGTGGCCGACTTCTCCTGGCCGCGGAACCAGATGGAACGTCCAGAGCGGGCGGCCGGTGCGCACATCGAACCCACGGATCGACCCGGGGATGTTCTTGAGGCGCTTCGGGTAGTAGCCTTGGAGCGCCGAGCTGCCCACCACGATCACGTCTCCCACCACGATGGGCGGTGAGCTGGCCCCGATCGATCCCTCGGCGGGGTCGATCCCGCGCACGGCGCCAGGATTCGCGCTGCCGGTCGCGCGCGTCGGGCCGTCGTCGCCGTTGGTCTGCATCGGGCCCGGCGCGCCGGCCCACGGGACCAAGGGGTAGCCGAGGCCCTCCATCAGGTCGACGACCCCCGCGGTGCCGAAGCCGGGCACCGGTTGCCCCGTGCGCGCGTCGAACGCCACGAGATAGTAACCCGGCGTCACCACGAGAAGTCGTGCTGTTCCGCGGCCGTCGTTCCAATAGGCCAGCCCACGTCCCGAGAACCGACGTGGCGCCTTCTCCCACCGCAGGCCCTCGTCCATGCGCCAGGTCCACAGCGTCTCGCCCGTGGCGGGGTCGATTGCGGCGATGGCGCGCCGCTCTCCCGCGACGGTGTACAGGACGCCGTTGGCGTACAGCGGCGTGGCGCGGTAGTAGGTCTCCGGTGCCGGGCCGAAGTTCGCCGCGCGCCAGCGCCATGCGACCTTGAGGGTGCGGACGTTGTCACGGTTGATCTGGTCGAGGCCGGCGTACCGCGTGCTGCCGGCGTCGCCGCCCCAGTAGCGCCACTCACCGTTGGCGGCGCCGGTCTGGGCGGCCGCCGGTAAGATGGAGGAAGCCGCGAGCAGCAGGACCGCCAGGGTCAACCGAGTCATCATCGGACCGTCATTCTCGAGGGGTGGTGACCTTGCGCTCGATCAACACGCGGCGCAACCGCGCGTCGTCTGGGCCCAGCGTCGAGTCGCCGGACGGGTACCCGCTCAGCTCGAAGATGTAGGCGAGCACCGCGGCGTATTGCTCGCGGCTGAGCGAGCCCGGGCTGTCCTGCGGCATCTGGGTGCGGATCAGCTCGAACAGATCGCGCGCCGTCCGGCCGGCCCACGAGCGCTGGAAGTTCGCGTCGCTGAACTGCGCCACAACATGGCATTGGGCGCAGACGGTCTTGAACACCGCCTGCCCGCTCTGCGCCTGTGCCACCGTGTACGCCCCGGCGAGCACCGACTTCGTGGGCAGGGAGTCGGTGCTCTGTGCCGCAGCCATCCGCGGGCTCCCGCAGGCGGCGAGGACGCCACCTGCGAGGAGCGTCGCGAGGACCTTCACGGCGTCGGTGTGGCCGGCGGGTTGGCGGCGAGACCCACCGCATCGAGCATGAAGGCGTACCGGAATGCGGTTTCCCGCAACCGGTCGTAGCGGCCCGACGAGCCGCCGTGGCCGCCGGCCAGATTGATCTTGAAGTAGAGCGGGTTCGAGTCCGTCTTCAGGGCGCGTAGCTTCGCGGTCCACTTCGACGGCTCCCAGTACGGCACCTGCGAGTCATTGAACGAGCTGGTGATCAACATCCAGGGGTATGCCTTGGCCTGGACGTTGTCGTAGGGCGAGTACTGGATCATGTAGTCGTACTGCTCAGCAACGTTCGGGTTTCCCCACTGCTGCCACTCCTGCGCCGTGAGGGGGATGGACGCGTCGCTCATCGTGTTGATCACGTCCACGAACGGCACGTCCGCCACGACGGCGCGGAACAGGTCGGGCCGCATGTTCACGACCGCACCCATGAGGAGGCCGCCCGCGCTCCCGCCGTTCGCCACCAGCCGGTCGGGACTCGTGTACCGCCGGCGCACCAGCTCCTCCGCCACGTCGATGTAATCGCGGAACGTGTTCATCTTGCGCATCATCTTGCCGTCGTCGTACCACTGCCGCCCCATCTCCTGCCCGCCGCGGATGTGCGCCAGGGCGTAGACGAAGCCGCGATCCACCAGGCTGAGCACATTCGAGTTGAACGTCGGCTCCAGCGTCGCGCCGTAGGAGCCGTAGGCGTAGAGGAGCAGCGGGTGACTGCCGTCGAGCGCGGTCCCGCGCCGCAACAGGACGGACACCGGCACCTGGGCTCCGTCGCGCGCGGGCGCCATGAACCGCCGCACCTCATAGCGGGTGGCGTCGTAGCCACTCGGGATCTCCTGCCGCTTCATCAGCACCCGGGTCTGGGCCTGCATGTCGTAGTCGTAGACCGAGTTCGGGGTGACCATGGATGAGTAGGAGAAGCGGAACGTGCGCGTGTCGAATTCCGGGTTGTTGGCGGGAAAGACGCCATACGCAGCCTCCGGAAACGTCACGTAGTGCGACCGGTTGGTGCGCAGGTCCGTCACACGGACGCGCCGCAGCCCGCCCGACCGCTCGCTCACGACGATGAACCCCTTGAACGCGTCTACCCCCTCCACGAACACGGAGTCGCGGTGCGGCAGCCAGTCGGTCCAGCCCGCCGGTGAGAAATCGGACTCCGGGATGCGCACGAGCCGGAAGTTCCGAGCTTGGTCGTTCGTGTACAGCAGGAAGAAGCCGTCGGCGTGCTCCACGTTGTACTCGACGCCGGGCCGCCGGGCCGCGATCACTCGCATTGGCGCCGTCGGATTCGCGGTTGGAATCACCTTCCACTCCGACGACGTGTATCCGTCGGCGGTGATAAAGACGTACTTGCCGCTGCGCGAGCGGAACACGCCCACGTCGTTCAGCACGTCGTCTTCCTGGAAGACCTTCACGTCCTGCGCGCGGGGGGTGCCCGTCACGTGGCGCCAGACCGCGTTCCCGCGCTTGGCGGAATCGGCGGTCATGTAAAAGAACGTGCGGCTGTCATCCGCCCACGCCGAGCCGTTCCAGACCCCTGGGATCGAGTCGAGCAGGCGCCCGGTGGTGAGGTCCTTCACGTACAGCGTGTACTCACGGTACGCGGTCGTGTCCTCGATATAGAGCAGGCGTTGCGCGTCGGGGCTGACGTCGAACCCGCCGAGGGAGTGAAACTTCTTTCCGGCCGCCAGGGCGTTCTGATCGAGGATCACCTCTTCGGGCGCGGTCAGTGACCCCCGCTTGCGGCAGAAGATGGGATACGATTTCCCCTGCTCGGTGCGCGTGTAGTACCAGTACCCACGCGACCGGTAGGGCACGGCCTGATCGGTTTCCTTGATCCTGCCGAGCATCTCGCGGTAGAGCTGCTCCTGCAGGGTCTCGGTGTGCTTCATGCCGGCGGCGGTGTAGGCGTTCTCGGCTTCGAGGTAGGTGCGCACCGCGGGATTCTGCTTCTCCCGCAGCCAGAAGTAGTTGTCCACCCGAATGTGGCCGGCGATCGTGTCCACCTTGGGCGTGATTTGCGCGACGGGCGGCGACGGGGGTGCCGACTGTGCGGACGCGAATTGGGCGGCGGTGAGGGACAGCAGGACGGCCAGGGAGGAGGGGGCGTGGACGCGGATGTGCACAGGGTCCTCCGGGTTGAAGCGACGGCCCAGACAGCAAGCGGAATTCTACCTCAATTCGCGGGCCGCGTCACTCATCCGAAAGCGCCGCCTAGGAACGTGGGACGACGTGGTCGGTGAGGACGGGCAGAAAGGGCACCCAGGGACCGACCTCGTCGCCGTACTGCTTGGCCATCACCCGCGCGACCTGCGCGACATGCCCCAGGTCGTGCACCACCCACGCCGCGAGCAGTTGGCTGAGCGTGACACGCCCCAGGCTCGGGTGCTCGCCGGGGAGATCGAGCTCCCACGCCGTCAGCTTCCAGGAACGCAGCAGGTCGAGATTCGCGGCACGCAGCCGGGCGAACTCGGTGAGGAGGGTCTCCAGGGAGCGGCCGACGTTTCGGGCCTTATGGCGGAAGCGATCGTAGGGCTCGAACGTGATGTCGGGTCCCCGCGCGAGGATGATGCGTGCGCGCGGGATCCAGTCGGTCTCCTCACCGTCGATCAGGTGTCCCACGACATCGAACGGACTGAACGTATCGGGGCCCTCCGTGCCTCGGACCCACGGCTCGCTCAGGCCGTCGAGCAGCGCCCGGAGTGTGGCGGGTGAGCGGCCCAACACCTCGATCGACCGGTCGAGATCGAAATCCATTGATCAGGCCGCTTGCTTGCTCTTGAGGAGCTTGATCACGCCTTTGACAATGAAAAACACGCCGAGGCCGTCAAAAATGATGTTGAGCGTGCTGAAGTCGCCCAGAAAGACGGAGCCGCCAAACGCGAAGCCGATGCCGATGAGTACCGCACCTGTGATGATGTCCCTCACGGGAAGGCTCCCCTTTTGCAGTTAGACGAAATGAACGGCGACGAGCAACAGGAAGAGCAATGGCGCGGCCCCTTGGATCACCGCACCCCGCCGCAACGCCGGGGCCGACGCGGCCACCACGACCGCCGCGGCCAGCATCGAGAGGCAGTTCCACGACAGGAGGATCAGGCCCGCCCCCGGAAACCCCACGAGGGTGAGCGCGAGCCCGGCGAACGTGCCGACCGCCAGGAACAGATTATAGAACCCCTGGTTGAATGCCAACACCCTCGTGGTGTCCGCTTGCTGTTGGTTCTGGCGAAACCGCTGGCGCACCGGCGGCGTGGTCCACCACAGGCTTTCCATACAGAAGATCAGGACGTGCACACCGCCCGCCACCAGCGCCACGAGCCACATGATCGGGAGCATCTAGCGACCACTCCTGCGCCGCGGATCCCAGACCGCCACGCCGACCCGCGAGTCGGCCGTGCCGTAGTACAAATACCAGCGTCCCTGGAACGGAACCAGCCCTTCCACGAACGTCGTTCCCTCCGGGTATTGTCCCGTCCGCTCGTACGCCTCGGTGGGTTGGATGAACGGGACATCGGACCGGGCAATCAGCTTGAGCGGATTGCGAAGATCGTACAGGGCCTGGCCGCCCGTGTACACCCGGGCCGGCAGACGGGGATCGCCGTACTGGCCGCTGTTGCCCGCGTTATAGAGCACCAGAATGCCATGTGCCGTGATGATTGCGGGCGGGCCGCCCTCGACCAGCCAGGAGTCGAAATACCCGGGGCGAGGAGAGAGGACCTTCACTAGGCGGCCGTCGGCGTCCGCCAGCGGCGTCCACTCGAGGAGGTTGTCCGACGTCGCGACGAGGATGTCGGGGACGTTGAAGTACATCCAGTACTTGCCGTTCACGCGCGTGGCGACGATGCGATCCCCATCCACCCGGCTCACGATGGCCCCCGACTTCGACTCGAGGTTCCGGTACTTGCCGCCGGCGGCGTTCGCAAAGGCGGGGCCGTGCTTCGTCCAGTGGATGAGGTCCTGGGACGTGGCGATCGCGAGGCGGGGGATGTCGCGGTTCCACTGCGTGTACGTGAGGACGTACGTGCCGTCGTCCGCCTCGACGATGCGCGGATCCTCGACGCCCCCGGGCCACTCGTAGCGCTCCTGTGCGTCCTTGTCGGGGTACAGCACGGGCGCGCTGCGGCGCGTGAAGCGCAGGCCGTCGCTGCTCTCCGCCAGCCCGAGGCGCGAGGTGTGACCGCCGATCCGCATCTCCCCCGTCGCGTCTTCGGCGCGGTACAGCACGTACACCTTGCCGTCCCTCACGACGGCGGCCGGATTGAACGTGGCATACGCCTCCCACCGCACGAGGCTGTCGTTCAGGGGGGAGTGAAACCGCGAGGCGGGATTGGGCGTGATCGCCGGGTTGACCGCCGCGGGCTTGTCGAAGGGACCGAACATCCACGCGCGTGCCTCTTCTCCCCCCTGCCCCGCCGCCGGCACGTCGAGCGGCGAGCCGCGCAGGGCCAACAGCAGCGCGAGACCAACCCAGGTGTCAGGCCGCGTAGCGCAACACCGCGACGAAGTGGCACGCGCTGCCCGCGAGCACCAGAAGGTGCCAGATCAAGTGGTGGTAGGGCAGCCGTTTGGCGGCGAAGAAGCCGACGCCGGCGGTGTAGGCGATGCCCCCGGCCGCGAGCCAGACCAAGCCGGCCGGCGGGACGCGCAGCCACAGCGGCCGGATCGCGATCAGGACCAGCCATCCCATGGCGAGATAGATGCCGGTCGCGAGCCTGGGGTGGCGGAGTCCCCCCGCCGCGGTGAACGCGATCCCCAACAGCGCCAGCGTCCACACCGTGCCGAACAGGGTCCAGCCCCACCCACCCCGCAGCGCGCCGAGCGTGAACGGCGTGTAGGTGCCGGCGATCAGGAGGAAGACCGCGGCGTGATCGAGGATCCGAAACACACGCTTGGCCCCGTGGCGCGGCAGGGCGTGATACACCGTCGAGGTGGCGTACAGGAGCACCAGCGTCGCCGCGAACACGCTCGCGCCCACGATCCGGAACGTGCTCCCATCACGGAAGGCGGCGCTGAGCAGGAACGGCACCGCGCCGAGCGCGGCGACGAGACCCACGCCGTGACTGATGCTGTTGGCGACCTCCTCGCCAGGCGACCGGCGCGGGTCCAGCGCTGAAGTCATGCCGTAATCTACGCGCGTCGGGGCCTCAGGCCGAGTAGCTCACGCGGACGCTGGTGGGAAAGACCGCCGCGCCCTTCCGGGTGACGTTCCGCAGACTGTCGAGGCTGATCTCGCGCAGCTTCGGGAGACCGGCCAGCTGCGCCACGCCCGCATCGGTGATACCCGCGCACTCCCAGAACTCGAGGCGCTCGAGCGAGGCCATGCGCCCCAGGATCACCAGGCTCCGGTCGGTAATGCGCGTCTTGCCCGCGTAATAGGTCTTCAACCTGGACAAGCCGGCGAGGTGCTCGGTGGCAACGTCTCCCGTGTCCCGGCAATACATGCACCACAAGCGCTCGAGCTGCTCGCAGCGACCGACGTGACGGAAGCCCTCGTCCGGGACGTCCATCGGTAGGAGCTCCTGCAGCGCGGGGAAGCGGGGCAACGCGGAGAGCGCCGCGTCCTCCACGCGCTGGCAGCTCACGGCGAGTCCCCGCAGCGCCGGCATCGCCGCCAGCGCGGCGAACCCCCGCCCTTGGAGGTTGGGACACTCACGGCCCCAGATGTACTCGATCGTCTGCGAGCGGCTCAGCGCGGCAAAGCCGTCGTCGCTGGCCACGGTGCCCTGGCCCATCAGCATGCGCAGCTTGGGGATCGCCGCGATGTGGCGCATGGCTACGTCATCGCAGCGCTCCGCGTGGCAGCCCAGAAAGCCGAGGTTGGGCAGGGCCGCGAGCGCCGCGAGACCGTCGCCCGTGAACGACGGGCAGTGCCAGAAGAAGTTCAGGCCGAACAGGCCGTCGAGCCCGACCAGGCTGGCGATGCCGCGGTTGGTGAAGGGTCCGTCCAACAGCAGGCCGTTCGGCTCGGCGTCGAAGCTCATCAGGTCGTACTTGATCTCCCCGCCCTGCCACCGCTTGAAGACCGGCAAGTCGTGCAGGAGGGGGAGCCCGGCATCGGTGACCAACGTGCCGGTCTTGAAATGTCGCAGCTGGCGCATGCCCCTGAGCGCATTGATCGCGCCGTCGCCCGTGGGCGTACCCATCAGGTCCACGCGCTCCAGGTGGGGGCAAAACGCCAGGTTGGCTACGCCGGCATCCGTGACGCGCTGCGCCCAGCACATCTGAAACCTCCTGAGCCGCTTGAGCTGGCGCAACACTTCCAGCCCGCGGTCGGTGAGCAGGCTGTGAGAGCCGCTCACATCGAGCTCCTCCAGTTGTGGCATGTGCGCCAGGTGCTGGAGTCCCTCGTCGGTGAGCCGTCGCGCGCCGCCCACGTTGATTCGTGTGACGAAGTCGAGCCGTGACAGGCGTTCCATCGCGCTGTCGGTCAGGCTGGCGGCGTTGATGCCGGTGATGGTCCGTTCTTTCATGACGGCGAAGATCGTGTCCCAGTCCGCGTCGGAGAGAGGGGGGTGCGGCTCGATCGTCTGGTGCAGCGCGTCGATCTTATAGAAGGGGGGTACCGAGCTCAGGCCGAGGCGCGACGCCTCGACGTGATCCACGAGCTTGGGCCAGCTCTCGAAGCCGTACTCCCGCGCCAACGCGAATTGTGCGTCGGCGAGCGTCGCCGTCGGATCTGCGGCGCGGAGTTGCCGCAGCCGTTCTTTGGCCTGTTTGCGGAGCTGCTCCAGCGACGGGCGCGGAGGAAGGCGCGAGGATGACGCGGACACGGCGATCTCCTTTCAAGACCGCCCGCGTCCGCACGACGGGCTGAAAGAAGATCGGGATTGTACCAACGGTCTGCTCAGGTGGGCTCGGCCCTTCCCGCGGACGGGGTGCGTCCTGTCACGCGAGGCTAACGGTACCGGGCTGCCAGCAACTCGTCAACCTCAGCGCCAGCCTTCTTCGACGTTCTCGCCGCGCGATTCCACCTGCCGCAGGACCATGTCGTGGTAGGTCCCACGGGCGCTCATCAGCTCCTCGTGACTCCCGCGCTCGGTGACGACGCCGTCTTCCATCAGCAGGATCAAGTCGGCGCGGCGGATCGTGGACAGGCGATGGGCGATCATGAACGTGGTGCGCCCGGCGAGCAGCGTGGCCATCGACGCCTGAATCAGCTGCTCGCTTTCCGTGTCCAGGTTGCTCGTGGCCTCGTCGAGGATGAGGATCTGGGGCGAGGCGACGAGCGCCCGCGCAATGGCCAGGCGTTGCTGCTGGCCCCCCGACAACTTGACGCCCCGCTCGCCGATGAACGTCTCGTACTGCTGGGGCAACCGGACGATGAATTCGTGCGCATTGGCGCGCCGGGCGGCGTCCTCGATCTCGGCGTCGGTGGCGTGGCGCCGGCCGTAGCCGATGTTGTCCCGCACCGATCCGTCGAACAGGAAGACGTCTTGCTGAACGATCGCCAGCAGGTCGCGATAGGTGCGCAGCCGAAAGTCGCGGATATCCGAGCCGTTGAGCAGAATGCGTCCCCGGGTGGGGTCGTGAAACCGCGCCACCAGGTCCGTGACCGTCGTTTTCCCCGCCCCGCTCCGGCCCACCAGGGCGACCACCGAGCCGCCCGGCACGGCGACGCTGAAGTCGCGGACCACCGTCTGGCCGTCGTGGTACTCGAAGTCCACGTTCTCGAACCGGATCTCGTGCACGACGCGCGGCGCCGGCCGGGCCCCGGGGCGGTCGGGTTTGTCGTCGGGCGTCGCCAGGACCTCGAACACGCGCTCCATCGCGGCCAGGGAGCGTTGCAGCTCCGAGAAGGAATTGACGATGTTCCACACCGGGCCCATCAGCAAGAACGTGTACCACTGGAACGCCATGATGTCGCCGATCGAGGCCGTGCCCATGACGTTCATATAGCCGCCGAACCAGACGATCACGACGTTGACGGCCGCCTGGAGCAGGCCCCACGAGGTCCACAGGAACAGCTCGCGGCGATGTGCGAACATCTCCTTGCGCAGCACGGTGTGGCGGCCGAGCATGTAGTCCAACAGTTCCCACATCTCCCGCCGGAACGCGCGCACCACACGGATCCCCGAGAACGATTCGCCCACCCGGCCGTCGACCTGCTCCACGTCCTTGCGGACCGAGCGGTAGATGGGCCGGACGCGCCGCGCGAAAATGAGGCTCATCAGCATGGCGCCCGGGATGACGACGATGGCCGTCAACGCCAGGCGCCAGTTCAGCACCAGCAGTACGCCGACGGCGATCACCAAGCGGATCACCGAGAGGGCGGGCGACACGATGGCCATCTGGAGGAGCCCGGTCGTCGTTTCGACGTCGCCCGTGAGACGGGACAGGATGCCGCCCGTCTTCATCTGCCACAACTTGGGCAACGGGAGGTGCAGCAGCCGCTTGAATAGCGCGCGCCGCAGCGTGAGGATGACGCGTGAGTTGAGCAGGCGCTGGCGGTAGTCCCGGAGTGCGCCGACGAGATTGGAGAGGATGATCACGCCGACGAAGGCGGCCCCCGCGAGGTTGAGGTGGGCGAGCCGGGACGCCGTGGTCAGCGTCGAATTGAGGAGCACGCGGTCGATGATGTACCGCATGAACAGCGGCTCGATCATCTCCACGCCGGCGCCCAGCAGGGCCAACCCGAAGACCGCGGCGGTCGCGTAGCGGTGCGGCCAGAGCCAGCGGAGGTAGTCGCGCAGGTACTCCCGACGTTTCTCGGGAGGCGCGCGCTCGGCGTCCGGCGCCGGCGCCTCCGCGGCCGTCTCGCCCGAGTCGTCGAGGCGGCGTTGCTTGTAGGCCTGGAGGAATTCGCGATACCGCTGACGCGACGAATGAGGGCGGCTCATGCAGCCGCCCCCGGATCGGCAGTCGTCAGAGGTAGCGGAGCCCCCAGTCCTGCCTCCTCGCTTTCAGATCCGCGAACCATCGGCAGGCAAGATACAGCAGGCCGACCGCCACCGCCCAGACGCCATAGAGGAGCGGTAGGTCCTACCGTGCGGGGGCCAGCGGGCCAAGTGTCCGCGGCGGCCCGATCCGGCGCGCCTCGATCCGCAGCCAGCTCGTCGTCCACGTCTTGCCGCCGTCCGTGGAGCGGTCGCCGACCCAGGAGAAGCGATCGGCCCGGATGTCGTAGTAGCGGATCCGCCAGAGCGAGGGGTTGGGGCCCCCGACGCCGAACCGTTGCTCGATGTGCATCTCCGCCCCGACCCGCCGCGCGGTACCCATGTCCTGCAGTCCATTGCCCTGATCCGTGGAGACGAGCTCCCACCGATCCTGCATGGCGTTGTAGGCGCGCAGTGTGTTGGTCACGTACCACGTCTGCCCGCTGTCACCGACGACGCGATACTCGTCGAGGATCAGCGCGCCGCCCGCGTCGACGAGGCGCAGCGCGCTCCAGTATCCGTGACCGTTCCCGTACTCGCGACTCACGGAGGTGAACTCCCAATCGCCGAGCAGGTAGTCGAAGTCACCTTGATGGGCGTCATAGGACGCCCGCAGCTGCTCCGGTGTACGCTGGGCCGGGGTCTGCGCGGACAGCGGGGCCGCGATCGCCACCGTCGACACCAGGAGAACGACGTATCGCATGAGGACCTCGATGCGGGAAGGTGTCCCTGACCGTACGAGCGGCTCTGGGACCCGTCAATGCGCAGGCGGCGAACGGCGGTTTTCGCGCGGCGGGCGGTGTCCCCGTTACGGTGAACGGCGAGCGGGCCGGAGCAGCGCCTTCACGCGCGCCAGCCGGCGCCGGCTCACCGGCAGCTCGGTCCCGTCGCGGAGCACGACCACGGCCTCAGTCCCGGAGGCTCCCGTCTTCCATTCGCGGATCTCGTCGAGCCGCACGATCGCCGAGCGATGGATGCGGACGAACTGGGCGGGATCGAGCCGCGCCTCGAGTGCCGAGAGCGATTCGCGCACGCGGCAGTGCCTGGCCCCGGCGTGGATTCCCGCGTGATCGTCCTCGGCGGCGATCCAGTCGATCTCGCCGGGATCGATCAGTTGCTCGCCGGTCGCGGTGGGCACGGCGATCGGCGCGCCGGTGCGCGGCGCCGTCGTACGGGGTGTGGCCTCGCCATTGAGCAGCGCGGCGAGCCGACCGGCCAGGGCCACGGCGTCGTGGACCCGGATCCGTTCCCGCACCCGGGCGATGGTGGCACGGAACCGCGCCTCGACCAGCGGCTTCACCAGATAGTCGAGCGCCTGCGCCTCGAAGGCCCGGACCGCGAACTCGTCGTGCGCGGTGACGAACACCGTGACGGGCATCCGGTGAGCGCCGTGGATGCGGATCACGCTCATCCCGTCGAGGCCGGGCATTTGGACATCCAGGAAGACGACGTCGGGCTTCAGCGTCGCCAGGGCTCGCACCGCTTCGCGCCCATCGCGGCACTCGCCCACCACCACGATGTCGGGATACGGCGCCAGGAGTTGGCGGATCCCGCGGCGCGCGAGCGGCTCATCGTCCACGATCAGGGCCCGGATGTCAGCCACGCGCACGCTCCAGCTCGCGATACGGAAGGCGGACGGTCACTCGCGCGCCGCCCTCCGGCGTCCGCTCCAGCTCGAGGCGGGCGCGATCGCCGTAGAGAGTCGCGAGCCGCTCGCGGGTATTGCCGAGGCCCACGCCTTCACTCGGCTCGGCCGCGGTGCCGCCGGGACCGGGGCCATCGTCGGTCACCGTGAGCACCAGCTCGTCTCCCTCCCGTCGCGCCTCGATCCGGAGCAGCGTGGCGGTCACCCGCTTGGCGAGCCCGTGCCGCAGCGCGTTCTCCACCAGTGGCTGGAGCAGGAACTCGGGGACCGCCGTCGAGAGGAGGCTCGGGTCCACGGCGAACACGGGCCGCAGGCGATCGGAGAAACGGACTTCCTCGATCGCCAGGTACTGACGCACGAAGTCCAGCTCCTCGGCCAGCGTCACTTCCTGCGGGCGGTCGGCGCGCATCACCCGGCGCAGCATCTCCCCCAGGTGCTCCAGCATCCGGGTGGCGGTAGCGGTATCGCGGTCGCGGACGATCACGGTGATGGCGTTCAGGCTGTTGAACAGGAAATGCGGCTGCATCTGCATCCGGAGCGCGCCCAGCCGCGCTTCTGCGAGTTGGGCGGACAGTCGCGCCGCCTGAGTCTCCCGCTCCCGCGCCTCGACGAAATAGAACACGGCGTGCTCCACGCCGAGGACGGCGAAGTAGACCGCGACCCCAAAGGGGAGCGAGGTGAAGAACCAGCCCAGGACCCCGCCACCGTACGGCGTCGAGCGAAACAGCGCCCAGCTGAGGAGTATCCCCCCGCCTGCCCACCCGGCGCACAGCAGGATGGCGGCGAGCATGTGTATGGGGACCCGTCGGGCGAGCGTGCCGCGGGTGAGCGGGTAGCGACGCGCGAACCAGAACACCGCCGGCGTGAGGATGGCGTACAGCAGCCAGTCGCCGCCTTCCCAGAGGAGGCTGCGCCACGTCGCCGGCTCGCGGCTGCCGAGCCGGCCCTGCACGTACGCCTGGAACGCGGCTAGGATCGCGGGGCCGAGCCAGGCGGCGGAGACAAAGACCCAGACCGGCGGGCGGGGGCGCATCATGCGCGCGGGTGGTAGGTCTTGTGGACGGTCCGCAGGTAGTCCCGGTCGACATGCGTGTAGAGCTGGGTGGTGGAGAGGTCAACGTGTCCTAACATCTCTTGCACCGCCCGCAGGTCCGCTCCCCCCTCGAGCAGATGCGTGGCGAAGGTGTGCCGCAGGGTGTGCGGAGTCACGCGTTTGGTGATCCCCGCCCGGCGGGCCGTGGCCCTGATGATGCCCCACGCCCCCACGCGGGTCAGCGGTGTGCCGCGGGCGTTGAGGAACAGGATGCCCCGCGCCTTACCCCGGTCCAGCGTCGGACGGATCTCGCGTGCGTACAGGGCCGCGGCGCCCAGCGCCCGGCGGCCCACCGGGACCAACCGCTCCTTGGCGCCCTTCCCGAACACGCGCGCGATCCCTTCTTCGAACTGGATGTCCTGGAGCTTCAGGGCCACCAGCTCGGACACGCGCACGCCGGTGGCGTAGGCGAATTCGAGCAACGCCCGGTCGCGGATGGCGAGCGGCTCGTCGGTGTTGGGCGCGGCGAGCAACCGGTCGATTTCGGCGACGGTCAGGACGGTGGGGAGGGCCCGCCAGCGCCTGGGCGACTCGATCCGCTCGCTCGGGTCGCGCGCCACGATCCCCTCCCCCACAAGGAACCTGAAATACGTGCGCAACGCCGAGATCTGCCGGCGAATCGTGGTGGCGGCGAGCCCCAGGTCCTTCAGGGAGTAGATGAACTCCCGCAGTTGCGCGGCGGTGACGTGCTCGGGCTGCCGCGCTCCCTTCGCTACCGCGTACTCGGCCAGGCGGCGCACGTCGCGCACGTAGTTCTCGACGGTGTGCGGGCTGTTCCCTGCCTCCAGCGCGAGATAGTCGTGGAACTGCTCGAGGCGGAAGGCTCGAGCTAGCGCTTCAGTCGGCGCACGATCCATAGAGCTACGGTCAAGAGTAACACCGCGGCGACGACGCCGAGGACCGTATTCACATGGCCCAGCACGCCGAGCACCTGCTCCAGGTTGGTCCCCAGGGTGGCGACGAAGAACGTGAGGGCGCCGTAGTACAGCGCCGAGGCGAGCGCCAACGGCACGAGAGCCTGAGCCGGAGGGACGCGGGCGATGCCGGCGAACGGCATCACCACGCCGCGCCACACGGGGAGGAGCCGCGACAAGAAGATGGCCACCACGCCGTGGCGCCGGTACTGCTCCTCGATGTGGGCGATCGTGGCATCGGAGAAGAGTCGCCGGCCGAGCAGGCCCCGAAACACGTCCCGGCCGTAGCGGCGGGCCACCCCATAGACCGCCGCCCCCGACGCGACGTTCGCCGTCCAGGTGAGCGCGAAGACGAGCCAGGGGCTCATCACGCCGCGCCCGGCGAGAAAGGCGCCCAGCGCCACCGCCGTGTCAGCGGGGACGGGCGGAAAGATGTTCTCGACGGCGGCGAGCGCGGCGATCAGGCCGTAGAGCGGCGCGGGGGGGAGGGATTCGAGGAAGGCGAGGAGGCCGGACACCCGATCAGGGCATCCCCGTCAACCCGCCAGACATCCGAGGCTCGGCGGGCTCCTGGATGGTCACGACGGCCAGGACGGCGATCCCCTCGCCCCGGCCGATCCACCCCATCCCCTCGTTCGTCTTGGCTTTCACGGACACGTGCGCCGGACCGGCGAGGAGCGCCTCGGCAAGGGTCGCCTGCATCTTGTCGGCGTGCGCCGCCACCTTCGGGCGCTCGGCGATGATCGTGACGTCGGCGTGCACGAACTGGAAACCCGCTTCCACGACCTTCAAGAAGGCCTGGTTCAGCAAGTGAATCGAGTTGGCGTCCTTCCACCGGGGTTCATGGCTGGGAAACATGCGCCCGATGTCGCCCAGGCCCGCGGCGCCGAGCAGGGCATCGGTGACGGCGTGCGCCACGGCGTCGGCGTCAGAGTGACCGGCCAGCCCGTGGTCGTGCGGAATCTCGACGCCGCCGAGGATCAGCTTGCGTTTCGAGCCCTTCGGGGCGAACTGGTGCGAGTCGTAGCCGATGCCGACGCGGACCATCAGACGTGGAGGATGCGGATCGCCAGATGCGCCGCGTTCTTCGGGTTGTCCACCCCTACCGTCGCCACGGGCACGCCGGGCGGGACCTGGACCGTCGCGAGCAGGGCGTCGAGCCCGTTCAGCGCCCCCACCGCGAACGGCACCCCGATCACGGGCAGGTCGGTGAGGGAGGCGGCGAAGCCGGGCAGCGCGGCGGACAGGCCCGCGCCCGCGATCACGACCTTGAAGCCCTTCTTCCGGGCGCTCTTCACCAGCTCGCTCGTCTGCTCGGGCTGGCGGTGCGCGGACGACACGTGGAACTCGTACGAGACGCCCGCCTTGGAGAGGACCTCGAAGGCGGGCTCGATCCGAGGCTTGTCGCTCTCGGAGCCGACGAGAATCAGGACGTCAGCCACGACGCATCCGCATCACGCGGCATCCTCGAGAATCGTGTAGTCCTGCTTGCGCTGCTTGGGCGTGTAGCCGGCGTCGGCGATCAGCCGCTGCATCTCCGCGAGCGTCGTCCGGTGGGTCGTGTTCGCGGCCGACACCACGTTCTCCTCCATCATGAGCGATCCGAAGTCGTTGGCCCCGAAGCGCAGCGCCACCTGGCCCACCTTCATCCCCATTGTCACCCACGACGCCTGGATGTTGGGCACGTCGGGGAGCACGATGCGGGCGATCGCCTGCGTCTTGAGATACGTGACCGCGTCGGTCTTGGGCAGGTGCGCCAGCTCCGAGTTCTCCGGCTGGAGCGGCCAGCAGATGAACGCGGTGAACCCGCGCGTGCGGCGCTGCACCTCGCGGACGCGAAACAGGTGCTCGATGCGGTCCGCCAGGCTCTCGCCCAGACCGTACATCATGGTGACCGACGTCTTGAGGCCGAGCCCGTGCGCGATCTCCATGACCTCGAGCCAGCGGTCGGCGCCGGCTTTCTTTTTCGCGACGCGGTCGCGCACTTCCTGCACCAGGATCTCACCGCCGCCGCCCGGAATCGAGTCGAGCCCGGCGGCCATCAGCTCCTTGATGACCTCCGCGATCGTCATCCCGAACCGGCCGGCGAAGAAGTCCACCTCGGACGGCGAGAACCCGTGGATGTGGATCGGGTGGTTGCGCTTGATGTAGCGCAGCAGGTCGAGATACCACGCGAACGGGATGTAGGGGTTGTGCCCGCCTTGCATCAGAATCTGCACGCCGCCGATCGCCTTCAGCTCGTCGATCTTCCGGCCGATCTCCTCGAAGGAGAGGAGATACCCCTCCCCATGCTTGGGCCGCCGGTAGAACGCGCAGAACTTGCAGTCGGCAACGCAGACGTTCGTGTAGTTGATGTTCCGGTCGATGATGTACGTGACGACGTTCTCGGGGTGCAGCTTCCAGCGCGTCTCGTCGGCGAGCCGGCCCAGCTCGAGCAGCGGCGCGCGCTCGTAGAGCTCGACATAGCTCTGGAACTCGCTCGTGGTCCGATCGATGCGGTCGGGCATCGTCAGGCCACCTGCAGGAATTGGAGCGTCCCGTCGGGCACGATCCCTTGCGCGGCGAGCCGGCGGAAGAAATCGGTGAGTCCGGCGAGATGCTTGTACGTGAACGCGTAGTCGAGCCCCTCCAGGTACGCGCGGCAGGCCTCGAGCGGGACGCCCGTCGCCCCGGCGGCGTCCTCGGCGAGCAGATCCAGGTGCGCGAGGCCCCAGGCGCGGGAGGCCAGGAGGGATTGGTGACCCCGCTGCACCGCAGCGGGGTCAGCCGCCCTTCGAGCGGCCCACACGGCGAACACGAACGGCAAGCCCGTCCACTGCTTCCACTCGGTGCCGAGGTCGTAGCGGTGGGGATAGGTGCCCCGCGCGGCGAGCGCGAGCGCCGCGTCGCCGATCACCAGCACGGCCTCGTGCGGCAGCTCGGCCAGGGCGGCCAGGTCCTGCGCCTCCGCACGCGCCTCGGCGAGCCTGGGCTTGATCTTCCAGACGTCCTTGCACAGCAGCTCGAGCAAGGCGACGGATGTGCGGGACGACGCGGAGAGCAGTACCGTCCGTCCATCCAACTGTCCGACCGTCCGTCTGCTGAACAACGCCACACTGCGCACCGGCCCGTCGCACGAGATCGCGATGTCGGGCAGCAGCACGAGATCCTTGGCGTGCCGGGCGTACTCGATGGCGCTGATCACACTCATGTCCAACTCGCCGGCCACGAGCAGATCGTTCAACTCGGCGGGGGTGCCGGTGACCAGCTCGCCGGGGGCGCGCACGATCCCCCGATCGATCGCCCCGTACACGGGGGCGCAGTTGATGTAGCCGATCCTTCCCACCCTCATGTGGCTGACCGACCCCGGGCGCGAGCCCGGGGTTTACAACAACCTGAGCCGCGGGGGTTTGGTCCTTCCGCGGGCTTGCACCCGGGGTGGGACCCAAACCCGACCCCTCGGGTGCTGGTGATCCGCGAGCTTGCGCCCGGGGTGGGACCCAAGCGCGACCCCTCGGGTGTTGGTGATCCCCGGGCTTGCGCCCGGGGTGGGACCCAAACCCGACCCCTCGGGTGTTGGTGATCCCCGGGCTTGCGCCGGGGGTCAGTCAGGCGCACGCGAACCTCGACCAGCGTCCTCACTCGGCACCGTCCACGACGGTGGCGACCGCCTGACCGCCCGCGGCGTCCTTTAGGGACCGCCTGCCCGGCGCAGCGGTTCGGCGCGGGCGAATTTGGAACACCTCGCCGACCGGTCCCGACGGGGGCGCCGAGACCGACTGCGGCACATAACCCTCGAACGTGCGCACCGCCCCGTAGAGCGAGTCGCGCTCCACCGGCTGTTTCCCCGCGCCGCGGATCAGCGTGATGATCTCGTCGTACGACAGCCACATCGGCGTGGGCGCCCCGGCCTCGTGGTAGACGCGCTCGAACACGACGGTGCCTTCGAGGTCGTCGCACCCGAATGTCAGAGCCACCTGGGAAATGAACGGCGTCACCATCGGCCAGTGGGTCTTCACGTGAGGAATGTTGTCGAGCAGCAAGCGTCCCACGGCGATGTTCTTCAAGTCGTCGAACCCCGTCGTCGCGGTCCCCGTCCGTCCCAGCGCCTCTCCCAGCTCGTTGTGGTCGGGATGGTAGGCGAGCGGGATGTAGGTAAGGAACCCGCGCGTCTCGTCCTGGAGCGCGCGCAGGGCCAGCAGGTGGTCCACCCGGTCGGCCAGGGTCTCGACGTGCCCGTACAGCATCGTGCAGTTGGACGGGATGCCGAGTCGGTGCGCGTCGCGATGCACCGCGAGCCACTCCTCGCCGCTGAGCTTGCGGTCGGCGATGGTGGCGCGCGCGGCGGGTGAGAACACCTCCGCGCCGCCCCCCGGCATCGAATCGACGCCCGCCTCCTTCATGGCCTTCAGAACCTCGCCAACCTCCATCCCCTCGATTCGCGCGAGGTGGGCGACCTCCACGGCGGTCAGCGCCTTGATCATCACCTCGGGGTGCCGCGCCTTGAGGCCGCGGAACATGTCGAGGTAGTAGTCGAGGCTCAGCTTGGGATGGAGCCCGCCCACGATGTGAAACTCGCGCGTGGGGTTGTCGCGCGCGGCGTCGGCCTCGGCAAAGACCTCCTCGAGGCTCCGCGTGTAGGCGCCGTCTTCCTTCGGCATCCGTGCGAAGGAGCAGAACACGCACGTGTTGCGCAGGATGCAGACGTTGGTCGGGTTGAGGTGCTGGTTCGCCGCGAAGTAGACGCGGTCGCCGTTCTTGCGGCCGTTGGCCTGATCGGCGAGGCGGCCGATGGTGAGGAGGTCGGCAGATGCAAAAAGCGCGAGGCCATCCTCGCGCGTGAGCCGCTCTCCGCGAGCGACCTTCTGGGCAATCGGGGCGAGGGCGGGATCGGTCGGGCCGCCCCCCCGGCCGTTGGGCCGTCCGGCCATCAGGCCGTCCTTCACGCTGCTCTCCGCACGGCCAGGGTCACATTGTGCCCCCCGAACCCGAACGAGTTCGAGAGCGCCACCTCCACCTGGCGCCGGACGGCGTGGTTCGGCGCGGAATCGAGGTCGCAGGCGGGATCGGGATGGAACTGATTGATCGTCGGCGGGATCACGCCGTGCTGCAGCGCGAGCGCGCAGATCGCGAACTCCAGCGCGCCCGCCGCACCCAACAGATGGCCGGTCATCGACTTTGTGGACCCGAAGATCAGGTGGCGCGCGCGGTCGCCGAACACCGTTTTCACCGCCGCTGTTTCGGCGGCGTCGCCATGCGGCGTGGATGTGCCGTGGGCGTTGATGTACCCCACCTCGTCCAGCCGGATGCCGCCGTCGTGCATCGCCAGGCGCATCGCCTCCTGCGCTCCGGAGCCGTCGGGCGCCGGCGCCGTGATGTGGTAAGCATCCGCGGTCATCCCGTAGCCGACCATCTCGGCGTAGATCTTCGCGCCCCGCTGCTTGGCGCGCTCCCACTCTTCCAGGATGACGATGGCCGCGCCGTCGCCCATCACGAAGCCGTCGCGGTCCTTGTCGAACGGGCGGGACGCGGTGGCCGGGTCGTCGTTCCGCTCGGACAGCGCCTTCATGTTGGCGAAGCTGGCGACAGCGAGGGGGGTGATCGCCGCCTCGGACCCGCCGGCGATCATCACGTCCGCCTCGTCGTGCTGGATCAGGCGGAAGGCGTCGCCCAACGAATGGCCCGAGGTCGCGCACGCGGAGGACGTGCAATAGTTCGGGCCCTGGAACCCGTACCGCATCGACACCAGCGCCGATGCGACGTTGGACATGAACATCGGAACGAAGAACGGCGACACACGCCCGGGCCCCTTCTCCATGTAGGCGCGCATGTTTTCTTCGAACGTCGCGATCCCGCCCGTCCCGGACCCGATGATCACCCCGACCCGCTTGGGATCGAGCGTCCCCGTTTTCTCGAGGCACGCCTCGCTCACCGCCTGGACCGCGGCCCCGATCGCGAACTGCGCGAACAGGTCGTAGCGGCGGATCTCTTTCTTCTCCAGATAGCGGGCGGCGTCGAACCCCTTCACCTCGCAGGCGAAGCGCACCGGGAGCTGCGCGGGGTCGAAGCGCGTGATCGGCCCCGCCCCCGACCGGCCGGCGACGAGCGCTTCCCAGCTCGTGGCGACGTCGTTCCCCACCGGCGTCACGAAGCCGAGGCCCGTGACCGCCACGCGGCGCTTCACTACTTGCCCTTCCCCATCTTCTCGTGGAGGTACTGCAAGGCCGCGCCCACGGTGCGGAGCTTCTCCGCCTCTTCGTCCGGGATGTCGATGTCGAATTCCTTCTCGAAGGCCATGACGAGCTCGACCGTGTCGAGGCTGTCGGCGCCGAGGTCCTCCATGAAACTGGCGTCGTTGGTGAGCTTGTCGCGCTCGACCCCCAACTCCTCGACGATGATGTCCTTCACCTTCTCCTCGAGCTGCTTCATGTCCATTGCCATGGGTGACCCTCAGCGGAGGTAAAGGGGTGCCTGCTCACATCACCATCCCGCCATCGACGACCAGGACCTGCCCCGTAATGTAGCTGGCGAAGTCGGAGGCGAGAAAGAGGACGGCGCCGGCGATATCGGACCCCTGGCCCAGCCGTCCCAGGGGAATGTTGTCCTGCAGGTACTTCTTGGCTTCCTCGGAGATGCCCCGCGTCAGCTCGGTGTCGATATAGCCCGGCGCGACGGCGTTGACCAGGACGTTGCGCGAGGCCAGCTCTTTGGCCACCGACTTGGTGAACCCGATCATCCCCGCTTTGGACGCGGCGTAGTTCGACTGTCCCTTGTTGCCGTTCAGCCCCACCACGCTGGTGATGTTGACGACCCGGCCCCAGCGGCGCTTGATCATCCCGCGGGCACCGTACTTGGTCATCAGGAAGGCGCCCTTCAGGTTCGTGTCCATCACCGTGTCCCAGTCGGCTTCCGTCAGGCGGAACAGCAGGTTGTCCTTGGTGAAGCCGGCGTTGTTGACGAGGACGTCGATCTGCCCGAAGTCCTTTTCGACGGCGTTTACCATCGCCTCGACGGGCGCCGCCAGCCCGACGTCGCAGGCGTAGCCCCTGGCGCCGCCGCCCAGGGCCCGGGCCACCTCGCCCGCCTTCGCGCCGTCGCGGGCGCACAGCGCCACTTTCGCGCCGGCGGCGGTGAAGGCCCGGCAGATGTCGTGGCCGATGCCCCGGGTGCCGCCGGTCACCAGCGCGACCTTGCCCGTCAGGTCGATCTTCACGCCGCCTCCAGGAACTTCGCCACCTCATCCGCGGTCCCCAGGCTCACCACGTTCGCCCCCGGGACGATCCGCTTCAAGAGCCCCGCCAGCACCGTCCCCGGCCCGATTTCGAGGAAGCGCGCCCCTTCGCCGGCGAGGCGCGCGGCGTGCTGCATGCATTCGACCCAGCGCACGGGGGCCGTGAGCTGGTCGATGAGCAGCCGGCGCGCGCGGGTCGCGTCCTTCACGGCCTCCGCCGTCGCGTTGGCGATCACGGGCACGGCGGGATCGGCGAACGGCGCGCGCTCGAGCGCGACGAGGAGATGCTGCGCGGCCGGCGCCATGAGGGGCGAGTGGAACGCGCCGCTCACTTTGAGCGGGACGACGCGTTTGGCGCCGCGCGCCTTGCAGCCCTCGCCGGCGCGGGCCACGGCGTCGGGGTCGCCCGAGATCACGGTCTGGTCGGGGGCGTTGAGGTTCGCGGCGACTGCGACGCTCCCCTGGCGCGACGCTTCCTCGCACGCCGCCGCGACCTGCGCCGTCGCGAGCCCCAGGACCGCCGCCATCATGCCCGGGCGCTCCTCGCCCGCCTTGTGCATCAGCTCGCCGCGGCGCCGCACCAGCTTGGCGGCCTCGGGGGCCGTGAGGGCGCCGGCGGCGATGTACGCGGTGTACTCGCCGAGCGAGTGCCCGGCGGCGCACGCGGCGCCGTTCGCCGTCGCGCCGAGCGCGGCGAACACCGCGGCGCTGTGCGCCAGGATCGCCGGTTGGGCGTTGTGCGTCGCGGTGAGCTCGTCCTCCGGCCCGTCGAACATCACGCGCGAGAGCGGGGGGTCGACGCCGAGGGCGTCATCGATAGCGGCGAAGGTGTCGCGCGCGGCGGGAAACCGCTCCGCGAGGTCCTTGCCCATGCCGACTTTTTGCGCGCCCTGGCCCGGGCACAGCCACACCGTTGCTACCACCGCACGACCATGCTCGCCCAGGTGAAGCCGGCGCCGAAGGCGCAGAACATCACGGTCATCCCCGGCGTGAGCCGGCCGGTCTTCACCGCCTCGTCGAGGGCGATCGCGATCGACGCGGCCGACGTGTTGCCGAACCGGTCGACGTTCACGTAGACCTTGTCCATCGGCAGGCCGGCGTGCTTCGCCGTCGCCTCGATGATGCGGATGTTCGCCTGGTGGGGAATGAGCAGGTCGACGTCGCCGGCGGCGAGTCCCGCGCGCTGCAGCGCCTGGTCGCACGCATCGGCCATGGACAGGACGGCGGCCTTGAACACCTCGCGGCCCGCCATCTTGATGTAGTAGCTGTGGTCTTTGAGCAGCTCCTCGCTCGGCGGGTGCGACGCGCCACCCCCCGGCCGGTACAGCAGCTCGGCCAGGGTGCCGTCGGACTTGAGGTACGACCCCAGGATCCCGCGCCCCTTGGTGCTGCGCCGCACGATCGTCGCGCCGGCGCCGTCGCCGAACAGCACCGCCGTCGTGCGGTCGCTCCAATCCATGATACTCGTGAGCTTTTCCGCCGCGATCACGAGCACGTTTTCGGCCTGTTCCGCGGCGACGACGCCCTCGGCGACGCTCAGGGCGTACACGAACCCCGAGCAGGCGGCGCCGACGTCGAACGCCGCGGCGTTCTTGGCGCCGAGGATGGCCTGGAGGTCGCACGCCTGCGACGGCAGCAGGCGGTCGGGCGACGCGGTCGCGTACACGATGGCGCCGAGATCGAGCGGCGTCAGGCCGGTCTCCTGGAGCACCTGGAGGGCGGCGGCCTTCCCCATGCACGCGTTCGTCTCGTCCTTGGAGGAGACGCGGCGCTCCCGGATGCCGGTGCGCTCGCGGATCCACTGGTCCGACGTGTCCAGGATCTTGCTGAACTCGTCGTTGGTCATGACCCGGGCCGGCGCGTAGCTGCCGGTGCCCCACAGCTCGGCGAAGGGACGCTTCACGCGGGCACGCCTCCTTGGGCGAACTCGGCCGCGATGTCCTGGCTCAGGTGGCTCTGCACCGCCTGCACGGCCACGCGGATCGCGTTCCGGATCGCGCGGGCGGGCGAGGCGCCGTGGCAGATGATCGCGACACCCTGCACGCCCAGCAGGGGCGCGCCGCCGTAGGTCGAATAATCGAGCACCTGGAGCACGTTGCCCATTTCGGGGCGTTGCAGCACGTCGGGGACTTCGCGCTTCATGAGGGCGACGAACACGCGGGCCGCCGACTCGTAGAACTTGAGCACGACGTTGCCGACGAACCCATCGCACACGACCACGTCGAGCGGCTGGCCGCGGCACTCGCCCGCCGGGATGTCGCGTCCCTCGACGTTGCCGACGTACCGGATGCCGGGGGTGTGCTTCAGCAGCTGGTGCGCTTCTTTCACGACGGCGTTTCCCTTCTCGTCCTCCTCGCCGATGTTGAGGAGTCCGACGGAGGGGCTCGCCCGCCCGAGGACGTCGCGCGCGTACACCGAGCCGAGGTGGGCGAACCCCACGAGCTCCCGCGCGTCGCAGTCCACGGTGGCGCCGCTGTCGAGCACGAGCACGGGTTGGCTCGCGGTGGGGAAGAGGGCGCCGATCGCCGCCCGCTGCACGCCCGCATGGAGGCGGAGCAGCAGGGTGCAGGCGGCCATCACGGCCCCGGTGTTGCCGGCGGAGATGAACGCGTCCGACTTTTTCTTCTTCTGGAGGGTGAGCCCCACGGCGATGGAGGAGCGCGGCTTGCCGCGGATCGCGGCCAGCGGTTTCTCGCCCATCCCCACGACTTCCGGCGCGTCGACGATGTCGATGCGCGAGCGGTCCACCCCGGGGACGGCGGCCAGCGCGGCCTCGATGTCGGCGGTCCGCCCGACCAGCTGCACGCGGAAGTCGGGCGGCAGGTCGCGCAGCGCTTGCGCGGCTCCCTCCACCTCGACCCGCGGGGCGTTGTCCCCCCCCATCGCGTCCAGCGCGATGCGGATCACGTCAATCCTCGACGACCACCCGCTGCTCGCCCTTGTAATAGCCGCACGTGGGGCAGACGCGATGCGGTTGTTTCATGTCGCCGCAGCGCGGGCACGGCTGCAGCGTCGGGCGCACCGCCTTGTAGTGCGTGCGGCGCGCGCGTTTCTTGCGCTTAGAGGTCCTGCGCTTGGGTACGGCCATGCACTCGTCCTCGTCAGTCGCGGGGCTTGCCCTTGAGCGCCTGGAGCGCCTGCCAGCGCAGATCCGCCGCCGGCGCGCAGCCGCAGGGGCCCGCGTTCAGGTCTTCGCCACAGCGCGGGCACAGCCCGCGGCAGTCCTCGCGGCACAGCACGTACTGCGGCACCGCGAGAATCAGTTCCTCCCGGACAGCGGGCGTGAGATCGATCTCCGTCGCGTCAGGCGGCAACGGATAGGAGTCGGGATCCTCCAGGGCATCCGCGTCCTGCGTGAACAACGCTCCGATCTGCGCCGTGACCGGTACCGTGATCGGGGTCAGGCAACGCCGACACTCCGCCGCCATGACGGTCCGCAGGGTGCCGTGCCAATAGAATCGCCCTTCCCCTGTCGCCTGCAACCGCCCGCCCACCGCCACCGGTTCCCGCAGCGCGACATCCAGCCCCGCGAGCAGGGGGTCGGCCTGTCCGAGCTCGCCCCTGGTGTCAACGGGGCCAAGGCCCAACTCTCGCAGGTCAACGCGCAGCATGGACAGCGAAGCTAAACCCTTGTGGGACTTGCGTCAACAGAGCGCGGCCAGCTCGCTGTCGGGAAAGAAAAACGCCACCTCCCGCGCCGCATTCTCCGCGGAGTCGGAAGCGTGGATCGCGTTCCGCTCCTTGGACTGCGCGTACAGCTTGCGCACCGTCCCCGCCTTCGCCTCGGCGGGATCGGTGGCGCCGATGACCTCGCGCAGATGCGCGACGGCGTTGTCGCGCTCGAGCGCGAGCGCCAGGGCCGGCCCCGACGTCATGAAGGTGACCAACGGCCGGAAGAACGGCCGCTCGCGATGCACCGCGTAGAACGCCTCGGCCCGGCTCGGCGTGAGCCGCACGAGACGGGCAGCGCGGATTTTGAACCCCTGAGCTTCCAGGTGCGCCAGGATCTTGCCGGTGTTCCCGGCCGCCACCGCGTCGGGCTTGATGATTGCGAGAGTCAGCATCGGGTACCGGGCATCGGGTATCGAGTCAAGGCGCCGCGACGAGACGGCGGATCAAATCCGCGCGCGTCAGGAATCCCACCACCACGCCTTCGCGGACCACCGGGAAGCGGTCCACGTCCTTGTTGCTCATCAGGTTCGCCACGTCGCTGAGCGTCTGGTCCTCCGACAGGCACAGGACCGCGCGAGCCATGACGTCCTTGACAGGCAGCTGGCGCGGGTCGGCGGTGCCGCGTTGCAGTTGTGCGGTGGTCGCCGCGCGGAACTTGCCGCTCTTGGTGCGCTGGAGGTAGTCGGGAATGAGGTGTCGCAGCAGCTCGCGGTGCGTCACCATCCCGACGAGCGAGCCGCTCTCGTCGACGACCGGCACCGCGCGCACGTCCTTGTCGATCATCATCTGCGCCACGGCTCCGAGGGTCTGGTCGGGGTGCGCGGCGAGGACCTGGGGTGTCATCAGGTCGCGCACCGTGAGGTGGGACGGCAGCTCGACCGCCTCGAGGGCCCCGAGGTGCGTCACCTGCTCGGGCGTCTTGGCGGCGAGCAGGGCGAGCACCGTCTCGGGGTCGGAGAGGATGCGGGCGAACGCTCCGACCACCTGCAGGTAGGTCGGCGTTTCGCGCGGCGGCGCCACGATCAGGATCACGATGCGAGCCGCGCGGTGCTGATCCTTCTCCCAGCGGATCGGAGTGGGCGAGATCCCCACCGCGGTCACGAGCTGGCGCACGGCCTCGGTGCGGAAGTGCGGCAGGAAGGCGTGCTCCCCCACGCTGACCATGTCCTCGGGCCAGGCGTTGCGGACCACGGCGTTGAGCCGGTTCGGTTCCGCCACCGCGCCCGTCGCGATCAGCCGCTCCGCGAGCCGCTCGGTCGCCTGCTTCACCGTCTGCGCGGCGAGCGGGACGACGATGTGCCGGGGATCGACGACGTCCTTCAGCTTCACAGCCGCTCCTTGAGCAGCGGCACGACGTCGGCGGGCCGCTGCATCACGCTGATCCCGGCGCGCTCGAGCGCCGCCATCTTCTCCGCCGCCGTCCCCGACGCCCCGGAGATGATCGCCCCGGCGTGCCCCATGCGGCGGCCCGGGGGGGCCGTCTGTCCCGCGATGAACCCGACCACGGGCTTGGTGACGCCGTGCTGCACGAACTCGGCCGCCTGCTGCTCGTCGGTGCCGCCGATCTCGCCGATCAGCACCATCGCCTCGGTCTCGGCATCGGCCTGAAACGCCGAGAGGCAATGGATGAAGTTGGTGCCGATCAACGGGTCGCCGCCGATCCCGACGCACGTGGACTGGCCGAACCCGTGCGTGGACAGCTGGTGGATAATCTCATAGGTCAGCGTGCCGCTGCGCGAGACCACGCCGATCTTGCCCGGCTTGCAGATGTTGCCCGGGATGATCCCCACCTTGCTCTGCTGCGGCGAAATCAGCCCCGGGCAATTCGGGCCGATGAGGCGGGCGCCCCGCTCGTTCACGTACGGGAGCACGCGGGTCATGTCGAGCACCGGGATCCCCTCGGTGATGCAGACGATGAGCCCGATCCCGGCGTCGGCGGCCTCGAAGATCGCCGACGCCGCCACCGCCGCGGGGACGTAGATCACCGCGGCGTTCGCCTGGGTCTCGCGGACCGCCTGCGCGACGGTGTTGAACACCGGCACCACGCCCTCGAACAGCTGCCCGCCCTTCCCCGGCGTCACCCCCGCCACGACCTTCGTGCCGTACGAGATCATTTGCTTCGCGTGGAACGAGCCGTCGCGGCCGGTGATCCCCTGCACGACGAGGCGCGTGGACTGGTCGATGAAGACGCTCACGCGGCCTGTCCCTTGGCCCGGGCGACTGCCTGCTGCACCGCCGCGTCCATGTCCGTCAGGGCCGCGAACCCGGCCTTCGTGAGGATCTGCACCGCCTCTTGCTCGTTGGTGCCGGTCAGGCGGATCACCATCGGGACCTGGAGCGGGAACTGCTGCGTCGCCTGGACGATGCCGTTGGCGACGTCATCGCACCGGGTGATCCCGCCGAAGATGTTGAAGAGGATCGCTTTCACGTTGGGGTCGGCGGTGATGATGCGGAGCGCGGCGACCACCTTCTGCGGGTTGGAGCTGCCGCCGATGTCGAGGAAGTTCGCGGGCGCGCCGCCGTAGAACTGCACCAGGTCCATCGTCGCCATGGCGAGGCCGGCGCCGTTCACGCAGCAGCCCACGATGCCGTCGAGCTTGATGAACGTGAGTCCCGCCTCGCGCGCCTGCACCTCGGCGGGCGCCTCGGCCGAGACGTCTCGCAGGGCGGCGATCTCGGGCCGGCGCTCCAGCTCGTTGTCGTCGACGGCGATCTTCGCGTCCAGCGCCAGGACCTGCCCGTCGGGTGTGGTAATCAGCGGGTTGATTTCGGCGAGCGACGCCCCGACCGCGTACACGGCGGCGTACAACTTCTGCATGATGTCGGCGGCGGCGCGCGCCGGGACGACGCCGCGGTACAGCGCGAAGCCGAGGCCGAGCGCCTGGTGCGGGAGCAGCCCGTAGCGCGGGTCGACGGCCAGCCGGTGGATCTTCTCGGGCGTGCGCGCCGCCACCTCTTCGATGTCGATGCCGCCCGCCGGGCTCACCATCAGGACGGGGCGTTGCGAGGCGCGGTCCACGATGATCCCCACGTAGCTCTCCGACGCGATCTGCGCTGCCGGCGCCACCAGCACCTGGTGCACGGTGAGGCCCTTGATCGTCATCCCCAGGATCGCCTTGGCGTGCGCCTCCGCCTCCGCGGCGGTCTTAGCGAGCTTGACGCCTCCCGCCTTCCCGCGCCCGCCCGCGTGTACCTGGGCCTTGACCACTACGTTCCCACCCATGCGGTCGGCGATGGCGCGCGCGTCGGCCGGTGTGGACGCGACGTCACCGGGCGGCACGGGAATGCCGTGCCGCCGCAGAATGTCGCGCGCCTGGTACTCGTGCAGATTCACTCGAGCTCCTGCGTGATGGTCGTGCCGGCCTCCCCCTGCAGCGCCGCGAGGCCCCGCCCCAGCTCGGCGATGATCGCGCGCTCGCCGCCGGCGCCAGTCCGCACGAAGTCCGCCGCCGCCTCCACCTTGGGACGCATGCTGCCCACCCCCAGCTCCTTTCCCGCCAGCAGATGGTCCGCCTGAGCCAGCGACAGGCGCCGAATCGGCTCCTGGCGCGGCGTGCCGTAGCCGCGATACACGGCATCCACATTCGTGAGGATGAGCAGCACCTCCGCCGCGATCTCCCGGCCGAGGATCGCCGCCACCCGGTCCTTGTCCGCCACGGCGTCGATCCCCTCCAGGCCGAGGCGCGGGTCGGCGTAGACCGGCGGGCCGCCGCCGCCGCAGGCGATCACGATGTGCCCCGCCCCGACCAGTTGGTGCACCATCTGTCGCTCCACGATCCCCACGGGCCGCGGGCTGGGGGCGAGGCGCCGCCACTGCCCCGGCCGCTCCTCGCGCACTGCGATGCCTCGAGCCCGCAGCCGGGCGACGCGCACGCCGTCGAGCGCGTGGCCGATCGGCTTGGACGGCGTGCGCAGATTCGGGTCATCGGCGTCGCACAGCGTTTGCGTGATCAGCGTGACCACCGTGCGCTGGACGCCGGCCCGGGCCAGGGCATTCTGGAGCGACTGCTGAATCATGTAGCCCATCCAGCCCGCCGTCCCCGCCACCAACACCCCGAGGGGCAGGGGCTCCACCTGGTCGGCGGCGATCTCGTTGCGCGCCAGCTCGTCGCCCACCTGCGGACCGTTGCCGTGCACCAGGGCGATGTGCCACCCGGCCTGCGCCAGTTGCACGATGGGCGCGAGGCTCTCGCGCGTGTGATGGAACTGATTGCTGATCGTCGGCCGTTCGCCCGGAGGCGCGACGGCGTTGCCACCCAACGCGACGACGATGGTCCCCGGCACGGCGGCGCAACCTAGCGGCGCCGGGGAGCGGGAGCAAGCAGGCGCATCAGATCCTTCCACACGCGGCCGAACCGCTCGAGATCGCCGACGGCGAGGGCGGAGTCCGCCTGGGCCGCCAGGCGGCGGGCCTGCGCCCAGCGGCCGAGGAGGGTCGTGTCGGCGAAGGTGAGCCGCCCGCCCACGCCCGCGAGGTTGCTGAGCGCCTCTGCTCGTGACGCCCCTTCACCCGTGCGGGTGCCGAGGCTCAGGAAGACCGCGATCAGCCGCGTCGGCGCAGCGGCGCCGATCGCCTGCGCAAACTGCCCCTGCGCCGTGAACACGGTGCCGCCGGCGGGCCAGATCCGCAGCTCGCCCGTGCGCGTCTCGGACGACCCAACGAGGTCGGGCGGGAGGTGGTCGGGTGCGCCCGGGCGCCACAAGAGGAGTCGCGGGCCGGCGGGGGTCAGCGTTCCGGCGAGCAGCCCGACGAACCGGCGCGCGGAGCCCGCCTCGATCCCGATGCCCGTCCAGACCTCTCGGACCGCGACGTGGAACGGCTCGCGTGGCCGCAGTCTCCACACCGCGGTGTCCCCTCCCCCGCCACCGGTGCGGACGAGCTGTGCCGCGGCGAGGCGGAACAGCTCGGGCGGATAACCGAGCTGGTCGCGCAGCGCGGCCGGCAACCGGTCCAGCGGCTCGATGAGCGGCGCGAAATGCCGTGCCCACCCGGCGGTGAGAGAGTCATAGCCGGGCGCCAGCCACACGTGTGTCTCGCCCGTCGCGGCACGCACCGCGCCGACCAATCCGGCGTGCAGATAGCCGACGGACCGATCGCGCCAAGCCAGCGGCCTGGCGAGTGGGAACGCGTCGCTCGCGACATAGCCCCAGCTGACCCACCAGAGCGCGCCATCCGCCACCGCCGGTGCCGGCTCGCCGAACGTCGCGAACGGGGCGAGTCGCCCGAGCCGCTCGGTGACGTCCCGCCGCCACAGCAAGACGAGCCCGTCGGTCTCGGCGCGGGCCAGCTCGGGTCCCTGGAGCGCCCACGCGAGCGCGGTGCGTCGCCACGCACCGATGACGGGGATGCCGGCGCCCGAGCCGCGCAGCGCCGGCCAGGTGTCGGGCGACGCGAGGGCGGATTCACTGAAGCCCGGGCCGAACCAGAGGGTGGTGTCGGTCCCGGGGGCGGGACGCCGCACAAGACCTCCGTCAAGATCGACATCGCTCTCGACCGCGATGTGGGGCGCTCCCGGCGGCTCGAGCGGCACGACGAGCCACCCGGGCGCGTGCCGCTCCTGCCCCGCCCAGAGCGCCACGGCGGCAGCGCGGTTTTCCGCCCCCGCTCTGCCGCCGACGACCTTCCCGACCCGCGCGGCATCCCACAGCGGCAGCGCCTGGACGGCTGCCTGGGCCGACGCGAATCCGGGGGGCATGCCCTGCTCGAGGACCGCCAGGCCGAACGCCAAACGCTCGAACGCGGCCCGCTGGCGCACGAGCGCGGGACCGTCGGGTGCGCCCGACGCCCGGACGATGCTGGGGACGATTAGGTAGCACCCGGCGACGGCGAGGAGCAGGGCCGCCCAGGCGCCGAGGACGAGGTTCGGCCGGTCGCGCCATCCCCACAGCAGACTGGCGATCGCGGTGGCGACCGCCACGGCGGCGACGAACGGCGCGCCCAGGCGCCGCACGTCCAGCGCCGCCTGGTCCACGGGTCCGTGGAGGCCGGCCACGACTTCCGCGGGATCGAGCGTGGCGCCCCACGCGATCACCAGGGCGACACACGCGAGCACCACGGCCAGGTGGCCGCGGGCGTGCTCGCTCACGGACAGGCGGCCCCGCTGGACTCGCAGCGAGCCGATGGCCGAGTAGAGCAGCGCGACCAGGGCCGCGGCCCCCAGGGTCATCGCCAGCGCTTGCGCCTGCAGGGTCGAGTGCCAGGGCAGCACAGCCACGTAGTAGCCGATGTCGTGGTGCAGGATCTCTTCGGTGACGCCGAAGTGCGGCGGCGCCGCGGCGAGCACGGCGGCGCGCCACCAATCGCCCGTCCCCCACGACAGAATGATGCCTCCCACGATTCCGGTGCCGAGGGTAAGGAGGAGGAGGACGCGCTGGGGGACGGCTTCCACGATCTCCAGGTCGCCCAGCCGGCGCGGCATCTGCACCGAGCCGATGGCGCGGTACACGATGAAGACGTTACCCGTCGCCCAGGCGATCGAGAAAACGACCACCAGGGCGTGCAGCAGCCGGGCGAGCGAGCGGGCCTCGATCAGCACGCTGCCGCCGGCGAACGTCGCGGCCCAAGCGCGCTCGGCGGTCTCGAGCGCCAGCCACCGGCCGCCGACCAGCGCCACGACCAACAGGCCCGCGCCGATGACCAGGGCCCAGCGGCGGCGGCCGGCGGCCACAGAGGGACTCACGGCCCGACGCCGTTGGCGGCGAGCCAGCCCTCGACTTCGGCGCGGTAGGCGGCGAGCGCCTGGCGCGACGTCGCTTCGAAACGCAGCACGAGCACCGGTTGCGTGTTGGAGGCCCGAAGCAGGCCCCACCCGTCGGCGAACGTGATGCGGACGCCGTCGAGCGTCGACACGGGGTACCGCGCTGCGAAATGCTCGGCCGCACGCCGCACCAGGTCGAACTTGCGCTCGTCCGGGCAGTCGACGCGCAGCTCCGGGGTGGCGAACGTCTCGGGGAGGTCCGCGAGGAGGCGGGACAGCGGCCCACCCTCGCGCGCCACATACGCGAGCAGCCGCGCGGCCGCGAACAGCGCGTCGTCGAAACCGTACCAGTCGGCGGCGAAGAACATGTGGCCGCTCATCTCTCCGGCGAGCGGCGCGCCGATCTCCTTCATCTTCTGCTTGATGAGGGAATGGCCCGTCTTCCACATCACCGGCTCGAGTCCCGCGCGCCGCAGCATCTGGGGAAGGATCTCGGAGCACTTCACGTCGAAAATGACCGGCTTCCCGACGCCGCCTCGCTGGACCAGGTCGCGCCCGAACAGCACGAGCAGCTGATCGCCGAACACCACCGTCCCCCGCTCGTCCACGGCCCCGATGCGGTCGCCATCGCCGTCGAACGCGATGCCCAGCTCCGCTCCCTCCTTTTTTACGGCGGCCTGCAGGTCGTGCAGATTCTCCACCACCGTCGGATCGGGATGATGGTGCGGAAACGTGCCGTCGGACTCTGCGAACAGCGGCGTGACGTCCGCACCGAGCTGCCGCAGCGTCTCGATGGCGACGAGACTCATCACGCCGTTGCCACAATCGGCGACGACCTTGACGGCGCGCCGCAGCGGTCCATTCCGCGACACGATCGCAGCGCGGTACGCGGGGAACACGGAGGGGGGTGTCTGCTGAGTGCCGCCAGGCCGGGTCACCAGCTTCCCGTCTTCGATCAGCCGATGGAGCCGCTGGATGTCGTCGCCGAAAACGGCTTCGTGCGCGATCACCATCTTGAAGCCGTTGAACTCGGACGGGTTGTGCGAGCCGGTGACCTGCACACCGCCGTCCACGTCGAGCGTGTGCGTGGCGAAGTAGAGCGCGGGGGTGGGCAACTCGCCGACGTCGACCGCCGTCCCGCCGGCGGCGGTGATGCCCGCGCGGACTCCGGCGGCGAGCTCGGCGCCCGACGGCCGGTTGTCGCGCCCCACCGCCACGCGCGGCGCGCGGCCGCCGCGTTCGCCGAGACGCTCCCAGGCGAGCGTCGTGTAGGCCTGCCCCACGGCGCGCGCCACCGCGGGCGTGAGCTGGTCGCCCACGGTGCCGCGGATGTCGTATTGCCGGAAGATCGTGGCGGGGAGCTTCACGGGTTTCGGGGGGGGGGACGCGCCCGCCGTCAGCGGCCGGGAGTGGGCGCGGAAGGTGGGGCGCTCGCCGTGGCGGCCGGACGGACGCTGTCCCCGGCGGCCTTGGCCACGTCGAGGAGGCGGTTGGGCCAGACGCCGAACACCAGCAGGCCCGCCACCGCGACGGCGACGGCGGCATCGCCCAGGCGGCCGAGACGGACGTCCGCGTGCGCGGCGTCCGACGGCTCGGGCTTCATATACATGGCCATGACCACCGGGAGATAGTAGCCCGCCGACACGACGCTGGCGAGGACGAGGATCACGGCCAGCAGGTACTCGCCGGCGCTCGTCGCCGCGATGAGGATGTACCACTTCCCGATGAACCCCGCGGTGCCGGGGAAGCCGAGCAGCGACAGCATGCAGACGGCGAGGGCGAACGCGAGCCAGGGTCGCCGCGTGGCCAGGCCCGCCAGGTCGTCGATCAACACGTCGCTCTCGCCACGGCGCCCCTTGGCCGCCAGCAGGGCGAATGCGCCCAACGACATCAGCGTGTAAGCGACGAGGTACACGATGAATGCGGAGGTGCCCGCGGCCTTCCCCGCCGCCACGGCGACGAGCAGATAGCCGGCGTGCGCGACGGACGAGTACGCGAGCATCCGCTTGAGCGACCGCTGGGCGAGGGCGAACAGATTGCCGCCGACCATCGTGATCACGGCGAGCCACCACACGATCTCGCGCCAGGCGGCGACCTGCGCGAACCCCTCCGTGAGGACCCGGAACAGCGCGGCGAACGCCGCGGCCTTGACGCCCGTCGCCATGAAGGCGGTGACCGGCGTCGGCGCGCCGTCGTACACGTCCGGCGCCCACATGTGGAACGGCACCGCGGCCACCTTGAAGGCGAATCCGATCAGGAGGAGCGCCAGGCCGGCCAGGAGCATCACGCTCGCGCCGCCGCCTTCCATCAGGCTGACCTGCACGCCGATGAAGCCGAGGTTCGTGGTGCCCGTCGCGCCGTAGATCAAGGCGATCCCGTACAGCAGGAAGCCCGACGCGAACGCTCCGAGCAGGAAATACTTGAGGGCGGCCTCGGCGGAGCGCGGGCTGCGGCGATCGAACCCCGCCAGCACGTAGACCGCCACCGACATCAGCTCGAGCCCCAGGAAGATCACCATCAGGTCTTCGCCCGCGGCCATCAGCATCATGCCCAACGTGGCAAACACCAGCAGGACGTAGTACTCGGGGGCGAACAGCTGCTCGCGCTCGAGGTAGGAGAACGAGATGAGGACGGTGAGCCCCGCGGCGCCGAGGAACAGCCAATCGGTGACCCAACGGAAATCGTCCACGGCGATCATGCCGGCCAATCCCGCCGTGCGCGCGACGCTCCACCACAGCCACCACGCCGCGGCGCCCGTCGAGACCAGCGCGGCGAGGGTCAGCCAGCCGGCGATCCGGAGGTCCGTCACCGTCCGGTGGCGCCACGCGACGAACAGCAACAGCACCATGGCCCACCCCGTGAGCACCAGCTCCGGGAGCAGGGCGACGAGCAGCTGGGAGTAGTTCGACAGGTCGAGACTCATCGGGCACTGGCCGCCGGTGCGGCCGCGGCTGCGCCCGGCCGTACCTGCTGGATCAGGTGCTGCGCCGCGGGCTCCATGCGCGTGAGGAACGGCTTCGGGTACACGCCGATCCACAGGATGCAGGCGAGCAGCGGCACCAGGACCGCCAGCTCACGCGGGGTGAGGTCCGTGAGCTTCTCGTTCTCGTGCTTGTCGAGCGGGTTGAAGATCACGCGCTGCAGGGCCCGCAGCAGGTACGCGGCCGCGATGATCACGCCGGTCGTCGCCAGGCCCGTGGCCACGGGGTACGTCCGGAAGGCGCCGAGCAGGACCAGGAATTCGCCGACGAACCCGTTGGTGCCCGGCAGGCCGATGGAGGAGAGCGATACCACCGTCAGAATGGCTGCGAACAACGGTACGACGCGGGCGATGCCGCCGTACGCTTCGATCAGGCGGCTGTGGCGCCGCTCGTAGATCATCCCGACCAGGAAGAACAGCGCCCCCGTCGAGATGCCGTGGTTGATCATCACGAGCAGCGCGCCCTGCACGCTCTGCAGCGTGAGCGCCCAGATGCCGAGCATCACGAAGCCGAGGTGCGACACCGACGAGTAGGCGACGAGCTTCTTGAAGTCGGGCTGCACCATCGCCACGAGCCCGCCGTAAATGATCCCGATCAGCGACAGGGCGACGATCCCCAGCTGCACGGTCTGGTGCAGCGCCACCGCCGGGAAGAACGGCAGGGCGAACCGCAGGAACCCGTACGTCCCCATCTTGAGCAGCACGCCGGCCAGGATCACGGAGCCGGCCGTCGGGGCCTCGACGTGCGCGTCCGGCAGCCAGGTGTGGAACGGGAACATCGGCACCTTGATCGCGAACGCGAGAAAGAAGGCGCCGAACAGCCACCAACCCAGGTTCCCGAGGTTGTCGAGGTTGGCGAGGATGTGGGTGTACGCGAAGGAGTACGTGCCCGTCGTGCGGCCGACGTGGAAGTACAGGACGAGGATCGCCACCAACATGAGCAGCGATCCGAGGAAGGTGTAGATGAAGAACTTGATCGCCGCGTACAGCCGGTTCTCGCCGCCCCAGACGCCGATGATGAAGTACATCGGGATCAGCATCACTTCCCACATGACGTAGAAGAGGAACAGATCGAGGGCGACGAAGACCCCGATCATCCCGGTCGTCAGCACCAGGAGGAGCCCGTAGAAGGCCGGCTCGCGCTTCGTGATGTAGCTCCAGCTCCCCAGCACCGAGAGCGGCATCAGAAACGTGGTCAGCAGCACCATGAAGAGTGAAATCCCGTCCACGCCGACCGTGTAGCGGATGCCCCAGGGCGCGATCCAGGCGGCATCGGCGAGGAACTGCATGCCGCCGTCGGGGGCGAAGTGCCACCACAGCGGCACGGAGAGGCCGAACTCGACGAGGCTGGCCGCCAGCGCGACGTGCTTCGCGCGCGTGCCGGGGACGATCAGGACGAGCAGGGCCGCGACGAGCGGCCAGGCGAGGAGGGCGGTGACGACCCAGCGGTCGTACACCGCTCAGCCGCTCCCCACGGCGCGCCACAACACCACGAGCACGCCCACGACGAACAGGGCGACGTACACGCCGACCTGTCCGGTCTGGAGGCGCGTGCCGAGCCACCCCAGGGCCCGGGCGCCGCGCGCGGCCCCGTTCACCGCCGCCCCGTCCACTACCCGCTGGTCGAGCCCCTTCCACAGGACGTCGCGCGCCCACCACTCGAAGGGCTGCACGAACAAGAAGTCGTACAGCTCGTCCACGTACCACTTGTTGCGCAAGAGCTTCGCGAACCCGGTCTCTGCCGGCGCTCGGCTGGCAGGGACGAGCGCCTCGGGCTTGAGCAGCCACCAGGCGCCCGCGATGCCGCTCGCCGCCACCGCGAGCGCGAGCGCCACCAGCGTCCACTCGAGAGTGTGCGAGAGGTGGGCCTCGGGGAGCAGCGGCGCGCTCGCCGCGGTCACCGGCTCGAGCCAGTGGTGCAGCCACGCGCTGCCGCCCCACAGCTCGGGCAGGTTGAGCAGCCCCCCCCCCGCCGAGAGGACGCCGAGTACGACGAGCGGGCCCGTCATGAGCCACGGCGCCTCGTGCAGGTGCGCCTGCGCCGTCTCCCCCGTCCGGTTCGGCCCGTGGAAGGTGTACAGCATCAGCCGGGTCATATAGAACGCGGTGAGCAGCGCGGCCGCGAGCCCGAGCCCCCAGAAGACGTACCAGGCCGGCTGCTCCGTGCCGCGCGCGAACGCCGCCGTCAGGATCTCGTCCTTCGAGAAGAACCCCGAGAGCGGGAACACGCCGCTGATCGCGAGCGTGGCGATCCACATCAGCGCCCATGTCCACGGCAGGTAGCGCCGCAGGCCCCCCATGTTGCGCATGTCCTGCGCGTCCTCGTGCGCGTGGGTGGCGTGATAGGCGTGGTGCATCGCGTGGATCACGCTGCCCGAGCCGAGGAACAGCAACGCCTTGTAGAACGCGTGGGTCGCGAGGTGGAAAATGCCCGCCGCCGCCGCCCCCGTCCCCACCCCGACGAACATGTAGCCGAGCTGCGAGATGGTGGAGTAGGCGAGCACGCGCTTGATGTCCCATTGCCTGAGCGCGATGGTGGCGGCGAACAGGGCCGTCAGCGCGCCCACTCCCGCCACCACCGCGCCCGAGATCGGGGCGAGGGCGAAGAGCAAGTTGCACCGGGCCACGAGGTACACCCCCGCCGTCACCATGGTGGCGGCGTGGATCAGCGCCGACACCGGCGTCGGGCCCTGCATGGCGTCGGGGAGCCAGGTGTACAGCGGGATCTGCGCCGACTTGCCGGTGCACCCGAGGAACAGGAACAGCGTGATCGCCGTGACCAGCCCGCCGCCGGCGGTGAGCGCGGTCGGCGCGCGGGCGAAGACGCTCCCGAAATCGAGCGACCCCGTCGCCCAGAAGATCAAGAACATCGCGACCAGGAAGCCGAAGTCGCCGATCCGGTTCATGATGAAGGCCTTCAGCCCGGCCTTGGCGTTGGCCTCCTCGGTGAACCAGAAGCCGATCAGAAGGTAGGAGCAGAGCCCCACCCCCTCCCAGCCGATGAACAGCACCGGGAAGTTGGCGCCGAGCACCAGCACCAGCATGAACACCACGAAGAGGTTGAGGTACGAGAAGTAGCGCGCGTAGCCCGGGTCCCCCTTCATGTAGCCCACGCTGAAGAGGTGGATGAG
>DASYQX010000020.1:0-14237 GCA_036004985.1 Gemmatimonadales bacterium
TCGGGTCGCTTTCCTGACGATCGAGGGCACCTTCCCCAGGCGGGTAGCGACCGAGCAACTCGATGCCCCAGTCGTATCGGCGGTCGTGACGGTTCGCAGTGCCACCGGAGAGGTCGTGTACCGCGCGCGGGACTCGTTCACGTGGCACCCGGTCAACTGAGGCCTAGTGTCGCTGGTCCTCGAGAGGTTCGTCCGCAATATCCTCGGGGATCGCGGAACCACCGTGCTATACGTCGGGATCGCACTGACGCTCTTGGGCGTGAGCGCGTATCGGCAGGTCGCGATCGTGCGCGCCCGGCGGTCGTGCGCGGCCGCGCTCGCCGCTGCCAAGGACGTCCATGAGCGCATTCGCGTTCTGTACGGCCGCGGGGTCACCGGGTTGCCGCGCGTCGACAAGTCGTCGTCCACTGCATTCACGTGCGAGAGGCTGCTGAACCGAAACTGAACCCGGCGCTTTGCGTAGAATAGGACATGGGAAAAGCCAAGAAGCCTCGCAAGCCCAAGCCGCCGGTTGACGAACAAGCCGAGCCCGAACGGGAGACGCAGCCCAAGAGCGAGCTCGTCCCTCCGGGGCGACGGCCGCCGACAGCGGTCGGGACCGAGACCCCGCCGCCACCCGAGCCCGTCCCCTCGCGTCCCCGTCCCACGCCGTCGTCGCGGCCTGTGCTCTGGGAGCTCCTCCAGACGTTGCGAACCGCAGTGGGCGCGGTCCTCGATTTGGCAGACGCAGCGGCCGAGGCCATTACGAAGCGACTGGAAGGGCGCGCGTAGGCGGCTGCGCGCTGTCGTTCTAGGGGCGCGATACCCGAGCGGCGGTGACGCCGAACCGGAAGACCGTCGCGGACCGATACTCGGCGCCCGGGCGCAGGATCGTAGACGGGAAGTTCGGGCGATTGGGTGAGTCGGGGAAATGCTGCGTCTCCAGGCAGAAGCCGTCGCGGTGGCGGTACACCCGCTGTTCCTTTCCCGTGATCGTCCCATCCAGGAAGTTGCCTGAGTAGAACTGGATACCGGGCTCGGTTGTGAGGATATCGAGAGTCCGGCCCGTGGTGGGCTCGACCGCGCGCGCGGCAGGGGCGAGGTCTCCCTCCCGAGCACCCGCGCGAGTCAACACCCAGTTGTGATCGTAGCCGCGCCCGCGCTTGAGCTGCACGTCGTTCTGCTCGATCCGGGCCCCGATCGGGGTCTGCGTGCGGAAATCGAACGGCGTTCCCTCGACCGGCGCGAGCTCGCCGGTCGGAATCAACGTCGCGTCCACCGGCGTGTAGTGATCGGCCGCGATCATCAGCTCGTGGCCCAGGATGTCGCGCGTGCCGCCGCCGCCGCCCGCCAAGTTGAAGTAGCTGTGCTGCGTCAAGTTGACCGGCGTCGGCGCGTCGGTCGTCGCGAGGTAGTCGACGCGCAGCTCGTCGCGGTCGGTGAGGGTGTAGGTGACCTGGGCCTGGAGCGTCCCGGGGTAGCCTTCCTCGCCCGCGGGGCTCGCGTAGGCGAAGGTGATCGACGCCGAGGAATCGCTCCGCGAGGTGTCGGCGGTCCACACCACCTTGTCGAACCCCTTCGCGCCGCCGTGCAGGTGATTCGGTCCGTCGTTCGTCGCGAGCTGGTACGCCTTGCCGTCGAGGCGGAAGCGGCCCTTGGCGATGCGGTTCCCGTAGCGTCCCACGATGGCGCCGAAGTACGGGGATTTCTCGAGGTACCCGGCCAGCGTGGGGTAGCCGAGCACGATGTCGTCGAGGCGGCCGGCACGGTCCGGAGTGCGGAGCGAGACGATCGTGGCGCCATACGTCATAGCGCGCACCTCGACGCCGGTCGCGTTGGTCAGAGTGAAGAGGTCCACGGCCTTCCCGTCCGCCGTTGTCCCAAACGGCTCCCGAGTGATGCGGGTGCGCCTCACGTCGGGGCTCGAGCGTCCGCACGCGTACGAGGCGGCGAGGACCGCGATGATGGCGCGAGCGGCTGAGGCACGGTGCATGGCGCCATTCTAAGCCGGCTGTCAAGAGCGTATTGACAGACACCGAGTCGCAACTCAATCTCCCGGCACCCATGGCACGCTTCACCGCCGACCAATTGGCCTTCGCCCGCTCGCAGACGCGCTATCTCGGCCGGGCGGACGCAGTCGCCTTCCTCCGCAACATGGACATCAACATGAGCGTTGGCCACTGGTCGGCGGGCGACTTCTGCGATCGGTTCGCGCCGCCCGGCTATCACTCCGACGATCCGGGCTTCAAGGGCGACTTCGAGTCCCAGTGCCGGCGGACCCGCGCCGCGGGCATCGACGCCATCGAGATCCACCAGAGTGTGTTCGAGAAGACGCTGAACGGCGACATCGACTGGCCCTCTCTCGAGCGCGCGCGGGACGGATTCCTCGCCGAGCTCGGCATGCGGGTCACGGCGTGCAACGTCAACACCTGGACCAACCCCCGCTTCCGCCTCGGCGGGCCCTGCAACCCCGACCCGGGGCTGCGGCGCGCCGCGCTTCAGGAGATCCTGAAAGCGGTCGAGATCGCCAAAGCGCTGAAGCTCTCGATCGTGAGCGTGTGGCCGGGGTCGGACGGCGCGGACTACCACTTCCAGATCGATTATCTCCAATCGCTCGAGTGGTTCACGGAGGCCCTCGTGACCGTGAACCGGGAGTGCCTCAAGGCCGGCATCAAGCTGGCGATCGAGCCCAAACCCTACGAGCCGCGCGAGCTGTACATGATCGTGCCCACCGCCGCCTCGGCGATCCTCGTCGCCCGGCGCGTGAACCAGGAGTGCGGCGGCATCAATTGCGGGCTCACGATCGATTATGGCCACCAAAAGATGGAAGGCACCACGGCGTCCACGGCCTGCGACCTCGCCGCCTACGCCGGAGTGCCCGTCCACAAGTTCGACATCAACGACGCGCGCCAGGGCCGTAACGACCAGGACTGCATGTTCGGCACGCTGTCGATCCCCGAGTCGGTGGAGTACCTGTTCACCACGTTCGTCCGGGAGTACCGCGGCTACTACAGCCAGGACCAGTTCACCTACCGCGACGACCCGACGCGCGCGATGGAGCGTAGCCTGGTGAACTTCGCGAACCTCGCACTCAAGGCCGTGCGCGTCTACGAGCAGCGCGCGGCCCTCGACCGCGCGCGTGCCGCCGGCACCGGCCCCGACGTGCTGGACGTGGTGAGCCCGATCCTCGTCGGCTGACGCGTGGCCTTCACGATCGGCGTCGATTTCGGGACCAACTCCGCGCGGGCCGTGGTGGTGGACTGCGCGGACGGCCGGACGCTTGGCGCCGCGGTGTTCGATTACCCGTCGGGCACGGAAGGCGTCCTCCTCGATCCGCGGGATCCGCATCTCGCGCGCCAAAATCCGGCCGATTACCTCCTGGCGCTCGAGCAATCCGTGCGCGGTGCCCTCGCCCAGGCCGACGCACGGCCGGGGTTCTCCCGCGATCGGGTCATCGCGATCGGTGTCGACACGACGGGCTCGACGCCGCTGCCCGTGGATGCGGCGAACCGACCCCTGGCGCTCGATCCACGCTGGCGCGACTCGCTCGCGGCCCAGGCGTGGCTCTGGAAGGACCACACCGCCGCAGCAGAAGCGGCGGCCATCACCGACACCGCCCGGCGATGCGCGCCGGCCTACCTCTCGCCCATTGGCGGCACCTACTCGTCGGAATGGTTTTGGTCCAAGATCTGGCGTTGCCGCAAGGTGGCGCCCGACGTGTTCGACGCGACGGCGAGCTGGGTGGAGCTCGCCGATTTTATTCCGTCGGTGCTCGCGGGCGTGACGGCGCCAAGCGACATCGTGCGCGGCGTGTGCGCCGCCGGGCACAAGGCGATGTACGCCGAGACCTGGGGGGGCCTGCCCTCGCGCGAATTCCTCACCACCCTCGACCCGGCGCTGGGCGCCCTGCGAGACCGTCTGTACCCCGCGGCCCATGCGGCCGACCGGCGAGCGGGCGCGCTCGCGCCGACCTGGGCGAAGACGTTCGGCCTCCGGGCGGGCATCCCGATCGCGATGGGCGCGTTCGACGCGCACTACGGCGCCGTCGGCGCCGGCGTCACGGTCGGCACGTTCGTCAAAATCATCGGCACGTCGACCTGCGACATCGCCATCGCCGACGCCAAGCGGCCGCTCCCCGACATTCCGGGGATCTGCGGCATCGTGCCGGGGTCGGTGCTGCCGGGCTACTACGGGATCGAAGCGGGACAGTCCGCCGTGGGCGACCTGCTGCGGTGGTGGGTCGAGAGCGTGTGCGAGGGGCGCGAGTCCCTGCACGCCGAGCTCTCAGCGTCGGCGGCCGGTCTCCGCCCCGGCGGTTCGGGCCTCCTCGCCCTCGATTGGAACAACGGCAACCGGACGATCCTCGTCGATCCGCGGCTCACGGGGCTGATCGTCGGCCAGACGCTGCACACGACGCGCGCCGAGATCTACCGCGCGCTCGTCGAGGCGACGGCGTTCGGGGCGCGCGCGATCATCGAACGGATGCAGCAGTACGACGTTCCGATCGAGCGCGTGGTGTGCTGCGGCGGGATCGCCGAGAAGAACGACCTGTTCATGCAGATCTACGCCGACGTCATCGGGATGCCGATGCTGACGGCGGGCTCCACGCAGACGCCCGCCCTGGGCGCAGGCGTCGCCGCGGCGGTGGCGGCCGGCACGAAGGCAGGGGGATACGATCGATTCGAGGCGGCGCAGGCGCGCATGACGTCGCTGGGCACCCGGTCGTTCGAGCCGGATCCCGCGGCGCACGCCGTCTACGACGACCTGTACGCCCTGTACCTCCAGCTGCACGATACCTTCGGCGCCGTCCCCGGTGCGCGCGCCGATTTGCCGGCCCTGATGAAGCGGCTGCTCGCGATCCGCGAGCGGGTCTCGGCATGATTCGGGTTGCCGCCGCGCTCCGCAAGAGCGTGCTCCGGGCGAACCAGGCCCTGGTCGAGAGCGGGCTCGTGACTGAGACGTTCGGCAACGTGTCGGGGGTGGACCGCGCGGCGGGGCTGTTCGTCATCAAGCCGAGCGGCGTGCCCTACGAGGAGTTGACGCCGGCGCACATGGTGCCCGTGTCGCTCGAGACGGGCCGCGTGCTCGGGGCGGGGAGGGGAAGGGGGAGCGATCTCCGGCCGTCGTCGGACACGGCGACGCACCTCGAGCTGTATCGGGCCTTCTCGTGCGGCGGAATCGCGCACTCGCACTCTCCCTACGCCACGGCGTTCGCCCAGGCACGGCGGGCGCTCCCCTGCCTGGGCACCACGCACGCCGACTACTTCCGCGGCGACGTTCCGGTGACGCGCCCGCTGTCCCGCGAGGAGGTCGAGCGCGAATACGAGCGACACACGGGCCTTGTCATTGTGGAAACGTTTCGGGCGGGCGGGCTGTCGGCGGAGGCCATCCCCGGCGTCCTCGTCGCCCATCACGGTCCGTTCACCTGGGGCGCGGACGCGAGGGCGGCGGTGGAGCGCGCTCGCGTCCTCGAGTATCTCGCGTTCGTGGCGTGCATGACGCGCGTCATCGACGGTGAGGCGCGCGGGCCTGCCGCGCACCTCGTCGACAAACACTTTCGCCGCAAGCACGGGAAGGATGCGTACTACGGGCAATGACCACCATCGATTGGCTGATCGTCGTCGGGTATTTCGCCGCCATCGCGGCCCTCACGTCGTGGGTCTTGAAACGGCGCCGCGACACGACCGACGACTATTTCCTGGCGAGCCGCAATCTGGGGTGGTTCGTCGTGGGGGCGTCGATCTTTGCCTCGAACATCGGCTCCGAGCACCTGGTGGGACTGGCCGGGGCGGGGGCGACGAGCGGCGTCGCCCTCGCGCACTACGAGCTGCACGCCTGGTGCCTCCTGGTCCTCGGCTGGGTGATGGTGCCGTTCTACGCGCGTTCGATGGTGTTCACCATGCCGGAATTCCTCGAGCGCCGCTTCTCGCCCACGGCGCGCTCCGTGCTCTCGATCATTTCCCTCGTGGCCTACGTCCTGACCAAGCTCGCCGTCGGCATCTTCGCCGGCGGCGTCGTGTTCGGCGTCCTGCTGCCGGAGCTCCACATCGGTCCGTTCAACAGCTTCTGGATCGGGTCCGCGCTCGTTGTCGTCCTGACGGGGTTGTATACCGTGCTGGGCGGCATGCGGGCCGTGGCGTACACCGACGCCATGCAGACGGCGCTGCTGGTGTTCGGCTCCGCGCTGCTCACCATCTTCGGTCTCAAGGCGCTGGGCGGTTGGGGGGAGCTGCGCGCCGCGCTCGACCCGGACCTGTTCAACCTTTGGAAGCCGCTCGTGCCGCACGGCATGGCGGGCACCTGGGAGCCGGTCAAGGAATCCGCACGGATCGCCTGGTACTTCAACGGCAACTACCCGTGGCTCGGCATGCTGTTCTGCGCGCCCATCATCGGGCTATGGTACTGGACCACGGATCAGTACATCGTGCAGCGCGCGCTGGGCGCGCGCGACGAGCGGGAGGCCCGCCGCGGATCGATCTTCGCGGCGTTCCTGAAGCTCCTCCCCGTCTTCATCTTCATTATCCCCGGCATGATCGCGCTCGCCCTGGCGAAGACGGGCCGCGCGCCCGGCCTCGTCTCCATGGTCGGGGCCGATGGCCGCGCCGTCCCCGCGGTCGCGCAGGCCGCGTTCCCCCTGATGGTCACGCAGGTGCTGCCCGCTGGCGTCCGCGGCTTCGTGGTCGCCGGCCTGCTCGCAGCCCTCATGAGCTCGCTGGCCGGCACGTTCAACGCCTCGTCCACCCTGTTTACGATCGACTTCTATCAGCGCCTGCGACCCCAGGCGAGCCAACACCAGCTGGTGTGGATCGGCCGGTGGGCCACCGCGGTGATGGTGCTCATCAGCCTGCTGTGGATACCCGTGATTCAAGGGTCCAAGGGGCTGTACGACTACCTCCAGGGCGTGCAGGGCTACCTCGCGCCACCCATCTTCGCCGTGTTCTTCCTGGGGGTGGCGTTCAAGCGGCTGAATGCCAAGGGCTGCCTCGCCGCGCTGATTGTCGGCTTCCTGCTGGGTGCGTTCCGGCTGGCCGTCGATACGCCTGTGAGTCTCGGGTTCGCCGGTCTCGCTGGCGGCTACCCGGTGGGATCGTTCCTCTGGATCGTCAACAACATCTACTTCCAGTACTACAGCCTCTTCATTTTCGTGGCGTCGTGCGTCGCCATGATAGTGGTCAGCCGGCTGACGCCCGCCCCCGCGGCGCAACAAGTCGAGAACCTGACGTTCGCCACCGTGACGGCGGAACGCCGGCAACAGTCGCGCCTGAGCTGGAACCGGTGGGACGTGATCAACTCAGGGATCGTGCTGTTCCTGATCCTGCTCGCGTACCTGTACTTCACGGGTTGACGTCGAGCGCGAACGCCACGTAACTGGCGGGCGCTTGGGTTCTGGACTTGCCGCTCGACGTCGCGATCACAACGAACTGGCGGCCGTTGACCTCGTAGGTGGCCGGCGTCGCGTTCCCGGCCGCCGGCAGCGTTGTTTCCCACAACAGCTCCCCCGTGGTCTTGTCGAATGCACGGAACTTGTTGTCGTAGTTCGTCGCCCCGATGAACACGAGGCCACCCGCGGTGACCACGGGACCGCCGTAGTTCTCGCACCCCGTGCCCCCCATGCCCTGTTCGGCCAGCTGGCGATACTCGCCGAGCGGGATCTTCCAGAGGTAACGACCCGTATTCAGGTCGATCGCGCTGAGTGTGCCCCAGGGCGGCTTCACCCCCGGGTATCCGTCGGGGTCGACGAATCTCCCGTACTGCACGCGGTATTTCTGGTCGATCCTCGCGCCCGTACCCCCACTCCCTTCGGGCCTCACCCCCTGGCCCCCTCTCCGTTCCGGAGGGGGGGGACCCGAGGGTGAGGAGAGGATGTAGTTCTGGATCGCCGACAACGCGTCCGAGCCGAGGTGCGCGAAGCCCGGCATCCTTCCGGTCCCGTCCGCCATCACGGCCCGGATCTCCGGCGTCGTCAGGCGGTCACTCAGGTCCACGAGGGACGGGAACGTGGGGGGCGACCCCTTCCGGTCGGCGCCATGGCAGCCCGCGCACTGCGCCAGGTACAGCTCTTGCCCGCGCACCGGTCCGGTGGCGGGAGGGCGCTCCACGAGCGCCACGGTCCACGGCATCTCGTTCGCGTTCACGTAGAGGACGGATGTCTGGGGGTCGACGGCCGCGCCGCCCCATTCCGCTCCGCCATCGAGGCCGGGGAACACGATCGTGCCCTGCAGGCTGGCCGGCACAAACTGGCCCCCGCTGCGCAGCGTGCGGAACCGTTCGAGCATCGCGCGGTGGGCATCGGGTGTCCGATCCGTCAGCATGTCCTCCGTGAGCGCCTGGCGCGTGAACGGCTCGGGCACGAGCGGGAGCGGCTGGGAGTCGGCGGCGACTTCACCCTCGACGTCGGACTTCGGGTAGCCGCGGTATTGGATCGGGAAGAGTGGGCGGCCGGTGGCGCGCTCGAACACGAACACGTGGCCGGACTTCGTGACCTGGGCTACCGCGTCGATCGGGCGACCGTCGCGGCGCACCGTCACGAGGTTTGGGGGTGCGGGAAGGTCCCGATCCCAGATGTCGTGCCGCACGAACTGGAAATGCCAGACCCGCTTACCGGTCTGCGCGTTGAGCGCGATCAGCGAATTGGCGAACAAGTTGTCGCCCGCGCGGTTGGCGCCGTAGTAGTCGTCCGCCGCCGAGCCGGTCGGCACGAACACGAGGCCGCGCCGCGCGTCGAGCGACATCCCGGTCCAGTTGTTCGCGGCGCCGGTGTACGTCCAGGCGTCTTTCGGCCAGGTGTCATAACCAAACTCCCCGGGCCGCGGGATGGTATGGAAGGTCCAGCGCACGGCGCCCGTCCTCGCGTCGTACGCCCGCACGTCACCCGGCGGAGTCGGGAGGGCTTCGGCGGTCCGGCTGCCGACGATGAGGAGATCCTTGTAGACGATTCCGGGTGTACCGAGCGAAATCATCAACTTCTCGCCGGGCCGGAGGCCCTCGCGCATGTCGATCCGTCCCCCGGCGCCGAAAGTCGGGATGGGACGCCCGGTCTTCGCGTCCAGCGCGTAGAGAAATTGCTGCACGCCGACGAAAATGCGTTGGTCTCGCCCTGCGCTGTCGCTCCAATACGTCACGCCGCGGGTGCGCCCGCCGCCGCCTCGCACGTTCCGCCCGCGGTAGGGGTCGAAGCGCCAGCGCAGCGCCCCGGTCGCGGCGTCGAGCGCGATGACGTTCAGGCTCACCGTCGTGGCGTACAGCACCCCGTTCACCACGATGGGATTCACCTCCAGCTCGGAGCTCGGGACGCCGTCGCTGGCGTCAAACGTCCACGCCACCTTGAGGCGCTGGACGTTCGACCGATTGATCTGCGTGAGGGACGAGTACCGGATACTCTCCGGTCCTCCGCCGTACACCGGCCATTCGACGGGACCCCGGGGTGGTAACCTCGTGAGCCGAATGTCCTTGAACTGCACCGTCATCGGCGGACCGGCGTGCAACTGGAGCGCCAGGATCCCGGCCCGCGCCGCGCGAGTCTCGTCGCGGTCGACGGCGTCGGTCGTGAGCCTCCCGTTCACGTAGTACCGATGACGGTTTCCCTCGACATGGATGACATACTCGTTCCATTGGCCCGGCGTGATCGCGGCGCGGCTCCCCGCGGCGGGCTGCGCGAGAATGCCGCGTCCCCGCTCTTCGTAGAACGTGCCGACGTACGTGCCGGGAAGATCCAGATCGGCCTGGTAGCCGGCGACGGCCCAGGTGGCCGAGTCGAGGAGCCGGCTGCGGTATTGCACTCCCGAGTTCGCCCACCCCCGGGCGTTGTCGGCGACGATCCGGAACTTGAGCCGCAGCTCGAAGTTCTCGAGCACGCCGCCTTTCCAGATCAGAAAGGTGTTCGCGGACGCGGGGTGCGCGGCTGTGGTACGGCCCGTGATCGCTCCTTCCTGGACGGACCAGAAGGCCTGGTCACCGTCCCAGCCGGACAGGTCGGTACCGTTGAAGAGGACCGCGAAGTCTGGCGGGCGCGAGGGAGCCTGCGCCGGCAGCGTCGTCAGGCCGAGAAGGAGAATGAAGTGATGGAGTCGCATGAGCCGTTCGCCTTGGTTAGCTCGAAAATGCCTGATGCCCTCGAGGCGCACCAGCACCGCGCTGCTGCGCGTACACCACACATCGGGTGTCGCGTACCGGTTGCGGGTCGCCCCTCGGGCCCGTATGCTCCCGCGCGGGCTTACGCGGAGGTGTGCCATGACGCTCTCTCGCCGCAGTGCGCTGAAACTCGGCATCGGGGCTGGCGCGTTCCACCTCCTCGGCCGCCCCGAGGTCCTTGTCGCCGAGAACGTCGGCAGGCCCCTCGTCCTCGACGCCGGGGTCGTGAAGGCCACGCCCCTCCCCTTGAGTGCAGTGCGGCTCACGGGCGGGCCGCTCAAGCACGCGCAAGACCTCAGCGCGCGCTACCTGCTTCAGCTCGAACCCGACCGGATGCTCGCCTACTATCGCAAACGGGCCGGCCTCGAACCCAAGGCGGAGCCCTACGGCGGGTGGGACGGGGACGGTCGCAACCTCACCGGCCACATTGCGGGCCATTATCTCTCCGGGGTGAGCCTGATGTGGGCGGCCACGGGTGACGCGCGCTTCAAGGAGCGCGCCGACTACCTCGTCCGCGAGCTGAAGACGGTGCAGGACGCGCACAGCGATGGTTACCTGAGCGCGCTGGCCGGCGGCCGGAAAGCCTTCGGTGAGCTGGCCCGGGGCGAGATCCGCTCGGCGGCCTTCGATTTGAACGGCGAGTGGTCGCCGTGGTACACCCTGCACAAGACGTACGCAGGCTTGCGCGATGCCTATCGGCACACGGGCAACAAGACGGCCCTGGACGTCGAGATCAAGTTCGCGGCGTGGGCCGAGAAGATTCTCTCGGGGTTGGACGACGCGCAGCTCCAGCGCATGATGAACACCGAGTTCGGCGGTATGAACGAGGTGCTGGCCGACCTCTACGCCGATACCGGCGATGAGCGCTGGCTCGCGCTCTCCTACACCTTCGAGCATCGGGCGTTCATTGAGCCGTTGCGGCGCCACCAGGACGATCTCGCCGGCACCCATGGCAACACCCAGGTGCCCAAGCTCATCGGGTCCGCGGCTCGCTTCGAGTATGCCGGACGGCCGGAGGACCTCTTGGCCGCGACCTTCTTCTGGGACCAGGTCGTCCACCACCACAGTTTTTCGAGCGGCGGTCACGGCAAGGACGAGTACTTCGGACCGCCGGACCGGCTGAACGACTGGATCGACGGGCGGACGTGCGAGACCTGCAACACGTACAACATGCTCAAGCTGACCCGGGGCCTGTTCTCCGTATGGCCCGATCCCCATTACGCGGATTACCACGAGCGGGCGCTGTTCAACCACATTCTCGCGTCCATCGATCCCGAGGACGGCCGCGTGTGCTACATGGTGCCGGTGGGTGGCGGGACGCAGGGCGTGACCCACGAGTACCAGGACATGCTCCGCGACTTCACCTGCGACGTGGGCACCGGCATGGAGAGCCACGCCCTGCACGGCTACGGGATCTACTACGAGGCCGGCGATCGGCTGTGGGTCAATCTGTACGCGCCTTCCACGGCGGACTGGGCGGCGGCCGGCGTGCGCCTGGCGGTGCAGACGGACTTCCCCGAGGGCGAGACGGCGAAGCTCACGCTCGAGCTCCGGGAGCCGCGCGAATTCACGCTGGCGTTGCGCCGTCCCTACTGGGCGGGCGCGGGATTCCAGGCTACCGTCAACGGCCAAGCGCTTGTCGCCGCACGGGAAGAGCCCAGGGCCGACGACCAGCGCCGCCGCAGCCAGTACCGAACTTCCGAGCCCGACGTGAGCTCGTACGTGGAGGTGAAGCGCGTCTGGAGAACCGGCGACGTAGTGGAGGTCGCCCTGCCCAAGGGGCTGCGCCTCGAGCCTCTGCCGGACAATCCTCGGCGTGCGTCGATCCTGTGGGGGCCGTTGGTGCTCGCGGGGGATTTGGGGCCTGAGCCCGAGCGTCGCAGGGGGGGAGGGGGCGATGAGAGTCCCGGCCGTCCCGCGCAGGTCCCGCCCAAGGTGCCGGTGTTCGTCGCGGCCGAGCGGCCGCCGACCGCTTGGCTCAAGCCCGTGGCCGGCGCGCCCGGCCGGTTCACCAGCGACGGGGTGGGCCGCGAGCCCGATGCCGCGGCTCGCGTGAGTGACGTCCAGTTGCAACCGTTCTTCCGCCTGCACCGGCGCACGTACTCGACGTACTGGGACCTGTTCACGCCGGCCGAATGGGACGCGAAGAAGGCCGAGTATGCGGCCGAAGCGGAACGGGTGCGGAAGCTCGAAGCCGCCACCGTCGCCTGGCTGCAGCCCGGCGAGGTCGTGTTCGAGCGGCAGTTCAACTATCAGGCCGGCGAAGGCGCGGCCGCCCAGCGGATTCTCGGGCGACCGGGACGGCGCGGATCGACCTGGTTCTCCTACGATCTTCCGGTGGAGCCGGCGCACCCCATGACCCTGATCGCGACCTACTACTCGGGCGACCGGAGAGGCACGCCGGCGGACTTCGAGATCCTGGCCGACGGGCAGCGGGTAGCCGGGCAGCAGCTCCAGCTGGCCGATCCGCAGCGCTTCTTCGATGTCGCGTATCCGCTCCCGGCGGAGCTGGTGCGCGGCAAGACGAAGCTGACCGTCCGTTTTCAGGCGAAGGCGGGGAGTCAGATCGCGACGGTGTTCGGCCTGCGGGTGATCCGCGGCGACGCAGCGGTAACGCGATGACCCTGCTCACCCGCCGCGACTTCGTCGCTTCGGCCGTCGCCGCGGGATGGGCGCTTGCGTGGCGCCCGGGTCGCTCCCGTCTGGCCGATGCGCGCATCGATGTCCTCGTGAATGAGCCGATCGGCACGATCGCCCCGGAGATCTACGGGCATTTCGTCGAGCACTTGGGCGGCGTGGTGTACGACGGCGTGTGGGTGGGCGAGAAATCTCGGGTTCCAAACGTCGGCGGAATCCGGCGGGCCCTGGTCGAAGCCTTACGGGCGATCCACCCGGGCGTGGTGCGCTGGCCGGGCGGCTGCTTCGCCGATTCCTACGACTGGCACGACGGCATCGGCCCGCGGGAGCGGCGGCCCCGCCGCACGAACTTCTGGATCGATGACGCCCACCTGCAAGCGCTGGGAAACGTGGCGGCCAAATACGATCCCAACGAGTTCGGCACGAACGAGTTCATCCGGTTCTGCCGCCTGGTGGGCGCGCAGCCGTATCTCGCCGTGAACGTCCGGACGCTCCCCGCGCGCGCCTTCCTGGAGTGGGTGGAGTACTGTAACTCACCGGCGGGGAGCACGACGCTGGCCGACCAACGCGCCGCGGCGGGCGAGCGCGAGCCGTTCGGTGTCCGCTATTGGGGGATCGGCAACGAGTCGTGGGGCTGCGGAGGCAACTTCACGCCGGAGGAGTACGCGTCCGAGTATCGCCGGTTCGCCACCTGGGCCGTGCCGGCGTACGGCGTGAAGTTCGGCTTCATCGGGTCGGGGCCGAGCGGTGGGGACATCGAGTGGACGCGCCGCTTCTTTCGCGAGATGGCCGAGCGCCGGAGCTTCGACCGCATGTGGGGATGGGCGCTGCATCATTATTGTAGCGCACCGAACGGCGAAGCGGTCGCGTTCGACGACACGGCCTGGTACGACCTGCTGGGCAGCGCCAACCGCATGGAGTCGCTCATCACGTCGCATTGGCAGGTGATGGGCGAGAGCGACCGTGAGCGCCGAGTGAAGTTGGTCGTGGACGAGTGGGGTGCGTGGCACAAGATGACCACGAACATCGATCCCGCGCATCTCTTCGGCCAGCAATCCACCATCCGGGACGCGCTCGTGGCGGGCCTCACGCTCGACACCTTCAACCGCCACGCCGACAAGGTGGCGATGGCCAACATCGCGCAGCTGGTCAACTGCATCCAGTCGCTCTTCCTGGCGGATGAAGACAAGTTCCTGGTCACGCCGACCTACCATGTGTTCGCGATGTACGCGGCGCACCAGGGGGCGACGGCCGTGCGGACGCTCACGTCGGCGCCGCCCGTGGCCTGGAAGGACGGGCAAGGACGGGACCACTCGCTGTGGGGACTGAACGGCTCGGCGTCACGGCGTGGCGATGCCGTCACGCTCACCGTGACCAACCCGCACCTCACCGAGTCGCGCGAAACGGAGATCGCCCTCCGCGGCGCGTCGCCGCGCTCCGTCACGGCGACCACGCTCGCGGCGCGCGACGTGCACGATCACAACACCTTC
>DASYQX010000021.1:0-15117 GCA_036004985.1 Gemmatimonadales bacterium
TGCGCGACCACTTCCGCGCGAACTTGAACGCCCCCTCGTTCGCCTCGGCGCCCGAGTTGCAGAAGAAGACCTGCCCCTGACCATTGAAGGCATGCGCGGCCAGCTCCGTCGCGAGCCGCTCGCCGGGCTCCGTCCGGTACAGGTTCGAGACGTGCACGAGCCCGGTGTCCAGGGCTCGAGTGACCGCGTCGCGAATGACGGGGTGGTTGTAGCCGAGCGCGTTGACCGCGATCCCCGCGACGAAATCCAGGTAGCGCGTCCCGTCCTCGGCGATCAGCTCGGACCCCTCGCCGGCGACGAAGACGGGGCCGACGCGGGCGTAGACGCCGAGCAGCGCCGACGCGTCCGACCGAACGGGAGCGGCGGAGGAGGCAGTCACGCGAGCTGCGTGGCCTGGGGCGCCGCGAGGAGGCGCGTGCCCGCGGTGACGCTCTCGAACATGTCGAGGTCGCCGATGCGCACGGCGCGCACCCCCGCCCCGAGGGCGAGAGCCGCCGACCGCAGTTTGGCCGCCATGCCGTCGGACGCGACCCCCTGCTGGATCATGGCGTCGATCTCCGTCGCGGCGAGGGTCGGCTGCGCGATGCCGTCGACCTCCACGCCCGGTACATCCGATACGAACAACAGCTCCTCCGCCCGGAGGGCGGCGGCGACCGCCGCGGCGGCGTGATCGGCGTTGACGTTCAGCGGGACGCCCGCGACGTCGGCGGCCGGCGCGACCGGCGCCACGACGGGCGTCAGCCCGGCGAGCAGCAGACTCTCGAGCAGCGATGTCCTGACCTGGGTGATTTCTCCGACGTGCCCGAGCCCGTTGCCGTCGCCGGCGGGACGGGCGCTGAGGAGGCCGCCGTCGACACCGGACAGGCCGATGGCGTCGATCCCCGCGGCGCGCAGCGCCCCCACCAGGAGGCGGTTGACGGGCCCGGCCAGCACCATCTCGACGACCTCGGCGATCTCCGGCGTCGTGACGCGCAACCCCTGGCGCTTCTCGACGGGCAGGTTCAAGCGGCGCGACCAGGCGCTCACGGCCTGCCCGCCGCCGTGCACGACGACGACGGGCGCCGGCGCCGCGCCCTTGAGCGCGCGGGCCAACTCGGCGACCCAGGCCGGCCGGTCGAGCTCGTTGCCCCCGACCTTCACGACGCGGAGGGCCAGCATCAGCAGGCGAGGCCGAGCGTCTCGGGGAGCCCGAGCATGACGTTCATGTTCTGCACGGCCTGGCCCGCCGCCCCCTTCACGAGGTTGTCGATCGCGGCGATCACGGTGAGCCGCGGCCGGCGGACGTCGGCGACGTGCGCCACGCCGAGCGCCACGCGGTTTCGGTACACGACGTCCTTGAGCGACGGCAGCGTGCCTTTCATTACCTGGACGCACGGCTCGCCCGCGTAGGCGGCCGTGTAGAGACCCTCGGCGGTGGCCTGGTCGAGGACGCGCGTCAGCGGGACGTGGATCGTTTCGAGGATACCGCGTTTGACGGGGAGGAGATGCGGGGTGAAGACCAGGTCGCCGGTGAAGCCGCCCTCGCGCGCCAGCGACTGCTTCAGCTCCGCGAGGTGGCGGTGCGTGTTGCCGACCGCGTAGGCCTTGAAGTCCTCGGCGACTTCGCCGAACAGCAGCTCGCGCTTCGGATTGCGGCCGGCGCCGGTGACGCCGGAGGCCGCGTCGATGATGACCTCTCGCGACGGATCGATCAGGCCCAGCTGGGCCAGCGGGATCAGCGCGAGCAGCGCCGCCGTCGGGTAGCAGCCGGGATTCGCGACCAGATCGGCGTCGGCGAGGCGCGGCCGGGTGAACTCGGTGAGTCCGTAGACGGCGTCGGGGGAGAGCCGGAAGTCGGCGGACAGGTCCACGGCGCGCTTGCCGGCGGCGCGCGCCTCGTGGACGTACCGGGCCGACACGCCGTGCGGCAGGGCGGAGAGCACGATCTCCGCCGTCGCGAACGGCGCGTCGTCGGCTTTGATGAGGCGGTGCCCGTCGACCGTTTCGCCGGCGGCCGTTTCGGCGGTCGCGAACGCGACGGAGGCCGCCGGGTGCCGCGCGACCAGCCGCAGCAGCTCCTGGCCGACGTAGCCGGACGCCCCCAGGACGCCCACGGGGACGGATGTATGATTATTCATCGTGACGGGAAATTATGCAGTGGCGAAAGGGGGCGCAAGTAGGCGCCGCGCCCCTACGTCACCCGTTCCAATCGCGGGTTGGGCCGGTACGACCGCCCCACCTTGGCGCAGGGCTTCCCGCCGACCATCACCACGTCGGCCGTATAGTCGAACCGCCCCTGAAACAGGCTCGACCCGACCCCGTAGGCGTCGACCGGCACGGCCTGCTCCTCGAACTGCCGGATTTTCTCGACCGTGAACCCGCCCGAGACCACGATCTTCACCTCCCGGAACCCTTCCTTGTCCAGGGCGCGCCGCACGTTCCAGACGAGCTGCGGGTTCACGCCGGTCGGCTTGAATGTCCCCATCTGGGGAATGACGGACTGGTCCACCAGCGTCTCCGAGGTATCGAGCCGCACCCCGTACAGCCGCTCGCCCAGCGCCCGCGCGACTTTGAGGGACGTCCCTACGCAGTCGTTCTCGAAATCCACGAGGGTGATGAGCCGGATGCTCGGGTCCATCTCGTCGGCGAACTTGCGGGAAGCGAGCTCGGTGTCGCCGCCGTACGCGGCGATGAGGGCGTGCGGCACTGTCCCGATCCCCTCCGACCCCCACCACGACGCCTGTGCGTCGGTCGAAACGCCGATCGCCCCGGCGATGTGCGCGGCGTATCCGTCCCCGGTCTGCACCAGCCAGTGGTCGTGCCGCGCCGGGAAGAACATCACCTGCTTGGGCCGCGCCGCTTCGACGACGCGCCGGGTGTTGGTCCCCACCTTCGTGCGGCGCGCCAGCACGCCCAGGTAGAGCGTCTCGAGCACCGCGAAGGCGTCGTACGGCCCTTCGATCAGGAGCACCGTTTCCCACGGCTCGATCTTCTCACCGTCGTACAGCGCGGACACCGCGAGCTCGTCCCACCGCTCGGCGCAGAGCTTGAGGATCGCGATCGCCTCGTCGATCCCGCCGAGGTAGGCGTGGGCCTTGCCGAACACCTGCATCGTCACCCGCGGGCGGTGGCGATCCTTGCGCAACAGGTCCCGGGCGCGGACGAAGTATTTGTCCGAGTAGTAGCCTTCCCGCATCTTCTCGACGGGCAGGTGGAAGATGCCGGGATCGAGGCGCTGGCGGCGTGCCATCAGCGTCCGCCCGGCCAGACGAACGTCGCGACGAGCGTGTCGCCGCCCGGCAGCGGGAGGCGTCGGGCGACGTTGTTGAGCCGGCCGCAGAGCACGCCCACGGGCTGGGCGGGCTCCGACGAAATGACGCGCAGACAGACCACGTCGGCGTCGAGCGCGAGGACGCGGTCGCGGCCCGACCGCGGCGGCTCGGGACGCGCGAGACTCACGGTGAGCACCGTCACCCGCCGCCCCACCACCAGCTGCACCCGCCGGGCGGGGGCGTCGGGCACGAGATCCATCGGGCGCGGGCCGCTCACCGTGTCGCCGCGCACGAGGTTCAGGATCACGCGCGCGCGGCGCGGCCGGACCACGGCCTCGAGCTGGATCTCGTAGACCGAGTCGGCCAGCGTGAGCTCCTCTCCCGGGCGCGCCTCGCCGCCGCTGAACGCGCGCTCCAATGCCAGCTCGACCCACAGCTCGCGGGGCGCGTTCGGCCGCGGCGGCCCGAAGGGATGGATCCGGGCCGTGTCGCCCCACGCGAGCCGCGTCGCGCGCCGGTAGGTATCCTGCTCCCACAGCGGCAGGCCACGGCGCGAGCGGGACAGCCGGCGCTTGGTGAAGAACTCGGCGCCGAGGTGGACGCTGTCCCCCCCTCCCTCAGGCCTCACCTGGAACAGGATCTCGACTTCGGCGGAATCGCTCCGCAGTGCCAGGCGCAAGTCGGTGTCGAGCGCCCCGCTCACGGAGCCGATCGCCAACACCCACGGCCCCCCCTCCCCGATCCGCTCCAGCACGCGGACACGGTAGGCGAGACGGGTTCCCGGCCCCTGGAGCAGGCCGATGAGCAGCGCGGCGGCGAGGGCGCTAGCGGACCACGACCGCTGCACGCGCGTCCTCGAGCGACCCACCCCCCGGCCCCCCCCAGCGGCCGTACGCCAGCCAGCCGGCGGCAGCGCCCGCGACCACGCCCAGCACGACCCAGAACGTGAGCGCCCGGCCACGGATCGCGGGGCGGGGCACGACACGCGCGTGGGCGTTCCCCGCCGAGCGCGCCAGCGCCACGCGGACCTCGAGCTGGCTCGCGCGCGCGCCGGCGCAATGCGCGCAGGTCGTGAGATGCTTCGCCAGCGCGGCCCGCTCGATCAGCGACAGCTCGCCGTCGAGCTCCGCGTCGATCTGCCTGATCCACACGTCGTGGGACTCGGTCATTTACAGCTCCTCCCGCACGCGGTAGGTGAGCGCGCGGCGCTGCATCCAGCGCACGGCGAATGCGTCCACCAGCGAGCGAAACACCCGGTTCCACATCCCGTACTTCGTGACGCCGAACCGCCGCGGCCGGTGGCCGACGGGCACTTCCGTCACGGTGCCCCCGTGCATCTTGATGAGCGTCGGCAGAAAGCGGTGCATCCCGCCGAACAGCGGCAGGCTCCGCACCGCCTCGGCGCGGAACGCTTTCAGCGAGCAGCCCGTGTCCCGGATCACTTCACCGTTGAGCCAGTTGCGCACGCCGTTCGCGATCCGGCTCTGCAGGCGCTTCCAGGCCGTATCGCGCCGGGCGGCGCGGTACCCCGCCACCGCTGTCGCCCCCGTCCGCTCCAGGGCGTCGACGAGCTTCGGCACGTCGGCCGGGTCGTTCTGGAGATCGGCGTCGAGCGTGACGACGATGCGCCCCCGCGCTGCGCGGAACCCGGCGGCGAAGGCCGCGGTCTGCCCCGCGTTCCGCTCGAACGCGACGACGCGCAGCTGGGCGTGCTCGTGTTTCAGCGCTTTGAGGGCCGCGAACGAGCCGTCGGTTGAGCCGTCGTCCACCGCCACCACCTCGTAGCTCCGGCCACGCAGCGCCGCCGCGATCTCGGCGAGCAGCGGCGCCAAATTCTCGCGCTCGTTGTACACCGGGATGACCAGCGACAAGTCAGGAGTGTCGGCGGGCACGCGCACGGGAGAGAAGATTAGGGCCCGTGCCCCGTGCGGAGCAAGTTGACAGGCGCGAGGCGAGCGGCTAAAACCCTAGCACTTCCTCATTTTCGGGAGCCGTCCGTGTCCCAGACCCTGTCACGTCGCGAGTTCCTCCTGTCCACCGCCGGCGGGCTGGCCGCCGGAGCCACGCTGGGCATCCCCCATCCGATGCGCCCCGTGAAGCCGCTGCCACCGGCTTCGCGCTGGGCCGCGAAGCCCGTCGCGGCGGCGAGCGCGAACGGCCTGCGCGCAGTGCAGAAGGCCTTCGACCTCCTGCTCCAGGGCGCCGACACGCTCGACGCCGTCATCGAGGGCGTCAAGATCCAGGAGCTCGACCCCAATGACGACTCGGTCGGCTACGGCGGGCTCCCCAATGCCGACGGCGTGGTCCAGCTCGATGCGTCGTGCATGCACGGGCCCACCAAACGGGCGGGGGCAGTCGGATGCCTGGAGGGCATCAAGACGCCCTCCGAGGTGGCGAAGCTCGTCCTGAAGTACACGAACCACATCTTCCTGGTGGGCGAGGGGGCGAAGCGGTTCGCGCTGTCGTATGGCTTCAAGGCAGAGGACCTGCTGACCGAGCACTCGCGTCAGGCGTGGCTGACCTGGCGGGCCAATCTCAACCCGAACGACAATTTTCTCGATGTCCCCGACAGCGAGCAGATGACCGTCCCGCGGACCGGGACGATCAACTGCGACGCCGTGACGCCGCAGGGCGACATCTCCTCCGTCACGACGACGAGCGGGCTCTCCTGGAAAATCCCCGGCCGCGTGGGCGACTCGCCGATCATCGGTGCCGGCCAGTATTGCGACAACGACGTCGGGGCCGCCGGCTCGACCGGCCGCGGCGAATCCAACATCAAGGTCTGCGGGGGCTTCCTGACGGTCGAGCACATGCGCCGCGGCATGAAGCCGACCGACGCCTGCCTCGAGACCCTGAAGCGGGTCGTGGCGGCGACCGAGCCCCGGTTGCTCGACGAACGCGGTCGGCCCAGGTTCAGCTTGAACTTTTACGCCGTGAACAAGCGGGGCGAGTTCGGGGCTGCGTCGCTCTATCCCGGCCGCTACGCCGCGCACGACGGCACCGAGGCGAAGATCCGCGACACGGCGTACCTGTTCGACCGGGAGCGCACGCGCTGAGGCTCCTCCTCCTGCTGCTGGCGGCACAGGGCGACGAGCCGCCGCGCCGCTGGGTGGATCAGCTCTACCCCTACGCCTACTACAGCAGCATCGACGGTTTCTGGCTCGCCGGACATTACGGCTGGTACAGCCCGATGGGCGTCACCGAGCGCCCTGAACCGAACTTCGCCAGCGGCCGGCTCGACGCCGGCGCGAGCACGAAGGGCAGCTACCTCGTGAGCGTGGACGCTCAGGCGCCCGCCTACTGGGACGGCTGGCGGCTCGGCCTCACCCTCACCGCCGCCCGGGCCAACCGGCTGGGCTACTACGGGCAGGGCAACGCCACCACGTACGACGCCGACAGCGTCACCCCCGCGAGCCCGTACTTCTACCGGGTGAGCCGCACCACGCAATCCGCCCGCCTCACCCTGCAGCGCCGGGTGACCGGGCCGCTCCGGGTGCTCGTCGGGGCGACGCTCGAGCACACCGACTTCCGCGAGCTCCCCGGTCAGAGCCGGTTCCGCAACGACCACGCCGCCGGCGTCGTCGATTCCGGTCAGGTGCCGTTCGGCGACCGCGTCGTGCGCGGCGCCGTGGTGCTCGACTGGCGCGATCAGGAGATCGACCCCCACCGCGGCGTGTTCGCGGAGGCGCTCGTGGCGCGGGGGCGCGGATACACACGCACCACCGGCGCGGTGCGGGTCTACCTCCATCCCGTCGCCAAACTCATGCTCGCCGCGCGCGTGGGCGCCGAGCGGATGACGGGCACGCCGCCCGTGGCGGCGCAGATGACGATGGAGTCGAGTGAGGAGCCGTTCATCGCGGTCGGCGGCTATCGGTCACTGCGCGGCTACTACGACGCGCGATTCCTGGGGCCGGGGAAGCTCATCGGCGGGGCCGAGGCCCGCTACGCCGTGGCGTGGGCGCCGCGGTTGCTCGAGATCAAACTGGTGGCGTTCTACGACGTGGGACGCGTCTTCGGTCCGGGCGAAAAAGTGCGGCTCACCAGCGACGGGCTGCATCGCAGCGGCGGCGGCGAAATTGCCATCGCCCTGATGCGCAACACCCTGTTCGTGCTTGGCGCGGGCCGGGGGTCGGAAGGCACGCAACTCCTGTTCGCAACGTCGTGGAGCTACTGAAGCCCGCGATCAGGTTTCTCGAATCTCTACGCCGCGCTTCCTCAGTTCGTCCACGTACGCCTTGAACGGCACCGCCTCGTCCGGGGTACGGACGCCCGGCGCGGTGATCCGGCCGTCCACCTGCATCAATCCGGTGATCGCGAGCGAGTAGCCGGTGGTGCGCATCATGGCGCTGATGCCGGTCGCGTCGTCGTAGTAGTCGAGCAGCTGCCACGCGACGCGCCGGCCGCTCCGACTCGCCACTTCGACCCGCAGCGCCACGAGGTCACGCCCGTCCGGCTTGGTCAGCCTGGGCGAAACGGCGGCGATGAACGCTTCGCGTGGCACCACCTTCATCTTTCCCCCCTTGAGCGCCACCGGTTTCAGATCGAGCAGCCCCAGGTCCCGGATCGAGCGCATGATCGCCACGTGGCCGGGATAGCGGAGCGTCTTGTATTCCATCGTGCGCACTTTGCCGGCGTAGGCCCAGGGGAGCGTCGAGATGCCGCCGCCGGTGTGGAACGCTTCGAGCGTCCCCACCGGCGCGGGGAATTCGACCGCCTCGATTTCGGAGAGCGCGTCCACGCGGGCCGGGCGGGCGTCGCGCAGCACCCACGACGGCGTCGTGTAGTAATCGAGCGCGCCTTCGAGCGAGTACACGATCTGATAGTTGAGCGGGGGCTCGGGGTGCTGGGGCAAGCCGCCGACGAAGATCTTCACTGTCTCCGCGTCGCCGACGCGGCGGATGCCCTCGGCGGCGAGGATGTTCACCATGCCGGGCGCCAAGCCGCAGTCGGGGATGACCGACACGCCGTGCTTCGTCGCGGCCGCGTGCAGGGTCTTTTGTCGCTTGACGATTTCGGTGTTGCCGCCCAGATCGGCGCAGTGCAGCCCGGCCGCCACCGCCGCCTTCGCCACTGGATAATTGAAGTAGTACGGCAGCGCATTCAGCACGGCGTCGTGCCCGCGCATGACGCGGCGCAGCCGGGGCGTCTGCTTGACGTCGAGCCGCGCCAGCGCGAGCCGCTTGCCGCCTTTCTTCTTGAGGAACGGCGGCAGCCGGCCGGTGCGCAGGTCGGCGAGCGTGACGCGCTCCACGCCCGGTTGCTGCAGCAGATCGTACGCACAGGCGCAGCCCTGCAGCCCCGCGCCCAACACCAGCATGCGCATCGCGCTGTCGCCTCCGCGTCGGTCGTTTGGGGGATGAATGCGGCGGGAAAGCTAGTGAGGGAGATGGAGAGCGGGAAGCACAGCGGAAGCCGTTGCACGTCATTAGATTCGCGGCCGATGGCCTCGCCTCTGCCGCCCCGATCCCCCCAGTCCCCTCCTGCCGCCGACCTGACCCGTCAGCGCCTGATCCGCGCCGCCCTCGAGCTGTTCACCAGTCGAGGCTATCACGACACCACCACCGCCGAGATCGCCAGGAAGGCCGGCGTGGCCGAAGGGACCATCTACCGCCATTTCCGGAGCAAGCAGCAGCTCTGGAACGAGCTGTATCGGGCCGCGCTGCGCTGGGCCGCCAAGTTGGTGCCGGACGCCGACGCTGGCCGGGACTCGCGCGCCCAGCTCGAGCGGTTGGCGCAGGCGCTCGTGGAAGGCGCCGCCCGCGACCCGGCCGTGGTGACGCTCGGCCTGCTCGATCGGCACGCGTGGGGCGGGGGGGGCGCGGGGGGCGGGGGGGGGCTGTTGGACGACGAGAGCCGCAAGACGGCGCGGGAGTTCCACGCGGCGCTCGAGCGGGTGATCGCCCAGGGGAAGGCCGACGGCGCGGTGCGCGCCGGCGCGGTGGAAGTCTGGGCAGCCGTCTGGCTTGCCGTCGCCTGCTACGCGCTGGAGAAGATTGTGGCGAAGGAGTGGAAACCAGGGGATGGGGGCGTGGGATTGGTGATTGAAGGAGCGTGGGAAGCGATCAGTGCGTAGGCACGTGCCCCCCCGGGGGCCCGCTACGCGACAAAAGACCTGGCAGTCGCTCCGCGGGCCCTCGGGTTCACGTGCCTAGCCGGTCGCCCGCCGCAGCTCGAGCAGCGCGATCTCCGGCGGCACGAACACGCGGATCGGCACGCCGACGACGCCGATGCCGCGGCTCACGTACAGCTGGCTCGCTCCCTGCCGGAAGTGCCCCATCACGTACTTCGTGATCAGCCGCCCCGCCGACCACCCGACGATCGGCAAGTAGATCTGCCCGCCGTGAATGTGGCCGGCCAGGGTGAGGGGGATGCCGCGCGGCGCCGCGCCGTCGAATGCGCCCGGACGGTGCGCGAGCAGAATCCGGAACGCGCTGCTCGGCGCGCGCCGCAGCGCCGTCTGCACGTCGGCGTCTTGAGGGTCGTCGGCTCGCCAGTTGCGCGGGTCGTCGATGCCGACGAGCGCGAGCGGCGCGCCGTTCCGCTCCACGACGTGCGCGCCGTTCTGGACGAACACCTGTCCGGCGTCGCGCACCCCGCGGATCACGGCCTCCTCGCCCGTGTAGCGGTCGTGGTTGCCGAGCACCGTCACCACGCCCAGCGGCGCCGTGAGGTCCCGGAAGGCGCGCACGTAATCCGGGATAAAAGACGGAGAGATGTCGATCATGTCGCCGGTTTGCACGATCAGGTCGGGCCGGAGCCCGTTGGTCAGCGCGGCGATCGCTTCCATCTTGTCCCGTTCCATGTGGATCCCCGCATGGACGTCGGACAGATGCGCGATGCGTAGACCGTCGAGGCCCGGCGGCAGGTCGGGGAAGAACAGTGTGCGCCGGGTCACGAGGGGCAGCCGCTCCGCGTTCCAGATGCCGTACGCGGACAGCCCCAAGCCGGCGGCGGCATAGGCGTAGGTGGCGCGGGCGAGGAATTGGCGGCGGGACAACTGTGCGTGGTGCGTGGTGAGTGGTGCGTTGGGTTCGGGGCTTGCCTTCTTACGCACCACGTACCACGCACCACGCACCCCCTTGCCCAGCAGATACAGCGTCACCAGCCCACAGAACACCCACCCCATCATCTGCCACGTGACCCAGGGCGCGATCCACGGGACGCGGCCGAGACCCCACAGGCTGCCGAGCAGCATGCGGCGGGCGATGATGATCCACGGCAGGTTCATTACGCCGAAGACGACGGCAAGACCCCACCGGACGTACCGCGCCTGACGCGGTCGTTCGGGGTTCGGCAACCGCTCGCGCAAGTACAGATAGATCAGTACCTGCGGCGCGATGAAGAGCAGCAGATAGATTATCGCCATGCTATCCCCTGCCCGTACGTTGCGGCTGCTGTGCGGGTTCCCGGCGCTCATGACGCTCGCCGGGCCACTCACCGCGCAGCAGCTGTCGTTCGTGGACCGCCAGCTCGTGGCCGCGGGCGTCTGGGCTGAAGCCCGCTACAACTACGCCTACTGGGAGGCGGTTCGTGCTGATTGGGACTCCGCGTTCGCCGCGACGGTCACGTTCGCCGCGGCCCGGGGGGCGGGGGGCGGGAGCGCGCCCTCTGACGTGCAGTTCTTTCGCCGACTGCGGCGCTGGGTCGCGCTGTTGGGAGACGGCCAGGCCGAGGTCCTCCCGCCGCCGGCCATCGGCGGGCGCGTCGCCCGGCCGCCCCTGGTCCTGCGGAGCATCGAGGGGCGGCCGTTCATCATCGACTACGCCGTGAACGACGAGATGCGCGTCGCCCGGCCGGAGCGACTCGCGGAGATTGTCGCCGTGCAGGGGATCCCTGCCGAGCAATGGATCCGCGACTCGATCCTCCCCGAGGTTCCCGGCGCGACGGAGCAGAGCCGCTGGGAGCGCGGCGTGGCGCGGATGCTCGAGGGAGAGCGCAACGTGGCGCTCCACCTCCGGCTCCGGCTCCCTGGCGGCGCCGAGCGCGGCGCCAGCGTGACCCGCAGTATCGCGCTCACCGCCCGCTGGCCCCTGGAACGCCCGCCGCTCGAGGTCGATACCCTGCCCGACGGCGCGATCTGGGTCCGCGTCAATACGCTGGACGACCCCGATGTCGTGCGGCTGTTCGATCGCGCGCTGGGGGACGCTCCGCACCTGACCGGGATCGTGCTCGACCTGCGTGAGACCACCCGGACCGGCAGCGGGCGCGAGCACGGCTACGACATCCTCGCGCGCCTCATCGAGCGCCCGTGCCTGACGTCGCGCTGGCGGACGCCGCTGTACCGCCCCGCCTACCGCGGCGCCGACGTCCCCGACTCGAGCGGCGCCTGGCTCGCCGCGCCCTCCGACACGATCCGGCCGCGCCGCGACCGGGCGGGCTTCACCGGCCCGGTCGCCGTCCTCGCCTCGCCCCGCACCGCGGGCGCGGCCGAAGACCTGCTGGTGGCGTTCCGGAACGGTTCCCGCGGTCCGATCATCGGCGAGCCGTCGGCGGGGAGCACGGGTCAAACGTTGCTCCTGCCGATCGCCCAGAGAGCGGGCGGCTGGCAATTCCGCGTCACGGTGACTCGCGATGCCTTCCCCGACGGGACGGAATTCGTGCGGACCGGGATCGCTCCCGAGCTGCCCGTCGCCGTCAAGGTGGAGGATGTCTTGGCGGGACGCGACGCCGCGCTCGAGCGAGCGCGCGAATACCTCGCCGCTGCCCGCCCACCTGCGACGCACCGCCGCTGACGCCTACTGGATGGTGAATCCGAACGTCGGCTCGATCCGCGGCTGCACCATGACACGGCCGCGGAGGCCGTAGAGTCCCGGCGTGAGCGAGGAATCCACGACCCACCGGGTGTAGCGGACGATAGCCGCCGGCCAGTCAATATCCTTGAGCTGGAAACTCTGCTGGTACGTCGAGTCCGGGCAGGTCGGGGTGGGCACCGTGTCCACCGCACTATTCCCCATGAGGATGGCGACGTTCTCCGAGCACTCGGCGCGCAGCGTGGTGGTCTGCGGCCTGAAACTGTCCACGGCCGCGACCAGCTCCAAGAGGTGCTGGAGCCAGACGGTGTCACCTCGGGCGGCGGACGCAATCGAGTTGGCCCCTGGCGTCGCACACGTCGTGTCGCACCCGTAGGCGCCGATGGAATAGCGGAACACGAAGCCCTTCGGCTCGGCCGTGTTCAGACAGGCCGCCCCCAGTACGACGGCGGCCGCCAGCACCACGCGACACCTCATCTCACCCTCCCAGCTGGGCGCGGAAGAACCGGATCACGGCGCCCCAGGCACTATCGGCGACCTCGGGCTTCTCGCGGCTGCGCAAGAAGCCGTGCCCGACGCCCGGGTAGATCGTGTACCGGTAATCCTTGCCCGCTCGCTGCAGCGCGGCCGCGGCTTCGGGCAGCCCCGCGTTGATCCGGGCGTCGTTCTCGGCGTAGACGCCGAGCCCCTTGGCACGGATCCGCGCGATGTCTTCGGCTCGCGGGCTCGGACCGTAGCACACGACGTAGGCGCGCAGCGCGCCGTTGTTCGTCGCGTAGCGGAAGCTCTGGCCGCCACCCCAGCAGAACCCGATCACGCCGATCGCGTTGGCTCGCACCGCCCGCACTGTCTTCAGATAACCCTGCGTGGCGTCGAGGTCCGCGGTCACCACGTCGGGGGGCAGCGAGGAGACGAGCCGCCGGGCCGAGTCGCCCGCCGCGGCCGTCCCGCCGCGATGCGACAGCAGGTCCGGCGCGATCGCCACGAACCCGTCCTTGGCGAGCTGCTCCGTGGTCTGACGCACGAAATCCGACATCCCGAAGATCTCATGGATCACGATCACGGCGGGCGCGGGATCGGGCCGCTCGGGAAAGGCGAGGTAGGCGGTGACGGTATCGCCGCCGGACAGGTACTTGACGTACTCGGCGTGAACATCGGGGCGGGAAGAGGCGGTAAGGGGCGGTAGCGGGCGGTAAAAAGCCCCCGCAAGTAAGATGAGCACGCCGCAAACGATACCGCCTCCGACCGCCCCATACCGCCTCTTACCGCCCATAAGTGATCCTCCAAATCTTCCCACCCATGTCGTCGCTGATCAACAGCGCGCCGTCCGTCAGCATAACGATGCCCACCGGGCGGCCCCAGCGCGAGCCGTCGGCCAGTTGCCAGCCCGTCACGAAATCATCGACCGCCACCGGGCGTCCGTTCTCGACCTGCACGCGGACGACCTTGGCGCCCGTGGGCACCGTGCGGTTCCACGACCCGTGGAAGGCGACGAAGGCGTCGCCGCGGTAATCCGCGGGGAACGCCGTGCCCGTGTAGAACGTGAGGCCGAGCGGGGCCGAGTGTGCCTGAAAGGTGATCGCCGGGGGCTCGACTGTCGAGCAGTCGGCCTGGCCGTATTCCGGGTTTCGCTGGCCGGGGAGATAGCACTGCGGCCACCCGTAGTACTTGCCGCTCTTGATGATGTTGATCCGTTCCGGCGGGATGTCGTCGCCGAGGTTGTCGCGGTCGTTGTTCGTCGCCCAGATCTCCCCCGTCGTCGATTGGAGCGCGAGGCCCACCGAGTTGCGCAGGCCGCGAGCGAAGATCCGGCCGCCGGTTCCGTCGGGATTGAACTGGACGACCGCGGCGCGCATCGAGTCGGCTTCGTCACAAATGTTGCACGATGATCCGACGCTCACGTACATCTTGCCGTCGGCGCCGAACACAATCGTCCGCGTCGAGTGGCCGCGGCCGCCGGGGATGTTGGGCACCACGACGGTGCGCTGCGTCGAGCCGGGATTGAAGCGCACGATGGCCGTGTTCTCGGCGACGTACATCGTGTCGCCCCGGAAGGCGATCCCGAAGGGCCCGTTCAGCCCGCTGGCGACGGTGACGACCGAGTCCGCCACGCCGTCGCGGTTCGCGTCCGGCAGCCGCACGATGGTGCCGGCGCGCGTCCGCGCGGCGTACACGACGCCGCCCGGTCCGAGCGTCAGGTTGCGGACGCCGCCGACATCGGGCTCGAACACGGTCACGCGGAAACCGGGGGGGACGCGGAGCACCTGCTCCTGTGCCGCGACGGTCGTGCCGTTGGAGACGAGGGCGAGGAGAGCGACGACGATGGCGCGTTTGTGCATGGCTCGGAGGGTGAGGGGCATGGGGAATACCGCAGGCGCCGGGTCTTAGTTCCCGGGCGCGCGGGTTACGATTGTCCGGAGTAAGAGCTTGCCGTCCGGGTCCACGCGGACGTCCGTGGGCGTGAAGGGGACGTTGAACCGCGGGAACGCCTGCCGGCCTGAGAGCGCGACGTCCCGGCGCAGGACCTCGCCACCGGCTCCGCGGAATTCGAATGTGAGCACCGGCAAGCGGAAGAGCCCCCATTCGGCTTTTTGGGTCTGGGTGATCCCCACGAGCACGCGGCGCGCGGTCGCATCGTATTGCCAGGTCGCGTCCAGCTGCGGGTAGCCCGGCTGGTGCAGCCATTGCCGGAAGAACCATCCCAGCTCCATCCCCGCGGCGGTTTCCATGATCTCCTGGAAGTCTTCGCTGGTCGCGGTCGAGTCGCGGTAGGTGCGGTAGTAGGTCCGCAGCCCGCGGAAGAACGCCGAGTCACCCATCAGGCCGCGCACCATGTGCAGCACCCATGCGCCCTTGGGGTAGCTGTTGGCGTTGAGGAGCCGCATCGGCTCCGCGGCATTGGCGCTGTCCACGATCGGCCGGTCCGTCACGTCGGAGCCGAAGTACGATTCGGCGTTGGCGCGCATCCTGTTTCCAAGCACCGTGTCCCCATCCAACGCCGCGCCAATCACCGCGTCGAAGTAGGTGGCGAACCCTTCGGAGAGCCAGAGGTGGGGCCAGTCGCGCGGCGTGACCGCGTCGCCGAACCACTGGTGGGCCGTCTCGTGTCGCACGAC
>DASYQX010000022.1:0-3190 GCA_036004985.1 Gemmatimonadales bacterium
GGAGCGCCTCGCGGCCGTCGAGCAGCGGCGCGATTTGCTGTTCCGCCTGGCGCAGAAGTACGGCCCATCGATCGCCGACGTGCTGGCGACCCGCGACACGGCGGCGCGCGAGCTGGAGCTGCTCGACACGGCGGACCTCGATCTCCGCGTCGTCGGTGACGAGCGAGCCGCCGCCGCGGACGAGTTCGCGCGCGCCTGCGCCGCTCTCACCGCGAAGCGCACCGCGGGAGCGGGGAAGCTGGCGCAGGCTGTGAATGACCTCCTACCGGCGCTCGGGATGTCGGGCGGGCGGTTCGCAACGTCCCACGCCCCACGTCCCACGCCCCGCGGCGACGGGGCCGAGGACGTGACGTTCGAAGTGATGCTGAACGTGGGCATGGAGTCTCGGCCGTTGGCCCGGGTCGCCTCCGGTGGGGAGCTGTCCCGGTTGATGCTCGCCCTGAAGGTCGTGCTCGCGGCGCACGACGCCGTGCCGACGCTGGTATTCGATGAGGTCGATCAGGGGATCGGTGGAGAGGTGGGCGGGCGCGTGGGACAGGCGCTGGCCGCCGTCGCGCTAGGCGAGCGGCAAGCGCTGGTGATCACCCATTTGCCGCAGATCGCTGTCCACGCCGATCATCACCTCGTCGTCGCCAAGGGAGCCAAGGGCGGTGTCGCGACGAGCGACGTACGCGTGATCACGGGCGAGGGGCGCACGAAGGAAATTGCGCGGATGCTGGGCGACGCCGACATGGCGACCGCCGTGCGTCACGCCGAGGAGCTGCTCAGAACGGCCAGCGCGAAGTCCGCATCACGACTCGGAACACCGACGCCGCGGGGATCGTCCCACCTGCGCCGCTGACGGTCTGCTCGATCGACACACCGCCCTCCACGTCGGGTCCCAAGTAGGTGACAGCGACACCCAGCCGCGCGCGGCGCTCGGCCGTCCCGGCGTCGAGCACGCTCGCGGATCGCGGCGCGCCGAGGCGTGTGGCGAGGGCCACGGAGTCGGCCGCGCTCGCGAACGTGTAACGATCCCGCCGCTTGGTGTAGTAGCCCGCCGTCACCCCCACCGCGAGAAAGCCGCCCAGCCGGTACATCGGCGCGGCGTCCAGCGCGAGAGCATCCCCCGGATTCCACTGGAGCGTGGCCAACGCCGCGCGGGGGACGAGCAGCGTGCTCTGCGGCGCCACGCGCCGCTCGCGCGTGCCCTGCCGTTGGTGCGTCGCGCGCACCGACAGGTTGAGCCACAGCCGGTTGGCGACGGTCAGCTCTTGGATCAAGCGCAGCTCGAGGTCGGTCTGATGGTCGCCGCTCGCGAGGTCGAACAGGTCGTGCGGCGAGTCGAGGTGGCCGGTCGGCAACCGCACGGCGAACTCGGCCGCCGCCTTGTAGAACCCGCCGCCCGCTAGTCGAGCTTTTGCGGACAGCTCCGCGTCGCCGGGGAAGAAACGCAGCCCGCGGCGGGTGTCGGCAATCGGGGCGAAGGCGTAGGTCGTGTCGGCGAGCGTCGAGTCGAGCGCCGCGCCGGCGCCGAGCGTGTCGTGGAAGACCTGCGCCCGAACAGTCGCCCGAACCAGCGGCACCTGCGCCCTCACCGCGATCCGGTCGGTGATCCCGACCTCCAGGGCCAGCGGCGTGACGCGGCGCTCGGCACGCACGAAGAGGGTGGCCGGCAGCGACGCGCCGATCGGCCGGCGGCCGGCGGCCGTGAACTCGGCGCCCCAGGTCGTGATGACGGGCTCGAACGTCGCGCGCAGCGTGCCCCGGCGCGGCATGTCGGTGCGGGGGACTGCCTGTGCCCACCCCGTGCTCGCGCCCGGGGCGAGTAACGCTCCGGCAGCCAACAGTCGCGCACAGCGCATCACGATCGCTGAAGGACCTTCCTGACCCCGGGCGCACGCCGGGGTCTTTAGCAGAACGGCACCCGGCGGTGCGCCGGGTGCCGTCTTCCCCGTTACCCCGGGGTCTGGTGGAGGTTCGCGCTCAGAAGATCTGTGGAATCGCAGTGCCGTACTTGGTGTTGATCGCCGTTCGCAGCGCGTTCGCGATCAACTTGTGCGCGGAGGCACTGGGGTGGACCGCGTCGAGTGAGAAGGCGCGCCCGAACGGCCGCCGCACCGCAACCGTGTCGCCGGCGTTCCCCTGCGGGAAGTACGGGAAGGGCCGCACCTGAGCCGTGTCGGCCGCCAACGTCGCGAGCGTGACGTTCGGATTGAGCCATGCCCAGCCGCGCGTAGTCGCTTGGGTCGAGTCGAACGTGTTGTACGCCGCCACCGTCGTAACGAGCTTGCGCAGCTCCGCCGGCTGCACCGTGTGCACGTCCGTGCAGTACAGGGTATCCGCGAGCCCGGCCTGCGCGCGACCCAGCTTGAACGCGCCGAAGCGGAACGGCACGAGCACCGAGTCACCGGTGCCACCGAGGGCGTTGGGCCGGCAGCCCGCGTCGACGACGAACGCCGGCGGGAAGGCCGCCCCCGGGACGAGGCCGTTGTCGATGGCCCAGTAGATCGCGCCGCGCGAGAAGAACGGGATCAGCGTCACATTCGCCACGCCGATGACGATCACTCCCCGCGGTCCCACCGCGGCGATCGAGTCGAACAGCGCCGTGCTGCGGGCCTGGAAGTTCGCGATCGACGTGATCTTCGTGCTGTCACCGCCGTTGGCCGAGTCGGTCGCCGCGCCCAGCACGTCGTTGTTCCCGATCCACACCGAGACGAACGTCGGCTGCGCGCGTGCCATCATCTGCGCCTGGGTCAGCCCGCCCAAGATGAACGTCGTGAGCGGGTTGGCGTTGGAGGCCGTGTCCACGTTGCTGTAGATGTCGAGCACCTCGGCGCCCGGCACGGCCGTATTACTGATGTACGGCGGTGGCGGGTTCTGTGGCTTGCGCAAGGCACAGGTCGCGGGCGTCCCGCCCCCCACTCGGGCTTGGGTAAACACATTCGTGAACGGCGGCCGGCACCCCGGCCGGTTCATCAGGGGCATGAAGAACGGTGAGCCCATTCGGCTGGCGAGCAGCACCGGATAGGACTGCAGCTGCGTGCTGTCGTTGATCCCGTCCGACTGGAACCCCGCCGTGATCGAGTTCCCCATCGAGACGTAGCGCTCGAAGAGGGGATCGATCGGGGTGAAGTTCGCCGGCCGGAACAGTTCGTCGTTGTGGCAGGCCGCTGCACCGAGCACCACCCCGAGGGCTGCGGCCGCGAAG
>DASYQX010000023.1:0-67316 GCA_036004985.1 Gemmatimonadales bacterium
ATAGGCGGAGAGCAACACGCCGCCGCGCGTGACCGCGGTCCGCAGGTTTGCCCGCACGGCGAGGATCGAGTCCGGCGCCTGGCTGCCATCGTGAAAGTTCTGCACGTTCGTGGCGACGTACGTCGCCATCGAGACATTAGCAGCGTGGACGTACTCGACGAGCGTGTACTTGTTGCCGACCCGCGGCGTGCCCGTCTGGGTCAGGAAATCGGTGACCGAATCGATGACGTTGGTCGTCCCGACCCAAAAGAAGGTCGCGACGATCGCGTCGCCGAGGTGGGGGTTCCTGGGGTTGAACCCCTTGACGATGCAGGGGCTGGTGCACGGGTCGGGCGTCCCGCTCTGGCCGAGCGTGCCGATCCACGTATCGAATACGATGCCCGGCGCCGCCGCGGGGACTGCCATGATGTCAAACGTTCCGCTGGTCGCACCTGTCACCGTGGCCGTCGCCTGTAGCGTGTAGCCGGTCCCGGCCTTGTCGATGCTCAGATCCGAGAACGTGGCGACTCCGCTCACCGCGGTCACGGTCTTCGTCCCGAAGAGCGCCCCGCCGCTCGGGTTCGGGTTCAGGGCGACGGTGATCGACCCCGTGAAGTTCGCGTCCGTGTTCCCCGCATCATCCTGCGCCGCCACCTTGACGGGCGACATCGTGCTGCCGGCCGTGGTGGAACTCGGCTGGACCGTGAACGCGAGGTGGGTGGCCGGCCCCGGGGCCGGCGCCGGCGAGCCCGGCGTCGGTTTGAGGGCAAGCACGGTGGCCAGCCACGAGCCCGGACGCTCTGAGGTGAAGAACCAGTTCCACCGCGGATTGACCGTGTCCGCGGCAGTCTGCACGAGGTATTGCGCATCGATCTTCATCAACGAGTCGGACAGTCCAGCGACGCGGGAAAAAGGAGGCGGGGGCGGATCAACCCCAACAAACGCGTTCGACAGCGTCACGCCATACACCAGCTCGCCCGCGCCGACCGTGATGGCGCCGGGAGCGGCGGTCGTCGTCGTGGTATAAGGCCCGGCCCCCGCGGCGGCGCTATGCCCGCCCAACGCTTCGACCGTGTTCACGCCCTGATAGGCGGAGATCACGATCCCGCCGTCCTGCACCGACGTCGAGAGGTGCGCTTGCACGACCAGCCTCTTGGCCCCATCCGTGCTCGTATCGGGGAAGTTTTGCACGTTCGTGGCCACGTACGTCGCCATCGAGATCGGGCCGGCCTGGACATACCTGACGCGCGCGTACGTGTTGCCGACCTTCGTGCCGTTGGTCAACCGGTCGGTCACTGAGTCGATGATGTTGGTCGTGCCGAGCCAGACGAACGTGGCGATGACGGCGTCGCCCAGATGCGGGTTGGCGGGGAACGCCGCGGCCAGCACCGCTGTCTGCTTCTGGTTGAGCGTGCCGTTGCGCTGATCGAGGGTGATGCCGCCGCTTGCCGCGACGTCAAACAGGGGCGCCCCGGGTCCGCGCCCTGCCGGACTAAACGAGTCCGTGCAGGCCGCGGCCAGGAGCGCCGCTGCCAGGAGCCTGGGAAGGCCAGCAGTCGTTCTACGCGTGGACGTGATCCCGCCCCGTGGTGGAGGGTCTCCTACACGTCGGAACTCGTGCGGCCCGCGGCCGCGCGTTACGGCGCGCCGATGCTGAACGAAGCGCTCTCAGCCCCCGTGAGCCCTGAGGCTGTGGCCCGCAGCGTGTAACCGCTCCCAACCTGGTCGATACTGAGATCCGCGAACGTGGCGACGCCGTTGACGAACGTCACCGTCTTTGTGCCGAATAGCGTGCCAGGCAAGAGCAGACCGCCGTTACGTCCGATCGCGATCGTCACGGAACCGGTGTAGGTCGTGACCGTGTTGCCCAGATCGTCCGTGGCCGCGACCTGCACCGCCGGCCTGATGGGCGTGAGGGGCAGCGTGTTGCTCGGCTGCACGGTGAACACGAGGTGTGTCGCGGCCGGGTTGAGCGCGACGGCGGTGGCGAGCCACGTGCCCGGTTGATCCGAGCTAAAACCCCAGCTCCACTGCGGATTCACCGTGCCGGCGCTCGCCAGCGGGGCGTACTCCGCATCAGTGTTCATGAAGCCGTCACTCATTCCTGCGAGGGGAACGAACGGGGCCCCGGGCTGATCGACGCCCACCAAGGTTCCCGACATGGTCACCCCGTACGCCACCCCCCCGGCGCGGACCGAGATCGGGCCGGGTGCGGCAGGCGTGAGAGAAGTTCCCGAGCCTTGTGCCGACGAAGACGGACCAGCGGTCACGGGGAGGCCACGGTAGGCGGAGATCACGACCCCGCCGTCCGTGACTGCCTGTTTGAGGTTCGCGCGCACGGCCAAGATCTGGTTGGGGTCCGTGCTCCCGCCCGCAAAGTTCTGCACGTTCGTGGCGACATACGTCGCCATCGAGACGCCGCCGCCGGTGACGTAGCTGACGCGCGTGTACTTGTTGCCGACCGGCGTATGGTCGACGTTCGTGATGTGGTCGGTGACCGAATCGATGACGTCGGTTTGGCCGACCCAGAAGAACGTCGCGATGACCGCGTCGCCCAGCTGCGGGTTCGTGGGGTTGAACCCCTTGATGAGGCACGGGGCGCTGCACGGCTCGGGGATCCCACTTTGGCCGAGCGTGCCGTTCCACACGTCGAGCACGAGGCCGCTCGAGGCCGCGACGTCAAATAGCGGAGCTCCCGGCGTGTTGCGCTCGGGACCGAGGGCGTCGCTACAGGCCGCCGTCAAGAGCGCGGCGGCTAAAATCGCCGGCAGACCGGCGACGGCTTTGCGTTTGTCCATGGTGCGACTCCTTGTTGAACGGGCGCCACACCGTGGCGCGAGCGACGCGCGGACAACCGCCCACGCCTCGCGGCCTCCTTTTGGCAAGGTTCGGGCCAAGGCCTGCCGCTGTGGTCCGAGCGCAGCCACGCGCCAATGGTGCGCGGCGACTGGTGCGCGGTCTCCGCGACGTCTTATGGCCTTGCTGCAACAACGGGAGATCCCGCAGCGGAGTCCCGGAGGACCGGTATCTTGGTCTGATGCGCCCGGGGGCCCTGCACCGCTGGTTCGTCGTCGCGTCGCTGGCCGCCGTTCTCGCCGTGACGCTGTTTCCGAGCGCGAGCGATGAGCCGGAGCGCTGGGTCACCTGCGTGGTGTGCGGCGAGCGCGGGACCGCCGACGTGCTGCTCAACGTCCTGCTGTTTCTTCCCCTCGGCGCGGCGCTGACGGGCGTGGGCCTGCCGCTGTCGCGCTGCGTCCTCGGTGGGGCGCTGCTGTCCGCCGGCATCGAATTCGCCCAGCTCTACATCCCCGGGCGCGACCCCAGCGTCGGCGACGTGGTCTTCAACACCGTTGGATCGGGGCTCGGCGCCGGGCTGGTCGCGGCGGCGCCGTACTGGCTGCTCCCGACGCCCCTGCGCGCCGCGCCACTGTTCCGCGCCGCGACCCTCGCCGCCATGGCCGTGTGCTACGCCACCGGCTGGCTGCTCGCGCCCGCACTTCCGCGGTCACACTACGTGGCTCTCTGGACGCCGAACATCGCCGGCCTGGAGTGGTATCGAGGTCGCGTGCGAGACGCGGCCATCGGCGATATCCCTGTTCCGGCGGGCGCGATTGCCAACTCCGCAGCCGTGCGTGAGCGGCTGCTTTCCCCTCAAGGCTTCTCGGTGCAGATCCACGCCATCGCCGGACCGCGCACCGCCGACCTCGGTGGGTTCCTCGCTGTGCACGATGAGAGTGGAAGTGAAATGCTGCTGCTCGGCCCGGACGGCGATGACCTCGTCTTTCGCCTGCGAACACGCGCCGCCTCGTGGGGCCTCGACCAGCCGGACGTTCGCGTCACGGGCGCTCTCCAGTCCGTCGCTCCCGGAGACACGCTCGACGTCACGGTGCGCGACCGCGATGGACGCTTTTCCACGACCGTCAATGCGTCGAGCGCCACCGGGTTGGGCTATACCGTGGCGAGCGGCTGGGCCATCCTCTTGTATCCGGAAGTGTTTCCGAACTGGTTCAAGACGCTGCTCAGCCTCGCGTGGATCGCCGCGCTGTGGGTCCCTGCGGGCTTCTGGGCGCGCACCCGCCGCGACACGTGGGTCATCGGGGGCGCCTCCGCCGCGAGCCTGCTCGGCGTCCCCGCGGTCACGCCGCTCTGCCCCACTCCACTCCTCCAATGGGCAGCCGCGGCGCTCGGTGGGCTCGCCGGCGCGGGCGTGCGACTCTTGCTCGACCACCGGTTTAGGGGCTCGGCCCCGCGACCGGTGGTGCGCTAGCCGCCAGCGCCCCCGAGCAGGGTGGCGAGCTCCCGCACGCACCGCTCGATCCGCGCGTAGCTCTCCTCGAACACGTCGGGCCCTTGTTCCACGGGGTCGCGAATCGCACGCGCCTGAATCGGTGTAGGATCGAAGTCCCCCAGGACGACCACGTCGCGCAGGGAGCGCCCGAACCGCTCGAGCACCTCCCGTTGTTGCCGGGGCTCCATGACGACGATGAGGTCCGCCGAGCTGGCGAGGGCGGGCGTGAGCAGGCGCGAACGGTGCATCGAGAGATCGACGCCGCGGCGCGCCGCCGCCGCCACGGCCTCGGGCGGCGCGGACCGGTTGGGGCCGACAAAGCCCGCAGAATCGACTTGCGTCCCGACGCGCGCGAGCGCCCGCCCGAGCAACGCCGCGGCGACCGGGCTGCGGCAGATGTTGCCGTGACAGACGACGACCACAGACCGTGGCCTACGGCCCTTGAGCGTCCCACGCGCCGCGCGGCGCCGTAGAGGATGCAGTAGGCGGCCCGGTGCCGTCAGGAGGCCCATCATCGTCCCGAACTCGCGCCCGGGCGTACGTGTTGCCGCGGCGCTACAAAGCGCTGAGTCGCGTCAACGCTGTGGCGAACAAGCATCGGCGCTCCCTGTGCGTGCCTGGCTGCTTGATCCGTCGTGTGGCATCGGTGTCCGGCCGCGTGCGGCGGCAAGATCCGGGCCGGGCGCTTTGGCCCGGTTCCTGCTTTATGCACGTGCATGCGATTCCTCGTGACCGGCGGTGCCGGATTCATCGGCTCCCATATCGTCGCACGGCTCGTGGAGGGCGGTGAGGCAGTCGTCGTCCTCGACGACCTGTCGACCGGCCACCGCGAATACCTGCGCGCCGTGCGCGACCGCATTCGGTTCATCCGCGGAAGCGTGACGAGTCTCGAAGTGTGTCGCCGGGCCATGCAGGGCGTGGACATCGTCTTGCACGAGGCCGCCGTGACGTCCGTGCCGCTGGCCACGCGGGATCCCGTCACGGCCCATCACGTCAACGTCACCGGGACCGTCAATGTCCTGGTGGCGGCGCGCGAGGCGGGCGTCCAGCGCGTGGTCTACGCGGGATCGACGTCCGCATACGGCGACGCGGCAGAGCTCCCCAATCACGAGGCACTGCTGCCGCGTCCACTCTCCGAATACGCCGCGTCGAAACTCGCGGGCGAAGCGTACTGCCAGGCGTTCTACCGCACGCACGGCCTCGAGACCGTCGTGCTGCGCTACTTCAACATCTTCGGACCGCGACAGGACCCGGCGTCGCAGTACGGCGCCGTCATCCCGCGGTTCATCGCCGCGGCGCTCGCCGGGACGCCACCGGTGATTTTCGGCGACGGCGGCCAGACGCGCGACTTCACCTACGTCGCGAACGTCGTGCACGCCAACCTGCTCGCCGCTCGTGCCCCAGCGGCGCAGGCCGCCGGGGCGGTCTTCAACATCGGCTCGGGCGTGGCGCTCAGCGTGGCGGCCCTGTGGGAACGCATCCGCGCGGCAGCGGGGGTGGACGTGGAGCCGGTGTACGAGGCGGCGCGCCCCGGCGACGTGCGCGACTCCCTCGCCTCGATCGAGGAGGCTCGCGCGGCGCTCGGCTACGAGCCGATCGTGGACTTCGACGCGGGGCTCGCGCGCACCGTCGCCTGGTACCGCGCCGGCGCCGCCCGCCCCCGCCCCGCCCGCGCCTTCCGCGCCGCTTGAGGGAACCCGCCGCCGCGCTATCTTAGGCGGGATGAGATATCCCGTCCCGCTGTTGGGGCTCCTCGCCGTAGCCACGCTGGCTGGGTGCGGCAGGAAACGCGACGTCCAGGCGCAGGTCCGCGAGTGCAGCGCGATCTCGCTCGACGCGCGCAGCACCGCGCAGTGCCTCGTGCAGCTATATCAATGGAAAGCCGATGAGGCGACCCGCGCCGCCATCGCCCGGCACCACGAGATGGACAGCCTGAAGACCTGGCAGCAGGACTCGGTGTGGAACCTCACTGCCACGAAACACCGCAACGACCTCGCCAACTGCCGGCGCTCCGCCGACCCCCTGGACCGCTGTCTGATCGTCGCCGGCTGGCCTCTGGCCCGCGTCCACGCCACCGCCGACTCGCTCTGGCAGGCCGAGTTGCCAGAGCATCGCCGCGAGCTGCAAACCTGCCAGGCCCGCCGGGACGTGAACCTCGCGTCGTGCCTGACGCTCTACTACAAGTGGGACTCCGATCGCGCCTTGCGCACGGCGGACTCGATCACCCGCGCTCGCCTCGGGGGCGTGAGACGCTGAGCCGGCCTACGGCCGGTACATGATCCGGAACACCCTCCCGGGGCGCTGATCCGACGTAATGTAGAGCGAGCCGTCCGGCCCGACGGCCAGTCCCGTGGGGCGGTGACGCGCCGCCGTCGGGCTCATCTCCGCACCCGCGAACCCATCGGCGAACACCTCCCCCTGCCCGGCCGGCACGCCTCGCGCGAAGGGCACGAAGACGACCTTGTACCCCCCCTGCGGCAGGGGGGCGCGGTTCCACGAGCCATGGAACGCGATGAACAGGCCGCCGCGGTATTTCACGGGGAATTGCGTCGCCGAGTAGAATGCCAGCGCGTTCGGCGCCCAGTGCGCCGGAAACGCGATCGACGGCTTCTCCGCCGCGGCGCACCGCCCCACCGTTCTTCCATCTCCACCATATTCGGGCGCGAGCACCTTGGCCTTGAGCTCGGGATCGAAGTAGCAGTACGGCCAGCCGTAGTCCTTGCCGCGCTCGAGCCGGAATAGCTCCTCCGCCGGCTTCTCGGCACCCGCGACGCTGTCGTAGTGCGCGGGCCAAAACTGGTACAGCGCGTCCCGGCCGTGCTGCGCGCCGTACAGGCGGCCCGAGCTCGCGTCCATCGCGAGCGCGACCACGTTGCGCAGGCCCGTCGCGAACCGCTGGCCGTCGGCCTGCGTCTGGCGCAGCCGGTTGGCGTCGAACCGCCAGACCCCGCCCGCCGAATCGAGCAGGACGCAGGGATCCTGGCCCCGCACGCCCGGCCGGCGATCGCGACCCGTGCTGTCCGGAGGCTGGCAGGCGTTCGACGGCGCTCCGATGTTCACGTACAGCGCGCCATCCGCACCGAGCGCGATGGTCTTCGCGGCGTGCTGCCGTCGGCTGAGGAGCTGCGACACCACCGTGTCGGGCGGTCCCTGCGGCTCGAGCTGCCCGGCGGCCCATCGCCAGCGCACCACGGCGTCGTCCGTGGCGAAGTACAGGAAGCCCCCGTGCAGCGCGATCCCCGTCCCGCCGGCGGGCCCGAATCTGGCCCGCACGTCCGCCACGCCGTCCCCGCTCGTGTCCCGCAGCGCCAGCACGCCGCCCTCCGGCCCGCGCAGCGCCATGAACAGGTCGCCGTTGGGCGCCACGACGATGTGCCGGGCTGGGCCGACGCTGTCAGCCACGACCAGGGCGCAGAAGGCGCCCTGCAGCGTCAGGCCGGCATTGTCCGGCGCGCAGGCCGGACCGCGACCCTGCCCGACGAGCGGCGCCCCGGCGGCAGCAAGGAGCGCCGCCACGGACGCGATGACCTTGGAGCGAATCATGGGCGTGTCCTTCTCTTAGTCTTGTCCGCGGCGCATGAACTTCTCGGCCGCGGTGATGTTGACGTGGCCCACCGCCTGCCCGATCACCACGCGGCCGCTCGGCACCCTCGCCTGCTCGGGCCACAGGTGGTAAATGATGCCGTCGGTCGTCGCGACGAGGTCGGCGACGCCCTTCGCTTGACCCGGCGGAAGGTCCAGGACCTGTACCCGCCCGGTGGCGATCTCCTGCGTGTGGTCGTGCCAGTTACGGTTCCACTCGTCGAGCGAGATGGCGTCGGTGCGCGTGATGGACTTGGCCACGATGTACTCGATCTGGGTCAACCGCGCCATCGAGTCGGTGGACGTATAAATGAGACATTCGATCACGGGCTCCGGAGAGATCACTTTGCAGTAATGATGGTACGGTCCCTGCACGTGTCCTTCGACCACATGCGGCGCAAGAACGTGGATCGAATGACCGTCGGCGGGAGAGGGCGACAGGAGGCTTGCCCGGGACCCGAGCCCCATCGCCAGCACTCCCAGGGCCGCGACGACCGCGAGTTGCTTCACCATGAATCCCTCCAGTTCTATAGCGGTGCGTGAGGGCGGAACATCGTGAGGACGGATAAAGTGAGCCCCCCGCGCGCCGGTGGCCAGATGCCGCGCCGCGGTGCACCTTTTGGCGTGGCCTAACACGTTTTCGTCCAGGAGGTTGCCCGTGCCGTCGCTCGTCACGCTTGCGCTCGTCGTCCAAGCCGGCGCGTCTGCTCAAACCCCCGCGCGTCTCGCCGCCCTGAAGCAAGAGGCGGTCCGCGACGTGGCGGCGCGCGCGCAGTTCACGCAACAGATGGTGGATCAGATCTTCAGTTTCGCCGAGCTCGGATTCCAAGAGACCGAGACCTCGCGCTACCTCGTCGACCTGCTCCGCAAGAACGGCTTCACCGTGCGGGAAGGCATCGCCGGCATTCCGACGGCGTGGGTCGCCACGTGGGGTTCGGGAAAACCCGTCATCTCGCTCGGCTCCGACATCGACGACATCCCGCAAGCGTCGCAGAAGCCGGGCGTGGCCTGTCACGCGCCGATGATCGAGGGCGCTCCCGGGCACGGAGAGGGGCACAATTCCGGGCAGGCCGTCAACATCACCGCCGCCCTCGCCGTGAAGAAGCTGATGGAGCGCGAGCGCTTGCCGGGGACACTGCAGATCTGGCCCGGCGTCGCCGAGGAGCTGGTGGGCACCAAGGCGTACTTCGTGCGCGATGGGTTGTTCCGCGATGTGGACATCGTGATCTTCTCCCACGTCGACAACAACCTGTCCACGTCGTGGGGCGACATCGCGGGGACGGGGCTCGTGTCGGTGGTGTTCACGTTCCAGGGTCGCAGCGCCCATTCCGCCGGTGCGCCCTGGCGCGGCCGCAGCGCACTCGACGCCGTGGAGCTGATGAACATCGGCTGGAACTACCGTCGCGAGCACCTGCGCCTGCAGCAGCGGTCGCATTACGTCATTCCCGACGGCGGCGACCAGCCGAACGTCGTTCCGCCCACCGCGTCGGCATGGTACTATTTGCGCGAGCTCGACTATCCGCATATCCAGGGCATGTTCGCGATCGCCGACTCGATCGCCCGCGGCGCGGCCATGATGACGGGGACGACGCTGGCGCCCGTGCGCATCCTCGGCTCCGCCTGGCCGGGCCACTTCAATCGGGTGATCGCCGAGGCGATGTACGAGAACTTCAAGCAGGTCGGGCTTCCGCAGTGGAGCGAAGCGGATCAGCGGCTCGCCCGCGCGCTGCAGCGCGAGCTCGGCAGCCCCGATTCCGGGCTGGCCGTCCGGCTCGACACGCTGCGGCCGGCGCTGCGGGAGGACGAGCGGCGCGGCGGCGGCTCGGACGACATCGGCGACGTGTCGTGGAACGTCCCGACCGCCACCCTGCGCTTCCCCAGCAACATCCCCGGCCTGCCCGGTCACAACTGGGCCAACGCGATCTCCATGGCGACCCCGATCGCGCACAAAGGCGCGACCGCGGGCGCCAAGGCCATGGCCATGACCGTGCTCGATTTCTTGATGCGTCCCGAGCTCGTGACGCAGGCATGGGATTACTTCCGGAACGTCCAGACCAAAGACCTGAAGTACCAACCGCTCATCCAGCCGCAGGACCGGCCGGCCATCGAGTTGAACCAGGAGATCATGGCCCGGTTTCGGCCCGCCATGCGCCGCTTCTACTATGATCCAGCGAAGTACCGGACCTATCTCGAGCAGCTGGGCATCGCCTATCCGACGGTGCGGGCGCCCGACGGCAGCTGCGGCAGCTCGGCGACGCCATGAAACCGGTGTCCGCCGGGAGCCGTAGAGGGCGCTACCCCATGATATCCCCGCGCCTCGCCCCGGCCTTTCTTGGTCTCGCGTTCGCCGCCTCGCCGGCCGCCGCCCAAGCCGTCCAGGGCCAGCGCTACACACTGCGGATGACGAGCGAGGGCGCGTCCGAGATCATCGCGACAGTGCGTGAAGGGAACGGCCGCGCGCGCATCGACTTCGAGCGGTCGCACGGCGGGCCGGAGTCCTACATCCTCGTGAACCACGGGACCGGCACGGTGGTGTTCGTGCGGCCCGAGGAGCGTGAGTACACCGTCGTAGACGACACGACGTTCGAGCGGATCGTCGGGAAGGCTCTTCGGATGGTCACGCAGTCGGGCGTCGTGCAGGTGCAGCTGCGCGACGTGCGCATCACGCCCGAGCGGCTCGGCGCGGGCGAGCCGATCGCCGGCCGCCCCACCCAGCGCTACCGGCTGACGCAGGAGTACCGCGCCTACGTCGGGGCGTTCGGGATCGTGGGTGATGAGCCCGTCCACCAGACCGTGGTGACCGAGTACTGGGTGAGCCCGCGGTTGTCCCTGCCGCGCAACCCGTTGGTCGAGCTGCTCGCGGGCGTGGAGACCGCGCTCGCCCAGAAGAGCGCGTCGTTCGTGCATCGCTCGGCGGCGGCACGCGACTCCCTGTTCCGCGGCATGCCCCTGCGCATCGTCGTCACCGCCCGCTCTGGCAGCGGCGACGAGCCCACCAAGGAACGGCGCATCGAGGTCACTGACCTTGGGCCCGCCGAGCTCGATCCCGCCATCTGGACGATTCCCCGCGGCTACAAGCAGCGGCAGGGCGATTTCTCGTTCGAGATCAACTGACTAAGTTCGCCGGCATGATGCGGCGAGCGCTGGCTCTCGTTATCGTGGGAGCCCTGGCGGCGTGCGGCGACGGCGCCGGGCCCGGGCTCCCGACTGGGGCTGGCCGACAGCGCGCTGCATGCGAAGCCAGCGCTGGCGACGTGGGACAGTGTGTTGCGGCGGCCGTATCGGCCGTAAACTCCGCTTGACGCGTGAGGACAGATCGCGCTGTGAACGCGAGCCTACCGCGCCACGCGATCGCGATCGATGAGCCGGCCGGGCGGGATGCGCCAGGTGCGCACGAGCGCCCACCACGAATCGGGCCGAACGCGCACGTTGTCGACACGCGCGTGCACCGCCGCCACGTTGTCGGGGGCGAAGAGGAAGATCGCCGGGGCGTCGTCGTTGAGCGTCTCGATCGCGGCACGCCACGCGGCGCGCGCCTGGTCCGACGTGGCGTCCGCCCCGGTCGCCTGCGCGACGAGCCGGTCGAACGCCGGGTTGGCATACCGAATCGAGTTTTGGCCGCCGAAGCCCGCGCGCGTCCACAGCTCCACGACGCTCGAGCTGGGCGTCGGGTCGGCGCTCCACCCGAACATGGCCGCGTCGAACCTGCCCGCCGCCAGGCGCTCCTGGACCACACTCGGCTCGACCTCGAGGATCTCCATCTGCACGCCGACCGCCCGCAGCTGCTCCTGGAGCAACCGGGCGTACTGCTTCCGGACTCCGCTAGTGGACGGGACGAGCAGGCGGAACGAGAGCCGCTGGCCGGCACGGTCGCGAATGCCGTCGCCGTCGCTGTCCCGCCACCCGCGGGCCGCGAGCAGTTGCGCCGCCTGCGCCGTGTCGTGCGGCAGCTGTCGGATGCCGGCGTCCCAAATCGACCAGATCTGGGGCACCGGCCCGGGAGGCACCTTGGCCAAATCGCCGAACACGCTGCTCAGCAGCCGCGCGCGGTCGATCGCCATCGTGAGGGCGCGGCGCACGTCGCGGTCCCCCAGCACTGGGTGCGGCCGCGTCGGGTCTCCGCTCGCCGCGAGGTTGAACCCCAGGTAGCCGTAGGTGGAGCCGCGATAGGGGTAGATGGTGAGGTGCGGCGCGGCCCGCGCGCGGCTCACGTTGTCCGGCGTGCCCAGATACTCGAGCGCGTCCCCCTCGCCGGCCACGAGCTGGTTCACCGCCACCTGGAGGTCGGGGGTGAAACGCCAGATCAGGCGCGCGATGCCGGGCCGCCCGAGGAAGAACGTCGAGTCGGCACCGAGCTCGAGGCTCTCGCCGGCGCGCCAGCTCACGAACCGGTACGGCCCGTTTCCTACGGGCTGCCGCCCGAAAGGCGCGGTCTTCCACTGCTCGCGCGGCACGCCGCGCAGCAGGTGCGCGGGTAGAATCCGCATGTGATAGACGGCGTCGTAGAACATCTCGCCGTAGCGTTCGCGGAACTGGAACACCGCCGTGGCGGAATCCCGGGCGGTCACGCTGGCGATGCGGCGCAGCGCGCTCCGGAAGGACGAGGCGAGCACCGGGTCGCCATAGGCGTCGAACGTGAAGGCCACGTCCGCCGCAGTCACCGGCCGTCCGTCGTGCCACCGGGCGCGGGAGTCGAGGTGGAACACCAGCGTCAGGGGCGCCTCCCACTCCCAGCGCGCCGCGATCTGCGGCTGGAAATCGCCGTCGCCGACCGTGTTCGTGGACAGCCCGATGTCGGCCAGCTTCAGGAAAACCTGATCGCCGATGTCCCGGGTGCCGACCTGATGGCTCACCGGCGGGAGGAGAATGTCGGGCTCGTTCGGCGTGACGAACACCAGGGTCCCACAAGCGCCGGCGCACGCGCCCCGGCGCTCGCAGCCCGTCAGGCCGACGATGAACAGCGGGACCAACCAGATGAAGCGGCGGAACGCGGGACCGGCCGGGTGCATGCCCTCTAACATTCCACGGCGAGCCGCAGCGCGGAAGCCTGCCCCGGCGAGCCCTGCGCCTCTGCCAGCGACGTGCGGAAGGCGCCGTACACCGCCTCGGACCACCAGCCGCGGCAGCGTTCGATCTCGGCCAGGGCCGCCTCGCGCCCGAGCGCCGGGCGATAGGCGCGTGTGGAGGTGAGCGCGTCGTACACGTCCGCGATCCCGACGATCTGGGCGGCGAGGGGGATCTCGTCCCCGCGCAGGCGGTCGGGGTAGCCCGACCCGTCGTGCCGCTCGTGGTGCCACCGGATGATCGGCTTCAAGTCCCAGGGGAATTCCACCGCGCCGAGCAGCTCGACACCCCAGATCGGGTGCATGCGCATCACCTCGACCTCGCCGTGCGTGAGCGGGCCGGGCTTGTTGAGCACCTCGTGCAGGACCCGCACCTTGCCGACATCGTGGAGGTAGGCGCCGAGTCGGATGGTCGTCTGGGCGTGCTCGTCCAGGCCGAGGGCCCGAGCGATGGCGACGGCGTGGCGCGCCACGCGCTCGCAGTGGCCGTAGGTGTAGCTGTCGTTCGACTCGATGGACTGGCCCCACTCGCTGACCAAGGCCAGATAGGTGGCCTCGAGCTCGGCCATCTTGCCGTCGACGTAGACCAGATCGCCGCGGGCGTCGAGCCGGCCGAAGAGGGCGTGGGCCTCGTTCAGGAGCACCAGCGCGTCGTGATTCCGGCCCATCGCCTGGTACAGGATGGCCAGCTCGCGGCGTGCGGTCGCCTCGTTCAGCACGGAGCCGGCGCTCACCGCCAGATCGATCGCCGCGCGCAGCCGCGCCTCGGCCAGCGCCGGCCGGCCCGTCTCGCGGTACACCATGCCGATGATGCGATACGCCTGTGCCCGGAGCACCCCGCCGTCGACCCGGTCGAGCAGCCCCAACGCGTCCTCCGCGTTGCGCCGCGCTGCCTCGTACCGCTCGCGCGCGAAGAACACCTCGGCGTGGTTCAGCAGGCACAGCCCGCGGAGGTAGACGTCGTCCACGCGGCTGGCGATCTCGTAGCTCTGCGTGAAGTACCGGTCGGCTTCGTCGAGCAGCTGCCGCTGAGTGCTCACCATGCCGAGGTTGTGGTACGCGATCGCGCACCCGTGCTCGTCGCCGCAGCTCTGATAGGCCTCGAGCGAGCGGGCATAGCACGCCAACGCACCCTCGAAGTCGCCCTGAATGCTCCCGACGATTCCCAGGTTCTGCTCGACGCGCGCCCGCAGCTCGCGGCTCGCGCCGCCCAAGACGATGGCGCGCAGGAAGTAACTTCGCGCCTCAGCGAGCGGCCCGGCCTCGAGCTCGATCCCGCCCAGCGTATTTAAGGCCTCGGCCGCGAGGAGGTCGTTGCCCGCCTCGCGGGCGACGGCGAAGCTCCGGTTGCACAGGAGGCGCGCCTCCGCAGACTGATTGGAGCGGTGCCGGACGATGGCGAGCCGCCGCAGCGCCTCCGCCAGGACCGCGCGCTCTCCCGCGCGCTCGGCGGCACTGATCGCCGTCTCGTAGGCGACCCCTGCCTGCGGGAGCCCTCCCCCCGCCCGCTCCCGGGCGCGGGCTTCGTGCAGCAGGTCCGCGGCGGAGCGCACTGGCGCGCGCGGACCGGCTGGCCCGGGAGCGGCGATCGGAGGGACGGTCACACGCCGGGAAGCCGGGGGCCAGGCGCCGGCGCTACTGGGGGCGGGCCGTACCCGAGGCCCGATGCCCCTTCGACCCCGAGGTCGGTCAGGAGGACGCCCAAGTGCTCCGCCTCGACCTTCGCCCCCAGCCGGTCGAACACGACGCGGGCGGCCTGAGCGGCTTCCGTCGCCCCAGCGGTTTCTCCCTCGCGCGCCAGCAGATACGCGAGATCCCGCTGCGCCATGGCGACGAGCAGCGGCCGCTCGTGCTTGGTCGCGCGGGCGATGACCTCGCGGAACATGGCTTCGGCATCCCGCCTCTGGCCTGCCCGGCCCAGCGCGACCGCCAGAATCCGCAAGTCCTCGGTCTCGCGGACGGCGTCCTTGAGATCTCGGTGCATGACCACGGCGCGTTTTGCTTCCCGGATGGCGATGTCGGGCTCACCCCGCAGGACCTGGATCTCCGCGCGTCCCGCGAGGGCCTGGGCCTTGAGCCGCTGGTCGCCCAGCCGCTCCGCCTCCCGCACGGCCGTGTCGGCGGCCTGCATCGCGTCGTCCAGACGCCCCTGCTCCCGGTACGTCATCCCCAGGTTATGCTGTGACTCGGCGATGCCGCGGGGGTAGCGGGCCTGCTGATACGCCGCGATCGCGCGCGTGTAGGCGCCGACCGCCCGGCCGTAGTCCCCCTGCATGTTCGCAATGATTCCGAGGTTGTTGGCGCAGCGCCCGAGCGTGGCCATATCGTCGTCCTGCATCGCCTCTTCCTGCGCCCGCGTGAAGAAGCTCGTGGCCTCGCTGATGCCGCCCCGCTCCAGCGCGATGGCGCCACAGACGTTGAGCCCCCGCACCTCGAGCGTCCGATCCCCCAGCACCCGCGCCCGCGACAGCGCGACCATGGCCCACTGCTGGCCCACGTCCAGCTGCCCCAGCCGGCTGTGCCCAATGCCGCACAGCAAGGCCAACATCGGCGACTGCTCGAGCTCATCCTGGGTGCGTCCACCGAGGTAGGTGACGAGCTCGGCGTACTGCCCGGCATCGGCCAGCGCCTGCGCGGCGTGCAGCGGCGCCAAGGACCGGCCCAGCTCGGCCGCGAAATTCTCGTCCCACTCCAGGCTCGCCAGGTTGCGGATCTCCGCTTCGGCTCCCAGGCGGGCGAAGATCGCCTGCGCCGTCCGCGCGGCCGCCTGGGCTTCGCCGTTCTTTCCCATCCGCCGCAGGACCATGGCGAGGTCCCGCGTCGCCTCGGCCAGCAGCTGCGGCCGCCGGTGCCCGTTCGCGCGCGTGATCACGTCGCGCAGCGCGAGCTCGGCGGCGACCACCTCACCCACGGCCGCGAGCACCATCGCCGCGGTGCGCAAGTCCTCGGCCTCGTCTGCCGGGTCGGGTACGCGACTGCGGATCTCGCGGACCTGGTCCAGCTCCACCCGCGCCAGTCGCAGCTCGCCCCGTACCACCCAAATCTCGGCTCTCCCGCGGAGCGCCAGCGCCCACAGCGTGTGGTCCCCGGACGCCTGAGCTTCCGCCACCGCCCGGTCGGCTTCCGTCAGGGCGCGGTCGAACGCGCCTTGCTCCCGGTACGTGATCCCCAGGTTGTGGTGGCACTGAGCGACACCCTGCCGCCAACCGGCGCGGTCGAAGGCGGCGCGGGCGATCTCCCACGACGCGATCGCCTCCGCGTGCCGTCCCCGCAGGTGACTGATGATCCCCAGATTGGTGGAGCAGCGGCCGGCCGTGGCGACGTCGCCGTCCCGGCTGGCGACCATGAGCGCCCGCGTGCAGTAGTCCGCGGCCTCGTCGATACGTCCGCCGACCAGGGCCACGGCGCCCCGCGCGTTGAGGGCGCGACCTTCGATGGCCTGCTCGTTGCGCTTGCGCGCCTGTTCCACCGCCACGTCCAGCCAGCGGCGTCCCTCATCGTGACGCCCCAGCCGCGCGTGGGCGGTCCCGTACAGCAACGCCAGGCTCGGCGATTCCTCGAGCTCGCTCCCCTCGTGGTCGCCGAGATACGCGACGACTTCGGCGTGGTACCCGGCGGCGGCGAGCTGCTGGGCCTTATCGACTACGGCTGACGACGTCGTCATAGCGTGGGTCTCCCGCTTTGTCAGGATGCGCTACCAAGCCACTGCGTACTGGGAGAAGTGGTACAACTCCGCCGCGACGTATTTCTGGGTCGCGTCGTTCTTCGTCGCCGTCTTGAACCAGCCGGTCATCTTCGCCGGCTGCTCCGAGAGGGCGAGCTGCTGCTGCAGCGCCTCATCGGTGGCATCCACGACGCCGTCGCCGTTCAGGTCGGGGTTCGCGTTCGCATACCAGATGATCAGCCCCGCCGCAAATACCTCGGAGAACGTCACTCCGGATGGCTGGAAGTCCACCGCGAGCTTGACCGAGTCGATGGTCATGGTAATGAAGACCGAGTCCGACCCGTACAACCGCGTGCCGTCGGGCCCCGTCTTCAGCCCAAACTTCGGGATGCGGAACCGCAGGAATGGCTGTCCCACGGACTGGCCCGCGGCAGGCCGGTAGTCGACCGCGACCGTCGACTCCTGGTCATGGCGGGCCCAAAACGCGACCCGGTAGGTCGCGAGCGGTGGCGCGGTCGGCGACTGCCGGAGGACGTGCAGGTCCGTGGAGTCGGCCGCCACCTCACTGAACGACGGCGGCGCAAGGGTGGGCAACGGCCCCATGCTGTCGGAGCACGCCGCCGCCAACAGCGCGAGCGCGAGCGGGATCAGAGAATGCCGGGCGGTCATACGATGCTCCGCGTCCATGTACGTGCTACCAGGCGACCGCATACTGTGAGAAGTGGTACAGCTCGGTCGCCACGTATTGCTGCATCGTGAAGTTCTTCGAGGACAGCTGCTTCCAGCCGTCCGTGTGCGTCCCCTGCGACCAGATGGCAAGCTGCTCCTGCAGCATCGCATCGGTGGCGTCCAGCACGCCGTCACCGTTCAAATCCGGATCGGCGTCCTGATACCAGATGGCCAGCTGTGCCGGGCGCGATTTGGAGAACACCACTCCCGACGGCTGGAAGTCCACCTTGAAGAGGACCGTATCGATCGTCAGCGTGATGAGGACGGAGTCGCCCCTGTCCAACGGCGCCCCCCCGGCGCCGGCCGCCAACCCATTGATGGGGATCCTGAACCGCAGGAACGGGTCGGGCAGCCACTCGCCGGCGGCGCGGCGGTAGTTCACGAACACCGTCGTTTGTGTTCCACGTCTGGCCCAAAACGAGACGCGATAGGCCTGGAGCTGCGGCGCGGTCGGCGACTGCCGAAGGATGCGCAACCCCGTTGGGGCCGCCACGTCCTGGGCGAGTGGCGGCTGGATCGCGGTGGGACGCGGTCCGACGCCGTCGGAGCATGCCACGGCGACGAGCGTCAGCGTCAAAGCAGTCAGGGTACGGTGCATGGGCGTCTTACCAGGCGATGGCGTAATTCGAGAAGTGATGCACCTCACCACCGACGTACAACGTCCCCTCCCAAACCTTGGCAAACACCGTGTCGGTGCCGGTCGCCGAGCTCAGGTACCCCAGGATCGTCAGGTCATCGCTGACCTGGGCGATCCGGGGAGTCGTGGCTTGCTTCACATTGCAGTTCGCGTAGCTCGTCACGAGAAACGCCGTCTTCTGAAAGACGAGGCCATCGGGCATCAAGCGAATGCGGCGCACACGATCCGATGGCGCCACGGCCGTGATCGTCACCGGGGACGGGAGCGCCAGCGAGTCGATCCACAGAAAGTGGGGGCCGACCGCAATGACGCCACCCGCCGGTCCGATCTCCTGGCTGACGGAGTCGTAGGGCAGCTTGCCGCACGAGACCAGGCCGCCTGACGGCGGTCTCGACGTAGCCGCCAGGGGGGCCGGCGTCGCCGGATCGCCTTCAACAGCCGATGGGTCGCTGCAGCCCCAGGCGAGCAGCACGAGCGGGATCAACCACGGGCGATGGAACATGCGATTCGCGTTCATGAGTTCCTTACCACGCCACGGCGTATTGGGAGAAATGATGTAGCACCCCAGCGACGTACTGATTCCCTTTGCTCCAGGCCTTCTTTCTGACTTTGATCCACCGCTCGCCGGGCGCGGCCAGGTAGCCAATGATGCTCAGCGAGTCTGTGACCTGCGCGATCCGAAGCGTGTCGGCCGTCGGCACGCCGCAGTCCTTGAAACTCGTATAGAGGATCGCCGACCATCCCGCGTCGTTGGTCCGGAATTGGAGGCCGTCGGGCTGGAAGCGAACCCAGCGCACCGTGTCCGCCGGCGCGACGGCAGTGATGCGCACGGTGTCTCGGAGCGCCATCGTATCGACCCACAAGTAGTGGGGACCGACGGCGATCAACCCCCCCGCAGGTCCGATCACCTGCGTGACGGAGTCGTAGGTCTGCGCGCACGAGACCAGGCCGGAGCCCGCGGTCCACGTCGCGGCCCTCTTGCCTTGCTTGTGGAAAGCGACGCCTAGGGGCGAGGGGTCCGCGCAGCTCGTGGCGGCGGCGAGCACACCGAGCAACGCGAGCGGGATCAGGGCGCGACGAAGCGACATGCGATTCTCCAAGTCCATCCGGCCTACCAGGCCACGGCGTAGTTCGAGAAATGAGGCAGCTCCCCGACGACACGCCGGTGCCCCTCCCTGTGCCCCTTCGGCAGCGAATGGTCGCTGGGCGAGGCGGCCCAGGACGTCAGGAACCCGATCACGTGCAAGGAATCGGTGACCACCGCGATCCGGGGCGTCGCCGGCCTCGGGATCCGGCAGTTGTCGTACGTCAGCACGAGCTGTGCGGTGCTCACGAATCGGAGGCCCTCAGGCCGGAAGCGAACCACCGCTACGGTATCCGATGGCGCGACTGCGGTGATGCTCACCGGTTCGCGCAGGGCTCCCCGCGGCACGATCAGCCGGTTGCGGCCGACCTCCACCACCCCTCCCTCGGGCCCGATCGTCTGGGTCACGGAGTCGTACGGGAGGGGCCGGCAGGCGACCAGGGAGTCGTCGTCTTCGCGGTCATCCTCGGGATCGGTATCGTCGCCGTCGTCACCGTCGTCGCGGTCTGAGAGCTGGTCGAACGCCGCGGTGCCCGTGGGCCCGGCGACGCCCAACGGCGCCGGGTCCCCGCAACTCCAGGCCGCCACCGTGGCGCCCAGGAGCAGCGTAAGCGAGATCACGAAACGGCGTAGGGACATGCAATTCTCCGACTGCAGGGGTGGCGACCGGACGCGACGTTCCGCATAGCACGAAGCGTTCCTCTGCCCCCTTGGTGCGGCCTCGGACGTAGCCTGTTGATTTCTCAGGATCTGCGAGTGGGAACCCCGATGTATACGCCGGTGCCACAGGGTCGTTTTGGCCCTTCGGCGGGTCGATCTGAACTAGCGCGACTGGGTCATTCGCTTCGCCCAGAAGGCCTCGTCGGCCTCCAACCCCACGTCGGCCTGTGGATGTCGAGGAAATGCGCCACTACGTAGATCGGAACGGAGACCAAGCGAACGGAGACCGCGGCCCAGCAGGCGTAGAAACAGGAGTCCCGCTCGGCGTCGAAACACCAAGCGGGACAGACAGTTCAGACAAATGGGCCTGGGTAGAGTTGAACTACCGACCTCACGCTTATCAGGAGCAACTTTGCCGTTTGTTGCCGTGAATCTGTCGGCGGTAAACGCTCATTTGTGCCTAGCCGTCAACCGCCGTGGCACCACTTCGGCACCACAACCGCTTTTACCATTGACCGAGGGACACGAGTCCCGACCAGATGCTCTTGTGTCCCACAGCCATCGCTAACGCGTCCGCGCGGTCGGGACTGCGTCCGAGCGTGCGACGCAATTCCTTCTTGGACTCGATCTCGATTTGCTTCTTGTGGTTCTCGCTCCACCTCAACGCCAGCAGCTCCTCCCACACGTCGGCGTCGTAGGCCATGGCGAGCTTACCCTTTTCAAGCTTCTCCCTGAGCGTCCAGTAACTCTCCGCTCTCGTGTTGTTGAATCGGTCCGCCTTCTTGGCCCGCGCCCCGGAGTCGTACTTGCTAATTGGCCAGTTATCGGCCCGTAGTTCGTCGCAGACGGGTCCACCGACGCCGCGCGCATCGACAACGAGCGTTCCCGAGGCCGGCGGCAACCCGTCCGGGTAGCTCACCATACCGGCCGGAATGTCGGCGGGCACGTTTCGATAGATGCGGAGCGCGTGCAACGCCTCCACGACGTGCTTCCGCAGCGTCCGCGCGTTCGGCTCGCGCCACAACTTGAAGCCATGCACCACCGCCCCCCGCGTGATGCAGAGACAGGACTGGTCTCCCATCTCGGAGTGTGCCACGTCGAGCGCGCACCTGTAGCTGGCCTGAGAATCACCCAATACGCCGCTCTTGTGCAGCGCCGCCGCCTGCTCCAACCACTCGCGCCGGATAAGGGCGTTAATGGCGTTCTCAGGAAACTCCCCAAGCACGCGGGACGCGTAGAAGGGGCTGTCGGTGTCTTGCTCCGCCACCCATTCCGCCGTGACGGCGCCGGGAATCTCCCGGCCCGTGTCGATCAGGTCGAGCGCGCTAACCCGTATCTTATGCCACCCTGGCCGGCGGTACGCGTCGAAGAACGGACCTACGGGGGAAATGGGGTTACCGTAGACGAGTACGCGATCATCAGCACCGACCGCGCAGTCGAGCAACCCCTCCCAGGCTTCCGCATCGACGCCCGACGCCTCGGAGATGAGCACGAGCGTTCGCGGGTGATGGAATCCTCGGTAGGACTGCCCCTCCTGCGATGTGAATGCGAGAATCCGTGTCTCCTCACCTACCCGCAGGCCCGTGGTCAGCAGTTCGCCGGGAAGCTTCGCTCGCCGGAACGCGCCGCCGATCTCACGGCGCATCATCTGCTCGACCACCTGGCGTGCGGTGCTCGACGTGACGAGGCAGAGCCCTTCCCGCGCGTAGGCCCACCACAGTGCTATCCAGCCCCCAGCCGCGTCCTTCCCTACCCCGACCGCGCCGCGGACGTGGCTCTTACGGTTCGCCACAACGGACTGCGCGATCTCCTCCTGCTTGCTCCAGGGCTCGACGTGCAGGACGTCGCGAAAGAATCCGAGCGGATCATCGGCGTAGCGGCGAAGGTCGCCCAGGTCGCTCGATGTGTCGCGCCGGTCGATCAGGTCGCCTACAGCGAGCTTCAGTGCGTCGAGCTTCGAGCCGATGGAACTCACTTGGCCGCCTGTAGACGTTTGACTGTCTCGCGGAGCTGCGTGATCTCGCGCTCCACATCCAGCGCGTAGACGACGACTTTTTGTAGGGAGAGGGCCTTAAGCAGCACGTTAGCCGTATTCCGGTCCAGTAATCCCGTCGCGATTGCGGTGATGATCCAACTCGTCCACTCGCGCAGCCCTTCGAGCGTATCGCGGGGGGCCTGGGGCAGCTCGTCCGCGCCGACCGTGCGCGGTCGCGTGCGTGTGGCCCGTCCACCCCTGGCGCGCATGGCGGCGGTGAGGTTCGTGGGATCGCTCACGGTGCGTAATCCACCGAGATCACACGGAAGGCCGTATGGCCAGGGACACATTCGGATGTCACCTCAACTCGCCGCTGAATACCCCCCGTCCCCGAATACACAAATTCCTGGAAGCGGATTCCAGCGACACTACCAGCGACAGGCGAACCGACTACCTGCAGCCCATCGGACATAACGGGCCACGCCAGTCGGTCGAGGCTTCCACCGTCCGCGCAGGCTGGCGTGATGTTGCTGTAGCGGTCCCCGTAGATCACAGCGAGGAAGAATGATTCGTCCGGGAATACCCTATCGACCGCCACGTATTCTGAGTCAACGCGATGGTAGGGTCCAACGAGATCGAAGTGCGTGGCGACGTCAGGTTTCGCGGTTGCCGTCACGCGGGCATAGACGATTGGATTCCCGAGACTATCAATCATCCGGGCCTCCATCGCCTGCTCGCCTACGATCGGGCCGAGCGTCCATCGCTCGCGCGCCATGCCCAGAACATCGGTCAGAGCGGTACCGGCGAACACGGAGCCGCCACCTGAGACGACGTGCCAGTTGATGAGCACCCCCGGCAGGGGCGCGAGGGTTTGAGCGTTGGTCACTTGCACGGTGATTGCGGCCGGTAGTTCACGGCCAACCGTGTCGTCCTGCTTATCACCCGCGATAATGGTCATCATGGGCGTAACCTCGACCGGCGGAGCGATCGACTCGCCTCCGCACGCAGCGAGGACCAAGAGTACGGCGACGACGGGAACGCGATCCAACATGGAGCCCTCCCGGTAAGTGCCCTGGAGCTAGGAACTGCCATCCGAATCCACATGAATCACCGTCCGCTCGTGAAGACTGCCCACTTGATCTGACCTGCGGCGCTGGCTGCTTCAAGGGCGCGCATCACTCCGATTCCCGCCGACTTTGTCTGAACGCGACCATCACTCGTGACCTCAAGGATCGCGCCGCTAGAGTACGCCGCCGCACTCTCGACGGGCACAACGACTCCCGGCCCGGCCGGATAGTAGGACTGGCCCAAGATCGGATCAGCGGGACCAGCAACGCCGTCGATATCACCACCCCCGGCCGGAAAGGCTGTTGCCGGTCCTCCTTGCGGGAACGCACCGCTCACGCTCCAGACGAATGCCCGTCGCACAGTGTGCGACGTGGCACCGCTCGTCCCCAGTCGCTGCCAGTGTAAGCCGCTCTCTTGGTACGCCACTCAACCCCCCGTTAGTATTGGATCAAGCAACAGGTGATGCCAGTCGCCCCAAACACCCCGCTGACGCGCGCTTCTTTAGCCTCTACTGGCCGATCACATCACGATGCCGATGCCGGCGATGTCCGGCGCCGTAGCGCCCGACGCAGCCGTCGTGAAGTCCACGGTTACACCGGCCGAGACGTGCTCTCCGTACGCGTACCGCACCTCGGCGCGGTAGGTCGTGCTCACTTCCAAATCCACCAGCTTGTGCTTCGTGCTCCCCGGCAGTAGCGACGCCACGCGCACGCGGGGGTCGGTTGTGGGTGTCGCCAGCAGTACCTCGATCCGCAGGTCCGTCGCACCGTTCGTCCACGACAGCTCGGCCGTCTTATGTGTCGGCGTCCCGGCGCTCAACCCACTGACCACGGGCAACGCCGCCGTGTCCACGCGCCCCGGCGCCCCCGCGTTCGTCCACGCGCTGGGGAGGTAACTATCGACGTAGTCGGGCAGCGTGCGGCCCTGGACCCAGATGCGGCGATTCGGCGGCAGGTCGCGGATCGTGACCGTCTGGCTCGACGTAAACCGCCCAGCCACGGACCAGAGCGGCGACGTGTCTGCTGGTACCGTGCCGACGCCCGTATCCGTCACGGCATATCGCACCTCGGCCGGCTGACTGCTCGCGTTCAGCGTCAGCACCGTGGTGATCCCCGTATACGTGTTCCCCGCCTCCTGGGCCGGTGCGCCAAGCGTCGGTGCGACGGCAAAGAGGTTGAGCCCCAAGTCCAGCAGCGTCAGGCGTCGCGTAGCGCCTTCCGGGCTCAGCTCCAGAATGCGGAACAGGCGCGTCCCACCGCGCTGCCACGTCGTCGGGTCGGGCAGATGTGAGAAGGCCCCGAGAACGAGACCGCCCTGCGCGAGCGCGGTGCCGCTGCTGCGCTTGAGGACTACGGGAACGTCGATCAGCCCCCACCCGAACGGCCGGCGCCACTGATTCGCCGTCTCGATCAACTTGGTTTCGAGGTACTGCCCCCGTGGCTGGTCCTGGAGCTTCTCGCCGTCCATCGACCGGAACCCGGTAGCATCCACTTCGTAGGCACCCTCGCCCACGTCCGTGGAGCCGACGTCAAGCACAATCAGGGGATGATCCAACGACTCCACAACACCGCCGCTCGGTAGCTCCGGGTAGGTCTCGCCGCTCTTTTCCAAGTCCTCGATACGTAGGGGCTTGTCGGTGTAGCGCGTGAACTCAACCCGCGTGATCACCTTCTCACGATCGAAGGACCATTCGCCTACTTCCCGGTCCACCACCATGTCTGCATCCGTCAACGTCGGCACCCCTGCCAACGATGTTGGCAGGCGAAGGTCCGAGATAACAAGCCGCCCCTGCGTGTCGGCGTGCAGGGAGACGTTCATCGGCCGCAGCAGGTTCTTCTCCACCCAGGTGATTAGCGCGGCACGCTTCGTGACCACGAACCGCTGGACCGGATACGTCGTATCCGAGACGAATGCCGCAGAGTTGGCGACCGGAAGAACTCGCTTTGCATCGCCGTAGGACCTACCGGCCGGCAACGGCTCAGGCGCACGGTACAGGTACCCGAACTTCCCGTCACACAAGTCCTGCAGCAGCGTGGCGAAATGAACGTCGTTCAGAAGGAGTGGGTTCGACTTGCTGACCGGCTCGTCCAGGAATAACGTCGCCTCAACGCTGACACCATCGGCGGGCACGGCCAATTGGTTTACGTCGCCAGCGGCCAGCGACGCGATAGCGAAAGCGGAAAGCCTCAACTTGCCGTTTGGGCCGTTGGTCTTCCCAAGACCACCAACCCGGTAGTCCCCGGTCTGACCGGACAGTGCTCCGCTCAGGTGCTTGATCCGCGCCCTGCACGTACCCGAGAAGGTTGGTAATTCGGCAAGACTAACGGACCCCCCCGCAACGCCTCCCGTCACCACGCCCGTGACAACCGTGCGAGTAGGCGAGACCGCGCGCAGGAGGTTTCGCGTCACGAGGTTGTCGCGCCGCGACGCACTGGTCGCATCGAAGAAGATGTGTGTGTACGACGTCGTGACCTGACCGATCCCGTTCACGGTGATCTGGTGGGCCGTCCCCGTGAGCGGCAGGAGCTGCTTGATCGTGCCGTAGTCAGACCCGAAAATGCCGATGGGACACACCGCTGGTCGCGCAGCATAGGTGATGCTGCTATGGGGCGGGCCCGTAAAAACGGCCATCTTGGCCTCATCGGTTACCGCACTACACGCCAGGGATGCCTCCACCCTGCCAACCTTCACGCGGCTGACGCGCCCGGTACCCCAGCGCGTCCACGTGGCGCCGTTATCCAGCGACTCATCCGCCTCGAAGCGTAGGCCAGCCAGACGGGGCTGCCCCTTCACGTTCCCCAGAAATGCGGACAGCCAGCGCTTGAGGCCGGCGAGCGTCGTATCGCTCGCGAGTGTCTTATCGAGAAGCGGGAACGTCCACTCGCCAATATCGAGCTTGCGGTCGAGCGGGTTGATCCGCCCGTTCCGCCCACGCGGCTGGTCCAGATAGGGCTGGTACCCGGCGACGCCCGTGATCGTGGAAACCTGGAAAGAGTCGCTATGCGGCGCCCCAGCGGCCGGCGTGAGCACCGTCGCCTCTGCCGGGTCAATGGAACGCGGCGCGTACACACGCAGGCGATACGCGACGCTGTAGGCGGTCACTGACTACCCCTCGGCGCGAGCTGCGCCATGATCTGCAGGTAATTCGCTACCGCGTGCAGCAGGTTGCCATCTGTGCTTAAGTACATGCGCGCCGGAACGGATGGCATGTCGTCTTGTACCGCTCTCTCGGGGAGGGCGCGCAGGACTTGGATGATTTTGCGGCCGAGTGGGGGAACGCCTGGTACGTCCGTCGTCAGGAGCAGGTTCATCCCCCGCACCAGCGCTGGGCCCTGTTCCAGAAGCTCACCGTCTGTCGCTTCGAACGCGAGCGTGTTGGGCGGGGCAGACCGCATGCGCCCGATGTACGTCACGGGGCCATCGTCGTGGAAGGCGCGATGCATGATCGCAAGCACCAGCAGAAACGCGAGGGTCTGTTCCGCGTACTCACCTTCAGCTACGGTCGCGTCGAACCATCCCGGACCACGCCACAGCACGCCCTCCGTGTTCGCGGGGGTGCTGTATCGTTTTTCTAGACTCGCCTTACTCATCAAGGCGATCCACAAGCGGACCGGCTTTGGTCCTCGACTGACTTGTTCCGCAAGAACTTCAAGATTCGTCATCGTTCCCCCGTGATGATCACCCTGCGACCCGTGAGCTGCTCTATCGCCGCTGCCAGCGCGTCGGCCTGACGGGGATCAGTCATGTCGAGTAAGCCGCCTTGAATGTTGATTACTCCCGGCCCACGGTCGATCGTTCCTCCCACGTCTTGTGCCGACTGCGCGCCCATGCTCCCCCTGCCAGCCCCGCCACCCCCACCTCCTCCGCCTATGCTGGATGCGGCACCACCTAGCCCGCCCGCCACAGCGAACGCCAAGGCGGACGTCGCTGCAGCCTTCGCAGCCGCCGCGAACTTGTGCGCGGCGACGAGGGGGTTAGCGATGCCCTCCGCGATCCACTGGCCCGCCTGCACGAGCAACTGCGCTCCGATTCCGCGCACTACGGCGGCGATCGCCTGCAGCATCCCCTTCGCCAACGCATCCCCCGCCTTTTGACTGCCATCAACCAACGCCGCGAATGTTTCCTCAACCACGTTGCCGAACTCGAACAGCGACTGCTTGGCGGTCTCGCCAATGATCGTGCTCCAGTCGAGCGTCGCGCGCGAAGCTTCATCAAACCCATCCGCGGCCGCCCGCTGCGCGTCACCGAGTTTGTGGAACTCATCGGCTAAGCCGCTGATCGACCCGGTCGTCGAGTCAATGATCTGCTGGTAGCCCGCCCATTCGGCGGAGCCGACTTGCGTTGTTTTAGCAGCCTCGATGGCCTTAGTGCGAAGCTTGTCCAACTCGCCGCCGTACTCGACCAAGCCGAGCTTCCCGTCCCGATAGGCGATGCGCAGCTTCTCCATTTCCAGTTGCTGCGCTTTAACACCCCGAAGGGGGTCCTCGGGTGGCGGCTTAACGCCCTTGCCCTTCCCACCGCCAGCCCCAGCGGGCGGAACGTTGGGACCGAGATCAAACTCCGCGCCCAACTCGGCAAGTGCATCTTCTCGCGCGAGCTTGATGGCGTTGATCATGTCAAAAGACTCTGTGACCAGCCGCAACCCAAGCTGCACTAAGGAGTCGCCCATCTTGTCCGACGCGCTCGCGGCCCAGTCAATTATCGGTTGACCAAGTCTCCGCAGAATCGGATTCAGCAACCGAACGACCGCCCCGCCCCACTCACGAATGGCGTCCGACGTAGTGTTCAACAACTCGCCAACCGAATGGACGCTTAAGCCAATCGACCCCTTGATGAGCGCAACGATTCGGTGGAACGCGAAACCAAGCTCTAGGCCCCACGCCTGGATGCCGCCCACCGTTCGACGCAGTCCCTCTGCGAGGAAGCCGAGCCCCTGCAGCACCAGAAGGCGCATCGGCGCCACCGATTTGCCGAGCGCGACCTGTGCATCGTTGATCTTCGTGTTCAGCACGTGGGTGCGACCCGCCGCCGTCTCAAGCCACGCGGCAAACGACCCTCGCGCCGTCTCGCCCGCCTCGATGGCGGCGGTCAGGAGAATTTGCGCCTTCTCGGCCTGCGTCAGCTCGCCAACCGACACCCCGATTGCTCGGGCCTGCTTCTGGAACAGGTCCTCAACGTTCTGCCCCAGGAGTCGCTGCGCCCCGCGGTACACGCCGTACTGGGCGCTCTCCAGCGCCTCCATCGTCTCCGTGATCGTGAATCCACGCGCGGCACCCAGCTCTAAGAACGCAGCAGCAGCCTTCTGCGTCTCGTTGAACCGCCCGGCCTGTACGGTGAGCTTGGTGATCGTTTCCGTCAGCTTGTTGGCCTGATCATCCTCGATGCTAAAGGCGTCCTTGAGACGGTTTGCGATCCCGAACAATTCCTCAAGGCTCGCCCCCGTGAGCTGCGCGGTAGCGGCCAGCGTGCGCTGACTCTGCTCCAGCTCATCGGTTGCCTGGAACGCCTTGCGCAGCCCGATCGCAATGGCTCCGAGCGACAGGGCCTGCGTCAACCGGCTCGACAGCAGCTCCTTCGCCTCGGCACCGAGGTTCCGGAGCGACTGACGGAAAGACGCCAGCTCTGCCTTGGCCAGATTTTTGATTTGTATGACTAGCGAGACTTTAGCTTCGTTAGCCATGGTTAGAGTCCCGGTAGTCGTTCCTTAATTGCCCCCGTGCGAAGTCGTTGATTACCTGCCCATCGCCTCCGGTCATGCGGACGTAAGAGTGGTTCTCGAAGTCGCCGTGCGTTTCGACCGACGCCTGACGCAGTTGGGACAGCTTCCACTGCAGGTCCTTCACTATTTGGAGCCGGGCCTCACCGACTGGGCGCTGCCAGCTTACGGCGGCGTCCTCCATCCGGCGCACCATCGCGAACGCCTCATCACTGCCGTACCACTCCGAGCCTTTCGTCTCGATCTTGCTCTTGAGGAAGGGCAGCAGGGCACTAACAGTGCCGAACTCGTTCGCTTTCGCCGCGTCCCTGAGTACCTCCGCAACGCGCGGGAGGCCGTGGGATGGGGCCAAGTGCTGCAATTCGGCAGCGACTGCCGTAGCCGTCTCCCGATGCTTCGGGGTCAGCGTGGGCGGGCTCAGAAACGACTCATATTTTTGCTCGGCGGCCTGGAGTCGCCGCTCAACCGGACCGAAGACCTGATCCTCCTGCACCTGTTGCAATTGCTCCTGCAGAGCCGCCAAGCGCTGATGCACGCCTTTCGGCGTCAGTTGGCCGGTGCGCTGCTCCTCGCGAATTGCCTGCATCCGTTCTTTGAACGGCTCAGTAATGCGACGCAGAAGCGGCATGACGGTCGCCACGGCGCCGGCAAGGTCCGGGTCATCCTGCGACAGTATGCCGGTCACGATCCGCGCTTTCTCCTTTGCCTGCGCGGCGAGTGCCGTTTCCAGGTCCGCCGGTAACGGCGTCGGGTTCCTCTGGGAGACCCAAGCGATCGTCTCGCGACTAACTTCCATGTCCTGCGCCATACGTTTCCTCTCGTTGTTGTGCGGGGCTACCGGCCGTCGAACCTGACCGACCGTGCCCGCTATGTCTTACAGTGCCGGTGAGCCGGCTACGACCATGCGGCCGAAGTACTCCGTGCCGCTGCGCACGAACTTGAATACCGTGGTCCCTGCATCTGCCGGCATGTTTCCGTCCGTCTGACGCCGCACCGGCTGCCGGGGTTCAGGATTCGGCTGCTGGCCGTTCTGATCCCAGCGCACGTTCGACGGCCAAATGAGGCCCGAGGAAAACACCCCGGTCGCCCACGTGAGCGCGAGGATACCTTCCGCGCCGTCCGCCAAATCGGTCGAGAAGATCACGCGCGCGCCGCCCTGCGTCATCTTTGCCTTGACCGCCGGGCCTTCTGTAGCCCACGCGATCGACACCGACGTTGTAACACTTCCTTTGTCAACCCACGCCATTGTCCTGCTCCTGTTCGTTTAAAGTGAACTGCTCCGTTTCCTGCTCTGCGTGTTCATCCACGCGCCACCGCAACGATGCTGCCCAAATCACTGCCCGCTGGTACTGCACATCCCGCTCGTGCAACGCCAGCGAAATAGCCGTCTGCTTCCCATACGCGCACGCGTACCAGTCGCCCGGATGCCGCGCGAGCGTTTCCTCGAACGCCGCGCACGACGCCCGGTATGCCCGCAGCTCATCCCAAGCCCCACGGGGCGGTCTGGCCGTCGTCATACCGTTATCGCTCACGCGGCCTCCCGCTTAAAGGCCCGAGCCGGAAGGCGCTTCTCTAACTGCCGTGGCATCGACGTTGTGCGGCCGCAGTCCTGGCACTTCAGGAACGGCGACCCATCGACGTGCAGCCACGGCTCCCACCTACTGGCGCCGCAGTTATCGCAAGCGTCCAACTCAGCGATCGAGCGCAGGCTCATGCTGCTACCTTCCCGCGCCGTCGCGCGCGGTGGATTTGATGCTCCACTGCTTGCAACGGAGCGCCGAGCAGACGGCAAGCGGCCCCAATTGGCCGCCGCTTTCGGAGCAATCCGTCCGGTCGCCGCTTTGGAGCGACGCGCAAGGCTTCAGACGTCACGAACACATCGACTAATTGCCGCACCGTGCGCCACGCGGGGATGTTGCGCGCCGACGTGCCCACCAGCTCCGCGAGCGCCTGCTCCACGTTGAACGTCGCCACCCGTAGCGCTACAAGTTCCTCTTTGGTCGGCGTCACGCGGCACTCCGAGGGCGCAGCTTCCGCCAATCGCTAATGCTCCCCGTCGTCCGCGGTCGGATCGTGCCAATTGGCACGTCGGGCGCCTGTCGACTCGCGACGTAGGCCGCTACCGCTGCCTCGGGGATGGTCCACCGCTTGTTGGGTAACCGGAACGCGCCGGGTAACTCGCCCCGCCGACAAAGGTCCTTGGCCCACGACGCGCTACGCCCGAACCGGCGGCCGAACTCCACGGGCGACAGCATGTCCTTGCCGGCACTTGCCGCGACGCGAGTACACCGTCTGCCCGCCGAGATCACGTCGTTCCCCCCTCCACCCGGTGCGTTTTCGACCCCCCCGGCTTCAAGGGCATCAGCTATCTCGCGTAAGGCCGCGGCTATACGGCTCAAGTCCACAGCTCAAACCCTCCCAGCGTTGGTCCAGCGTTCACGCCCCACGGGCGTGCGGTCATTGCGCAACCACAACGGGTTACGGACACGTGGTGCCGAGGTGGTGCCAACGTCAGTACGGGGCTTCGAGCGCACGTACGGGGATGGTATGACTTGCACAAAACACCCGTCCCGTTCACCCCGTCCCAAACCGTCCCAAAAGCCGTCCGGGGACGACCCGTCCCAATCGCACAACGTCATGTTTCACTTTCTCTTCCACGATTCTGGGACGGCCCGTCCCACCACTCATCCCGAACCACAAAGGCAAAGCCTTTGGGGTGAGGGATTAGAGACAGCCCGACTCTTCCTTTTTTACGCATCGGGTCGATCCTCGGGGTGAGGCAGCCACCCGCGTGGGTCCTTCACGATCTTCCCCGACGCATGCAACCATTGTGTGGCTTCTCGAACCGCTGCCTGTCGGGCCGTGACCCGCTCGTAAATGGCTTCGTGCGTTACCGGGCGAGCCGTGCGTTCGTAGACCTTCAGAATGACCGACCAGACCTTTTCAGCGAGTGCGGCGTCGGGAGCGGGACCGGCCTCCGTGGCTGGCGTGCTGTCGTCCTCGATCTGGATTTGGTGCTCCTCCAGAATGCGCACCATGTCCTCGATCGTCGGTTTCCCGGTGCGACTGTTCACGCCGTCTTTGCTGTTCAGAAGGACCCACAACTGCGTTGCGGCAAGACCCAGTTTCGTCTCGGCCATGAGGAGGTCGCTGAGACCCTTGCGGTGCATCGCGAGCGCGAATTCCTGAAAGTCTGAGCGCCCGCCCGTCGTGCCCCACTCCATCGTGATAGCAGGAGCCGGATGCTCGGCAACCCAGCCGTCCATGCTTGCGTCCCTTTGGGTCGTCCAGTCGTTAATGGCGCGAGCGTGTTCTGCCTTGAGCGCTTGGCCTTCTGCAATCATCTCCGGGGTGAGCGCGTCCCGATCCGTCGCCAGGATTTCTCGCAGCTCCTTGAGCCGTTCGGGGGTCAGGGGCGCCTGTGGTAATTGGAGTTCAAACCGTCGCATCTCCTGGAACCACTGTGCGCAGGCCGCGACCGCGATCGTGACGCCTTCGACATCCGTTATCTCAAGGACGGACTTACCAGCGTGTGCTTCCGCTGGCGCGCCTGAGGTAACGGCCGTAGGACTCGATGGGAAAGTCTCGGGCGACATACGTTCTTCCTGGGACATACTCATGCGTTGTGTTCTCCTCGCGATTGCAGCCGCACAAAAAGCGATGGCACGGGTCGAGCCGCAGCAGCTCGGCGTGCGTGAGTCGGAAACTGCCGTTAAGCACCATTCGGGGGAGACCTCACGTTTACTGCGTGGGGGTTGGGCGTATACTTAGGGAGCGCTCCCCGCGCTCTAGTCCTGCTGGTCCGTCTCACCGCCCTCCGCGTTGCTCGCGCGGGGGGCGTTCTGTTTAGCCAACTGCCGGGCCAGGCGGCTCCGTACTCCCTGGCTGATGATCTCGCGCTGTAGCGCCGCCTCGCTCTGGCCGGTCAACGTGGCCAGGGTGCGGAGGTCGCTCGCCAGGGCCTGCGGAACCCTCACAGGGGCCAGGGTGGCGGTCAGTGAAGCCTTGCTATGCACTCGCATACAAGCAGTATACGACGCGAGGGTGAAAACACGGTCGGTCGTGGAGAGTGTTGTGGTGGTGGGGTTTAAACGGGGTCACTTGAACCTGTTTCGAAATCCCTTGAATTCAGGGGAATTCCTAAAAAGGGGTGGAATTCCACCCCTTTCGAATGGTCTTTAATTGAAGACGTTTCGAAACCCCAAGAGCGCAGCGGCTTTAGCGAAGTGTCGTTAATTGACGACACTTCAGCGCGCCTGGATCGCGTTCGCGAGCCGTTCTAGCCGATCCCATCCGTATTGATGCTTGGCGTTCTTGCTCCGCCACTTCGACGTGATGGGCTCGGCGGTAGACATTTGCCCGGTCCTGCTGCCGGAAACGCGTTGCGAAATCCCCTCGCTGTCGATCGCGCGCAGGGTGCCCGACAGAAGGACGCGGCTCCCGCTATCCGCGGCCACGATGTTGGCGCGATAGATCAGCTCGCCGCGCGAGGTCGAGCCGGGGTTCCAGACCCACGGTACTGAAACGACGAGGCCCGCATCCTGCGACGAGCCTTCCCCGATGACCAGGCCGTCAGCAATGAACGCGACGACGGTGCGGTTATACGCGTCGGTCTTCGAGACGCCTGGCAAAGCCACCTCTAGAACCGTTCGCTCCGGCTCCTGTGCGGCGGCCGTGAGTAACTGAAAGAGCCCTGAAGTGATGAGTAGAACCCGCAGCATTGTTTTCCATCCTTCCCTCGAAGGTGCTTGAGTTAAAGCACCTTCCCTCGAATGTGCTTGAGTTAAAGCACATTCACTTGTTCAGGGTTTTCCGGTTGAAATGCCGTTAATTAAAGGCACTTCGCTTAGTCGGCCGCCTCTCCGTCCTTCTTCCGACGCCCCGTCCGCACCTCGTGCGGCACCGAATCCGTGAGCGCTGCTGGGGTCAACAGCAGCGTTGCGCGCACAAGCGACGTGACGGCCTCTTTTATGACGTCTGCCGCCAGCTCACGCGAGGTTGACTTGCGAACCTGCTTCCCGAGGTCCGCCCTCGCTTCTTCGAGGTAGGCCACCGCCTGCCATACACGCGATATCACCTCTGCCCGTGGTGCGCTCAGTACGTCGGTAGTTGGATGTTCCGGTTTGGGCGCGAGCTTCGATTCAGGCTCTGTCCCGTGGAGTTCTAGCCTAGCTTCAGGCTCCGTCCGTCCCAGGTCCATACGCTCCCCCTCGTGGTTTGTATTCGGTCCGAATACACGGGTATGAAAACACGAACCCCCGACCGTTTGGTCAGGGGCTCGGTTGATGCTGGTGCGACCGCGCTTTCGTTTCCGCTTCACGTTCCTGCCTTTCGCTCTTGCCGATAGGCGGCCTGAATCTCAATGACGATCGGATCGGTCCGTATCTCGGCGGGGACTCGCTTCTCCTGTGTCAGCCGGATCACGTTCAGGATCAAGCGCTCCGCTGAGTACAATGTATAGAGTCCATCCACTAATTCCGCGAGAAGCGGACTGTAGCGCTTGATTCGTTCGTAACGCTCCATGCTGCGGACGGAGCCACCGCTCGCCTTGGCAACGAGCACCCGTATCGCTTTGCTGGTCCCCTTGCGCCCGGCGCCCGCCCGCTTCCCACCCCGCGGCCTCCCGGTCGCCCGATGCGGACGTCGGGGCTTTGATTCGGCGCCGCCTGGCGCAGATTCAAAGCCCTTCACTGGTCCCCCACGCGCCGCACGGTTACCTCCAGCTCGGCCCCGTCGACCAAGCGAACCGTAAACGACGCCGGCTTCGTCGGGTTGATGTGAGCAGTGCGCACGGACTTGTTCAGCGCATCTAGGGCGCCCTGCGCACGATCCTCTACTCCTTCATAATCGCTCGGACCGATGGCGCCTAGCAAGGCACACAATGTAGCGGCAAACGTCTCGGGGCGCATTTATCGAGTCTCCTTGTTCTGTGGGTGTGCCAAGCGCGCGAGCCGTCCCCCTAGCTCTTTCCGCCACTGCGCGACCCGGTACTCTACGACCTTGGAGCGATGCCGGATCGTGCCTAAGTGCCCGTACGTCTCTTCTATCATCTTCGCCGAGTTGTGGCCCAGCTCGTGCGCGACCGTGACGTCTGAAACGGGGTGCCCGCGGTCGAGCGTCTGGCGCCGCGCCGTGGTGTAGGTGTGCCGAAAGTCGTACATGTCTACCGCTTTCGGGTCCGGCCGCGTCGGCCACCCAATCAGCGCCGCCACGCCGTCGAGCATCTTCCGCACGTCAGTCAGCATGGCCTCTTCCCCCGTACGGTAGGACGGGAACAGTAACCGACCGGGAGGCGCGTGGGGGCCTGCCAGGTAGCGCTTGAGGATCGTGCGAAGCTGCGGCCATAGCGGCACCGCCCGTTCGCTCCGAGGCGTCTTTAACCCACCCGACCGCCGCCACGCGTTCGGTCGGAAGTGGACTAGCCCGCGGCTAAAGTCCACGTCGGTTACTTCAAGTCCCAACACCTCGCCGGGGCGCCCACCCGTGAGCAGCGCCGTGGCGACCAGTTCGTAGGCGAATGGAATCGCAATGTCATTCCGCGCCGGCCGGTAGCGCCGTGCGGCTTCCAGGTACAGGGCTGCTTCGGGCACCTCGTACCATCTCGGTTTCTTGAGCGGCTTGGCGCTCGGCTTCTCAAGCAGGCCCGCCACGGGGTTGTAGTGGGCCGGGACGCGGCCTTCGCTAATGGCGCGGCGGTACAAGTTCGACAGACTATTCAAGTGTTGTCGAATCGACGGGTCCTTCAATCTCAGCGGTGGGCGTCGCAGCGCCGCGCACCACGCGCTCACGTCGGCAACGCCAATCGTGCTTAACTCCCGGTCCTTCCCGAACACGGCAACGGCGCGGGTGAGGTGCATCTCAGCAGACATTAGCCACTGGTCCCCGACCTGCCCCGCCTCACGCTTGGTAAGCAGATGATACCGCGCGTACTCGTGCAGGCTCGTGGGCAGAGGGAGCCCGAGTTTTTGGCGGTCCCTGTTCTCGATGCGGGCGCGACGCAGCTCCTGGTAACGCGCGTTTGCCAGCGACTCAGCCAACGCCTTATCCGTCGTGGCTAGACTCTCGCCGGCAGGTATCAAGGGCTCGCGCTTCCCTCCGACGTCGGCAAATCGGCGGAAGTCGCCCCACCAGCGCTCGACGCGCTCGCGGCGATTTCCCTTCTTGTCCGCCTTCTCGTCCCCGTTCCTGGGGTACAGCCGGTACTCGGTTGGCATACCGGAATATACGCACCACGTTGTCACCACGCTAGTTAGCAAAAAGACCACAGCGGTAAGTTGCTGTGGTCATTCACTTTATAGTGGGCCTGGGTAGAGTTGAACTACCGACCTCACGCTTATCAGGCGTGCGCTCTAACCACCTGAGCTACAGGCCCCTCTTGGGACTAGGGGCTCGGGGCTGGGGGCTCGGGAGAACCCAACAGCCAGTGGATCGGTGCAGTCCCCAGCCCCTAGGCCCGAGCCCCTAGCCCCCCGTCTCAATCCCACTCCCGCTTCGGCCCCTTCTTGGGCCGGAACTCGTCGTCTTCCCCCTCGTCGAACTCGTCGTCGAGATCGTCGTAATCGTCGAGCTCGTCGAGATCCTCGTCGTCGAGATCGTCCTCCTCCAGCTCGTCATCAAAGTCTTCGTCGAGATCCTTGTCCTCTTCAAATTCCCCGAACTCCTCGTCGATGTCGTCGCTCCGGCGCTTGAGCGACCACCCCATCGACGTCTCACGGGCCAGCATTGCCACCTCCGGCTGGGGTTCTCGTCGAACGACGTGCCTGCGAGCCCTACTCTTCTGTCGCGGCCCGCTTCTCGCTGCGGGCCAGTTTGCGGCGCTCGGTGGCGCCCAGGAGGCGCTTGCGGAGCCGAAGCGACGACGGCGTCACCTCGATCAGCTCGTCGTCCTCGATGTACTCCAGCGCCAACTCCAACGTCACCTGCCGCGGCGGCTCCAAGATAATCATCTCGTCCGCCGCCGTGGTGCGCATGTTCGTCAACTTCTTCTCTTTCGTGGCGTTCACGTCCAGGTCGCCCGACCGCACGTGCTCCCCCACGATGATCCCCTCGTACACGGGGTCCCCCGGCTGCACGAACAGGGTACCCCGCTCCTGGAGATTAAACAGGGCGTACGCCACCGCCACCCCCTCCCGATCCGCCACCATGACCCCCCGGCTCCGCCCCGAGATCGGGCCCGCCCACGGGCCATACTCGAAGAAACGGTGGTGGATGATTCCCGTCCCCCGCGTGTCCGTCAAGAACTCCGACCGGTAGCCCAGCAGCCCCCGCGCGGGAATCTTGAAGCGCATCCGGACCATCCCCAGCCCCGGATTCTTCATGTCCAGCATCGTCGCGCGCCGGGGGCCCAGCTTCTCCATCACGACGCCGAGGTACCCCTCGGGACAGTCGATCATCAGCTCCTCGTACGGCTCCAGCAGCTGCCCATCCGGGCCCTCGCGCGGAATGATCCGCGGCCGGCTCACCTGGAACTCGTACCCCTCCCGGCGCATCGTTTCCATCAGGATGCCGAGATGCAGCTCGCCCCGCCCCGACACCGTGAACGCGTACGGCGTGTCCGTGTCCTCCACCCGCAGCGCGACGTTTCGTTCCAGCTCCCGGTAGAGCCGCTCCCGCAGCTGCCGCCCCGTGACGAACTTCCCCTCGCGCCCCGCGAAGGGGGAGTTGTTGACCAGGAAGTCCACGGAGATCGTGGGCTCCTCCACCGCGATGCCGGCCAGGCGCTCCAGGTGGTCGGGCGCAGTCACCGTCTTCCCAATCTCGACCCCGGCGAGCCCGGAGACGGCCACGATCTCGCCCGCCGCCGCGGTTTCCAGCTCCACCCGCTCCAGTCCCTCGAACCCGAACAGCTTCACGATCCGTGCCTGCTCGAACGCGCCGTCCCCGACCGGCCCGGGCGCGCCGATCGGCAGCAGCGCCACCATGTCCCCCACCCGCACCAGCCCGCGCTCGATCCGCCCGATCCCGATCCGGCCCAGATAAGAGGAATAGTCCAGCGTCGAGATCAGCATCTGGAACGGCCCATCCAGCTCCGCCGTCGGCGGCGGGATCTCCCCCAGGATAGTCTCGAACAGCGGCTTCAGATCGGTTCCCGGCCGCGCCAGGTCGCTGGTCGCCGTCCCCGCCCGGCTCGACGTATAGAGGAAGGGGCAGTTGAACTGCTCCGGCGTCGCCTCGAGGTCCATCAACAGCTCCAGCACCTCGTCGTGCACTCGCAGGGGCTCGGCGTCCTGGCGGTCGATCTTGTTCACGAGCACGATCGGCTTCAGGCCGAGGGCCAACGCTTTCCCGGCCACGAACCGCGTCTGTGGCATCGGCCCCTCGGCCGCGTCCACGAGGAGCAGGAACCCGTTCACCATCCGCAGGATCCGCTCCACCTCGCCGCCGAAGTCGGCGTGGCCCGGCGTGTCCACGATGTTGATCTTCGTCTCGCCCCAGCGGACGGAGGTGTTCTTCGACAGGATCGTGATCCCCCGCTCCCGTTCCAGGGGGTTCGAATCCATGACGCGCTCCGCGACCTGCTGATTGGCGCGGAACACCCCCGCCTGGCGGAGCATCTGATCCACCAGGGTCGTCTTCCCATGGTCGACGTGGGCGATGATGGCGATGTTGCGAATGGCGCTCATTGGGGGGCCGCAGTATAGAAGGACGGGCAAAGACGGTCAAGGACGGTCCGACGACGGTCGAGGTAACGTCGTAACCTAGACCGTCCTGGACCGTCCTCGGCCGTCCTCGACCGTCCTCACTCGCACGTCTGATCCCGCTCCATCTGCACCGTGACGTGCAGGATCCCCAGGGCCCGCATGCGCTCCTGGACTTCCTCCAGCACGGGCTGGTTGTCCGTCGGGTTGCGGACCACGAGGTGCCCGCTCATCGCCACCATGCCGCTTGTGACGGTCCAGACGTGGAGGTCGTGCACCGAGTCCACGCCGGGGACGGAAGCGATCCGGTCGTGGACGTCGGCGAGGGCGATGTGGTCCGGGGTCGCCTCGAGCAGGACGTCGGCGCTTTCCTTCACCAGGCGCCAGGCGCTGACGAGGACGAGGCCGCCGATGAGCACCGAGATGACGGGGTCGGCGAGGGTCCAGCCGGTCCCCAGCACGATCGCGCCCGCCGCCAGCGCCCCCACCGATCCCAGCAGGTCGCCGAGGACGTGCAGGTAGGCGCCCCGCTGATTGAGCGAGTGCTCGTGCCCCCGGTGCAGGATGGCGACGGCGACGACATTGGCCACGAGACCCACGGCGGCCACGGCCAGCAACAGGCGTCCGTCCACGGGCGGCGGCGCCTGCATGCGGCGCCACGCCTCGATGCCGATCCCGACCGCGATGGCGAGCAACAGGGCGCCGTTCACCAGCGCCGCGAGGATCTCGAGCCGCAACAGGCCGAAAGACCGCTCGGGCGTCGCCGGCCGCTGGGCGATCCGCGCGGCCACCAGGGCGAGGCCGAGGGCGGCGGCGTCCGCCAGCATGTGGCCGGCGTCGGCGAGCAGCGCGAGGGAGCCCGCCAGCCAGCCGCCGACGACTTCCGCCACCATCACCGCCGCGGTGATGCCGAGCGCCCAGCTGAGTCGGCGCCGACTCTCGGCACTCAGGGGCGCGCGGTGCGTGCACTGCGCGAGCGTGGGGAGCAGCGAGCCGGTGGTCACGGAGCGGGGGGGGGCTGGTGGGCGTTCACGGCAACGACGAAACATATCGAGCCGGTCCCGAGCGGGGAAGCCGGCGCTTGAAGTCGAGTGGGCGGCGGGTAGGTTCCTGCGGATCGCATGAACGAACCCACCGCCCAGACGCTCGTCCTGCGCCTCCTCGCCGTGATCGTCCTGGTCGCGGCGAACGCGTTTTTCGTGGCGGCGGAATTCGCCCTCGTCGCCGCCCGCCGCACCCGCATCGAGGCCCTGATCCGCCGCGGCGACCGGAAGGCCAAGACCGTGCAGCGCGCGCTCCAGGACCTGTACCGCCAGCTCTCCGCCGCGCAGCTCGGCATCACCGTCGCCTCGATTCTCCTCGGCTACGTCGCCGAGGATACGGTCGCCCACCTGTTCCGCGCCTGGTTCGCGGCGCTCCCGACGGGCCTGAGCTTCCTCACGCGGGGTGGCGTCGCCTCGATCGTGGCGGTCGCGACGATCTCGTTCCTCCACGTGGTGTTCGGCGAGCAGGCACCCAAGGCCTGGGCGATCACCTACCCCGAGGGCACCAGCCGGTGGATCGCGGCGCCCCTCATCCTGTTCTCGTGGATCACGCGACCGTTCACCGACCTCCTCAACTGGAGCGCTAACGGCGTCGTCCGGCTCATGGGGATCAAGAGCACCAACCCCGAGCACGACCGGGTGCACTCCCCCGAGGAGATCCGCATGCTCGTCCAGCAGAGTCGCAAGACGGGCGGCCTCGGGGCCGCCGACGCGCGGATGCTCGAGGGCGTCTTCGAGTTCAGCGAGAAAAATGCCCGCGACGTCATGACGCCGCGCACCGACATGATCGCGCTCCCGGCCGGCGTCTCGCTGGCCGAGGCGGCGGATCAGGTGGCGGCGGCGGGACGGTCCCGCTATCCGGTCTACGGAGAGTCGCTGGACGACATCGTGGGCACCGTGCACGCCAAGGACGTCCTGCGCGGGCTGCGCGCCGGCACGAGCGCCACGCTCAAGGACATTCTCCGCCCGGCGTTTTTCGTCCCCGGCACGCGCGAGGTCGAGGACGTCTTGGCCGACATGAAGCGGCAAAAGGTCCACCTCGCCATCGTGCTCGACGAGTTCGGGGGCACGGCGGGCCTCGTGACCATGGAAGACCTGCTCGAGGAGATCGTCGGGCCCATCTACGACGAATACGACCGGCCTCCCCCTCCGTCGCCCCTAGCCCACCCCACCCCCCCCAGCGGAGGCACGCCGACCCTCGCCGGGAGTACGGAGGTTCGCGAGGTCAACCGGTTGTTCGGCCTCGACCTCGACGACACCGACTACACGACGATCGGCGGCCTGCTCTTCGGCACGCTGGGCCGCCTCCCCAATCAGGGTGACCGCGTGCCCGTGCAAGGGGCAACCTTCGAGATCGTGGAGATGGAAGGCCGGCGCGTCGGCAAGGTCCGCGTGTGGCCGACGACCAAGGCGGGGAAGCTCGAGAGCTAGCCGCGGCGCGCGAGCTGCACCGCCAGCTCCAGCGCCGCCCGCATCGAGCCGGCATCGGCCTTCCCCGTGCCCGCGATGTCGAGCGCCGTGCCGTGGTCGGGCGCGGTCCGGATGAACGGCAGGCCGAGCGTCACATTCACGCCATTCCCGAACCCCGCTACCTTCACCGCCGTCATGCCCACGTCGTGATACGGAGCGAGCACGGCGTCGAACTCGCCGCGCAGCGCCCGCACGAACACGGTGTCCGCCGGCAGTGGGCCGGCCGCGGCGAGCGCCGCCGCCGCGGGGCGCAGCACCCGCTCGTCCTCATCGCCGAACAGCCCGCCCTCCCCCGCGTGCGGGTTCAAGGCGCAGACCGCCAGTCGCGGCCGGGCGATCTCCCACCAGCGCTGCAGCGCCGCCGCGGTGATCCGGCCCGTCTGCACGACGCGCTCGGTGGAGAGCGCGGCCGGGACGTCCTTCAGGGGCAAGTGCGTCGTCACCAGCACGACGCGCAACGACCCAGTCGTCAACATCATCGCGACCGGGACATCGCCGGCCAGGTGGGCGAGGAATTCCGTGACGCCGGGATAGCGGTAGCCTGCGGCATGCAGCGCCTGCTTGTGAACGGGGCCCGTGACGATCGCGTCGACTTCGCCGCGGAGCGCGAGACGGGCGGCTTCCTCGATCGCCTGACCGGCGAGACGCCCTGCCGCGATCTCGCTCAGCCCGCTCCCCGCTCCCCGCTCCCCGCCCTCCACGATCGTCACGTCGGCATCGAGTGGTTGAGCGAGGGCCTTGCCCACCACCTCCGGTCCGATGCCGCGCGGGTCGCCGAGGGTGACGGCGAGACGGGGACGGGAGGCCGGGCGTGTGCCCACGGAGCTAGAGCCGGATGTCGATGTACGTCTGGCGGCGCAGCTGGTCGATGAAGTGCTTGATGGCGAGCTGCTCGGCGAGCTGCGACCGGATCTGGAGCTTCACGTCGTCGAAGCTCAGCTCGCCTTCGGGTTTCCGCGCGGTGATCTCGAGGATCACGAATTTCGGGCGGGGCGTGTCGGCCCCGATGGTGACGACCGGCTTGAGACCGAGGGTCGTGTCCCGCGCGAGCAGCTGCTGGTACTCGGGTGGGAGCTGGGTGAGCGGGGCGTCCTCGGCGAGCTTGGGCTCGTCGGGGTGGGCGAAGCGCCGGGCGAGGGAGTCGAACGACGCCCCGCGGGTGAGCGCCGCTCGGAGCGAGTCGGCGAGCTCGCGCGCCTTGGCGACCTGGGCCGGGGTCACCACCGGCTCGATCAGGATGTGACGCGCCATCACTTCCGCCGGCTGGGCGCGCTCCACCTGGATGATGTGGAAGCCGAACGCGGTCTCGACAGGATCGGAGATCGTGCCGGGCCGAAGCCGGAACGCGACGTCTTCGAACTCCTTCACCATCACGCTGCGCCGGAACCAGCCCAGCTCGCCCCCCTGCGCGCGCGAGGCGCTGTCGCCCGAAAACTGCTTGGCGGCGTTGGCGAAATCCGCGCCGCGGCGCAGCTCGACCACCAGCGACTCCGCCAGCTGGTGGGCGCGCGCCCGGGCCGCGGAGTCCGGCTGCGCCCGGAGGACGATCTGACGGAACGACACCGAGGCGGGCCGCTTGGGCTGCTGGGCCTTGCGCGCTTCCCAGAACTCGCGCATCTGCGCCTCGGTGGGTGGAATCGGGCGCAGTTTGCCGTGCTGCTGCTGCGTCTGGATCAGCCGCTGCGCCAGGAGCTCGCGACGCTGGTTGTCCGCGAGCCAGCGGCGCCATTCCTCCACCGAGCCGAAGCGCGCCACGCGCAGCTGCTCCTGGAACTCCGTCTCCGAGCTGAACTGCTTGCGTACGTTCTGGTAGGTCTGCTCGACCTGATCGAGCACCTCCTGCTCGGTCACCTTCACCGTGGTGTCCCGCTGAGCCTGCTGGACGAGCAGCTCCTCTTCGATTTCCTGATCGAGGATCTGCCGCCGCACCTGATCGCGACCCGCGGAGTCGGGTGGCAGCTGGGCGCCCTGTGCCTGGAACTGCACCAGCTTCTCCTCGATTTGCGAGGCGAGGATCGCCCGCGTGCCGACGACGGCCACGATGCGGTCGAGCGTGCGGGTCGCCTGCTGGCCCGCCGCCGCGGCGGGCAAGGCCGCGACGCACACGAGGAGGAAGCAGCGCCCGCGCATGCTACTGCCGGCGCCGCGGCGTGGTGTCCACCGGGGCCGGGCCGGGGGCGGGCGTCATGCGCGGCACGCCCGGCGCCTGGAGCGAGTCGGCGGCCGCGCGGATCTCCTTCGCCCGCTCCAGCGCCCGCCGCACGCCCGCCTGGTCCACGCTCCAGCGGCTGTTCGCGCGGAGCGCCTCGCCCAGAAACGGGGGAATCGGGTAGAACCGGGACCGCCCGCGCACCACGCGGTCGAAGTAGTCCTGCACCCGCCCGATGGCGAAGCGCGTCCGCGCCTCCGGCGTCGCCGCGGAGTCCTGCACCATCTGGGGCGTGAGGCTCAACACCGTGCCCAGGATCGTGAGCGCCGAGTCGTGTTGCGCGCGCAGCAGCGCCCAATCGTCGCTGGACAGCGTCACGCCCGCCGAATCGGCTTGCGCGAGCAACAGCTGGCGTTGCACGACCACCTTGAGGAACCCGGTGATTTGGTCATCGCTCGCCGATGGCAGCGCCTGCGCGATCTGCGGGTCCAGCGCCGCGAGCCAGCGGGCGAGATCCCGCACCCGGAAGGCGCCCCCGCGGTAGTCGACCAGCGCGCTGCCACTGGTCCGCGCGTCGTCCAGGTCCTGCGCCGCCGCCCGCGCCAGGGCGGCGGCCCGACCCACCGGCTCGATGCGGCGCTTGATCCTCAAGCTGTCGAGGTAGAGCGAGTCGAAGTGGTCCATCAACTGCGCTTCCATGCCCGCCCGGAACGAGTCGCGCACTTCGGCGAGCGGGGGCCGGCGGATGATGTGGTAGCCGAAGGGACTCTTCACGAGCGGGCTCACGCCCCCGGGCGGGAGCTGCCAGGCGGCGTCCTCGAACGCCGGCACGAACTGGCCGCGCCCGTGGACGCCGAGCGCGCCGCCATGTCCCTTGGAGCCCGGGTCCTCGGAGTACCGCGAAGCGAGCTGCGCGAACCCCCGGCCCGCCGCCCGCGCCTGCGGCAGGACCTGCTCGGCCTGGCGGCGCTTTTGCGAGTCGGCGGTCGGCGCGGCGCTCGGCGGCACCTGAAAGAGGATGTGCTGGAACAACCGGGCGTCGCCCGCCTGGTAGGCCGAGTCCACTTGGCCCGCGTTGAGATTCGCGCGCGTGGCGATGAGACGCTCGTGGAACCGCTCCCATTTGAGCTGCGAGGCGAGAGGCCACATGGCCGCCAACACCGTGGTCGAGTCGCGCAGATCCTGGCCCGCGGCCACCGCCTGCGCGAACAGCGCGTAGTCGGCCCACACGTGCGCCAGCCGGCCCAGCGCCACGGGGTCGAGCGGCACCTGCTTCCCGTTCCCGGCCAGGTCCGCCAGGCGCTCGACCGTCAGCATCTGGTCGTTGGCCCGGGCGACGACCTCGGCCCGGGCCGAGAACGCGTCCCGCAGGGCGTCGCATCCCGCGACCGCGAGGACCAACCACACCAGACTCAACCGTCGCATCCCGTTTCCCCTTCTCCTAGACATGGTGGTCCCGCAGGACGGCTGTGAGCGCCCGGACGAGGCCGGGGCCGATCGTCTCGCCGCCGAGCCGGCGGAGCCTGAGCGAGAGCGGCAGCGCGCGCCGCACGTCCGCCTCGAACTGCACCGCGTCGAGGGCCACCTGCAGGCCCGCCAGCCGCGGCGCGGCGTCCCGCCGAAACGTGAGCCGCGCCTCGTCGCCCGTGATCAGGACCGTCTCCAGACCCGTCCGGGCGCCGAGCGCGCGGAGCTCGGCGACGAGGAGGAGGCGCTCGGCTTCCGGCGGCATCGGCCCGAAACGATCGCGCAGCTCCTCGCGCACCGCCTGAATCTCGCACGGTTGCTGGGCCCGCGCCAGCCGCCGGTACAGCTCGAACTTCGCTTCGTCGTCGGCGACGTAGGCCTCGGGCAAATGGGCCGGCGCGTCGAGCGTCACGTCGGGCGGCGTCCACGGCTCCCCGCTCCCGCCTCCCCGCTCCCCTTGTTTCAGCGCCTTCACCGTCTCCTCCAGCCACCGCAGATATGTGTCGAAGCCCACCGCGTGCGCGTGGCCCGACTGCTCGCCGCCGAGCAAGTTCCCCGCGCCGCGCAGCTCCAGGTCGCGCAGCGCGATCCGATAGCCCGACCCCAAGTCGGTATGATGCTCGAGCACCCGCAATCGTTCCTCCGCCTGCGGATCGGTCTGGTCGGGAACGAGCAGATAGCAGGACGCGCGCCGGTGGCTGCGGCCGACACGGCCCCGCAGCTGGTACAGCTGCGCCAGGCCGAACCGGTCCGCGCGGTCCACGATCATCGTATTGGCGTTCGGGACGTCGAGCCCCGATTCGACGATCATCGTCGACACCAGGACGTCCACCTCGCCGCGTACGAACCGCGCCATGACCCGCTCGAGCTCCGCCTCGCGCATCTGGCCGTGCGCCACGGCCACCCGCGCCCGCGGTGCCAGCGCCCGCACCCGCTCCGCGATCGTTTCGATCGTCTCGACGCGGTTGTGCACGAAATACACCTGCCCGCCGCGGTCGAGCTCGCGCGCCATGGCCTCCTCGAGCAGCGCGTCGTCCCACGGCTCCACGAACGTCAGCACCGGCGAGCGGTCCTTGGGCGGCGTCTCGAGCAACGTGAGGTCGCGCAGCCCCGCCAGCGAGAGGTGCAGCGTGCGCGGGATCGGCGTCGCCGTCAGGGTCAGCACGTCCACGGCCAGCTTGAGGGCCTTGAGACGCTCCTTGTGCCGAACCCCGAAGCGGTGCTCCTCGTCCACGATGAGGAGTCCCAGGTCCTTGAACACCACGTCCCGGGACAGCAGGCGGTGCGTCCCGATCACGACATCGACTTCACCTCGTCCGATCCGGGCGACCACGGCGGCGGTATCCCGAGCGCTCCGGAAGCGCGACAGCACCTCGATACGCACGGGGTAATCGGCCAGGCGCTCGCGGAACGTGCGGCCGTGTTGCTCGGCGAGAATCGTCGTGGGGACGAGCACGACGACCTGCTTCCCCGCCTGCACCACCTTGAAGGCGGCGCGCACCGCGACTTCGGTCTTGCCGTAGCCCACGTCGCCGACGAGCAACCGGTCCATCGGCCGCGCCAACTCCAGGTCGCGCTTCACTTCCTCCGAGGCGCGCCGCTGGTCCGGCGTATCCTCATAGAGGAAGGCCGACTCGAGCTCGCGCTGCCACGCCGTGTCGGTGGGGAAGGCGAACCCCGAAGCGAGCTGGCGCCGCGCGTACAGATCCAGCAGGTCGGCCGCCATCAGGCGGATCGCCGCCCGAGTCTTGTCGCGCTGGCGCTGCCACGTCGTTCCCCCCAGGTGGTGCAGCCGCGGCGGCGGCGCGTCACCGTCGCCGGCCGTCCGATAGGGCTCGAGCTGATCGATGCGATAGAGCGGGACGTTGAGCCGATCGCCCCCCTCGTATTCCACGACCGCGACCTCGAGCGTCCCGCCCCCTGCCCCCACAGGTATCGTCTGGAGCCCGCGATAGATGCCGATGCCGTGCTCGAGGTGCACGACGTAGTCGCCCGGCGCGAGCGGCCGCGCGGCCGTCGCCGCGGCGGCGCTGCGGTACCGGCGCGGCCGTCTGAGCCGCCGCGCGCGCCGGAAGATCTCGTGGTCGGTCAGGACGCGCAGCGCCGGCAGCACGAACCCGCCGTCCAACGCCCCCACCGCGAGCGTCGCGCGATCGGTCCCCAGCAGCTCTTCCAGCCGCTCGAGCTGCCCTTCGTTGTCGCACAGGATCACCGTGGACGGCGGGCTCGCGACGATTTGCCGCAGACGCTTCAGATCGCGATCGATGGACTCTGGCGGCGCGAGCGGGAAGCGCTGGTCGGTCTCGACGGCGCCGAGCGCCACCCGCCCGAACCGCCCAAACGCCGCGTGCCACGCCGCTGGCTCGACGAACAGCTCGTCGCGCGACGGCGGCTCCTCCCCCAACCGCCGCGCCACGTCGAGGTGGTGCGCCGCATCGGCCCAGGCGCGCTCCACCTCACGCGCCACCGCCGATTCCTGGTCCGCGATCACCAGCACGTCGCTCGGCAGCAGCTCGAGCAGCGAGGAGCGAACCCGGCCCGCGTCGCGCTGCGTGCCGCTCACCTCCGTCGTCACGGGCAGCACCGTAATGCGGGCGATCCCGTCGCCCGAACGCTGGGTGTCGAGGTCGAAGCTGCGGAGCGAGACGATCTCGTCACCCCACCACTCGATGCGCGCCGGCGCCGCCATCCCGAAGCCGTAGACGTCGAGAATCCCGCCGCGCACGCTGAACTGCGCCACCTCGGTGACCGTCGGTACGCGTGCGTACCCCATCTCCCCGAGCCGTTGCACCGTCGCCGAGAGTCCCCGGCCCCCTTCCCCTTTCCCCTGTCCCGCTTCCAGCACCACGCGCGCCCGCTCCAGGGCCGCCGGCACCCCCGTGCGCTCCGCCGCCGCCCGGGCGGTCGTGACCAGGATTCGCACGGCGCCGCGGAGCAGCGCCTCGAGGGTCTCGATCCGCTCGCCCGCGATCTCGTAGTGCGGCTCCTCCGCCCCGAGCGACTCGCGCTGCGGATAGAGCGCGACCGCACCCGCGGCGAGCGTCTGCAGGTCGGCGAGCCATCGCTCGGCATCGGCGGGCGTCGGCGTCACGACGGCGAAGACTCGCTGAGGAAGGTGGCGCGCGAGCGTCGCCACCAGGACGGCGGGGCTCGAGCCGGGGAGCCCACCCACGCCCACGCGGCCGCCGGCCGCCGGCAGCCGGTCAGCAAGACTCCGGGTCGCCGGCAGCTCCGCAAAGCGGTCCAGCAGGAAGTCGAGCGACATCAGCGGGTCAGGGTCGCGACCCCCAACTCGACCGCCGCCAGGAGCAGGGCGAGGGCGAGCAGCACCGCACTCGCGTCCGCGCGCCGCGTCCCGGCGAAGCGCGCCGAGGCAAACCGGTCGTCAGCCAGGACCTCGGCGCGCGCCGCCCCGCCCAACGCTTGGGCAGCCAGGTCCGGAGTTGCCGGTGTCAGCTCGGACTCGCGCGGGTCGGGCGCGTAGATCGTCGCGCCGACTGTGTCCGTCCCCCCCCCCCGTGTCCGGAACACCGCCCGCGGCGCGCCCTCCACCTCCTCCACCTCGGCTTCGCCCGCCACGATGCGGTTCACGAGCGCATCTACGAACGGCACGAAGCCAGGTGCGGCGGGCAGCTCCGTCCACGCCGTGTCCAGCCGGCTGCCGAGGAGGACCACTCCGGCCGCCACCCCCGCCGTCCCCCCGCCCCCCACCCGCACCAACCAGGGATCGCCGTTCACCGTCGCCAACACCGTGTCGCCCACTCCTCCTTCTCTGCTCCCGATTCGCTCCAAACGGTACCGCCGAGTGACTTGCACGCCCCCCCCCCCCCCGATCATCTCCAGGCCGAGCGCCGTGATCGGCCCGGGCGTGCCGGGACCGCTCCAGCGCCAGGGCACGCCCCGGGCCGCGAGCGCGCGGTTCGCCTGCCCGAGGAGTGCGGGATCGGTCGGCGGCTGCACCACGGAGGGTCCGGGGCCCGGGACGTCTCCGAGGGTGACGTCCCGGCCGTCCGCTATGCGTCGCGCATCCCGCAATACGGCAAGCGCCGCGGCGACGAATGGTCCCCCCCCAGCCGGCGATGCGGCGACGCGTGCCGGCGGCGCAACACGCCACACGAACGGCCGCCTATCGTCGGCCCGAAGCTCGTCGGGCTCGAGCACCGCCTCACCCGACCACCACCCGGGCGGCTGTCCAGGCAACGCGATGGACACCGCGGCACCCGCCGTTGCCAGGCCCCTCCCCACGTCGCGGCCGCGCAAACGCAGCGTCAGGGCCGCTGGCTCTCCACCGTCGGAACCCCCGACCGTCACGACCGCGGCGCCTTCACCGGTGCGCACGCCGGCGACGCCCCGGTTCGCCGTCGGGCGCCCCGGCGCGAGGACGAGAACGCGCGCGCCCGAGGGGACGTCCGCCCGGCCGGTGGCCAGCGCCGTCCGCTGCAAATCGCTCAGCACGTGCACCTCTCGCCCCGGCAGCGGTTCGGCATGGACCAGGCGCGCAGCGCGCTCGACGGCCTGAACGAGGTCGAGCCGGTGCCAGCCGGGACTCGCGCTGTCCACGCTCGCCAGGAGGGCTTGGCGCGGCCCACCCCGCACGACCCCGTCGGCAAGCACCAACCAGAGACGATCGGCGCTCGTCGCCCCGGCGATTGACGCGTGGGCCGCGGCGCGCAGGCGCTCGAGCACGGGGCGGCCATCCACGACCGCGCCGGACGACGGCGAGTTGTCGAGGATGACGACGAGGGCGGTGGGCTCGTGGGCGCCGCCACCTCCGCTCCCCATAACCGGCACGAGCGGCCGCGCGGCCGCCAGGACCACCACGACGATCAGCGCCGTCCGGAGCAGCAGGAGCAGCAAGTGCCGCAGCTTGAGCCGCCGCGCGCTTTGCCGCTCCGCCTCGCTCAGGTAGCGCAAGGGCGGGAACTCGAGCTCCGGCGGAGTGCGCCGCTGGAGGAGATGGAGCAGCGCCGGGATCGCCGCGGCGGTGAGCCCCAACAGCGCCAGCGGGTGGAGGAAACTCACGTCAGGAGGCGCAACGCCATGCCGAACGGCAGATCCGTCTGCACGTGGTGGTACGCGATCCCCAGGCGGCGGCAGGCCGTGCGCCAAGCCGCGATCTCGCGGCGCACCGTGTCGGCGTAGGCCCGCGCCAGCTCCCGCGGCCGCACTACCACGCTCGCCGGCGACTCGGGGTCCCGAAAGCGCACCTCGGGAGGTCCCCCCAGCTCGACCTCCGCCGGGTCCATCAGGTGAAACACGATCACCTGGTGCCCGCGATGCCGCAGGTAGCGCAACGCCGTCAGGGCGAGGTCCCGCTCGAACAGCAGGTCGGAGACCAGCACGACCAACCCGCGCCGCGCCAGCAGTGCGGTGAGCCGTTGCAGCGCAGCATGGGCCGCGGTTCCCTGCCCATCCGGCGTGTCGAGCAGGGCGCGCACGAGCCGCGTCCACTGCCCGGTCTTGACGCGCGCCGCGATCACCTGCCGTACCTGGTCATCGAATGTCACGAGACCGGTGGCATCGCGCTGGCGCAGGAGAATCAGCGCCAACGCCGCCGCCAGCCGGTCGGCGTAGGCACGCTTCGTGAGCCGCTCCGGCGCGCCCCGCCACGCCATCGAGCGGCTCGCGTCCACGAGGATCATCGCCCGGAGATTGGTCTCTTCCTCGAACTGCTTTACGAACAACCGATCGGAGCGGGCGAGGATACGCCAATCGAGGTAGCGCAGCTCGTCGCCTGGCTGGTAGGCACGGTGCTCGGTGAACTCCACCGAGAAGCCGCGGAACGGGGAGCGGTGCAGCCCGGCGAGGAATCCTTCCACGACCCCGGCGGCCACGATCTCGATGCCGCCGAGCCGAGCGACTTCGGCAGGGTCGAGAAGGTCTAGACGCTGGGCGGCAGGCATCGGTGGCGGAAACTAACGGCGGGACGAATGTCCTTGCTACGGGACACAGGCGCCCAGACGCCAAGACGCCAAGTGGTTGTGAGGAAGCAGGTTATAGCGCCTGACATGGTGGCATAGTCCGTGCCTAATCCTGGCACTGGAGGCTTTATGCTCGTTCATCTCGCGTTGCTCGCCTTGGCGACCGTGCCAACACCCGGCACCCGATACCCGGTACCCGGGGTTGATCGTCCGCGCGTTGAGCTGTGGACCGACCGGGGCGACGCCGCCGTTTATACCCGCGGCGAACGCGTCCGGGTCTTCTTCCGGCTCGATCGCGACGCCTTCGTCACGATCTTCCGCGTGGACACCGACGGTCGTGTCCGGGTGCTGTTCCCGCGCGAGCCGTGGGAGGACAATTTCGCCCGCGGCGGACGGGAGTTCGAAGTCGAGACCCAATCGTCCCGCGATGCATTCACCATCGACGACTACCCCGGCGTCGGCTACGTCTTCGCCGTGACGGCTGCCGATCCGTTCGTGTACGACGGCATCGAAACCGGCGATCACTGGGATTATCGGGCCATCGCCGACGGGCGGGTGCGCGGCGACCCCTACGTCGCCCTCACAGAGCTGGCGGAGCGGATTGTGCCCGCGGGGTATGTCGACTGGGACTACGACATCGTCTCGTACAACGTCGGGCAGCACTACGATTACCCCCGGTTCCTGTGCTACGACTGTCACAGCTACGTGAGCTACCCGTATTGGGACCCGTACTACTACTCGTGCGTTCGCTTCCGGATCGTGGTGTTCGACGACCCGTATTACTACCCGTACCGGTATTACGGCGGGACCCGCGTCGTGGTCGTCCGGCCCTATCGGCCGCAGCCTCGCTTCATCTTCAAGGACTGGGGCGTGAACCGGCCCAGCCGCGATGGTTTCGTGACCCGGGAGCGTGAGCGGCCGGCGAACGACAACACGCGGCGCGGCGTGACCGGGCGCGATCTCGGCGGCATCGGGATCATCCCGCCGCCCACCGTGCGCGACCGACGCGATCGTCCTGGCGACCAGGGGCAGCCCGACCGCCCGGGAAACGACGGGAACCACGGTCGGAACAACGATCAGAGCAACGATCGCAACAACGGCCGGCATGACGACCGGAACGAACCGAATCGGCCGAACAACGACGGGAATCGCGACAACCGCGGCGGCGGTCGACGTCAGGGAGGCCAGGACCAGCAAGGCCGGCCGGCCCAGGACCAGGGTCGTCCCGACCGGCCGATGATTCTGCCCCCGCGCGAGGAACCCCGACGCGTCGAGCCTCGGCAGGTCGAGCCCCGCAATGAACCGCGGCGTGAAGAGCCCCGGCGGGTCGAGCCCCGCAATGAGCCGCGGCGCGACGAGCCCCGGCGGGTCGAGCCCCGCAGTGAACCGCGGCGCGAAGAACCCCGGCGGGCCGAGCCGCAGCGGGCCGAGCCCCAGCGCACCCAGCCGCGGGCCGACGCACCGCGGGCCGAGCCACCGCGCCGCGAAGCGCCGAAGGAAAAGCCGCGCACCGAGCCAGAGGTGCGGCGGCGTAAGCCCTGACCGTTCAACCTGAAACCGGCGACGCGCCCGATCGTGGTCTCCCGCGGTCGGGCGCGTTAGCTTTTTCTCCCTCCCTTCCCCTATCGAGGATTCGCTCCGTGCCTCACGCGCCGCGCGTGCTCGCGCTCCTGCTGCTCCCCGGTGTCCTCGCCGCTCAAACGCCGGCCTCCGTGCAACAGGCGGTCCAGTCCATCACGCCCGAAGACATTCGGCGTCGCATCGGCATCATCGCGGACGACTCGATGCGCGGCCGCGATACGCCAAGCCCGGAGCTCGAGAAGGTGGCGACCTACATCGCCACGGAGTTCCGCCGCTTCGGGCTGAAGCCCGGCGGCGACCGCGGCACGTTCATTCAACGTTACGGGATCGTGCGGAAACAGGTCGACACCGCTCGCAGCGTCGTGCGGATCGCCGGCCGGACCGTCGCCACGCTGAAGCCCGGGGTCGACGTCTACCTCCTGCGCCAACTCGGTCCCTTTCCACGGGGCGAGGTCTCGGGTCCCCTGGTGGTGATCGCCGGTCCGGCCGACACCACGAACCCGCTCGCCGGCGCGGACGTGCACGGGGCGTGGGTGGGGCTCGTAGCCACCGCCACTCCGCAGGGCCTGCCCCTCGACCTCCGCACGACCGCGGCGGCGCTGCAAGCGGGTGCCGTTGGCGTGGTGCTCATCTCCAACCGGCCGGACGCCCAATGGCAGAACCGCTTGGCCCGCATGATGCAGCCGTCCCTTTCGCTCGAGGCGCACGAGCCCTCGGATACCGCCCACCTCCCCGGCTTCTTCGAGATTCGCGACGCGACGGCGCAGGCGACGTTGGGCGTCGACCCGATCGCGCTGCGCACGGCGCCGACGCGCGTGACGCGGCGGCTCGACGGCGTGACCGTGACGTACCGAGCCGCTGAGCAGGTCGTGTCGCGAGCCAGCGCGCCCAACGTCGTGGGCATCCTCGAGGGCTCGGACCCGCGGCTCAAGAGCGAGTATGTCTTTTTCACCGGACACATGGACCACGTGGGCGTGGCGGGCCCGAACGGCACGGGTGGCTGCCAGGCGCTAGGGGCGGACTCGATTTGCAACGGCGCGGATGACGACGCCTCCGGAACCATCGCGGTCGTCGAAGCCGCCGAGGCATTCGCCCGCCTGCAGCCCCGGCCGAAGCGCTCCCTCGTCTTCATGACCGTGAGCGGCGAGGAGAAAGGCCTCTGGGGCAGCGAGTACTACGCCGACCACCCGACCGTACCGCTCGCCGGTATCGTGGCCGACCTGAACACCGACATGGTGGGCCGGAACTGGAAGGATACGATCGTCGTCATCGGCAAGGAGCACTCCGACCTGGGCGCGACCCTGAACCGCGTGGGCGCGGCGCACCCCGAGCTGAACATGCGGCCGATCGACGACCTCTGGCCGGACCAGAACTTCTACGGACGGTCGGACCACATCAACTTCGCCCGCAAGGGCGTGCCGATTCTCTTCTTCTTCAACGGCACCCACCGCGACTACCACCAGCCCGGCGACTCGCCCGACAAGATCGATGCCGAGAAGGAGTCGCGGATCGTGAAACTCGTCTTCTATCTCGGCCTCGATGTGGCCAACGCCGCCGAGCGGCCGAAGTGGAACCCCGACAGCTACAAGCGGATCGTCTCGGGTTCGTGAAGCTGGAGCTCCGCCGCCGGCTCATTTGACGCCGGCGAGCAGCTCCGCGTTCGTCTTCGTCCGCTTGATCTGCTGGAGCAGCGCCGGCATCGCTTGCTCCGACGGCATGCCCACGAGGCCCCGCCGGAGCTTCTGTTTGGCCTCCACGGTGCCGGCGTCGGCGAGCAGCTCCTCGCGGCGGGTCCCGCTCGCCGCAATGTCCACGGCGGGATAGATCCGCCGGTCGGCGAGGTCCCGCACGAGGCGCAGCTCGGCGTTGCCGGTCCCTTTGAACTCCTCGAAGATGATGTCGTCCATCCGGCTCTCCGTCTCGACCAGGGCGGTGGCGATGACGGTGAGCGAGCCGCCCCCGGGCACCGCGCGCGCCGCGCCGAACAGCGCCTTGGGCCTGGCGAGGGCGGTGGCGTCGAGCCCGCCGGACATGGTGCGGCCGCTCCCCCGCCCCGCCGTATTGTGCGAACGCGCCAGCCGGGTGAGCGAGTCGAGCACGACCACGACGTCGCGTCCCAGTTCCACCTGGCGCCGCGCATGCTCGAACACCATGTCGGCCACGGCGACGTGGCGCTCGTGCAGCAGGTCGAAGCTCGAGGCGATCACCTCGCCGCGGCCCCAGTCCACCATCTCGCTCACTTCTTCCGGCCGCTCGTCCACGAGGAGCACGAGCAGCAGCGCCTGGGGATGGTTCTCGGCCACCGCTTCGGCGATGGCCTGCAGCATCATCGTCTTGCCCGCTTTGGGGGGCGAGACGATCAAGGCGCGTTGACCGAACCCGAACGGACAGACCAGGTCCACCACGCGCTGAGTCTCGGCGGTGCGCGGCGCCGAGGCGCGGGGCGTCTCGAGGGTGAGGGCGCGGCTCGGGTGCACGGCGCCGAGGTTCGTGAACTCGGGGCGACCGTCGAGCCGTTCGGGCGGCTGCTGATTGACGCTGCGCACCCGGCCGTCCTCGAGGACGACCACGTCGCCGCGGCGTAGGCCCGGGAGCTTGACCCCGGGATCGCCTTTCGCGGGCAGGTAACTGTTCGGCGCCAGGCGCAAGAAGCCACCCTTGGGCGCGGGGTCGAACCAGCCGGTGATGGGGGGCATGCGGAACGTGTGAAAGATACGGCCTGCTGACGGGTATCGGGTACCGGGTATCGGGTATCAGCGTTCCGGGCTCGACGCACCCGGTACCCGGTACCCGATACCCGGCACCTTATATTCCCGCCGATGCGCCAGGACCACATCCGCAACTTCTGTATCGTGGCCCATATCGACCATGGGAAGTCGACGCTCGCCGACCGGCTGATCGAGCTGACGGGCACGCTCGACAAGCGCCTGATGCGGGAGCAGGTGCTCGACACCATGGATCTGGAGCGCGAACGCGGCATCACGATCAAGCTCAACGCCGTGCGGATGAGCTACCGCGCGGCGAACGGCCAGCTGTACGAGCTGAACCTCATCGACACCCCCGGGCACGTGGACTTTACCTACGAGGTCTCGCGCTCGCTGGCCGCGTGCGAAGGGGCGATCCTGGTGGTGGACGCGTCGCAGGGGATCCAGGCGCAGACGCTGTCCAACCTGATGTTGGCGATGGACGCGGGCCTCGAGATCATCCCGGTGTTGAACAAGATCGACCTCCCCGGTGCCGAGCCCGACCGCCGCGCGCAGGAAATCCACGATCTCATCGGGGCCAAGCCCGCGGAGATCCTGCGGATCTCCGCGAAGGAGGGCACCGGCGTCCCCGCGCTGCTCGAAGCCGTGGTGCGGCGCGTCCCCGCTCCACGCGGCACTCGTGACGCGCCGCTCCGCGCGCTGATCTTCGATTCGTTCTACGACCGCTACCGTGGCGCCGTGCCGAGCATCCGCGTGGTGGATGGCGTGCTGCACCCCGGGATGAAGATCGCGTTCGGCTCCCACAAGGAAGACGGGTACGAGGTCGACGAGGTAGGCTACCTGCAGCTCGGCCGCAAGCCGACCGAGCAGCTCGAGGCCGGCGAGGTCGGCTACTTCGTCGCCAACGTGCGCGGCGTGCGCGACACGCGCCCCGGGGATACGGTGCTCGACGTGGAGCACCGCGAGGTCCCCCTGCTCCCGGGGTACCGCGACATCCAGTCGATGGTGTTTGCAGGGCTCTACCCCACGAACGCCGAGCAGTACGAAGAGCTGCGCGACGCCCTGGCCAAGCTGCAGCTCAACGACGCGTCGCTGCACTACGAGCCAGAGACGTCGGTCGCGCTGGGGTTCGGGTTCCGCTGCGGCTTCCTCGGCCTGTTGCACATGGAGATCGTGCGCGAGCGGTTGGAGCGGGAGTTCGACCTCGACCTGATCAGCACCGTCCCCAACGTGGAGTATCACGTGTACCGGACGGACGGCACGATGGAGGTGGTGGAGAACCCCAGCCTGATGCCGCACGGGTCGACGGTGGACCGGATCGAGGAGCCGTACGTCAAAGCCAGGATCCTCGTGCCCGCCGACTACATCGGCGCGATCATGAAGCTGGGCCAGGAGCGCCGCGGCGTGTACCTCGGGATGCATTACCTCGACCCCGCGCGGGTGGAGTTTCACTGGGAGTTCCCACTCGCCGAGATCATTCTCGATTTCTACGACAAGTTGAAGACGATCTCGCGCGGCTATGCCTCGCTCGATTACGAGCTCCTGGCGTACCGCCCGGCGGACCTGGTGAAGCTCGACATGCTCCTGAACGGCGATGCGGTGGACGCGTTCAGCGTCATCATCCACCGTGACAAGGCGTACGAGTGGGGCCGCAAGATCGCCGAAAAGCTGAAGGACCTGATCCCCCGCCAGCTGTTCGAGGTGGTGATCCAGGCGGCGATCGGCAGCAAGGTGATCGCGCGGGAAACGGTCCGCCCGTTGCGCAAGAACGTGACGGCCAAGTGCTACGGCGGCGACGTGACGCGGAAGCGGAAGCTGCTCGAGAAGCAAAAGGAGGGGAAAAAGCGGATGAAACAGGTGGGGACCGTCGAAATCCCCCAGGAGGCGTTTCTGGCGGTGTTGCAGGTCGAATAGTGACCGCGCTCGTCGTGCAGACCGCCTTCCTGGGCGACGTTATCCTGACCACGCCGCTGCTGGCGGCAGTTGCCGCGCGCCACGGACCGGTGGACGTCGTCACCACGCCGGCGGCCGCGCCCCTCCTCGAGACCCATCCCGCGGTGCGGCGCGTGATTCCCTACGATAAGAAAGGAAAGGATCGCGGGCTCGGCGCGCTGCTCCGCCTGGCGCGCCGCCTGCGCGCCGAGCGGTACGAGATCGCGTATCTTCCCCACCGCTCGCTCCGCACGGCGGCGCTCGCCTGGGCGGCGCGGATTCCACGTCGGGTGGGCTTCCGGGGACCTTGGGCGGCGCTCTACACTGAGACGCGTCGCCGGCTGCCAGGGCCCCGCATAGCTCTTGGAATTCACTCGGCGACCCAGGACGTCGGGGAGCCGGTGACGGCGCTGCACGCGCCGCTCGGGACCCATGAGAGCGCGCGGCTGCTCGTGTTGGCGGACCACACCGGGCCGCCGCCACGTCCCAGCCTCCATCCGACCAAGGCCGACGAGGCTGCCGTCATGGCGGTCCTTGAGGAAGGCGGGATTGAGGGAGACTTTGTCGCCCTGGCGCCGGGCTCCATCTGGGGCAGCAAGCGGTGGCCGTACTACGGCGATCTCGCCCGCTGGTTGTCGCGGCGGACGTCCGTGGTCGTCGTGGGCGGGCCCGAAGATGTCCCGCTCGGCGAGGAGATCGAGCGGGCGGTCGGGGGCGACGGGCAGCAGGTGGTGAACGCCTGCGGGAAGTTGACGCTGCGGCAGTCCGCCGCGCTGATCGGGCTGGCCACGTTGCTGGTCACGAACGATTCCGCGCCGCTGCACCTGGCCTCGGCGATGGGCACGCGCGTCCTGGCGATCTTCGGGCCGACCATCGCGGAGTTCGGGTTCGGCCCCGTCGGAGAGCAGGACATCGTGATGGGGGTCCGCGGCCTGTGGTGCCGCCCTTGCCACCGGCACGGCCCACCCGCATGCCCGCTGCCGCACGTCATGGCGCATCGCTGCATGCGGGCGCTCGGGAGTGACTACGTCGAATCCGCCATCGAGGAGGCCGGTGCGTTACATCGTCGGGATTGACGTCGGCGGCACGAACGTCGTGGCGGGCACCATCGCCGAGGACGGCTCGGAGATCCTCGGCCTCGTCTCGGAGCCCACCCTGCCGGATCAGGGAGCGGACGCGGTCGTCGCGCGCATCGTGAAACTGGCGCGCGCGTCGATGGCGCAGGCACGGGGCAAGGAGATCGCCGGCGTCGGCATTGGATCGCCCGGTCCCCTCAATACCAAGACCGGGGTCGTGCTGCTGACCCCCAACCTCGGGTGGGTCAACATGCCGCTGCGCGACCGCGTCTCGAGCGCACTCGGCATGCAGGCGACGCTCGACAACGACGCCAACTGCGCGATCTTCGGCGAGTGGTGGCGCGGCGCCGCCCGTGGGTCGGCCCATGTCGTCGGGCTCACGATCGGCACGGGCATCGGCGGCGGGATCGTGCTGGGCGGCGAGATCTACCACGGGGTGTCGGACATCGCCGGCGAGTTCGGCCACATGACCATCGACGCCAACGGCCGGCGCTGTAAGTGCGGCAACGACGGCTGTCTGGAGGCGTACGCCTCGGGCCCCGCCATCGCCGCGCGTGCTGTCGAGGGCATCCAGGCGGGTGCGGAGACGTCCCTGCCGCAGTACGTCGGCGGCGACCTGTCCCGGATCACGGCACAGGTGGTGTACGAGGCCGCACACGACGGCGACACCTACGCCCTCGAGATGGTGCACGACACCGCCACACTCCTCGGCGCCGGCGTGTCGAGCATCGTCAACATTTTCAACCCCGAGGTCGTGGTGATCTGCGGCGGGGTGACGTTGGCGGGCGACAAGCTGTTCGCGCCGCTGCGGAGCGAAGTGAAGCGCAGAGCCTTCAAGCCGGCATGGGAAGCGTGCCGCATCGTGCCGGGCGCGCTGACGGGCACCGCCGGCGTGTACGGCGCCGCCGCCGTGTTCATCCAGCGGACGTTCGGAAGGCTGGCCCCCTGAAGCGGCTCGGCGTGCTCGGCACCATGGTGTGGGACACCATCTACGGGCGGGATCCGGCGCAGGCCGCCGTCGAGGAATGGGGCGGCATCGCGTACGCGCTCGCCGCGCTCGACGCGACGCTCGCCGACGACTGGCAGATCGTCCCGCTCATCAAGGTGGGCCGCGACCTCGCGCCCAGGGCGAATGCGTTCCTCCACACCCTCCGGCACCCGGCACCCGGCACCCGTTTTGTCGAAGTTCCCGAGCCGAACAACCGCGTCACGCTGCGCTACGTCTCCCAGGAGCGGCGCTGCGAGTACCTGCGCGGCGGCGTACCGTCGTGGACCTGGCCGGAGCTCGGGCCCCTGGTTCGGGATCTCGACGCCCTGTACCTCAACTTCATTTCCGGATTCGAGCTGAGTCTCGAAACCGCGCAGCTCCTGCGCCGGGGGTTTCCGCGGTTCATCTACGCGGATCTGCACAGCCTGTTCCTCGGGATCGAGGCCGACGGTCTGCGCGTGCCGCGGCCCCTGCCCCAGGCGCCCGCCTGGTTCGGCTGCTTCGACGTCGTCCAGCTCAACGAAGAAGAAATGCAGCAGCTCGGCGACGAGCCGCTCGCCATTGCGGCGGGGGCGCTGCAGCTGGGTTGCAAGACGCTGTGCGTGACGTTGGGACAGCGCGGCGCCGCCTATTTCACCGGCAGCCCGATCCGCACCGCCCGAGTCCCGTCCGACGAGTCGGCGCCGCCGGCGGGCGACCCCACCGGGTGCGGGGACGTCTTCGGCGGCACCGTGGCAGCCCACCTCCTCGCGGGCGTCGACTTGGAGGAGGCGCTGCGGGCGGGCACGCGGCTCGCCGGGCGAAACCTCGCCTACCGGGGAGCGTCGGGTCTGCGCGACTTTCTCCTGGGACGGCTGTCCGCAGTATGACGCGTCTGGTCGAGGTTCCGGGCCAGTTCGACGATCGCTCGTTCGACCAGTTCGCCGCGGCCTACGCCCAGGCCGCGGGCGACGGCGGGCGGTTGCTGTTCGACGCGCACGCCGCGGAGTGGGCTTCCCCGTACGGGCTCGTGGGGTTGCTCGCGGCCGGGGAAGCGGCGGCCCAGCGGGGCGAGCGTCCGCTCCTCACCGCCCCCGCCAACCCCGACGTCGCGAGCTACTGGGCGCGCGCGGGGTTTTTCCGCGCGGCCGCCGAGCTGTTCGAGGTGCACGGCAAAGTGCCGAAGACGAAACCGGCGACCGAGAGCGAAGTCCTGCTGCCGGTGACGCCGGTCCGCGCCGCCGAGGACGTCCACGAGGTCGTGAGCACGATCCAGCAGCGCGCCTCGGCCATCCTGGCGTCGGAGCTGGGGCTCGATCCGAAGGCGACGATGGGATTCGCTATGGCGCTTTCGGAGGCATGTCAGAATATTGTAGAGCACGCGGGCACGGGGGGCTGGGTCGGGGTGCAAGCGTACCACTGGCGGCGCAAGCTGGCGCGCCGCGTGGTCGTGATCGCGGTCGCGGACGCGGGCGTCGGGTTCCGCCATTCGTTGGAGCCGACGCAGGCCAAGCGATTCGGGGACCGCTGGGGAGATGCCGCGGCGCTGGAGGCGGCGTTGATCCAGGGCGTGAGCCGGTTCCGCGACCCTGGGCGCGGCCAGGGGCTGGCGGGGATCCGACGCTATCTCACCCGGTGGGAAGGGAAGATCGCGATCCGCAGCGGCACCGCGCGCATCGCGATCGTGCCCCAATGGGACGACGACGTCCCGCTCAAGGACGGATTGCCCGCGTTTCCAGGCTCGCAGGTGCTTCTCATCATTCCAGAGCAGGGGTCTCGAGCGGCGTGATGCAACACATCAAGGTCCATGACATCTTGCAGCAGTCGGTGGCCGGGTTCTATACCGATCTCGTCACCCGGCCCACAGGGCGCGCCGTGCGCGAGACGATCGAGCGGGACCTGCCCGCCGGGACCATTGCGGTGATGGACTTCACCGGCGTGGGGTGCCTCGACTACTCGTGCGCCGACGAGATCGTCGCCAAGCTGGTCCGGGAGAAGGTGGTAGTGCTGCTGCTGCGAGGCACGAGCGACGCGCACCGCGACGCGATCGAGCCGGTGCTGCAGGGACACGGCCTGGCGGCGGTGTGCGAGCGCCCCGACGGCACGCTCGGGGTGCTCGGGGCCCGCGAGCCGGCGGCGGCGCTGTTGGACGAGCTGGTGGCGCGGCACCTCGCGGCGTGGATGCCCGGAGGCTCCATCGCGCTCACCGCGGCGTGAAGCGCCGCCGCCTCGGTCTCGCCACCCGCGCCATCCACGGCGACCCCAAGGCCCGGGCCGATTGGACGGCCGTCGCCCCCCCGCTGTACCAGAGCTCCACCTTCACGAACCCGATCGGCTCCACGGCGGAAGTCCTCTATAGCCGGTACGGCAACAATCCCAATCAGGTGGACATCGGCCGGCGGCTGGCGCTGCTCGAAGGTGCGGAGGCGGCGCTGTTCGTCGGGAGCGGCATGGGCGCGGTCGCCCTCGCCCACCTCGCCGTGCTGCGCCCGGGGGACCACCTGCTCTCGAGTGAGTGGATCTACGGCGGCGTCCACCGGCTCTTCGCGCAGGAATTCGGGCGGCTGGGGATCGAGGTTGGCTTCCTCAACCCGACGGAGTCGCGCACCTGGAAACGGGCGATGCGCAAGACCACGCGTGCCGTGTTCGTCGAGACCCCGACCAACCCGTTGCTGCGGGTGCTCGACCTCGAGCCGATCGCCACGTTGTGCAAGGCGGAGGGTCTCGCGCTGATCGTGGACTCCACCTTCGCCTCGCCGGTGAATCTGCGTCCGTTAGAGCACGGCGCGGACATCGTGATCCACTCCGCCACGAAGTACCTGAACGGGCATACGGACGTCATCGCGGGCGTCGTCGCCGGGACCGAGCAGGTGGTGGAGGAGGTGCGCCGCCTCATGCAGGTGTGGGGCCAGGCGCTGGATCCGTTCGCCGCCTGGCTCATCGACCGTGGGCTCAAGACCCTGACCGTGCGGGTCGCGCGCCAGAATGCGACCGGCATGGCGGTCGCGGAGTGGTGCAGCAAGCAGGACGCGTTCGCCAAGGTCCACTACCCAGGGTTGCCGTCCCATGTCGACCACGAGATTGCCACGCGCGTGCTCGGCGGGTTCGGTGGGATGCTGGGGGTGGAGCTGAAGGGCGGTGTGCGCGCCGCGGAGCGGTTCCTCCGCGCCTTGACCATCGCGGCCCACGCCCCGAGTCTCGGCGGCATCGAGACCCTCGTGTCCGAGCCGCGCCTCACTTCCCACGCCGGTCTCAGCGCGGAACAACGGGCGCAGGCTGGCATTCCGGACGGGTTTTTGAGATTTTCCCTGGGACTGGAGGATCCCGATGATCTCATCGCGGACTTCGCCCAGGCCCTGGCGCGGCACTAAGTGATCAAGTTCACGAACGTCTTCAAGGCCTTCCCCAAGGGCGGCCTCGCGCTCAAGGACGTCTCCTTTCACATCGCGAAGGGCGAGTTCGCTTTTCTCACGGGCCATTCCGGCGCGGGCAAGTCCACCGTCCTGAAGCTCGTCTACGCCGATGAGCGGCCGACCTCGGGCGAAGTCCGCGTCTCCGGGTACTTCGTGACCGAGATGCGCCCGCGGGAGGTCCCGCTGCTGCGGCGCCGCCTGGGCATCGTGTTCCAGGACTTCCGTCTGTTGGAAGACCGCACCGCGGAGGAGAATGTGGCGTTCGCGCTCGAGGTCACGGGCGCCCGCCGCTCCACGATCGCCGCGCGCGTGATGCGCGTGCTCACGCAAGTGGGCCTCGCCGCCAAGGCCCAGGCGTACCCGCGCGAGCTGTCGGGTGGCGAGCAGCAGCGCGTCGCCATTGCGCGCGCCCTGGTGAACGAGCCCACCGTCCTCCTGGCCGACGAGCCGACGGGCAACCTCGATGAGCGGGCGACGCGCGGCGTGTTCCAGCTGTTGCGGGACATCAACGCCAGCGGCACCGCCGTCGTGATGGCCACACACGATCTCGACCTGGTGCGGCAGGCGCCCTACCGGGTGATCGAGCTGCAGGAAGGCGCGCTGGTGTACGACTCCGCGGTCGACGAGCAGCGGGACCAGGCGGCGGCGCCATGAACCTCGTGGTTCGCGAGTCCTTGCTCGCGTTCAAGCGCGCCCCGCTGCTCTCGGCGCTCTCGGTGACCACCATCGCCTTCTCGCTCTTCGTGCTCGGGCTGTTCGGTCTGGTCGCCGTCAACCTGCAAGACGCGCTGCGGAGCGTCGAGGAGCGCGTCGAAGTCGTCGCCTACCTCCTGCCCGGCACGCCGATCGAGGCGACGGCGCTCGGGCTGAAGGACATCGAAGCGTTCCCCGAAGTGCAGCTGGCGACCTACGTCTCCGAGGACGAGGCGCTGGCGCGCGCCCGCGCGGAGCTGGTCGAGTTCCGCGACGTGCTGCGCGAGCTGGAGCGCAATCCCCTCCCCGCGTCGATCGAGGTGAAGCTCAAACCCGGGTTCCGGGACGCCGCGCATGTCAGCACCGTCGCCGAGCGGCTAGGCGGCTTCGGGTTCGTGGACGACGTGCGGTTCGGTCGCGACTGGGTGGAGAAGCTCGACCGGTTGCGCCAGCTCGCCGCGGCCGTGGGGATCGTGGTGGGCGCGGCGTTCGCGGCGGTCGCGATCATCATCATCGGGACGACGATCCGCATGGCGGTGCTACAGCGCGGCCGCGAGATCGCGATCATGCGCCTCGTCGGCGCGACCGACGGCTTCATCCGCCGCCCGTTCCTGCTCCAGGGCGCGATCAAGGGGCTGCTGGGCGGGGTCGTGGCGGTCGCGCTGTCCTTCGGCGCCTATGCCTTGATCGATCGCTACCTCATCCAGGCGGCCTTCTTCACGCACGAGCAGGCGGCGGCCATCGTGGGCTTCGGCGCGCTCATCGGCTTGCTGGGCAGCGCGAGCAGCGTTGGGCGGCATCTCAAACGCGTATGAAACCTCGGGAAACGGGAAACGGGAAACGGGAAACGTGGTGCGCGGTCTGCGTACTGCTTGCCCTTACGTTTCCCGCTTCGCGTTTCTCGTTTCCCGTGCTGTTGTACGCCCAAGCCCGCCCGACGTATCAGCAACAAATGCAGGACAACCAGCGCCGCCTGGAGGGGATCCGCCGCGAGCGCTCCGCGGTCGAGCAGGAGCTCTCCCGGCTCCGCACCGCGGCCCACTCGCTGGCGGATGAGATCGCGAACATCGAACGCCAGAAGTCGAGCACCAACCGCATCGTCAACGAGCTCGATCGCCAGATCGCGAGCCTCAGCGTCCAGATCGATCAGATCACCGTGGACCTGCTGCTGGCGCAGGACGCCCTGCTCGAGAAGCGCGCGGTGCTCGAGCGGCGGCTGGTGGACATCCACAAGCGCGGGCCGCTGTACGTCTGGCAGGTGCTGCTGGCCGCCGAGAGCTTCGGCGACCTGCTGTCGCGCTACAAGTACCTGTACCTCGTGAGCCGGCAGGACCGCCTGCTGACGAACGACATGCACAAGCTGCGCGACCGCGTCGCGCGGCAGCGCCAGCTGCTCGTCGACTCACGGGAGACGCTGGCGCGCCGGCGGCGCGAGCGCACCGTGGAGCTGGACCGCTACCTGGCGCTCGAGCGGGAGCGGCAGACGAACCTGAGCAACACGCGGCGCAGCGCGCGCGAGGCCCAGCAGCGGCTGTCGCGCCTGGAGCGGGACGAGCGGACGCTCAACGATCGCATCGAGGCGTTGGAGCGGGCGCGGCGCGAAGCGGAGGCGCGCGGCGCCGCCGGTGGCCCGGGCGCCATCACGACCGCCGACCTGGGCGGCCTCGACTGGCCGGTCGAGGGGTTGATCATCTACCCCTTCGGCACGACGGTCGGCCCCAACAACACCCGCATTCCGCGCCACGGCATCGGGATCAAGGCGCCGGTCGGCGCGCCGGTGCGCGCCGTCGCGCCCGGCACCGTCAGCCTCGCGGGCCCGCTCGGCCTCTACCTCACGTCGGTGCTCATCGACCACGGCGGCGGCTACTACACCTTCTACGCGTATCTGAACGACGCGACGGTGCGGCGGGGGGATCGGGTGGTGCGGGGCCAACTCATCGGCCACGTCGGCGGCGAGGCGAGCGACGAGGGACCCCACCTCCACTTCGAGATCCGCGGGCAGGGCGGGATCGCGCTCGATCCGGCGAACTGGCTGCGCCGGCCGGCGCGGCGCTAGAGCTTCTGCCCCGCCACCGCGATCCGGTCCGGCTCGCTGGTCTTGGCGCGCTCGAGGGCCGCCTCGGCCAGCGTGAACAGGTCCTCGGGCCGTAGCGCCTCGGTGTGCGGATAGGCGACCACGCCTGCGGAGATGGCGGGCGCTTTGCCGGGACCGAGGTCGGCGAAGGTATGGCGCTGGAACACCTGGCGCAGCCGCTCCACGAAGCGCCGGCCACCCGCCCCATCGGTCTCGGGCAGGATGCAGGCAAATTCGTCACCGCCGTAGCGCGCCACGAAGTCCGGCGCGCGGATCTCCCGCTGGAGGATCGTCCCCACCTCGCCCAGGACGCGGTCGCCCGCCGGCTGGCCCAGCCGCTCGTTCACTTCCCGCAGGCGGTCCAGGTCCACCAGCACGAGGGAAAACCGGAGCGAGTACCGCCGCGCGCGCTCGAACTCGTCGCGCACCCGCCGGTCGAGGGCGTCGAGCGACGCACAGCCGGTCAGCTCGTCGGTCACCCCGGCGCTGATCTGGCGCCGGTAGATGGCCGACCGTCGCTCCTCGTTCTCGAGCACCCGCGCCGCCGCCTGGGCGATCGTGTTGGCGAACGCGACGTTCTCCGGCCGCAGTTGGGGGTCGCCCCTCTCGGTCCGCAGGAAGAAGACGCCGGCCGCGCGCCCCTGCACGAAGACGGGCAGCGCCACCGCCGACTGCACGGTGACCTCGATCCGTTGCTGCGACCAGCGCCGCCGGATCGACTCGAACAGCGGGTGCTCGTGCACGTCGTTGATCACGACGGGCCGTTCCGTCCGGATGGCTTCCTGGATTTCCGGGTAGCGCTCGAGGTCCACGCGCAGGTCGCGGATGGCGGGGTTTTCGTATACCGCCACGACGCGCCCTTTGGCTTCCCCAAGGGCCGTCAGCACGAACGAGCAATGCGACAGCCCGAACGCCTGGCCGACCCGGCGCACCAGGGTCTGGAAGATCTCGTCGGCGCGCAACGCCGCGGAGACCTCTTGGAAGATGTCGAAGAGCAGGTCGCGGGCCCGGAGGGCCTCCTGCGCCTCCCCGAGCTCGCCGCGGATGCGCAAGTGCGCGTCGAGCCGCGCCCGCAGCTCGGGCAGGTGCACCGGGGCGAGGAGGACGTCCCGCGCCCCGGCGAGCAGCGCCTCGGTGGCGGCCTCGGCGCCGCCCTGGGTGAGCATCACGAACACGGGGGCCCCATGGTAGTCGGGCCGGGTCGCGAGCTCGCGCACCCGCTCGGTCAAACCGGTTCCGCTGGCGTCGGCGGCGTACAGCAGCAGGTCCGGGGGGGGGCCTTCAAGCCCGGCAGCAGGGGCCTCGGTGACCTGAAAGCCCCCGCGTACGAGCAGCCGCTCCAACCCTTCGGGCCGAGCGGCGGGGCTGCCGATGAGCAAGATTCGGTAACGCAGAGTGTCCGGCAACCACCCTCGCGCGCACGGGGCGGGGCCAAGCTATAGTTCAGCCGATGGCACGGCAAGCACGCCCCGCGCCGGAAACACGTCGCCAGCGACGTCGCATGATCGTGAGCCAATTCACGACCCGGGGCGTGTGCGACCGGCGCGTCCTCGCGGCGATGGCGTGGACGCCGCGCGAATGGTTCCTGCCCCCGTCTCTCGCCGACGACGCCTACAGCGACGCCCCGCTCCCGATCGGCAGTGGGCAAACGATCTCCCAACCGTACATCGTGGCCCTGATGACCGAGTGCCTGGCGCCGCGGCGCCGTGATCGCGTGCTCGAGATCGGAACGGGCTCCGGGTACCAGACGGTCATTCTCGCCCGCCTGGCCGCCGCCGTGTTCACGATCGAGCGCCTCCCCGATCTGCTGGTCGAAGCGGAGGAGCGCTTCCGGCGGCTCGGCCTCACGAACATCCAGACGCGCCTGGGCGACGGGGCGGCGGGGTGGCCCGAAGCGGCGCCGTTCGACGGCATCCTGGTGACGGCAGCCGCCCCGCGCGTGCCCGAGCCCCTGCTCGCGCAGCTCACCCCCCAAGGGGGCCGACTCGTGATTCCCCTCGGTGACCTCGGCTCCCAAGAGCTGGTCATCTTCCGACGGACCGCGAGCGGGTTGGAGGAGCGGCGAGCGGGGGGCGTGCGGTTCGTGCCGCTCATCTCCCGGCTCGCCTTCACCGAGCAGCGGTGGTCGTGAGTTTGCTCGGCGCCCACGTCTCCACCCAGGGGGGCGTGGCGGAAGGGCCGGCCCGGGGCGCTGCAATCGGCGCGACCGCGATCCAGGTCTTCACGAAGACGCCGAATCAGTGGCGCGAGCCCGTACTCTCAGCGGCCGCCGTCGCACGTTTCCGGGCCGAGGTGGTGCGGCACGGCATCGGGATGGTGGTGGCGCACGACAGCTACCTGATCAACCTGGCGTCGCCGGACGAGGTGCTCCGCGGGCGGAGCATCTACAGCTTTCGGGGCGAGCTCACCCGCTGCCGGGCGTTGGGGATTCCCTGGGTCGTGTCGCACCCCGGGAACTATATGGACGAGCGGGCGGCGGGCCTCGAGCGGAACGCTCGGGGCTACGCCGATTGCCTGGGCGCCGTGCCCGGCGAGGTGGGCGTCTTGATCGAGGGCACCGCGGGGGCCGGGACGGCGCTGGGGTCGACGTTCGAAGAGCTGCGGGACCTGCGCGACGCGCTGCCGGCGGCATTGCGGCCGCGGGTGGGGTTTTGCCTCGACACGGCACACCTCCACGCCGCGGGGTACGACGTGGCGACCGGGATCGAGGGGGTGTGGGAGGCATTCGACCGGACGGTGGGG
>DASYQX010000024.1:0-16231 GCA_036004985.1 Gemmatimonadales bacterium
GCGGTGTGCCGCGCGCGCGAGCCGACCGTCACGTCGACCGGCGAGAGACTGATCGGTTGGACCGCCAGCGTGAAGTCCTGCTGCACGGCGCCGCCCTCACCCACGGTGACGCGCGCCGTCTGCGCGACGTAGCCGAGCAGCCGGGCGCGCACCGTGTACGTGCCCGCCGGCACGCCGCGCATCTCGTACCGGCCCTGGTCGTCGCTCGTGGCCCGCGCGCCCGCGCCCTCGGCGGAGAGCTGGACGCGAGCGAGCGGCGCGCCAGCGGCGTCGGCAACGCGGCCCCGGATCGTCCCGCCCTGCGCAGCGAGCGTGGCGGGAACAAGACCGATGAGCAAGGTGGCGAGTAAAGTTTCAGCGCAGCGCATATGTATGCTCCTGGAGCGGAGGGCCTGCATGCGAAGCTCTGGGCCGCCATATACCGCGCGGCGCGGGAGGCGTCAAGCGAGGCTAGTGGGTGTGCTCCGGGTCGTCGCCCGCGAACGCCATGACATGCACCATCCACCCGAGCAGCCGGCGGTGGAACCGACCGCCGACCTCGGCGCACGCTTCGGGCGTTGCAATCGGCGACTGCGGGCCGAACACGGGCCGGCCGTCCTTCGTCTCCCGCCACCGCCGACGCGCATCCCGCAGCGGCGGCGTGCACCAATTGATGTGTTGATGCCAGCGGACCACGCTCAGCGGTAGCCGCCGGTTCAGCTCGTCCTCCGTGACGCCGGCCGGCGCAGTGAACATCGCTCCCACCAGCTCGAGCTTGCCGTCATTCCCGCGCCGGTACAGCAGCGACGTCGGCCGCGAGGGATCGAGCTCCGTCCGCGCCCGGAGTGCCCAGCGCAGTTTGGTGAAGTGCTGCACCGGCGCCGCCCCGCTGGGGATGTATTGACGGAAGCCGTCCGCCTGGGCGACGCGAATGTCGCGGTAGCGGGCGAGATCGCGCCGCATCTGCGCGAGGACGGCGGCGGCGCGCGCCGAATCGCCCGGCGCGGGCGGGCGCAGCGTGCTGAGCCGCAGGTGCGGATCCTCCGCCATGGCGCCACTCATGGCGTGCTCGGCGGCTGCCGCCGTGTGTTCGTCGGGGGGCTCGGCGCCGCCGCCGGAGTCGTCTTCCGGCCGACACCCCAGCGCCAACGCGCACAGCACGAGCGGGAGCGGCCGCATCTAGCGGCCCAACCCCGCGCGCAGCTCGGTCAGCCGCGCCGCGATCGCGTCGTGTGACAGCGCCGCGAGGTCCGGCGGCAAGAGCTGGCGGCTGGTGCACTCGAACGCCGCGATCAGCCGCTGGTACTCGATCTCCAGCGGATATGCGGGCGGCTGGAAATCGACGATTAGCTCGCGCAATAACGCCGCGTCCAGCGCGGGCCGGTTCTCGATCGCCATACGCCGGCTGGCGCGGACCAACACCGCCTCGATGTCCGCCCCCGACATTTCGCCCGGCGCCTGGGCGAACAGGCTCGCGACCTGCATGCCGGCCTCGAGCGGAATCTGCAGCCGCGCCCGCAGGCACTCGAACACCTGTGCGCGCTCCTCGGGCGTGGCCGGCGGAAACAGGGCGATATGCTCCTCGGCCCGCCCCTGTCGTTTCAAGTCCACAGGCACGAGGTCGGGCCGGCTTGTCATCAGGAACCAGATCACCTTGCCCCGGCGCCGCGTGTCGCCCATGAAGGCGGCGAGGGAGGCGAACACCCGCTCGGAGGTCCCTGAGTCGGCACCGCGCATCTCGCGGTTCCCGAGCGCGGCGTCCGCTTCGTCCACCACCACCGCCACCGGCCCCAAGGCGTCGAGCAGACCCAGGATGCGCTCGAGATTCGCCTCCGTCTGGCCCTGCCACATCGAGCGGAAGTTGAGCAGCTCGACCACCGGAATCCCGATCTCCGCCGCAAAACAACGCACGATGAAGCTCTTGCCCGTGCCCACGGGGCCGCAGATGAGGTAGCCCATGGGCACGACGTCGAGCCGCCCTTGCTGCAGGGCGCGCGCCGTCTCGCGCAGCAGGGCCTTCGCGCCCTCGTGACCCGCCACCGCATCGAGGCCGACGTTGCTCGTGAGAAACGACAGCAGGCCGCTGCTCGCTTCCTCGATCAGGCGCTTCTTTTCACGGGTCAGGGCGTCGGGGTCGAGTGCCGCACCTCCCGCCTCCGCCTCCCCCAGCAGGCTCTCGAGGTGCAGCCGGGTCAGCCCGGCGGTGAGCACCGCAACCTTGCGCGCGTCGATGCGCGAAAATGTGGTCGGTGTCACGCCGCGCCTGCCGAGGTACGCGTGCCGTTCGGTTTCGTCGGGCACGGGCACGGCAAGCTCGAAGGTGCGTGCATCCGCGACCAGCGACGCGTTGAGCGCGGCCGTGCTCTCCGAAATCAGGCAGAACGTGACCTGGCGCTGCAGCAGGACGGGATCGGCCGACCAGCGGCGCAACGTCACGATGGAATTGCGGTCCTCGACGGGGAGCTGGCCCGGGTCCCCCGCGGGCGCGATCGTCTCGGCATAGTCCACGATCACCGCCGCCGAGAAGCGTGGGTTTTCGGTCAGCTGATACTGGAGGTACGTCTCGATCAACTGCAGGGCGCGGTCGGGGTCGCGCGGCTGGGTCTGCGCGAAGGTCGTCCCCCCTACCTTGTCGTACGCCTTGAGGACCGTGCGGAAATCCTGCTCGGCCTGGGGATCGGTGAAGCGGATGCCCGCCCCGCGGTCGTACACGATGATCACGGCGCGGTCGGCGAACATCACCTCGGCGAGGAATTCGGCCATCGTGCCGTGGCGCCTCGTGCCGAGGGGGTGGATGTCCCGAACCCCCGGTCCGTGGAGGATGAAACAGTTCGTCCCACCCTGGCGCAGTCGCCGCTGCAGTGTTCGGGCCCAACCGGCGAGCGGTGGCGGCTCGCCGCGGCTTGCCCGCGCGGTCGCTGTGTCTGTCGATGCGCTCACGAAGCTGGACCTTGCCGGTCCCGGCGGGCGCGCGCTAGGGCCGAGGCGGGGCGGCGGTCTGCCGGACCAGGCGCCGGAAGTGGGGCCGCTCCACGGCATAGTAGAACGCGAGGATCGCGGCCTGCGCGAACGCAGCGGCCACGAGGCCGGGGAGCGATTCCGTGATCAGGGCGAACCCGTAGGCCTGCAGGTAGCCGATCGTGTACATCGGGTTCGCGAGGAACCGATACGGTCCCGCGAGTCGGACGCTCGATTCTCGCGGGCCCGTCGCGAAGAAGTTGTACCAGTAGTACGCCCTGGCACCGAGCGTCCTGGCGGCCCACACCTTGACCGCGATGCCGACGAGGATCAACGCGCCTCCCACCGCGATCAGCACAGCCCCCGACACGCCGAGCGCCAGCGTCTCGCGAGTGAGGAGACAGAGGAGCGCGAACGCCAAGACGTCGTTCGCCATCACGAGCGACGCGATGCGTCGGAACCGCCGGAACCCGCCCTCCACACCGTGGCGGCGGGTGTAGACTTCGTCCCGCTCCTGCCGCCGCAGCGCCACGCCGATGAACAGGACGTACGTGAGCCGGCTTGCCACGTAGTACGCGAGTGCCACCGTCGCCAGGGCTGTCACCGGCGGCCGTACACGTGCACCGTGGCCGGCGCCTGTCCCCCAAACGGCGTCCTGCGATAGAAAAAGTCGATGCGCCGGATGATCCGCGCATCGCCCGGGAGGTCGATCACGCGGCTCCGGGTGCCCTCGCGGAAATACAGCCGTGTCCCGGGTGAGAACGTCTCACCATTCCCGAATGTGACCTTGATGTCGAACATCTCGATGTCGCCGCCCTCGACGTCGATGCGGATGGCGCGGAACGCGCCCTGCCCCGCCGCAACGACGACGTCGTGATCCACCCGGAAGTCCACCGGCCGCATGCCGAGATGGTCCCAGTCGCCGGGCGCGGGGACCGGACCGGGGTTGGGCAGGGGACCGGGGGTGGGGCTGATCGCCGCCCCGGCCGGCGCCGTCCGGCCGAAGACCCGCACGGTGGCCTGGCCGCGGCGCAGCCGGCTGCGGTACCAGAACTCGATCCGCCGGATCACCCGCGCCGGCCCGGGAAGGTCGATCGTCCGGCTCCAGGAGCCTTCCCGGAACACCACCCGGGTGTTGGGCGACCAGGTGTCGCCGTTCCCGAACGTCAGCCGGATGTTGTACATGTCGAGGACACCCCCGTCCACCTCGATTTTGATCGCGGCGAACGTCCCCTGGACGATGCCGACCTCGATCGCGTCCCGCTCGGCGGCAAAACTCACCCGGCGCGCGCCGAGCAGTTCCCACTCCGCGGTCGCCGGGGCGGGGGCGGCGGGGGAAAGGCGCGGGGGCGGGAGCAATATGAGGCCGATCAGCGCCGCAGCCACGGACATAGCAGCCTCCTCGGGGGGTCCCATCAGAGAAGGACGTAAGCGCTCGGAGGGCCGTTAGGCAACACCGCGAACCGCCCGGAGCGGGCGGGGTACTGTTCCCCTGCCGACCAGCCTGGAGGCTCCCGTGTATCGCTTCGCCATTCTTTCCTTCGTCTTCCTCGCAGCTCGACCCTTGACCGGGGCCGCTCAACAGGCCCCCGCCGCGCACGACAGCCTCAAGGGCGCCATCCGGGTCGTAGACGTCAGTGGCCGCGCACTCGAGGTCACGACCGGCGTCGGCATGGCCCTGCGCGTGGTGCGGCTGCAGGTCTCCGGCGCCACGCGCGTCACCGCCGCAGGCGCCGATCTGCCGCTCGCCCAGCTCCAACCGGGAGACGTCGTGCGCGTCTCCTACGGCGGGCAGCCGGGCGGGTACATCGCGTACGCAATCGAGCGGGTCGGCCGCATGGCCACCGGCCCGGAGCGCACGCCATGAGCCGGCGAATCGGAGTGTGGTGCGTCGCCCTCGCTCTCGCCGCAGTGTCGGCGGCGTGCCCGCGGCCGCTCAAGCCGGGCGATCCCCTGCGCGGACTTTCAGCCGCGGAACGCGACCAGTTCCAGCGCGGCCGGGTGGTGTTCGACAGCGTCTTCACGCCCGAAACCGGGCTCGGGCCCCTGTTCAACGCCGATGCGTGCGGGGAGTGCCACGAGGACCCCGTCGCCGGCGGCGCCGGTGACGAGGTGGAGCGGCACGCGACGGCGTTCCACCCAGGAGGGACGGGCCGGCCGTGCGACGAGCTGGTCGCGCTGGGTGGTCCGGTGTTCCAGCAGCGCGTCACCCCCGTCCTGCGGGCCGCGGTCGGGATCGACAGTGAGCCCGTCCCGCCGCAGGCCACGGCGGTCGCGGCCCGCTCCTCGCCTGACATCTTCGGGTTCGGCCTGCTCGACGCGGTGCCCGACTCTACCATCCTCGCGAACGCCGACCCCGACGACCGCAATGGCGACGGCATCTCCGGTCGCCCCAACCGCTTCTTCGACGGCCGGCTGGGCCGATTCGGGCGGAAGGCCCTGGTCCCGACGCTGCGCGAGTTCAACGACGGCGCGTTCCCGATCGAGCAAGGCGTCACCAATCCCGCCGCCCCTGCCGAGGGGACGTTCGGGGACCGGGCCTTTCCCGCGGGCACAGATCCCACGCCCGAGCCGGAGCTCTCCCGGGAGGGCATCGATCTCGTGGACGCGTTCGTTCGTCTCCTCGCGCCGCCCGCCCCGCAGCGCCTATCCCGCGAGGCGCGCCAGGGTCAGGAGGCGTTCGCCCGCGTAGGGTGCGAGGGGTGTCACGTGCCGTCGCTCAGGACCGGTGACAGTCCCGTCACCGCGCTGCGGCACCAAGACGTGGCGGCCTACACCGATCTCCTGCTGCACGACATGGGCCCTGAGCTCGCGGACATCTGCTTCGCGCTCGCGACGCCCACGGAGTTCCGGACGGAGCCGCTCATGGGCGTTCGGCTCATGACGAGGTTCCTGCATGACGGCCGCGCGACCACGCTGGAGCAAGCGATCGAGCTGCACAACGGTGAGGCCGCGCGGGCGCGCGATCTCTTCCGGGCGCTGCCGCCGGGTGACCAGGCGGCGCTGGTGGCGTTCCTGAAGACGCTGTGAGGCTAGAAGACGATCTCGATACCCACGCGAACGGATCGGAGCGGGCCATACGCCCGCAACGGCTGGGTGAAATCGGCTGCGGCCGCCCGGAACAATGCAAGCAGCTCGCCCGATCCTTCGATAACCCCGTTCCCGTCCAGATCGGCGAACTCGCGGTACCGCGGAGAATCGTAGGGGATCGATCCCGGGTTGGCGGCGTAGGCGGCTTGTGCCAGGTTGTCCAGCGCCGCGGAGTCAGGACCCGGCACCGCCACCAGGGACCGAGTGTTGAGCAAATTCCGCCCGTCGAGGTAGACCCACCCGTTCAAGCCCCGCGCTCGCACGGCGTGTCGCAGGAGAGCGTCTACCGTCACGTCCGTACGCCGACGGTCCGACGGAATCGCGTTGAACGGCGCGCCCGATCGCACGCGCATCACGCCGCCGGCCTGCACCCCGCCGGGCGCCACACCCCGCGCCGCCAACACGAACCGGCTAAGGAAGTCGTTCTTTGGCAACGGAATCCCTGTCGCGACCCAGAAACCGTTGGCCGCCTCGAATGACGCATCCTCAGCGGCATACGAAGCGGTCACCCGCGTCGTAGCCCCGAGACCCTTCTCGAGCACGACTTCGACGCCCGTTACGTCGAGACGGTCGCGATTTCCGAATACGCTGGAGTCCGCTATGGCCGCGGGTGTGGACGCAACGAGGTCGTCGAACCGGCGCTTATAGACCACAGCATGGACCGTGGCGTCGTGCTTGACGCGCAGCCCGAACCGCAACTCGACGAGGGCGACGCTCTCGTAGCCGAGGTCAGGGTCACCGCGCCGGAAGCGGCCGCCGGCGAGCGAGTCGGCGAACGTCGCGTTCGATAGGAACTGGAGGTCTGGGAACTGGCTGAGGCGCGCCGCAGTTGCCGAGACCAAGGCGTTGCCAACCGGCACGGCGACGCCGAGCCGCGGGCTGATGGATGCCCTCATCCCTTTGGCCGCCGCCACGCCCAGCGAGACGACATCCAAGCGGAGGCTGCCGACGAGCGACCCGCCGGCCAGCTGGCCGTGCGCACGCGACCCCACGGTCAGCCACAACGGGGACAGGCGCGCGGCCGTCGCGGGCGGCACCGAGTCGCCGACCGGCAGGGACGCGAACGCCCGCTGGAAGGCCCGTACCCGTCCGACGGCGACGCCGGCATCCCCTGAGACCATGAACGATTGGGTCGGCGCTGTCGTCACCGCCACGTCCAGCCGCATCTCGCGATAACGGTTCCAAAGGAGTGACCCCCGCGAGCCCCCGCTCAGGAAGAACGCCGCGACACCCCAGGGCGTGATCTCGCTGAAATCCGGCCGTACGAACCCTGGAATCGGGGTCCGGGCGGCGGCGGTGTCCTGCGCCTCGGCCACGTCCATGCCCAGGAAGTCGTACGACCCGCCCAGTGCGCCAGCAGCGTAAGATGGCACGGCGGCCAGATCGCTCTCGGTCAAGGTGCGCGCGAAATAGCGCGCCCGTAGGAACGTCGTCACGCGCGGCGACGCGTGGCGCACTTCCGCGGCGACCAGCGTCGCCGCGATGCGCCGGCCCGCCCCGGGCCCGGGGTCGTACTTGAAGGCAGGATCGAACAGCGACCGCTGCTCAAGCGACTGGACGGCCAGCGCACGCAGAGTGTACGACGGGCCAAGGGGCGTGCTCAGGTTCATCGCCCCGTCAACCCGTTCTCCGGCAGCGTGCCCCAGCTCCCAGGGTGCTGGAGTCCGCGGGTCGCCGCGTGGCGCGCTCAGCGGCTCCGCCTGGAAGCGGCCCGTTGCATCGAGGATGCCCACAACGCGCGCGCGCCCGATGGGCCCTTCGAACCGGCCGAGCAGTCGATCGAAGCCAATATCTGCGGGTCCGGAGAAGGGGCGGTCGGTCTGGAACCCCACTCGACCGCGCCACTCCCCACCGCCTTCGACCGTGGTGAGCCGCTGCACCCCCGACAATCCCACCGGACCGATCCAGGGGTCATCCGTCAGCGCGGCTTCCTCGAGTATGCCGGCGGGTACGCGGAGACCGAGTGGGGCGGTGGACCCATCGTACGGGCTACGCACCACACTGCCATCTATCGTGAACTGCTGGCTGCCCGGGCGGCCGGCAGCGTAGCTCCCACCTTGCGCGCCGTTCCACAGGCCCGCCGCTTCAAGGAGATCGGTCACGGGTAGCGCTGCGAGATCCAGCGCATCGAGGCGCGCGGCGATGTCCCACCCGTGCGGGTCGACTACGGGACTGGGTACCCGCGGGCCCCCAGGCATCGTGTCCCGCGGAAGAAAGACATCCTGTCGCGTCTCCACACCAGCTCTGACGGGCACGTCTTCCTGTCGCGCCGATGCGTAGCCCACCGCCTGCACGAGGACCGCATGACGCCCGACCGGCACCGCGTGAATCCGGTAGCGGCCCTTGTAATCGGTGACTGCCCGGAGCGGCGTCCCTACCACCTCGACGCGCGCGCCGCCGAGACCGACGCCCCGACCCCACGACTCGCGCACCCGACCCACGATATCGCCGTACGTCTGCGACCCAACGTGGCGTGGCGACGCCAAGACCAACACGACGACCGCGACCGCCGCCGTCATGGGATGAAGAAGTGCCATACGTCCGCCTGACCGCTCCGCCAGCCCTCGACGACGAGCCGGCCGCCGCTGGGGGCCAGGACCGGGTGTCGATACAGCACACCGCTGTCCGGCAGCACAGAGTCGACACCAGTGGTCACGTTGAATAGATGGACCGGACCGCCGCTGTCGTCCTGAATCGGGCCGACGATGTCGACCCGGTAGGACACGCTGCCGCCCACTACGGCGGCGAGCCGCGCGCCCGCGACACTGACATCGCGCGCGATCCCCACCGCGCCAAAGTCATGTACGACGGCCGAGTCGCCGGTCGCCACCAGGCGGTGAAACACCCGCGTGTCGCCGGCGATCGTGTAGTAGACATCGTTCCCCGTGGGCCCGCGCGCCACGGCTGTCGCCGTACCCGTACCCGGGACCACGGAGAGCGTCGCAGGACTCGTCGTGAGATCCAACAGCACGACGTCCCGCCCGATGCGAACCGGGCGAAACGGACAGGCCGAGCAATCGCGCGTCACGGCGTTGGTGATCGCGATGGCGACGAGCGTATCAGCGTTCAGCCAGCGGAGGTGCGATACAGTGTGGTAGAAACGGACGCCGGGCTCGACGTAGGGGAACGTGAAGACCGCCCGCGGCGCTCCGGGCGCCGTCAGCTCATCGATGAAGACGATGGCGCTGTCCGGCGTGCCATTCGAGGGGTAGGGCTTGACCGGCTCCCAGACGTAGGCGATCCGCCCACCGTCTCGAGCCGCTGGCCAATCCGAGTTGGCCGCGGAATCGGTGCCCAATCGGTGCAGACACGCGAGCGGCCGACGCGTCCCGCCTTCGGCCCGAACGGTCGCGATGCAGCGATCCTCGCCGAGCTCGTCACTGGCTTCCAGCGCATAGGCGATCGCGCTGTCACCTGGCAGCCAGGTTGGAAAGCGATCGTCGCCGGTGTTGAAGGTGACGCGATGGAAGGCGCCCCCCCCGCGGGGAGGCAACCCGACCGGCTCCTGCGGCTGAAACACGTCGTTATGCCCACATGCCGCGGCGCCAAGCGCCGCAAAGACAAGGAGGGTGCGCACTGGAGTCAATGTAGTTCCGGCTTTCGGCGACCGCCAAGCGGACCAGAGCACGCGCACCGCCCCTTGCCGGTGACGGCGCCAGCGGCGACAATAGACACCGCATGCGACTCGTCGTCCTCGCCACCGCACTGGGCATCGCCTTGGAAGCCTCCCTCTCCTCCCCGGCGGCCGCACAGGCTCAGCAGGACTACTACGCGCCGCGCGCACGCGTGCAGATGCAACGCCTGGCCGCGTCGTGGTCCCCTCGTGGTTTCGCACCGGTCGGCGACCTCCGAGTGGGCGTACTCGGCGAACACGAGCGCGATTCGCTCGCGGTCGAAGTCGAGAGCGGTCTGCAGTATGTCGTGCTCGGGATCTGTGACGAGGACTGCGGGGACATCGACTTTCATCTTTTCGACCCAGCCGGCAAAGAGATCGCCTCCGAGGTGAAGACCGGTTCACGCGCTGTCACTTGGACGACGCCCGCGACGACAGGGACCCACCGGCTCGAGGTCGCCATGGGCCGGTGTTCGACACCGCCCTGCTACTACGCCGTCCAACTCCTGCGCGGGCCGCCAGCCCCGAGTCGGCCTTAGAGCTCCGCCCCCGCGCAACCGTCCTCGCCTTGGGCGTCATCATAGGGATAGACGCCCATCGCGAGGACCCCATGCCTACCCGCATTCCCAGCTGTCTCGCCCTTTCACTCTTACTCGGCTGCGCGACGGCTCCGGTAAACACGAGCGCGCCGCAGCCGCAACCGCCCTGGCGCGAGACGGCAGCCTCGCTCAATGCTCTGCTCCGCAGCGACGCCAGCGAGTGGCCGGCCGAAGAGGCATCCCTCGCCGCCGCGCTCGACCTCAGCGCCGCCGACGCGCCGGACTCCGTAATCGACGGACTGCTCGCCCGTCGACTAGCGTGGCCGGCGCAGATCGCGGTCGCGGTGCTCCATCTGCGCGGCCCACAGGCGATCCGGTCGTGGATCTCGGGAACAACGTCGGACTTGAGCCAGGCGCTGGCGGACTCCGCCGTTCAGGCTGTCGCTCGCGCGCCGCGCGTGGCCCGCGCGAGCGTCCTGCCGGCGCTGCTGGTGGGCGAGCGGCCGTCGGTCGCCGGCCTGCGTGAGGCGGCCGCACGCGTGCAAGCCGAGGCGCTCCTGGTGTATCGACCGAGCTGCAGGGTGTACGAGCGCACGCCGTTCGTCGGCTCCATCCAGTACCGCGCGCAGTGCACGCTCCAGGTGGTGCTGCTGGACACGCGTTCGGGCCTCATGCCGTTCGCCATGGTCGTGACGCGCGAGCGCGTGACGACCAAGCAGCGCGGTGACTTCGATAGGGGGGAAACAGTGCGACGCGCCCAGGCGGAGGCTGTGGTGCTGGCCCTCGGCGAGGTCGGCACACGGCTCGCTCAGGCGCTCGGGCACGTTCCGGTGGCCGGCAGCTAAGCGGGGATACCTCTGGACCGCCGCCAGTTCGCCGCTACGCTCGGCGCCTTGGGCGCAGGGCTGGTGGTCTCTCGACCAGGCACCCTCCCCCCGCGGCGGCTCGGCCGCACGGACCTCGACCTCCCGATTCTGAGTCTCGGCGGATCGCACCTGAGTCAGGCGCCCTCCGAGCGCGCGGCGCGCACGCTGGTCGAGACGGCGCTCGAGGAGGGCATCCGGTTCTTCGACACCGCCGAGAGCTACGGCGACGGGCGATCGGAGCGCTGGCTCGGCGCCGCACTCCGCGGGGTGGGGCGAGGGATGCGCGACCGGGTGATGCTGATGAGCAAGACCTTCGCGTTCCCGCTGCGCAGCGCCGACAGCGCCCGCCGCCATCTCGAGGGCACCCTGGAGCGCCTGCAGACCGATCGCCTCGACCTATGGCAGCTGCATTCAGTGCGCAGCGTGGCCGATGTGGATCGCGCCTTCGGCCCGGGGGGTGCGATGGAGTACATCCTCGAGGCCAAGGCGCAGGGAATCGTGCGCTACGTCGGCGTGACGGGCCACGTCTTTCCCGCGGCGCAGCGGCGCGCGCTCGACTACTGGGACCGGGGGATCCGTTTCGATGCGATGCAGATGCCCCTCAACCCAATCGACTTTCATCAGCAGAGCTTCGAGCGCGAGGTGCTGCCGGAGCTGGGCCGACGGGGGATCCGTGTGATCGCGATGAAGACCTCGGCGGACGGGCGGCTGCTGCGCGAGCGGATCTGCACCATCGCAGAGTGCCTTCGCTACGTCTGGTCCCTGCCCGTCGCGGTCGCCGTGGTAGGGATGGAGCGGCCGGAGCTGGTCCGCGCGAACGCGGGGTACGCCCGCGAGTTTCGCCCGATGAGCGCCGCCGAGCTGGACGCGTTGCGGGAGCGCATCAAGCCGCGGGCGCGGTTGGACCTGGAATGGTACAAAGCCCGGTGACGCGCCCGCCCGTAGCCTAGACCGTGATCCGACGTCCGATCGCGGCGAGGGTGTGGCGCGCCATACCGAGATTGGAGCGCTCGCGATCGAGCACGAGGTAGAGCAGGGCGTGGACATCCGGGCCGAGGAACCGGACGAGATGGTACTGCTTGCCGAGCGTGATCATCACGTCCTCGATCGTGTCCTTCACCCCCGCGGCGGCCAAGGCCCGCGCCTCGGCCCGCACGAAGTCGGCGGCGCCGGCGCCCGCGACCTCCACGTTGAGCTTCGCGCTGCCGCCGGCCGTCCCCAGGACCACGCCGCTCGTCGAGTCGATCAGGGCCACGCCCAGCGCGCCGTCGATGTCCATGGCCTCGTCCAGCGCGTCTTGCACGTCGGGCTGCGTGGCGTCCGCGCCGTCCTCCGCGGCGTCACCGAGGGTGACCCCGCGCTCGTCCAACACCCGCGCCGCCTCCATGAGGACATGCTGTAACGGCTCCTTGATCGTGCGTTCTCGCGACTTGCGCTTGTAGAAGATCTCGAGCTTGGGATCGGGCCACGCGACGATCTCGTGCAGGGCGGGGAGCCCATCCAGCCGGCGCGTATGGGCGTGGACCAACTGGCCGCGGTCGAAGTAGAGCCGCCCTTCCTGATCGCCCGCGTGCACCACGATCAGTCCGGTCTTGCGTTCCACCTCGATGAGCTGCAGGAACCCGAACAGCGTGATGCCGGTGATCCGGCCGACCGTCGCTGGGGTCATGGCGCGCTGCAGCTCGTCGGCGAGCGTAGCGATGTCGACCGGCTTCGCAAAGGTCGCGGCGATGCCGAAGCTGTGCAGCCGCTGGGCGAGCTCCGCGGTGATCCGCTGCCCCGTCATCACGGCGACCGGCACGCGCGAGCCGCGCTCCAGGAGATGGCCGAGCAGCGTCAGGCCGTCCATCACGGGCATCTGCAAGTCGGTCAGAATCGCGTCCACATGGCGCTCGTCGAAGATCTGGAGGGCCTGCTCGCCGTGCTCGGCGGGAACGACGGTGAAGACGCCGGTGCGGGTCAGCGCGCGGGTGAGGGCGTGGCGGACGAAATCATCGTCCTCGACGAGCAGCAGGGTGGTGGCCACGGTGCAGGCAGGATATGCCCGGCGGCAGGGCCCGGCAAGGCAGCAGCAGTAACAGGCCTAATGGTGAGCGGCGTTACCGTTTTGCATTTCTAAAAACTGATTCGTGCCAAGCTCAAGCCGAGGGGGTTCGGGGCGGGACCAACCTCGAGCGACACGCGGCCCGCGCGATTGATGGCGCGCGCCCGACGCGGTGCGTCGATCTGCGCGCCGATCCAGGCAGCCAGAATGATCGCGGCGCTGGCGTTCCTCGTGGCGCAGTTGGTGTGGCTCACGACACAGCCTTCCCAGCTATTCCAGTACAACCCCCAGCCGATGCTTGCCGGTACGCCAAATGCCGCGGCTCGCCCCCAGTCGCCGTTGTAGGCTTGGCCGAGCCCCGGATACACAAAGCTGAATCCCCACGCTGCGGTAGCGCTCTTGGGCCTACGCGGCCGCGCGATTTCCTGGGCCTGGGCCACCGGGGCCAGGGCCGCGAGGCTCAGACACAGCACAACTACCGCTCTTCTGTGCATACGACCGGCGCCGTGTTGGGGGTCCGGGATTCGATGCAGGTGAGTGAGACCGGCGTCGGATCAAACGACATGAGAGCCGAACCCTGGTGAGCGAACCGCATGTTGCCGGCCACGCGCGCGCAGAACGTGTAGCTGAATACATGCTCGATCGGGAGAAAGATGATAATGGCGTCGCGGTCCTCGGTGAGCGGCAGGGCGAAGGCCCCCGCGGAGTCGGTCATTGTCTGGCGGGCGGGAGACGCGCAGAGCGAATCGAGTGATGTGAGCGAGATCGCGAGCTGCACGCCGCTCAGGGGTTCGCCGGTCTCGGCGCGATACACACCAACAATAGGCGGAGAGCTGATGAACGTGCGGGAGAAGGGCAGACACGCCCAGACACTGATCGCGACGGCCAGCCCTACGATCAAACCAGTCAGTTGCCTCACGTCGAGACCTCCGCTGTTCCCTGACGATTACTACCCCGTCAGTATCTCCGCGGTACAGTCTCAGGCAGGCGCTCGCCACAAGCCTTGTGGAGACATCGGGCGGGACGTAGTTCCATGTCATGGATGTCCTCGACGAGCCGGCGGTAGAGCAACGGCTCCACTACCAGGACTTGATCCCGGTCATCGCGCAGGCCCTCGCGGCGTTGTCGTCGGGCAAGGTCGTGCAACCGGTGCGCGCGGTGCTTCCCGTGGCTCCTCATCGGGGTTTTTTCGGGGTCATGCCGGCGTACGCGGGCGCCCTCGGCGCCAAACTCGTCACGTTCTACCCTCACAACGCCGGGATCCACACACACCACGCTCTCATTGTGATGTTCAAGGCGGAGACCGGAGAGCCGCTCGCCGTGATGGACGGCCGGCTGATCACCGAGATGCGGACCGCCGCGGCGTCGGCGGTGGCGACCCAGCGCCTGGCCCGTCCGGACGCGTCGGTGCTCGGGATTCTTGGATCCGGCGTCCAGGCGAAGAGTCACCTCACCGCGCTGCGCCACGTCCGTTCATTCAAGGACGTACGCGTATGGAGTCCCCGAAACGCCCCGGCGTTCGCCCAGCGGCACGGCGTGAAGGCGGTGGCGACGGCGGCTGACGCGGTACGCGGCGCGGACGTGGTGGTCGTCGCCGCGAGCGCGACGACGCCCATTCTCCAGGCGCGCTGGCTCTCCCCCGGCACCCACGTCAACGCCATCGGCGCCACCCGCCCCGCGTGGCGCGAGCTGGACGACGATCTCGTCACCACGGCTCGGATCTTCGTCGACTCCCGCGAAGCGGCGCTGCGCGAATCGGGCGACGTCATCGCGTCACGGAGGGGGAGCGACGTGATCGAGATCGGCGCCGTGGTGTCGGGTGCCGATCCCGGCCGGCGGACGCCCGAGGAGATCACGCTGTTCAAGTCGGTGGGCGTCGCGGTCGAAGATGTGGCGGCGGCGGCGCTGGTGCTGCAACGATGACAGCCTCGCTCGAACCGGTTCGTCCCATCGCCTTGAGCGAGATCCGCGATGCTCGGAAGCGCATCGCCGGAACGATCGTTCGCACACCGCTCGTCCGCCTGGAGCTCGGGCCGGGATTCCCCGACGTGCGGCTCAAGCTCGAGAACCTGCAACCGATCAACGCCTACAAGCTGCGCGGGGCCGCCAACGCGGTCGCCCTGTTGTCCGATCCCGAGCGCCGGCGCGGCGTCTGGACGATCAGCGCCGGGAATGCGGGTCAGGGGGTCGCGTATGCCGCGCGGGCCGCGGGCGTGCCGTGCACCGTCGTGGCGATCGAGACGGCGCCCGCCGCGAAGCTCGAGCGCATGCGCGCGCTGGGCGCGAAGCTCGTGCTCGTGCCCTATGCAGTCGCCTGGCAGGCGCTCGAGACCCGAGCGTATCCCGGAGTCGAGGGGACGTTCATCCATCCATTCGACGATGACAACTTCATCGCCGGGCATGGCTCGATGGGCCTGGAGATTCTCGAGGACGCGCCGGACACGGCCGCCATCATCGCCGCGATCGGCGGTGGCGGCCTGATCACGGGCGTCGCCAGTGCCGTGAAAGCGCTGCGGCCGGAGGTTCGGGTGTGGGGCGCCGAGCCGGAGACCGCCGCGCCCGCCGCGCTCTCGTTCGCCAAGGGCTCGCCGCAGACGTTCCCGGACTGGAAAGCCACGTTCGTCGACGGCGCCGGCGGAAAGAGCTTGTTTCCGCGGATGTGGCAGCGCATGCAGCCGCTGGTGGACGGCTGCATCGTCGTGACTCTGGACGACGTGAAGCGCGCCATGCGGCTCATGGCCGAAAAGGCCCGCGTCATCGCCGAGGGAGCTGGCGCGCTCGGCCTGGCGGCGGCGCTCACCGGCAAGGCCGGTCCGGGACCCGTTGTCGCCATTGTGTCGGGTGGCAATATCGACCTCGCGAAGTTCTCCGAGCTGATAGCCGCAGGCTGAGGGACCGTCGCCTAGCGCAGCTTCAGCTCGGTGTCCACCCACGCGCCATTCTTCGCACTGGACTCCACCGCCGCATGGATGAACTTGACGCCGTGCGCGCCGTCTTCCACCGTCGGCACGAGCAGCGCCGCCCGATCAGGCGCCCGCTTCGCGCGGCGCGCCCGGATCTGCTCCGCCAGATCGCGATACAGATTGGCGAACGCCTCGAGGTAGCCCTCCGGATGACCCGACGGGATGCGGGTCGCGCGCGC
>DASYQX010000025.1:0-19152 GCA_036004985.1 Gemmatimonadales bacterium
GCCGCCCTTGAGCCAGTTCATGCGGCCGTACCACTCGAACACGTCCGGGTTGTACAACTCCGGGGCGAGGCCGAGCTGCGCCACCGTTTCGGTCGGGAAATGGCCCTGGAAGCCGGCGTTGTGCACGGAGAGCACCGTCGCGAGGCGGCCGTAGAACGGCTGCCCGGCGAACGCGGTCCGCAGGTAGACGGGCGCCAGGGCTGTGTGCCAATCGTGCGCGTGCAGCAGCTGCGTCTCGGGCGCGATCTCCGGCAGCGCCGTGAGCGCCGCGAGACAAAAGAAGGCGAAGCGCTGGGCGTTGTCGGGATAGTCCGCGCCGTTGTCGCCGTAGATACCCGCCCGATCGAAGAAGTCGGGATGCTCGACGAAGAACACCCGCGGGCCGGCCTCGGTGGGCGGGGTCTGGTAGAGCCAGGCGTGTTCGGTGCGCCCACCCAGGTTGACCACGAGCGGTTGTCCGGCCCGCTCGAGCGAGGGTGTGGTCTCGCGCACCAGCTGGTATAGCGGCATGACGACCGTCGTGGGGTGGCCGGCGGCCGCCTGCACCGTCGCCAGGCCGCTGACCGCCTCCCCCAGCCCGCCGGTGCGAGCGAAGGGCCAGCACTCGGCGGTCAGGTGGGCGACGCCGATCCGCTCCGCGGCGGCGACCTGCGCCACGGCCGTCACGGCACCGGCCACGCGTCGCGGCCGGGCGGTGCCCCGCCGCTGCGGCTTGGAGGTCGGCGTCGTCATGCCGTGGGCGGATCGTCGGGCATCTGGCCTCGGATCGCGGGCAAGTAATACTCGGTCAGGTATTGCCGTATCATGCGTTGCGCGGTGAACCGCGCACCCGCGGTGTGCATCGCGTGCTTCATCTTCTCCACCCAGCCACGCGGGACACCCCGCGCATCTCGGTCATAAAAAAGAGGAACGACTTCCTGCTCGAGCAAACGGTACAGCTGCTCGGCGTCGGCGGCGTCGCGATCCTGGCCGCCCCCCACCCCCCCCGCCCCGGCGGGCGCGGGCGGGATGGCCCACCCGTTCGAGTCATCGTAACCCTCGCTCCACCAGCCGTCCAGCGTGCTCAGCTGTGGCACGCCGTTCAAGCCCGCTTTCATTCCGCTCGTGCCGCACGCCTCGAGCGGGGGCCGCGGCACGTTGAGCCAGACGTCCACGCCCTGCACTAAGCGGTGGGCCACGTGCATTTCGTAGTCCTCGATGAACGCGATGCGGCCTTCGAACCGTGCTTCCCGCGTGTGGGCATATACGCGCTGCAGAATCTGCTTCCCGGGCTCGTCAGCCGGGTGTGCCTTTCCCGCGAAGACGATCTGCACCGGGCGCCACGGGTTGACGAGCAAGCGTTGCAACCGGTCGGCATCGCGGAAGATCAGGTCGGCTCGTTTGTAGGTGGCGAAGCGGCGGCCGAAGCCGATGGTCAGCGCTTCCTGATCGAGCAGGGTCCCGGCGCCCACGAGGTGCAGGGCCTCCTTCCATTGGTCCACCCAGCGCCGCCGCGCCTGCTCCCGAATGCTGCGCATCAGATGGGACTTGAGCTCGTTGTGTACCGCCCACAGCGCGGCGTCGTCCAGCTCGAGGACCTTGCTCCAGAGCGCCGGCTCGTCGAGCCGCAGCAGCCATTCCTGACCGAGGTGCGCGTTGAGGAGCGTCACGAGGGGGTTCGCGATCCAGGTCGCGACGTGCACGCCGTTCGTGATGTGCCCGATCGGCACGCGTGCGGCCTCGCGGCCCGGCCAGAGCGGAGCCCAGATGCGGCGGGACTCCTCGCCGTGGCGGCGCGACACGCCGTTGACCCCGGCCGACAGCCGGATCGCCGCGACCGGCATGTGGAAGAGGTCGTGGTCCCGGACAGGATGGTGGCCGACGCGAAACAGCTGTTCCCGGCTGACGCCCATCTCCTGCCACACCGGTCCCGTGCATTGCTCGAGCTCCGCGAGCGAGAACGTGTCGTGTCCCGCGGGCACCGGCGTGTGGGTCGTGAAGACGCTGGTCGAGCGCACCCGGCGCACCGCTTCGTCGAAGGGCGTCCCGCGCGTCACCAGCTCGCGCACCCGCTCGACCAGCATGAATGCGGCGTGTCCTTCGTTGGCATGCCATACAACCGGATCGTAGCCGAGGGCCCGCAACACGCGGACGCCGGCGACGCCCAGGATCCATTCCTGCCGGAGGCGCAGCTCCGGCCCGCCGGCGTAGAGGCGGTTGGACAGCCCGCGATCGGCGGGGTCGTTCTGCTCGAGGCCCGTATCGAGGAGGAGGATCGGCACGCGACCGACGGTGACACGCCACGCGCCGACGCTGACGGCGCGCCCCGAGACCCTGACGGTCGCGAGGCAGGGGTCGCCCTTGGGCCCCCGCACCTGCTCCAGCGGGGTCGCCGCGACATCGAACCGCTCCTCGGCATCCTCTTGCCAGCCGTCGAGCCGCAGCCGCTGGTCCGAGTAGCCTTTGGTATAGAACAGCCCGACGCCGACGAGCGGCACGCCGAGGTCCGACGCCGCCTTGCAGTGGTCGCCGGCGAGGACGCCGAGCCCGCCGGAGTAGATCGGCACCGAGTTGTGCAGCCCGAACTCGGCGCAGAAGTAGGCGATCCGGCGTTGGGCCAGATCCGGGTACGACGTTTCGAACCAGGTGTCGTGCGTGGCGGCCACCCATGCGTTCCACGCGACGATCGTGTCGTAGCGCTGCAGAAAGGCGGGGTCCTGCGCGCAGGCCGCGAGCCGCGCGGGATCCACGCGGCGCAGCAGCTCGATGGGATTATGGCGGGTGAGGTGCCAGAGCGCCTGATCGATCGAGCGGAACAGGGCGCGGGCGTCGCGGTTCCAGCTCCACGACAGATTCGTGGCGACGGCCCAAAGCCCTTGGATGCGCTCGGGCAGACTCGGCGAGCTGGTTGGGGATGGTGTCATGACGCAGCAAGCTAATCTAGCCGAGCTTCATCAGGGCGCCCTCGTGCTCCAGCAGCCAGCGCTTGCGGTCCAGGCCGCCGCCGAAGCCCGTCAGCTCGCCGCGCGCGCCGACCACCCGGTGGCACGGGACGATGATGGGGATGGGATTCTTGCCGTTGGCGGCGCCGACGGCGCGTGTGGCTTTCACGTCTCCTAACCGGCGCGCGAGCTCGCTGTAGCTCGTGGTCGCGCCGTAAGGGATCTTGCGGAGGGCATCCCACACGCGCCGCTCGAACGCCGAGCCCGCGGCCTCGAGGCGCAGATCGAAGCTCGTGCGCGTGCCGGCGAAGTACTCGGTGAGTTGCCGGCGCGTGCGCACGAGCACCGGTTCGTTATCGTCCTGGGACCAGTCGGCTCGCGCCTCGAACGGCGGGAAGTAGACGCCGGTGAGGGCCGACGCGGACGCGGTGAGCAGCAGCTCGCCGATCGGGGTGGGGAGGCGGGTGTAGGTGGTGGACATGCGATGACCGGATTATACCAGGGCGCCCCCGCGTCCCCATCGGTGTGGTGAAGTTGGTGGGACGTTGACCTAGCCGCTGTGAAAGTGCAGCGGGTCCCTCAGGTTTTGTAGCTCCCGGTAGTAATAGAGAGCGGTGGGACGCCGGCCTGTGAACAGCAGGGCGGTGAGGAACTCGAGCTCCTGCTCGGTCGCCGTGCCACTCAGGGAGCGATCCGCCAGGAATTCCCGGAGTCCCGACTCCTCGGCAGCCCGCTCCACGAACTCGAATCGCCGCACCCGCTCGGCCGCCACGCGTTGGCGCAGCACGATCTCGAGGCGGAACGTCGTGAGATCGATGTCCCAGGATGCGATATGCGAATCGAGAATGGCGACGTGCCGGGCCCACAGGTGGAAGATATCGGTGTCGAGGCCCGCGACGTCGAGCAGTTTCTGGGCGACGAGCCGCTCGAGCTCGCCGAACGGCTGGCGCTCGAGAATGGCGCGGACTTCCTTGGCCTGGCCGGCGCGGCATTTGCGCAGCAGCAGGTCGCGGACGTGGGGGAACATGGGTTCGGGCGCATCCCCCAGCTCCCGTTTGAGCACCTCTTTACGCGCGAGCTTCGCGACCTTGGCGAGCTCGCCGGGCGGCAGCTTCAGGAACCGGTCCATCCGGTCGTAGATGTCGGTGCGGCCGGGCGCGGGGGGGGCCTTCTTCCGGGTGAGCAGCTGCGACACGTAGGACTCCGTGACATGGGCGGCGCGGGCCAGATCGCGCTGCTCCAGTCCCAGCTCCTCGAGTCGCTCCCGGATCACGAACGCCACGTCCACGGTACGGTATCCTCGCAAGGCAGGTATTAACTGACATAGTTAAGCAATGGCATTTCACCGATTCGCCACTTGACAAATATAGTACAGCGGGGGTAGGTTGCAACAGTTGAGAAGTGTCATCGCAGAGAAGCTCATGCTGGAGTGGCAAGGGAGTCGCCTCATGTTCGCACGCAACGTCACGCTACATCTGAAGGCCAATTCGGCCCCCGAGTTCACGCGGAAGTTGGAGACGGACGTCCTGCCGATGCTGCGCAAGCAGAACGGCTTCAAGGACGAGATCACGTTCGTCGCGCCGAACGGCACGGACGCGCTGGCCATCAGCCTGTGGGAGACCAAGGACACCGCGGAGGCTTACGGCCGCGACACGTATCCCGCCGTGCTGGCGAGCCTCGCGACTGTGGTCGAGGGCACGCCCCAAGTCGAGAGCTATCAGGTTTCCAACTCGACGTTCCACAAGATCGCGTCGAAGAATTAACGCCAGCGGAGATCGACCGAGGGGCGGCCCTGCGCCGCTCCTCGTTTGTCTTGGAAGGAGTCGGCGCATGAGCGAGATCCACTGTCACACGTGCGGCGGGTTCATCGCCAACCCGGCATCCGTTTCCTATCGGCTGCCGCTCGACGGGACCGCGATCGCGGGGCCACACACCGCGCTCTGTCGCTGCAAGCCATCGATCGTCTACGGCCCCCCGCCAGGGTACCTGTCGTGGCCCGGGTTGCCGAGCATCATCCGCACGATGGCGGCTCGCAACTAGAGGAGGGCCCCAATGGCCAAGGACGCAGCGATCGAAATCGAAGGGAAGGTGGAGCAGGTGTTACCCAACACCACGTTCCGCGTGCTGCTCAGCAACGGCCATTACGTGCTCGCCACCATCGCGGGCAAGATGCGCCGCTTCCGGATCCGCGTGCTCGCCGGCGATCGTGTGACCCTGGCCTTGTCTCCCTACGACCTCACCCGAGGACGCATTACGTTCCGGCACAAGTGAGCCGCGCTCTCGCCCGGCTCAAACTGGTGCCGGATGGCGGCGCGCCGCGCTGCCCCGCCTGTGGCGGCCATCTCGTGTTCCGGACCGACCGCCTGGGCCGCACGATGGAGCAATGCGACTGCGGGCATCGCGCCTACGTGCTGCGTCGGGACGGGAAGCGGCCCGGCGAGACCCCAGCGAGCTAGCCGCGACGCTCCCCGCCGCTGCGCTGCGGCGGGATCGGCAGTGTCAGCGTGAACGTGCTCCCCACACCCAGCTCGGACTCCACCTTCACCGTGCCACCGAACATGTTGTGCGTGATTTCGCGCACGACGGCGAGCCCGATCCCGGTTCCCGCGCCGGCCTGCTTGGTGGTGAACCCCGTGTCGAAGATCCGTTCCATGTTCTCCGGCGCGATCCCCACCCCGCGATCGCGAACGGCCAGCATGAGCATGTCCCCTGTTTGGTCCAGCGTGACGAGGACCGGCGGAACGGAGGGGGCATCACCCGCGCGCGACGCATCGACGGCATTGCGGATCAAGTTCGTGATGACCTGGTAGAGCGCGTTCGACTCGCCGTAGAGAAACACCGAGTCCACCGACGTCTGCCACTTCAGGGCGACGCCGTGCCGGCGGGCGAGAGGCCGCTCGAGCGTGACGCACGATCGGACGACCGGGGTCACATCGAACCGCCCCACGCGCCCGGCGGCGCCGAACGGGCGCACCTGAATCGATCTGAGGTAGTCCGCCGCCTGCTCGATGCCCTGGGCGACGTTGGAGAGATCGTCGAGCACCGCCGCCCGGAAGGTCGGATCCATCGACGTGGCCGCCCGCACCGCGTCGATGCTGAGGTCCAGGTTTCCCAGGGCCACGGCCAGCGGGTTGCCGACCTCGTGGGCGATGACGCTCGGCTGGCGGGCCAGCTCCCACAGCGTTTCCGCGGGAGGTAGTCGACGCTTGCCGGCATCGCCGGCGTCGATCGCGCCGAGGCACAGCCCGGCGAGCTCGAGAATGAGCCGCTCGCCGCTGCGGCGCTCGATCCCGCTGGGTGGCGGCCCGGCGGGCCGGCTCCGGACCGGAGCCACACACCAGAGTCCGCCATCGGCAAGGCGACAGCCGACCCAGCGACTCCCCTGAATGATCGGGGCGCCCCACCGGCGCAGCGTGGCGTCGAGATCGAGCTTCGTCACGCGGGCAGGCGCGTCGGGCACGCTGCTGACGAGCGGGTCGACGCCGGTGGAGGGGGAGATCTCCCACAGCGTCACGACACGGCCCTGCAGCGCGACGCTCGCCTGCCGCAATACCTCGCGCTCGTGCTCTTGTGGCGTAATCACGATGATGGCTCAAGATGCAGGACCCACAAAAACCGGGCTAGGGCGTTTTTGCGGCACCGGGGGGCCGTTTTGCGGCGTGCCCCGCGGGTTCCCACCCTAAAGGCTGGGCTCGGCCGAGCCCAGGCTGTAGCCTGGGAATCCGTCGGCGCTCGGTCTTGTCCCTGGTTAATTTGTCCGACGCCCATGACCGCTCCCCCCGCTCCCCCCCCTCCACCCTCCGCCCCGCGCGCCGCGAAGCCGCTCGATCGGTCGATCGTCGAGGGGCCGATCGTCCGTGCCGTCTGGATGATCGCCTGGCCGACGATGCTGCAGAACCTGATCGCCGGGCTGCAGGGCATCATCGATCACGCGCTGGTGGGGCATCTGGTCGGGTTCGCCGGCAACGCCGCCATCGGCGTTGCCTTCCAGATCTTCCTCGTGGTCATGGTGTTCATCAGCTCGATCTTCTCCGGGATGGGCGTGCTGGTCGCGCGGTTCGCCGGCGCGGGCGACCAGGAGAAGGTGAACCGCGCCGTGTATCAGGCATTCCTCGCCGCGATCGGGCTCTGGCTCGGGGTCCTCGCGCCCCTGGGCTTCGTGCTGGCGCCGTCGCTGCTCGGCCTGGTGCATGCGACGGACGCGGTTCGCGCCGAGGCGCTGCCGTATCTCCGCGTCATGTTCGTCTTCAGCATCGGGATGCTCCTGTTCTTCATGGTCGGCGGCGCGCTGCGCTCGACCGGGGACGCGCACACGCCGCTCCGCCTCGGCGTGGCGCTCACCGTGCTCAACATCGTGTTCAACGTGATCTGCATCCGCGGGCTCGGGCCCATCCCCCGCATGGGCACGGCCGGGGCGGCGGTGGGCACGGCGGTCGCCGGCGGGGTGGTGAGCGTGATCGCCGTGTACCTCCTGTGCTCCGGACGGTTGGTCGTGCACTGGCACCGGGGGATGAACTGGCGGCCCGACTGGGGGATCATCCGGTCGCTGTTCCGGTTCGGTCTGCCGACGGGCATTCAGGGGATCGCGATGAACGTCGCGGGCGTCCTGTTGCTACGCTTCATCGGCTCGCTCGAGCGCAGCGCCGAGGCGCAGGCGGTGTACGCGGTGGGCTACTCGGAGCTGTTCTCGTTCATCACGTGGACGTCGGTGGGCTTGATGGGCGCGGCAGCGGCGGTGGCGGGGCAGAATCTTGGGGCCGGCCGCCCCGACCGCTCGGTGCGCGGCGTGCACGTCGCCGCGGGGATCGGCCTGTGCGTCGCCGCCGTCGTGGGTGCGCTCTTCGTCACGATCCCCGGTCGCCTGCTCGCGCTGTTCGGGATGTACGACCCCGTCGTCGTAGGCCTTGGGACGCAGCTGCTCGCCTTCCTCAGTGTCTCAGGGTTTTTCGTTACCGTCGCGCTCACGTACACCGGTGGGCTGCAGGGGACGGGCGACACGCGCTCGCCGCTGTACATCTCGATCATCTCGCAGATCGTGGTGCCGCTCGGCTTATGCACGATGCTTCAGGCGATGCGCGGGCTTCAGCCGGCGGACATCTGGCTGGCGATCGTGTTGGGCCACGCGACGCGCTGCACGCTGAGCGTGCTGCGGTTCCGGCAGGGGAAGTGGCGGGGGATCAGGGTGGAGTAGGGTCGGGTCTGACCGAGTCGGATGATCCGTGCCCTGAAGGGCCGGCTCGGCTAGTTCGCGCGTCCTAAAGGACTCCCTTCGGAGAGATCGACCCGCGCAGGCACCAAAGCGTCGCGGGCCGCACCGCACCTTACTCACGCATGAACGTCCGAATGGCTGCGGGCGATCAGGCGCCGGGCGGACGACCGTCGATTCTGGCCTTCCCCGAACGACTAACTGGCGTCCACGACATATTCACCGCAACGAGCGAGGAAGCTATGAAGTACCTGTGCCTGATCTACGAGGATCGAGTCGCCGGAAAGACCCTGCCCAAGGAGGTGCTCGAACAAGCGATGAAGGAGTACTGGGCGTTCGAGGATGGCATCAAGAAGAGCGGCCATTACGTGGGCAGCAACGCCCTCGAGGGCACCGAAGCCGCGACGACGGTTCGGGTGCGCAACGGGAAGATCTCGACCACCGATGGACCGTTCGTGGAGACGAAGGAACAGCTCGGCGGCTACTACCTGATCGAGGCCAAAGATCTCAACGACGCGATCCAGGTGGCGGCGCGCATCCCGAGCGCTCGTTGGGGGGGGGTCGAGGTGCGGCCGGTCCACGTGTACGAGCGGCCGTAGGTGAGCGGGGAGGCGGACGACCAGGCGCGGGCGATGGTAGACGCCATCTACCGCGCCGAGTCGCGCCGCGTCCTCGCCACGTTGATCCGCCTGCTGGGCGACTTCGATCTGGCCGAGGAGGCGCTGCACGACGCGTTCACGGCGGCCCTCGAGCAGTGGCCCGCCGAGGGGATTCCGTCGCAGCCGCGGGCGTGGCTCGTTTCGACGGGCCGCTTCAAGGCGATCGACCAGCTGCGCCGGCGCGCGCGATTTGACGCGTCGCTCGTGTCGGTGGCCGCGCGTCTGGGCGACGGCATCACGCCCGCCGCCGAGCTGGACGACGAGCGCGTCGAGGACGACCGGCTGCGGCTCATCTTCACCTGCTGCCACCCCGCCCTGCCGCCCGACGGTCAGGTGGCGCTGACGCTGCGCGAGGTGTGCGGCCTCACGACCGAGGAGATCGCGCGCGCCTTCCTCACCGCGCCGCCCACGGTGGCGCAGCGGATCGTGCGCGCCAAGGGCAAGATCCGCGACGCGGGGATCCCATACCAGGTCCCCTCCAAAGCCGATCTGCCCGATCGACTCGACGCGGTGCTGCACGTGGTCTATCTCGTGTTCAACGAGGGCTACTCGGCGTCCACGGGCGCGACGGCGACGCGGCCCGATCTCAGCGCCGAGGCGATCCGGCTGGGGCGCCTCCTGGTGGAGCTGCTGCCCGATCCCGAGGTCCTCGGCCTGCTGGCGCTGATGGTGCTGCACGAGTCGCGCCGAGCCGCGCGCACGTCGCAGGGCGGCGACATCGTGTTGCTCGACGATCAGGATCGGTCGCTGTGGAACCGCGACCAGATCGCCGAAGGGGTCGAGCTGGTCCGGCGTGCCCTGGCTCCGCGGCGCGTGGGTCCGTTTTCCGTGCAGGCCGCGATTGCCGCGGTGCACGCCGAGGCCCCTACGCCGGCGGACGTCGACTGGGCGGAGATCGTGGGGTTGTACGACGTCCTGCTGCGGCTCGAGCCTTCGCCGGTGGCGGAGCTGAACCGCGCCGCGGCGGTCGCGATGCGCGACGGGCCGGAGGCCGGGCTCACGCTCATCGACGCCATCCTCGCGCGCGGCGAGTTGGGCGAGTACCACCTGGCGCACTCGGCGCGCGGTGAGTTGTTACGGCGCCTGGGCCGGCGCGACGAGGCGATGGTCGCCTTCCGCCGTGCGTTGGAGCTGGTCACCCAGGACCCCGAGCGGCGGCTCCTGGAGAACCGATTAAGCGCGTTGAAGCCCTAGGGGTACCAGTTCTTGTCCCAGGCGTGCGCCTCGAGCTTGGACAGCGTCTGCGGCGCCAACCGACCCCTCTCCGCTGCGGCGACATTCTGCTGCACATGCGCGGCGCGACGCATGCCAGGAATAACCGTAGAAACCTGAGGCGCCGAAAGACAGAACCGCAGCGCCAGCTCCGGCAACGTCCGCACCTCGTCATCCAGCAGCTGCGCCAGCGCCCTTGCCCGCCGCTCGGCCTCGGCACGCCGGTCACCGGCGAAGTAGTCGGCTCGCCAGTCGCCCGCGGGAAATACCGTGTCGGCCTTGATCTGACCCGTCAGGGCACCCTCGTCGAACGGTACGCGCCCGATTACGCCGAGGGGCCTTTTCGTTGCGAGGTCGAACAGCGCTCGTTCGGGAGAGCGATCGTAGATGTTGTAAATCACCTGGGCAGTTTCAAAGATGGGATCCTCGAGCGCCCTGAGCGCCGTCTCGGGCGCGTGGTCGTTGACCGAGATGCCCCAGTGCAGGACCTGCCCTTCGTTTTTGAGGCGGACCATCTCTTCGCGAGACGCCTGCCATTCTGGGTCCTGCAGCCAGACGTCGTGCCACACGTGGAACTGCTGCAGGTGCAACGCCTCGACGCCGAGGTTCTTGAGGGATCGCTCGGTGGAAGCTCTGATGTGCCGGGCGGCAAAGACGTCGGCGAGACGGCTGGTGGCCTGCGCAGGCCATTCACTGTTGCGTGGGGGGATCTTGGTCGCGACGTGCACTCGGCCCGACTGGATCTCGGTCTTCAGTGTCTTGCCGATGAGACGCTCGCTATGCCCGTTGCCGTAGGCCAGGGCAGTGTCGAAGAACGTGATCCCGCGGTCGACGGCGGCGCGCAGGGCCTCGCTGCCTTCGCTGTCCTTGACGCCGCGCCACTGTGAGCCGCCGAGGCCCCAGCCGCCGAAGCCGAGTTCGCTGACGGTGTAGCCGGTCGCGCCCAGAGTTCGAGTTCTCAGCATGGGGCCAATAGCCTCTCACTGCGTTCCAGGGTGGGGCTGCCGCGTTTTCTTGATACCGGACTGCGCCGAGCGTACAGTTAAGATGTGGCCGGAATGCTCCAGGGGTCCATATGCCGGTCACCGCTAAACTGTCGCGGAAGTTCTATGAGAAACTCGGGGACGAGGTCACCAACGAGCTCGTGGGGTGGTTCAACTTGGTCGACGCGACGTATCGGTCGGGCCTGAGGGAGCTGAACGAGCTGAACTTCGCGCGGTTCGATGCCAAGCTCGAGCAGCGGGTAGTGGAGCTCGACGCAAAGATCGACCGTCGGGCAGCGGAGCTCGACGCAAAGATCGACCGTCGGGTAGCGGAGCTCGACGCAAAGATCGATCTGCGGGTAACGGAGCTCGACGCGAAGATCGACCTGCGGGTGGGGGAGCTCGACGCGAAGATCGATCTGCGGGTAGGGGAGCTCGACGCAAAGATCGATCTGCGGGTAGGGGAGCTGCGCGCCGAGATGCAGGCAGGGTTCACGCGGGCGGACGCGACGCTCGAGCGCCGGCTTGCCCAAATGGAGACGCGGCTGACCAAGCGCATGTTCGCCTTCTGGGTCGCCCAGGCGGCCACGACCGCCGGGCTCGTGTTCGGAGTCGCGAAGGTGGTAGGAGGCTGAACCGAGATCCGAAGGGCTAAACTGTACGGGTCATGGAATTCGACCCGCTCCCCCAGCAGCGCTTAGCGATCGAAGCGCCCCTCGGCCCCGTCCTCGTAGTGGCCGGGCCCGGCGCCGGCAAGACGTTTTGCCTCATCGGTCGTGTCCATCACCTGATCACCGCGCTCGGCTTCGACCCCGCTCGGATCTGCGCCGTCACGTTCACGAACAAAGCGGCCGAAGAGATCGCCCTGCGCCTGCGGCACAAGCTCGAGCGTCGTGCCGACGACGTGACGCGCGGCACGATCCACGCACTGTGCCTCTCGTTGCTGCGCGAGCATGCCGAGGCGGCGGGGCTCAGAAAAGGCTTCGGGGTCGCCGACGAGCAGTACCAGCACGTGATTCTCGCCCGGTTGCGGGTGCCGAACGATCGCCGCGGCGGAGTATTGACCCGGTTCGGCCGGCACCGGTTTCAGGGCTACGAGCTCGCCCGGGACGAGGCCCGGCTGTACCGCGAGTACGCCGCCTGGCTGGCGCACCGCAACATGGTGGACTTCAACGATCTCATCGTGAAGGCCGAGGCGCTGTTGCGCGGGCGCGAGGACATCGCCGAGCAGGTCGCCGCCCGGTGGGACTACCTCCTGGTGGACGAGTTCCAGGACGTGAACCCGGTGCAGTACGACTTCCTGCGGCGCCTGACCGCGCCCCACCACAACTTCTTCGCCGTGGGCGACGACGAGCAGTCGATCTTCACGTGGACCGGCGCGGACCCGTATGTCCTGGTGCGCTTCGGCCGGGATTTCGGGATCGACCGGCCGATCGTGCTCGATCGGAATTGCCGGTCGACGCGCCAGATCTTCGAGACCGCGCGCCGCATCCTCGTGCAGAATCCGCAGCTGTTCGAGAAGCAGCTCACCGCCGAGCGGGAGTCCGAGTACGAGGTGCAGGCCCACGCGTTCCCCGACGAAGAAGCGGAGGCGGCGTGGCTGCTGGACGATCTGACCGCCGATCGCGCGGCCGCCGGCCTGGGATGGGGCCACTATGCGCTGCTCTATCGGAAGCATCGGGTCGGCGAGCTGCTCGAGGGCCGCCTGCTGCGCGCGGGGATCCCGTGCCGCCTGGCACACGGCCGGGCCCTCATCGAGGATCCGGTGATCCGCTACGTGATCGCGGCCTTGCGGATCGTGCGCGCGCCCGACGATCCGGTGGCGCTCGAGGCATTCGCGCGCTGCGTCCTGTCGGAGCACTTCTTTCAGGAAGTCGAAGCCGCGACCTCACCCGCTGACCCCGCCGACGGCTTTCTCGAATCGCTGCGCGCGCTCGCGCGGCGGCGGCCGAAACGGGACCCCGACACCCAGAAGCTGTGGCGGCTGGTTTATCAGGTGGAGAACCTGCGCGCCCTGCCCCGCTCGCACGGCACGGTGCAGGCGGTCGTGGAAGAGCTGCTCTCGCAGAGTGTCGGGCCCTACCGCAACACGCTCGAGGAGCACCACGACGAGCTGACCGATCCGGCCGACCTGCCGGACGCCGTCCGCCTCGCCGGGGTGCTCGCGACCGCCCTCGAGCAGGAGCGCAGCATCGCCATCGACCCGCAGGACGGGCTCGAGATCGCCGTGCGGGGCATGCTCGCCGCGGCCGGGTTCCGCAAGATTCCCTCGGGCCCACACGGCGACATCGTGCTGCGGGCCGCGGACGGCGGCGCCCATGGGCTCGCGCTCACGACGTTCAAGGCGCTCCAGCTGCTGCACGGCCGGGAGCTCGACAGCGCGCTCGAGCGCTACGTGACCTTCGACCTCGAGACCACGGATGAAGACCCCGCCACCTGCGGCGTGGTCGACATCGGCGCGGCGCGGGTCGTGAATGGCGAGATCGTGGCTCGGTTTCAGTCGCTCGTGCAGCCGTTTCGGCCCATCTCGCCGCGGGCGAGCCAGCTCCACGGGTACACCGACGCCGACCTGCGGGACGCGCCGCCGTTCGTCGAGGTGTGGCCGCGGTTTCGCGCGTTCGTTGGCGAGGATCTCCTGATCGCGCACAACGGCCAGCGGTTCGACGTGCCGGTCCTGCGGCGCGTCGCCGCGGGCCAGGACGGCGTGGATAGCCTCGTGTTCTATGACACCTTTCCCCTCGCGCGGTCGCTGTCGCAGGACAGCGCCAAGCAGGAGGACATCGCTCGCCGGCTGGGAATCGACTGCGGCCGGGCGCATCACGCCCTGGATGACGCCGTGACGCTGGCGGGGGTCTATCGCGCGCTCGAGCGGCAGCGCGCGGTGCGGGCGCGCAAGGCCGTGCTGCTGAACGTGCTCGACTATCTCGGCCTGGCGCTCGCCGTCGAGGATCGCAAGCCCAGCGACGAAGCGGCCAAACTGTTCGAGCTCGCTCGATTCCGCACCCTCGGCCGCCACAGCGATGCGCTCGAGTTCTACACGATGGAGCGGGCGCGCACCGGCGCGACCGGGCCGACCGTGGACGATGTCATCGCGCGGCTCGGCGGCCGCGCCCTGATGGCGCGGCTCCGCGCCCAACGCGATCCCGCGGAGCGATACGCGTCGGCGGTCGCTCGGCTGGAGGCGCTGATGGAGGATGCCGCAGGAAGGACCCTCGAGGAGAGCATCGATCGCCTACTCGAGCGGGTGGCGCTGTCGACGTCGGAAGGCATCGACGTGGCCCCCGACCGGGTGAACCTGCTCACGCTCCACTCGACCAAGGGCCTCGAGTTCTCGCGCGTGTACGTCGTGGGCGTCGAGGATTACGAAATCCCCGGCTACCAGGCGACGACAAACAAGATCAAGGACGAGATTGAAGAGTCACGGCGGCTCCTCTACGTGGGGATGACGCGGGCGCGGGACCGGTTGGTGCTCACGCGGGTGGATCAGCGATTCGGCCGGGACTCGGGGGGAAGCGGATTCCTGGACGAGATGGGGCTCGTGTGCCTCACTCCCTGACTCCCTCTCCCCGTCGCGCAATTTGGGTCTCGGTCTACGCGATCGCGATGGCCGCCGTGGAGTCGGCCGTCGTGGCCTACCTGCGCGCGCTGCACCCCGGCGACCCTCCACCGACGGTGCTGCTCTACGCAATGCCCGATCGCCTGATCGCCATCGAGGTGGGCCGCGAGGCCGCGACGCTCGTCATGCTGCTTGCGGTCGCCATCCTGGCCGGCCGCGGCCGATGGGAACGCTTCCTGTACTTCAGTCTCGCGTTCGGCATTTGGGACATTTGCTACTACGTCTGGCTCTGGGTGTTCATCGCCTGGCCGCCGTCGCTGCTCACGTGGGACGTGCTGTTCCTGATCCCCGTGCCGTGGCTCGCACCGGTGCTGGCGCCGGTGATCGTCAGTGTGTGCCTGGTGGCGGGCGCGTCGTGGCTGCTCGCGCTCGAGGCTCGGGGGGGGGGCGCGACGCCCGCGATCCCGCGGTGGGCTTGGGCGGTCGCCGCGGCGGGAGGCGTGCTGGTGCTGGTGTCGTTCATGCGCGCCGAGCCGCCGGCGTTTCGGTGGGAGCTGTTCGGGATCGGGGTCGGCGCGGGAGTAGCGGCGCTGGTGGCCGGAGTCGTGGGGAAGCGCCGCTAAGGCTGGCGCGCGCCGAGCACCACCTGCAGCTGGCGCAGGACCTCCTCCAACCGGGACAGCTCCTCGCCGTACCGCGCCCAGTCACCGGCGCGCTGCGCCTCGACGGCGCGCCGGAACGACTCGGCCGCCCGGCGGGCGAGATCCGCCGCGCGTCCGTCGTCGGGACCGGCGGTTCCGGAAGCGGCCACAACCCGCGCGGGGACGCCGGCGCCGCCGAACAGGCGCGACAACCCCTCCTCCAGCGTCTCCTCCATCACGACCCGGTTCTGGTGCGCGACCACGACGCGCTTCAGCTCGGGGATGCGCCCGCCCTCCGCCCGCAGATAGAGGGGCTGCACGTAGATCAGCGACTCCTCGATTGGGATGACCAGCAGGTTGCCGCGGATCACCTGGGAGCCGCGCTGGTCCCACAGCGACACCTGCCGGGCGATCTCGGTATCCTGGTTGATGCGGTTGACGATCTGCGTCGGCCCGAACACCAGGCTCTGCTTGGGGAAGCGATACACGACCAGCCGGCCGTAGTGTTCCCCGTCGTTTCGCGCCACCATCCACGACGCCAGGTTGTCCTTGCCGCGCGGCGTGAACGGCACCATGAAGATGAACTCCGCCTGCCGCTCCTCGGGCAGCCGCATCACGATGTGGCGCAGGAACGGATCCGTCCGCTCGGGCCCCCGCGACAACACCGGCTTCTGCCACTGATCCTCCCGATGGTAGAAGATCTCCGGCTCGGCCATGTGATAGGTGGCATACATGTCGCTCTGCACGTGGAACAAGTCTTCGGGGTAGCGCAGATGCGCGCGCAGATCGGCAGGCATCGAGTCCAGCGGTTGGAAGATCCCGGGGAACGCCTTCGCAAAGGTGCGGACCAACGGATCGGCCGGGTCGGCGAGATAGGCCGTGACCGTGCCGTCGAAGGCGTCGATCACGACCTTCACGCTGTTGCGCATGTAGTTGATGCCGTTGGCCAGCGGTTGTGCGTATGGATACCGGCTGGTCGCGGTATACGCGTCGATGATCCAGCGGAGCCGGCCCGCGTCGTCGATCACGATGTACGGATCGCGGTCGAAGATCAGGAACGGCAGCGCCATGCGCGCCCGCTCCTGGATGTTGCGAACGTACATCGCCCGGCTGTCGTTCGTGATGTCGCTCGACAACAGCACCTTGAGCGAGCGGAGATAGGCCGCGAGCACCAGCCGGCGCCAGAATGAGCCCACCCGGACCCCCCCGCCGCCTTGGTACGTCGTGAAGATGTTCTCGTCGCCCGAGGGGTAGTCGAACTCCTTCTGCCCGGTGCGGGCGAACACCCAGGAATCGGTGAGCTCGCCGAAGAAGATCTCCGGGCGCGTCACGCGCAGCGACACGGTGGACACCGGCGGCAGATCCTTGATGAACAGGACCGGCAGTCCCTCCTCCGTCACCTGGTTCACCGGGCCGAGCGTGAGGCCCATGCCGTGCGTGAAAGTGAGCCGCTCGTTGATGAAGGTCCGCGTGGGGAGCGAGGCCGAATTCAGCTCGCGTGGGGAGAGCAACACCTGGCGGTACTGTCCGTCGATCACGTACCGGTCGTCGTCCACCGAGACGAAGTCGTAGTAGGTGCGGATCTCCTGCAGCTGCCCGAAGGTCTGGAGCAGCGGGTCGCGATCCCACAGACGGACATTGTCGATGGTCGGCCGGTTGGCCCGGATGTCGCGCGCGGTGAGGCGGGCCTCGCCGGAGAGGTCGCGCGTCACGACGCTGTCCAGGCCCCAGGCCCGTCGCGTGGCGGCGATGTGGTGAGCGAGCTGCGGCGTTTCCTTCACCAGCTCGTTGGGTGCCACGACGAGCCGCTGCACGATCGCGGGGTAGATGGTGACGCCGAGCAACGACACGCCGAAGTAGATCACCACCGCGAGCGCGGTAAGGCGAGCCAAGCGCTGGCTGGTACCTCCCCACAGGACCAGCGCTCCACCCGCCAGCGCGGCGAGGCCCGCGATCCGGAGGCCGATGAGCGTGGCGTGGAGGTCCGCGAAGCTCGCCCCCACGAGCGGCCCGGTGGTGGAGTGGAGCAGCCCGGGCAGCCGGACGAAGTACACCCGCAACGCCGCCAGCAGGAACAGCAAGGCGATCAGCCCGGCGAGGTGCAGCCGGGCCGACGGCTCCACGTTGACGCTGCGCTGGAACGCGACGACGTCGCGGCGCAACACGTACAGGGCGATGCTCACCACCAGCGCGAGCGTGGTGAGGGCCGTGACGAGCCCGAGCGCCGCGGCGACGAGCGGGACGGTGAACACGTAGTAGCTCAGGTCGCGGCCGAACACGGGATCGGTCGCGCCGAACGGGGTCCGGTGCAGGAACTGGAGCACGCCCAGCCAGCCATTCGAGCCGCCGATGGCGAACAGCAGCGCCAGGCCCAGTGCCGCGGGCAGGGCCAGGCGGCGCCCCAGCCGCGTCACGTCCAGAGCGGGGGCCTCAGGGCTGAGCTGCACGACGAGCGGGTTCGGGACGATGCCGCGCTGGGCGAACCGGAAGTTGGCGTACAGGAAGGCGAACGCGACCCCGCCGACCACGAGGCCGAGCAGCCCTCCGGCCACGAGCCGGGTCGTGAACACGCGCTCGTAGCCCAGCGCAGAGAACCAGGGCCATTCCGCAGCGAGCCGCACCACAGTGGGCAGGACCAACACGAGCACCGCGAGGACGACAAGCACGACGAGGCTGCGGCTGCGGGGCCGGCGGGTCGGGAGTCGGAGTGTCCGTGGGGGGGGGGTGGTCATGGGCGGTAAGGTAACTGCGGGGCGCAGTTTCGCACGCTACCGGGCGAACGACCTGAAGGACGCTGCGCCTCTGGGCGTGGCGCGGTACTTTCTCGGGTCCCGATCCTAACGGTGCCCGATGCCCCCCCTGTCCCCCCGCCCCTACATCCTCAACGAGCTCACCTGGAAGACGGTACGCGATACACGCTACGAGGTCGCGGTGCTGCCGTGGGGCGCGACCGAGGCGCACAACTTCCACCTCCCCTACTCGACCGACAACCTCGAGACCGAGCAGATCGCGGCGCTCGCGGCGGGGCACGCGTGGGAGCGGGGCGCGCAGGTGGTCGTGTTGCCGGTCGTGCCGTTCGGCGTGAACACGGGGCAGCTCGACATACCGCTGTGCATCAATCTCAACCCGAGCACCCAGGCGCTGATGCTGCGCGACGTCGCGACGGCGTTGGCCGGTCAGGGCATCCCCAAGCTCGTCATACTCAATGGGCACGGGGGGAACGACTTCCGCCAAATGATCCGCGAGCTCCAGCCCGCTGTGTCGCTGTTCCTCTGCACGGTCAGCTGGTATCAGGTCGTGGACGCGAAGCAGTTCTTCACCGACCTGGGCGACCACGCGGGGGAGCTCGAGACCAGCGTGATGCTCCATGTCGCGCCGGAGCTGGTCCTGCCGCTAGGGGAGGCCGGCCCCGGCCGTGCGCGGCGGTTCAAGATCGCGGGGCTGCGCGAGGGGTGGGCGTGGGCGCCGCGGCGCTGGCGGCAGGTGACCGACGACACCGGCGTCGGCAACCCGGCGGCGGCGACCGCGGAGAAAGGGCGGAAGTACGTGGAGGCGGTGAGCGGGAAGATCGGTGGGTTCCTGGTGGAGCTGGCGAAGGCGGATACGGGGAAGATGTACGAGTAGGGAAGCATCATGTCTTCTCGACATTGGTTAGCTATGCTAACTATTCTTGCAGCGGGGCCTATTGCGGCCCAGACCGCCGCCGCGGACAGTTAGAGTCCGGCTCCTCGATAAGGGACTGACGGGGGCGTAACTTCCTCCCACCCGGGAGGCCCCATGCAACTCTTCGCGCGACTGCATGAGCTGAGCGACGTCGCCCTGCTCCTGCTCCGCATCGGCATCGGCACGATCTTCCTCGTACACGGCACAGCAAAGCGCAGGCTCTGGAAGATGCAACCCTCGCCGCAGATGCCCGCGGGTTTCCTTCGGACGCTACGGCTCCTCTCCATCGCCGAGCCCGCCGGTGGACTGGC
>DASYQX010000026.1:0-19472 GCA_036004985.1 Gemmatimonadales bacterium
TTCGAACGCTTGTTCGAGCCCCCATGCGCCCCTACGACGAACGACTCGACCATCTCCTCGCCCAGGCTGCCCGGGTCTTCGCCGACAAGGGCTATCACCCCACGACGATGAGGGACCTGGCGGCGGCCAGCGGCATGTCGCTCGCTGGGATGTACTACTACGTCCGTGGCAAGGAAGAGCTGCTCCACCTGATCCAGGAGCGCTGCTTCACGCGGGTGCTCGAGGGCGCCGAACGCGCGGTCGCGGCGCTGAGCGACCCGGTCGAGCGGCTGCAGGCGTTCATCCGGCACCACGTGACGTTCTTCGCCCAGCACATGGCGGAAATGAAGGTGTTGTCGCACGAGCCGGACACGCGTGTGAGCGCGATCAAGCGCCGCTACGTGGACCTGCTCGAGGCGTTGCTCAAGGAGGCGGCGCCCGACGAGCCACCGGTGGACCGCAGCGCCGCCGCGTACGTGCTCTTCGGGATGATGAACTGGATCTACAACTGGTACGACCCCAGCGGCAAGATCGATCCCCGCCGGCTGGCGGATCTCATTGCACGCATCTTCCTCGGCGGCTTCGTCGAGGCGCGTTCCACGGTCCAAGGAGGCTGACGCACCATGGCGACGATGACGGAACCCAAGGCGGAGCAGAAGACGCTCGTCCAGTACCGGGTGGAAGACGGCCTGGCGATCCTCGAGCTCGACGATCCCCCCGCCAACACCTACACCTACGAGATGATGCGCCAGCTCGACGAGGCGATCCTGAAGGCGCGGTTCGACGACGGCGTGCACGTGATCGTCATCCGGGGCCGCGGTGACAAGTTCTTCTCAGCCGGGGCCAACATCGGGATGCTGAATAAGGTGACCCCGCGGTTCAAGTACTTCTTCTGCCTGCACGCCAACGAGACGCTTAATCGTCTCGAGCAGACTCCCAAGCTCACAATCGCGGCGCTCAACGGCCATACGGTGGGCGGCGGGCTCGAGATCGCGATGGCGTGCGACATCCGGCTCGCCAAGGAGAACGCGGGCAAGATCGGCCTTCCCGAGGTGAATCTGGGCGTGCTTCCGGGCACGGGCGGCACGCAGCGCCTCGCGCGCATCGTCGGGAAGCCGCTCGCGATCGAGCTGATGGTCAAGGGAGAGTTGTTCTCGTTCGATCGCGCCAAGGAGATCGGGTTGGTCAACGACGTGCTGCCCGCGAAGGAGTTCTGGGAGCAGGTCATCCTGTATGCCAAGCAGTTCTGCCCTCCGCACAAGGCCTCGAAGGCGGTCGGCTTGATCAAGCGCTCCGTGCAGTCGGGTGCGGAGGTGCCGTTCGAATCGGGCCTGGCGATCGAGCGCGAGCTGCAGCAGCAGCTGTTCCAGAGCGACGACGCGAAAGAGGGCATTGCGGCGAACCAGGAAAAGCGGATGGCGGAGTTCAAGGGGAAGTGAAGACCGACCTCTTCATCAATAACGAGTGGCGGCCGGCGGCGTCGGGGAAGCGGTTCCCCGTCGCCAACCCGGCCACGGAAGAAGTGCTCGGCGAGGTCGCGGCGGGTGACGCACCGGACGTGGACAACGCCGTCCGCGCGGCGAAGGCCTGCTTCGAGTCCGCCGCCTGGCGGGATCTGTCGGCGCGCAAGCGCGGCCGCATGCTGTCCAAGGCCGCTGATCTGCTCGAAGCCCGGCTCGACGAGTTCGCCCGGCTCGAGACCGCGCAGAACGGCAAGACCCTATTCGAGTCGAAGATCGAGTTGACGATGGCGGTCAACACACTGCGCTACTACGCCGGCTGGGCCGACAAGATCGTGGGTGACACGCTGCCCGTTGAAGGCCCGTTCTTCGCCTACACGCTGCGCGAGCCGGTGGGGGTCGTGGGAGCGATCGTCCCGTGGAACTTCCCGCTGAACATCGCGAGCTGGAAGGTCGCTCCCGCGCTCGCCGCTGGGTGCACCGTGATTCTGAAACCCGCCTCCGAGACGCCCCTCACCGCCCTGCTGTTCGGGGAGCTGGCCGTCGAGGCCGGACTGCCGCCGGGAGCCTTCAACGTGCTGACCGGGGGTGGCTCCACGGCCGGCGCGGCCCTCGTCCGGCATCCCGACGTGGACAAGATCGCGTTCACCGGCTCGACCGAGGTGGGCCGGCAGATCATGCGCATGGCGGCGGAGACCAACAAGCGCGTCACCCTCGAGCTTGGCGGCAAGAGCCCGAACATCATTTTCGCCGACGCCGACCTGAAAGCTGCGGTGCGAGGCGCCCAGACGGGCATCTTCTACGGCAAGGGCGAAGTCTGCGCCGCGGGCTCCCGGCTGCTGGTCGAGAAGGCGGTGCACCAACAGGTGGTCGAGCAGCTGGCCGACGGGGCGAAGAAGCTCACCCCCGGCGACCCACTCGACAAAAACACACGCCTCGGTGCCCTCGTCTCGAGGAAGCAGCAGGAGACAGTGCTCTCCTACATCAAGCAGGGCGTGGACGAGGGCGCCCAGCTCGTTGCCGGCGGCAAGGCGGTGAAGCCGAACGGCAAGGGGTACTTCGTCGAGGCGACGGTGTTCGACGGGGTGCGGCCGGAGATGACGATCGCGCGGGAGGAGATCTTCGGTCCCGTCCTCGCGGTGCTCACCTTCGACGACTTCGACCACGGCGTGAAGCTCGCCAACCAGACGATCTACGGTCTCGCCGCCGGCATCTGGACGAGGGACGTCCAGAAGGCCCACCGCGCCGCGAAGGCGATCCGCGCCGGCACCGTTTGGATCAACACCTACAACTATTACGACTCGGGCGCTCCCTTCGGAGGATTCAAAGCGTCCGGGTTCGGACGCGACCTCGGTCGTGAGGCGCTGGACGGCTACCTCGAGACCAAGACGGTCTGGGTCGGACTATGACGCGATGCGGGATACGGGATGCGTGATGCGCTGATCTGTACGGCGCTACGGACCCCCGTGGGAAAGCACGGCGGCTCGTTGGCGGGCGTCCGCGCCGATGACCTGGCGGCCGTCCCGATCAAGGCCGTCGTCGAGCGGTCGGGCATCGACCCCACGACGATCGACGACGTGATCCTCGGCTGCACGAACCAGGCGGGTGAGGACAACCGCAACGTCGCCCGGATGGCGTTGCTGCTCGCCGGGCTGCCGGTCGAGGTACCAGGGCAAACGGTGAACCGCCTCTGCGGATCCGGACTTCAGGCAGTCGCTAGCGCGGCGCAGGCGATCAAGGCGGGTGAAGGCGAGACGTTCATCGCGGGCGGAGTCGAAAGCATGACCCGCGCGCCCTACGTGACGCTCAAGTCGGGCGAGCCGTGGAGCCGGAAGAATCCCGAGACTGCCGACACGACCGTCGGCTGGCGGTTCACCAATCCCCGTCTCAAGAAGGAGTGGACGATCGCGCTCGGCGAGACCGCCGAGGTGGTAGCCGAGCGGTACAAGATCTCCCGGTCCGAGCAGGATGCATTTGCGGTGGAAAGCCAGCAGCGCGCCGAACGCGCGCTCCGGGACTGTGTGTTCACCGATGAGCTGGTCCCAGTCCCCCTTCCAGACGGCTCGACGTTCTCGAAGGACGAGTATCCGCGGGCGGGGAGCACCCTTGAGTCCGTCTCAAAGCTCAAACCGGCGTTCAAACAGGGCGGGACAGTTACGGCAGCCAGCTCGAGTGGGATCAACGACGGGGCGGCAGCACTTCTTGTGACGGCCGGAGGGCCGGACGGGCGGACGGGCGGCCTGAAACCCCTCGCACGAATAGTTGCGACCGCCGTGGCGGGCGTCGATCCGAGTTGCATGGGCCTCGGACCGATTCCGGCCACACAGAAGGCGCTCAAACGGGCCGGCCTGACGATCGACCAGATCGACCTCATCGAGCTGAACGAAGCCTTCGCGGCCCAGGCGATCGCCTGCATTCGCGAGCTGAGACTCGATCCCGCGAAGGTGAACATCTACGGGGGCGGCATCGCCCTCGGCCATCCCCTCGGCTGCACCGGCGCCAAGATTCTGACGACTCTGGTCCACGCCTTACTTCGTACGAAGTCCCGTTACGGTTTATGTACGATGTGCATCGGCGTCGGTCAGGGGATCGCGATGATCGTGGAGCGCGCCTGATGGCCGCCTACGAGCGCGTCCTGGTCGAGATCGCGAACGGGATCGGGACGGTCACGCTCAACCGCCCGGAGAAGCTCAACGCGTTCGATACTCAGGGCTGCGAGGATTTGATCGAGGCGCTGCGGATGTTGGCACAATCGGACGCGGTGCGTGTGATCGTGGTAACCGGCGCCGGGCGCGCGTTCTGTGCCGGCGCGGATCTCTCCGTGCTCGGCAAGGAGGGGCACGCGCTGGTCGCGGCGGGTAAGGAGATCGCCGTGATCATCCGCTCGGCGCCGAAGCCCGTGCTCGCCGCGGTGAACGGCCCGGCCGCGGGCGGTGGCGCGAACCTGGCGCTCGCGTGCGACTACCGCCTCGCCTCCGACACCGCCAGCATCGGCCAGGTGTTTCACAAGCTCGGCATCGGGCCCGACTGGGGCGGCACCTTCTTCCTGCCCCGCCTCACGGGGATCTCCAAGGCGCTCGAGCTGGTGTGGAGCGCCCGGATGGTGCCGGCGGCCGAGGCCGCTGAGCTGGGGCTGTTCGACCGCGTGGTGCCACAGGCGGAGCTGGCGGCCGAGACGCGCAAGCTGGCGGCGGTATGGGCCGGCATGTTGCCGCTCGCCGTGCGCAAGGCGAAAGAAGCGCTGTACCGGTCGGAGCGCAGTTCGCTCGCGGAGATGCTGGACCTCGAGATCGAGCATCAGGTCGCGTTGTTCGAAACCCCGGAAGCCCAAAAACTGATCAGGAGCCGCTGATGGTGCGTAAGCTGCACAACTTCGACGATTGGATCGACTACTTCCGGTACTGGCAGGATTCGATCGGGCTCGAGCAGGAGCAGCTCCGCAGCTTCAAGTTCGAGGCGAAGTTCGGGGAGCCGGAGGTGCCGCACATCGAGTTCGGCCATTACAGGGGCCAGCGCAAATGGCCGACGGTGATGCACATCCCCGATCAGCGCATCCGCGACGCTTTATTGAACCTGATCGTGTACCAGGGCGACACCGAGTTCGCGTCGGTCGAGCAGCAGCGCAATCTGCTGCAGCACGCCCCTTCCGACTACGACCTGCTGTCGCTCCAGCGGGTGATGACCGAGGAGATGCGGCACGGCTGGCAGATGTCGTACCTGCTGTGCACTTACTTCGGCGACGAGGGGAAGCGCGAGGCGGCCAAGCTGCTCGAGCGCCGCGCCGACGAAGGCGAGCGGCTGCTCGGCTCCTTCAACGAGATCGTCGACAACTGGCTCGATTTCTTCACGTACACGCAGTTCATCGATCGCGACGGCAAGTTTCAGCTCAAGATGCTTTCTGTCTCGGCGTTCGATCCACTCGCGCGCTCGATGGGCCCGATGCTCAAGGAGGAGTCGTTCCACCTCGGCACCGGGAACAACGGCCTGCTGCGCATCGTCAAGGCGGGCAAGATGCCGCCCGCCGTGATCCAGCGGTTCTTCTACAAGTGGATCCCGACGGCGTTCGACCTGTTCGGGACCGACGGCTCGTCGTCGGCGCACTGGGCCTACGTGTGGGGGTTGAAGGGCCGCTACGACGAGCGGGAGCAGGCGGCGGAGCCGGACAAATCCCATCTCAACGAGCTGTCGCGCGGCCTGTACCGCCAGGAGATCGTCAAGCTGGTGGACCGGCTCAACATGTTCATCCCGGAACGGGAGCGGCAGCTCAAGGTCCCGGATCTCAAGTTCAATCGGCGGATCGGGATGTACGCGCACCAGCCGCATACCATCGAGGGCGAGCCGCTCGCGCCGGAGAAGTACAAGGACTACCTGGCGTCGGTGCTGCCCCGCCCCGAGGACATCCAGCTCGTGCATGACATCGAGAAGGAGCCGGACTGGATCGAGCCCAAGAAGGCCGACTCGCTGCTGTCGTGAGGCCGCTGGTCATCGCGCACCGCGGCGCATCGGGGAGCGAGCTGGAGAACTCCCTCGCCGCGTTTCGCGCCGCGGCTGCCCAGCGCGCCGACGGCGTGGAGCTGGACGTCCACGCCACCGCCGACGGCGAGCTGATCGTGCACCACGACGAGACGATCGACGGCACCCATCACATCGCGCATTCGACCGCCCGCGCGATCGCCGCGCTGCGCCTCGCCAACAGCGAGCCGATTCCCACGCTGTCCCAGGCGCTGGCCGCCATCCCGCCGCCGCTGCGCGTGTTCGTCGAGGTGAAGTCCCTGGCGCCGCGCTGGGACGAGCGGCTGTTCGAGACGCTCGACCGGGGGCCCAATCCGGCGGGCTACGCCGTGCACAGCTTCGATCATCGCATCGTCCGCCGGCTGGGCGGCAAGCGTCCGAACCTGACCTGCGGCGTGCTGGCGAGCGCCTACTTGATCCGACCGCTCACTGCGATGGAGGACGCGGGCGCCTCGATTCTGTGGCAGGAGCGCAGCGTGGTGGATGACCTGCTGGTGCGCACGGTTCACGGTGCGGGGGCTCGCGTCTTCGTCTGGACGGTCGACGATCCCGCCGAGATGGCGCGGTTGATCGGGTGGGGGGTGGACGGGATCTGCACGAACTTCCCCGAACGGGCGCGGCGGGCCGTGGACGCGCCGCAGGCCGCATGACCCTTCCCCGAGTAGCGGTGGTCGGGGCGGGGACAATGGGCCACGGCATCGCCTATGTCGCTGCGCTCGCGGGGTGCGACGTCACCCTGACGGACAGCCGAGCCGATGCCCTGCCCCAGGCGCGGGCCAAGATCGAGGGGTTGATCGCGGGCGGCGTGCAACGGGGCAAGCTCACCACAGATCAGGGCGCCGCGATCTCCGCGCACCTGAGGATCGAGCGAGTGCTCGAGGACGCCGTGCGCGGCGCGGGTGTCGTGATCGAAGCGATCGTGGAGGACCTGCAGGTCAAGCAGCGCCTCCTGGCCGACGTAGAACGCGCGGCTCCCGTGGCGGCGCTGCTGGCCTCGAACACTTCGTCCCTCTCCATCGCCCACCTTGCGACTGGACTCAAGCAGCCGGGCCGCCTCGTCGGGATGCATTTCTTCAATCCGGTGCACCTCATGCGGCTCGTGGAGGTCGTGACGCACGACCGCGCCGCCCCCGGCGTCAACGACCGCGCGGTGGCGTTCGCCAGGCAGCTCGGCAAGGAGCCGATCGTGGTCAAGGACTCCCCCGGTTTCGCGTCGAGCCGCTTGGGGGTCGTCCTGGGCCTCGAGGCGATGCGGATGCTCGAGCAGGGGGTGGCGAACGCCGAGGACATCGACAAGGCCATGGAGTTGGGCTACAACCATCCCATGGGGCCGCTGAAGCTCACCGACCTGGTCGGGCTCGACGTGCGGCTCGCGATCGCCGAGTACCTGCATGCCACGCTCAAGCTGCCGCACTACGAGCCGCCCAAGATCCTGCGGGACAAGGTGAAGGAGGGGGAGTTGGGGAAGAAGGCGGGGAGGGGGTTCTACACCTGGAGCGACTGACCCGCGTCACCGACGTCCACGTCCACATCCAGCCCTGGCGCGACTTGAAGCCCAAAGTCCAGGTCGCGATGCGCGCCGGCAAAGAAGCCCACTGGGACTTCCTCCTGTCCCTGATGGACGACCCCCAGGCGCTGCTCGAGGTGATGGACCGCTCGGGTGTCTGGCGCGTCGGCCTCGTCAATTACCCGAGCCCCGATGTGATGGGCTTCGACGATTCGACGAACGCATTCGCCGCCCAGTACGCCCGGGCTAACCCCGAGCGCCTCATCCCGTACGGCGGCGTCCACGCGCGGTTCACAAAGGACCCCGCCGCCGACGTGGACCGGCTGGTGGACATGGGCATCCGGCTGCTCAAAATCCACCCACCCCACCAATGCTTCGCCGCCAACGCGTACACCGACGGGCTGGACGCTCTGGGCAAGATCTACCGCCGCTGCGAGGAGCGTGGTCTGCCGGTGATGGTGCACACCGGTACCTCCATCTTCCCCGGCGCCCGCTCGAAGTACGGGAATCCGCTGGAGCTGGACGACGTGGCGATCGACTTTCCCGACCTGCCACTCGTGATGGCGCACGGGGGCCGGCCGCTCTACATGGAAGCGGCGTTTTTCATTCTGCGACGTCATAGAAGCGTCAGGCTCGACGTGTCGGGCATTCCCCCGGCCAAACTGCTGGAGTACTTTCCCCGGCTCGCGGAGATTGCCGACCGGGTGCTGTGGGGCACCGACTGGCCCAGCCCCGGCGTCAAGGATCTGCGGCAGAACATTGACCAGTTCCTGGCACTCCCGCTCAGCGACGCGCACCGGAAGGCCATCCTCGAGACCAATGCGCTGGCTCTGTTTCCTGCTCGGTAACATGGCTGTCCAGACCCCGAAGCCGCTGCGGTTCGACCTCGGGGAGCTCGCCGCGCAACGCGACTCGTTCGTCTTCTACTTGAACGGCGAGGAGCGCGGGCAAGCGGTGTGGGAATACGAGATTCAAGGCGACCAGCTCATCTTCACCGCGACGTCGGAGCTGCGGCCCGCCGAGGCCGAGAGCCTGCGCGTCGTGATGACCCGAAGTACCGGTGCGCCGGTCGCCACATTTCACCGGATCTCGATGTTCAACCCCGGGTCCGACACCGTCCTCGTGGAGCACGACCTGACCGTGCGGCAGGGCCGGGTCGAAGGCGCGCGCCGGGTCGGCATGCGCGACGGGCGGGTCACGACCCATCTCGTCCGGACGTCGCTGCCCGCCGGCGTCGTGTGGTCGGACTACGCCCTGCTCGCGGCGTCGGTGGCCGCGGCCGCGCCGGGCGACGTCTTGACGGGCCGGGCCTACAGCGAGTTCGGCGATTCGCTGCTGACCCTGCGGCTCGTCGCCGAGCCGGCGGCCACGGTGACCGTCCCCGCCGGGACGTTCGAAACGCTGCCCTTGAAGAGCGCGGCATTTCGCGTCTACGTGACTCGCGCCGCCCCGCGGCGCGTCGTGAAGGGCGAATCGCTCGACGGCATGTTCCGGTTCGAGCTCGTCCAGCCCTGATCATGGAGCCTCTGATGCGTCTCGCGGTGTTGCTTGCAGTGCTGCCGGCGGCGCTGGCGGCCCAGTCCGGCCGCATCGTCTACGAGCAGTTCGTCCTGCCCAACGGGCTGCAGGTCATCTACTCGGAAGACCACTCCACGCCGATCGTGTCGGTAGATGTGTGGTATCACGTCGGCTCGCGCAACGAGCGGCCCGGCCGGTCGGGGTTCGCGCACCTGTTCGAGCACATGATGTTCCAGGGCTCAGCACACGTGAAGAAGGCGGAACACTTCCAGCTGGTCCAGCGGGCGGGCGGCTCCCTCAACGGCAGCACCCAGGAAGACCGCACCAATTACTTCGAGACGGTCCCGTCGAACCGCCTGAACCTCGCCCTGTGGCTCGAGGCGGACCGGATGCGCTCGCTCGCGATCACGCAGGAGAACTTCGAGAACCAGCGCGAGACGGTGAAGGAAGAGCGCCGCCTGGGCGTCGACAACCGGCCCTACGCCGCGGCGTTCACCGACGGCATCACCTGGCCGTTCGACAGCACGGGGTGCTTCGCCTACGCGCATACTGTGATCGGCTCGATGACCGATCTGAACGCCGCCCAGCTGCCCGACGTTCAAGCGTTCTTCGATACCTACTACGCGCCCAACAACGCCACCCTCGTGGTGGTGGGTGACTTCAACCCCGTCGAGCTGCGCCGCCTGGTCAACGCCTACTTCGCCGGCGTGCCCAGTCACGCCGCTCCCGAGCCGGTACGCTGCGACTGGCGCACGGGGCCGGGCGGCCAGCGCCGCGAGGTGCGCGACCCGCAAGCCAATCTCGACGCCGTCCTGCGCTTCTACCGCGTGCCCGAGCACCGGCACGCCGACACGCCGGCGATCGAGCTGCTGAACCTGATTCTGGGCCAGGGGGAAAGCTCCCGGCTCAACGTCGCCGTCGTGCGGCGCGAAAAGGCCGCCGTCGGCACGGGATCGTTCCTCAGCCCCAGCGGCTCGCGCAACGGTCCCGGCGTCCTCGCGGCGTTCGGGATCGTCAATCAAGGCATCGCGGTCGAGCGCATGGACAGTCTCATCGGCGTCCAGCTCGACAGCATCCGCTCGAACGGCGTGACGGCGGAGGAGCTCACGAAGGCCAAGAACATCCTGCGGGCAGGGTTCATCGCCACCCGAGAGACGACCATCGGGAAGGCCGAGGAGCTGCACCACTACCGCCAGTTTCACGATGGGATCGAGGAGATCAACACCGACCTGGACCGGATCCTGGCCGTCACCGCGGAGGACCTGAAGCGAGTGGCCAACGCCTATTTCAATCCGGCGAATCTCCTGCTCGTGATCGTGCGGGCGGGGCCGGGAGGGCAGACGCCATGACGCCAAGACGCCACGTTGCAAGAGCCGCGCTGGCGCTGGCGATCGTCGTGACCGCCCGACCGCCCGAGCGCCTGACCGCCCAGGAGCCCTTCCCCACTCGCCCTCCGGGCCCGGCCCCGCTCCGACCGGCGCAATTCCCGCCGTTCCAGGAAGTCGCCCTGCCGAACGGCATGACCTTACTCCTGGTCGAGAACCACGAGCAACCGTCGCTGTCGATCAGCTTGAGCTTCCGCGCGGGGAGCGCCTACGATCCCGCCGGCAAAGAGGGGCTCTCGGCATTCGTCGCCGAGCTGCTGACCAAGGGTACCCCGACCCGCGATGCCGACCAGATCGCGGCGGCGATCGAGGGTGTGGGCGGGACCCTGAGCGCGTCGGGCTCCGAGGATTTCTTGACCGTCTCGACCGACGTGCTCAGCGACTACGCCGACCTGGCGTTCGAGCTGCTGGGCGACGTGACCCGGCGACCGACATTGCCCGCCGAGGAGCTGGAGCTGGCCCGCACGCGGTTCCTGTCGGCACTCGAGCTGGAGCTGTCGCAGCCCGAAGCCGTGGCCGCGCGCTTTTTCGGCCGCGAGATCTACGGGCGCCATCCCTACGGTCGCATCGGGACCGCCGCGTCGTACAAGGCGGTGAAGCGGGACGACGCCGTGGCCTTCGCGGCCCGGCGGCTGCGGCCCGCGGGCGCGTTGCTCGTCGTGGCCGGGGATATCACGCTGGCGCGCGCGCGGGCGCTCGCCACGCGGACGTTCGGCGGCTGGCGCGGCGCAGCGCCGGCCACCCCGCCACCGGCCGCCGTCCCCGTGAAGCGCGGCACCGACATCCTGCTGGTGCACCGGCCGGGGTCGGTGCAGTCGAACATCGTGCTGGGCAACACGACGTTTCTGCCCACCGACACCGGGTACTACGCGGCCCGCATCGCGACCCAGGTCCTGGGCGGCGGGGCCGACGCGCGGCTGTTTTTGATCCTGCGCGAGCAAAAGAGCTGGACGTACGGCTCGTACTCGACCCTGCGGCGCCGGCGCGGCATCGGAAGTTGGGAGACCACGTTCGAGGGCCGCACCACCGTGACCGACAGTGCGCTCGTCGAGCTGCTCAAGCAGATCGACCGGATCCGCACGGAGGCGATCCCCGACAGCGAGCTGACCGGCGCGAAGGGGTTCCTCGTCGGCTCGTTCCCGCTCACCATCGAGACGCCGCGCCAGATCGCGCAGGTCGTGACGACGGCCCGGTTGCTCGGCCTCGGTCCCGACTACCTGCGGCGCTACCGCGAGCGACTCGCCGCCGTCTCGCCCCTGCGGGCGCGGGCGGCCGCCCGGCGCGTGTACCGCCGCGACGCCTTGACGATCGTGGTCGTGGGCGACGCGAAGGAGATCTACGGCAAGCTCAGGACCATCGCCCCCGTGCGGCTCGTCGACATCGACGGGAACCCGATGACACCCGCCGACCTGACGCCGGTGGGTGGACCCGTCGCCTTCGATCGCAGTCAGCTCGTCGCGCGCAGCGACAGTTTTCAGGCGTTGGTCCAGGACAATCCCTTCGGCGCGCGGGTGATCAAGGTCGAGGTGGCTGCCGACTCGATCGTGCTGACGGAATCCACGACGTTGGGCCCGTTCGTGCAGCAGTACACGACAGTCGTGCTGAACAGCGCCGATCTGAGCGCCCGCCGGATCGACCAGCGGGGAACGGTACAGCAGCAGCAGACGGAGATTCACCTGACCTACGCCGGCGGGCGCGTGAAGGGGACCGCCGTCACGCCGCAGGGGACGGGCACGCCGCGCACCGTGACCGTAGACACGACGATCGCTCCGGGCACGATCGACGACAATGCGCTGCGCGTGGTCGTCACGGCCCTCCCGTTGGCGGAAGGCAAGACCTTCAACCTGAACGTCTTCTCGTCCGCCGAAGGCGTGACCAAGGTCGCGACGGTCAAGGTGGCGGGAGTAGAGAACGTCACCGTTCCGGCAGGCACGTTCGAGGCGTACCGTCTCGAGATCTCGGGGATGCAGCTCCCCCTCGTGATGCACGTGACCACGGAGGCCCCCCGGCGCCTGCTGCGGATCGCGGCGGTCGGCGCGCCCCTGGTGTTCCAACTCGTGAAGTAGGAGGACGGATGGGCGGTCAAGAAACGAAGGCGGCGGTCAAGGGACACAGGCGGCGGTCGGCGGGGTTGGTGCTCGCGGTCATCCTTGCGGCGGGGTGCGCATCCGCTGGGGCGCGGCAGGCGGGACCGCCAGCGCCGGCGCCCGCCCAGACCGCGACGACCGCTGGCAAGGACTCGACGAGCGTCGACCGGACGCAGTACCCATCGACCTACCAACGGCACACCAATCCGCCGGTGGTGATTCGCAACGCGACGATCATGACGGCGACCGGCCAGGAGCTCGCCGGCGGATCGATCCTGCTGCGGGACGGGCGTATCGCCGCCGTGGGAGCGACGGTCGAGGCCCCCGCCGACGCGGTCGTTGTGGACGGGACCGGCAAGTGGGTGACCCCGGGGATCATCGACACGCACTCGCATCTGGGGGTGTACGCGGCGCCGGGCACGTTCGCCGAGTCGGACGGCAACGAAGGGACGAATCCCGTGACCGCCGAGGTCTGGGCCGAGCATTCGTTCTGGCCGCAGGACCCGCAGATCCCGCTCGCGATTGCGGGCGGCGTCACGACGATCCAGGCCCTACCAGGGTCCGCCAACCTGATCGGGGGCCGGAGCGCCGTGCTGAAGCTCGTCCCGGCGCGCTCGGTGCAAGAGATGAAGTTCCCCGGCGCCCACTACGGCCTCAAGATGGCCTGTGGGGAGAACCCCAAGCGCGTCTATCAGAGCCGCGGACCCTCGACGCGGATGGGCAACATGGCGGGGTACCGCGCCGCGTTCATCCAGGCGGAGCAGTATCGCCGGCGCTGGGACAAATGGAACAAGGACCACCAGGGCGACGCGCCGCAGCGCGATCTCAAGCTCGAGAGCCTCGCCGAGGTGCTGCGCGGCAACATCTTCGTCCAGAACCACTGCTACCGCGCCGACGAGATGGTGCAGATGCTCGACCTAGCGCACGAGTTCGGGTTCAAGATCCGGTCGTTCCATCACGCCGTTGAGGCGTACAAGATTGCCGACATCCTCGCCCGCGAGGGCACGGCCGTGTCGATCTGGGCCGACTGGTGGGGCTTCAAGGAAGAGGCGATGGACGGGATCCACGAGAACGCCGCGCTGGTCCAACAGGCGGGCGGCAAGCCGGTGATCCACTCCGACTCCGAGTCGGGCATCCAGCGCCTCAACCAGGAAGCGGCGAAGGCGATGTATTACGGCCGTCGCTCCGGGATCCAGGTGACGCGCGACCAGGCGCTACGCTGGATCACCGTCAACCCCGCGTGGGTGCTGGGCCTCGATTCGATCGTGGGCACGCTCGAGTCGGGCAAGATGGCCGACGTCGTGGTATGGTCGGCCGACCCGTTCTCGGTGTACGCCCGGGCGCTGCAGGTCTACAACGACGGCTGGCTGGTCTACGACCGCAACGATCCAGCGCACCAGCCGAAGACGGACTTCACGATCGGACAACAGCCATGATCGCCTTCTTGCTGGCGCAGACCATCGCCATCACGGGCGGGACGGTCTATCCGGTCTCCGGCCCGAAGCTCGACAACGCCACCGTGCTGATTCGCGACGGCCGCATCGCGGCCGTGGGCGCCAACGTCGCGGTCCCCGCCGGCGCCACCGTCGTGAACGCGGCCGGGAAGTGGGTCACCCCCGGGCTCATCGGGGCGGGCGGGAATCTCGGACTCACCGAGATCAGCGCAGTCCCCGGCACCAACGAGGCGTTCCAGCGCACCAGCGAAGTGGCCGCCAGCTTCAACGTGGCTGAAGGGATCAACCCCGCGTCGACCCTCATCCCCGTCACCCGAATCGAAGGCATCACCACGGCGCTCACCTGGCCGCAGGGCAACCTCATTGCGGGCCAGGGAGTCATGATTGATCTCGACGGGGCGACCGTCGAGACGATGCTCGTTAAGTCACCGGCCGCCGTGCTCGCGGCCCTTTCGGAGCAGGCCAAGGACGAGGGGGGCGGGTCGCGCGCCGGGGCGGTGGCGCGCTTGCGGCGCGTGTTCAACGACGCGCTGGAGTACTCGCGGCGCCGGACCGACTACACGCGCGCGCAAATGCAGCAGCTCTCGGCGGGTGCCGCCGACCTCGAGGCCCTCATGCCGGTGTTGCGGGGTCAGCTGCCGCTCGTTGTCATCGCGAACCGGCGCAGCGACATCGAGACGGCGCTGCGGATCGGGCGGGAGTATAAACTGCGTCTGGTCCTCGCGGGCGCCTCGGAGGCGTGGCAGGTGGCCGACCAGGTCGCGACCGCCGGCGTGGCGGTGCTCCTCCAGCCGCTCGACAACATCCCCACGTACGACGCGCTCGGGCGCCGCTACGAGAACGGGGCCCTGCTCGTGCGGGCGGGCGTGAAGGTCGTCCTGCTGGAGAATGATACGCACAACGCGCGCAACCTGCGCCAGCAGGCGGGCAACGCGGTCGCCTACGGGATGACGTGGGAGCAGGCGCTCCGGGCCGTGACCCTGACGCCCGCCGAGGTGTTCGGGGTCGCCGACCGCTACGGCTCGCTCGCGCCCGGCAAGGTCGCGAACGTCGTCGTGTGGAGTGGCGACCCATTCGAGTTCTCGACGGGCGTGGAGCACGTGTTCATTCGCGGGAAGGAGATCCCGCTGCGCAGCCGGCAAACGGAACTCCTCGAGCGCTACCGCACACTTCCTCCGAAGTACTAGGACGGTCGAAGACGGCCAAGGACGGTCCAGGACGGGCAAGGAAAAGGCGGTCGGGGATGTCTTCCCTCGACCGCCTTTGACCGTCTTGGACCGTCTTTGACCGTCTTAGTTCTTAGCCCCCCCCGCTACCGGATACACGCTGACTTGCTGCCGCTTCTTGTCTTTGTGCTCGAATTTCACGTGTCCGTCGACCACAGTGAACAGGCTGTCGTCCGACGCGCGGCGCACGTTCTTGCCCGGGTGGAACTTGGTGCCGCGCTGGCGCACGAGAATGCTGCCCGCCGTCACGAACTCGCCGCCGAAGGCCTTCACGCCCAGGTACTTCGGACCCGAGTCGCGGCCGTTGCGGGAGGAGCCGACACCCTTCTTGTGAGCCATGGTGACCTCAGCCGACCTTCACGTCGGCGATCTTCACTTCGGTGAAATCCTGGCGGTGCCCTGCCTTGCGGCGATACCCCGTGCGCCGGGCGAACCGGAAGATGCGGATCTTCTTCCCCTTGCCGTGGCGCACGACCTCGGCGGTGACCTTGGCGCCCTTGATCGTCGGCTTCCCCGTCTCCACATGCTTCCCGTCGGACGCCAACAACACGCGGTCGAACGTCACCTTGCTGCCCGGCTCCGCGGCGAGCAGGGGCACTTTGATCGTGACACCTTCTTCGGCGCGGAACTGCTGGCCGCCGGTGGTGAAAATGGCGTAGGACATAGGGCCGGAAGCCTAATCGGGACTTGGGGTTCCGTCAAGTCGGGATGCGAGATACGGGATGCGGGATGCGCGGGGTTTCGGTGCGCATCCCGTATCTCGCATCCCGCATCTCGTTTCACGCGACCGCGTACTGCTCGGTGACGTCCCTCCCCGCCGGTTTCGCCATCATGCGGAACTCGTCCAGGCGCATCATCGGATCGTCGCGCACCTCGAGCTCGAGTCCCGTTTGCTTCTCCAGTTGACGCAAGAAATCAGGCTCCTGCTCCACGAGGTACAGCGCCACCTCTGGGTGCAGTCGCACCGCCAGCTGGCGCTCCTTGTGATCCGCGCCCGCCCGCTTCAGCGACCGCTCCATGCGGCGCACCACGACCTCCGGGCGGAACACCCGCCCCGTCCCGTTACAGGTTGGGCACTCTGCGGTCATCGACTGCCACAGCGAGGGACGCACCCGCTGGCGCGTCATCTCGATGAGGCCCAGCTCCGAGACGGCGAACGCTCGCGTCCGCGCGCGGTCTCGACCCAGGTGCGCGCGCAGCTCTTGGAGCACCTTGTCCCGGTTGGACCGCGTCTCCATGTCGATGAAGTCGACGACGATGATCCCCCCGATGTCACGCAGGCGCAGCTGGCGCGCCACTTCGCGGGCAGCCTCGAGGTTGGTGCGCAGGATCGTGCTCTCGGGATCTTTCTTGCCGGTGTAGCGCCCGGTGTTCACGTCGATCGAGATCAGCGCTTCCGTGGGCTGGATGATCAGGTAGCCGCCGTTGGGGAGATCCACGCGCGGCTTGAACAGGTTCCGGATCTCCGCTTCGACGTCGTACTCGTCGAACAGCGGCGTCTGCGCCTGGTGCAGCTTGACGCGGGGGAGGAGCTCGGGATCGATCTGCTTCAGGTATTGCTCGATCTCGTTGTACACCTGCTTCGCGTCGACGAGCAGCGAATCGACCTTGTCGCTGAACAGGTCGCGCACGATGCCGCGGGTGAGGCTCGTCTCGCGCTGGACCAGCGCCGGCGCCCGCACCGACTGCGCTTTGCGCTTGATCTTCTTCCAGAGCCCGACGAGGTGGTCGATCTCCCGCTTGCAGCTCGCCTCGGTCAGGTCGTCGGCCACGGTCCGGATGATCCACCCACCTGCCCCGGCCCCCTTGGGCACCAGTTTGGACACCATGTCGCGCAGCTTGGCGCGTACGTCGCGGGCTTCGATCTTGCGGGAGACTCCGACCTTCGACGCGAAGGGCATGTAGACGAGGAACCGGCCGGCCAGCGAGACCTGCGCCGTCACGCGCGGTCCCTTGGTGCCGATCGACTCCTTGATGACCTGGACGAGCTTCGTCTGACCGCGCTTCAGCTCGTCGGCGATGTTGGGGTCTTTGCGGCGCGAGGACCGCCCGCCGCGGCCACCACCGCGGGGGGCGGGGGCGGGGGCGGGGCCAGACGCGTCACCATTTCCGTTGCCGTTGCCGTCGTCGACGTCCGCCGGTTCGTCGGGCTCGTCGTCCTCGTCCGCCTCGATCAGGTCTGAGGCGTGGAGGAAGGCGCTCTTTTCGGCGCCGATCTCGACGAAGGCGGCTTGGATCCCCGGCAACACGGCTTCGACCTTGCCGAGGTAGATGTCACCCACCGAGCGGCGGGTGTCGGGACGATCGACCAGGAGCTCAACAAGGCGGTCGTCCTCCAGGATCGCCACGCGGGTTTCCCGCTGGCTTCCGCTGATCAGAATCTCGCGCTTCAAAGCAATTACCCTCGCGCCCGGACGGGAAACACCCGTGCGGGAGCCTATGGTTATCCCAGCAATAGCTCGACTTGCCCGGGGTTCCGGGCAGAGAGATGAATCGATTGGGCAGGCGGCTGAGAGACGCCAAAGACCAATGCATGGATGTAAACATAGGTGCGGGGGGGGGTTACGTCAATCTACACGACGGTCGAAGACGGCCCAGGACGGTCAAAGACGGACGACGTGAAAAAATGATTCCAGCGTGCGGCGGTTCGGTTATCCCCTTCCTGTGCGCCGCGGTTAGTCTGGCCCCGTAATGGCCTACTACGAGAAGCTCATCGCTTGGAAGGAATGCCACGCCCTGACGTTGGCGGTCTATCGGGCCACAGAAGGGTTTCCCAAACAGGAACTGTACGGGCTCACTGCCCAAGCACGGAGGGCTGCATTCTCCGCGGCCGCCAACATAGCGGAAGGAGCTGCGAAACGCGGCCCGGTGGAGTTTCGACGGTACCTCGACATCGCGCTGGGGTCGCTTGCTGAGGTGTCGTACGCAGTTCGGCTTGCCAAGGATCTCGGGATGCTGACCGAAGAGGCGTGGGCCTCGTTGAACGACCAGCAGAATCGAGCGGGCTTCTTGACCTGGCGCCTCTACAGCGCCATCAGGAAGCGGAAGCCCCGAAATCCCGATTCACTACCTTGACCGTCCTGAGCCCTCCTAGACCGTCTTTGACCGTCTTTGACCGTCGTTGACCGTCGTTGACCGTCTTTCAATCGATCAAATGACCCAAGATCTGCCGCGCAATCACGATGCGTTGGATCTCGCTCGTCCCTTCCCCGATCTCGCAGATCTTGGCGTCGCGCATCATCCGCTCCACCGGATACTCCGTCGTGTACCCGTAGCCGCCGTGCAGTTGGACCGCTTTGGTGGTGGCCCGCATGCACAGCTCGGAGGCGTACAGCTTGGCCATCGCCGCTTCCTTCTTGAACGGGTGGCCGTGCTGTTTGAGCCAGGCGGCGTGATAGACGAGCTGCTTTGCCGCTTCGATCTCCGTCGCCAGGTCGGCGAGCGCGAAGTGCACACCCTGAAAGCTCGCGACCGGCTTCCCGAACTGCTTCCGAGTGGACGTGTACTGCAGGCACTCCTCGAACGCCCCCTCCGCGATGCCGAGGGACAGCGCCGCGATCCCGATCCGCCCGCCATCCAGCGTCTGCAGGAACTGACGGAACCCGTTGTTCACCGGGCCGAGCACGTTCTCCTTCGGCACGACGGCGTCCTGGAAGATCAATTCCCGCGTGTCGGACGCGCGCCAGCCGAGCTTGTCCTCCTTCTTCCCGGCGAGGACGCCGGCGCACTTGGGCAGCTCGCTCGCGTGGCCGATGCCGAGCCGCTTCGCGTCCGCGAGATCGCAGGTGTCCTTGGTGACGATGAACGCGGTGATCCCGCGCGTGCGTTTGGCCGCGGGATCGGTGCGGGCCGTGACGGCAAAGATCTCCCCTACCCCGGCGTGCGTGATGAAGATCTTCGAGCCGTTCAGGACGTAGTGGTCCCCCTTGTCGACCGCCACCGTCTTGGTGCCGCCCGCATCCGAGCCGGCGCCCGGCTCGGTGAGGCCGAAGCCGCCGAGCACCTTGCCGGCTGCGAGGAGGGGCACGTAGGTCTTCTTCTGCGCGTCGGTCCCGAAATCCATGATCGGCGAGGTGCCGAGTGTGGTGTGCGCGCTGACGGTGATCGCATGACTCGCATCCACCTTGGCGAGCTCGTGGATCACCGTGATGTATGAGAGGTAGTCCATCCCGGCCCCGCCCAGCTCTTCCGGCCAGGGAATGCCGAACAGGCCCAGCTCGGCCATCTGCTTGACGTTGTCCCAGGGGAAGCGGCTCTCGAGGTCGTACTGACGCGCCGTGGGCTTCACCACGGTCTGCGCGAAGTCCCGGACCATCTCGCGGACCTGGATGTGGTGGTCGGAGA